>NZ_JBIBWH010000001.1:0-286007 GCF_043081205.1 Streptomyces sp. NPDC014889
GTTCGGTCAGCCATGAGGGAAGCGCGGGCACAGGTCTCCCCAGTGATCACAGAGCGTCGCAACTCCATGATCACCGGGACCTGTGCCCGTTCTGTTGCCGGTATCCCCAACCGCACCTATCCGCGGGACGTCTAAGATCACTGGCCTGACGCCGACTTGAGGAGGCGGGCGAATTGGCCGCCGTGGTGCTCGTTCACGGGCTGTATCACCGTCCCGAGCACTTCGCCGTGGTGGCAGAACGCTTGTGGACTGCAGGAACCGAGGTCGTCGTTCCCGAGCTCCACCGGGGCTCATTGCCTACTGACACAGCCGCGGTCCAGGCTGCCATCGACACGCTTCAGGAGCCTCCGATTGTGCTCGGTCACTCCTATGGCGGGTCAGTGATCACCGGGGTGCGCGGGGCGGGACACTTGGTCTATCTGGCGGCCTTCGTGCTGGATGTCGGCGAGAGCGCAGCCAGTCTGGGTGGGGCGTCCCCGCAGCTCCGGGACGCGATCAACCCTGAGCTCGGCGGCTCGACCAGCCTGCACCCCGACCGGGCTGTTGACACCCTCTATGGCGACTGTCCAGAACCTCTCGTCACCTGGGCAGTTGGTCTGCTGCGTGCGCAAGCCTCGGGCTGCGGGCGAGGAGTTCCAGAGCACCACAGCTGGAAGCACACACCCTCCACCTACGTCGTCTGCGCACAGGACCGGGCCATCGACCCGGGCCTGCAGCGGAGGATGGCCGCGCGCTGCAATGACGTGCGCGAGTGGCAGACGGGCCACTCGCCGTTCGTAGGACAGCCCGATCTCATCGTTGCCCTCCTGCAGGAACTGCTCGCCGCCAACACCTCGCGCAGGCGAGATGAAGGAGTCACAACCACTCGTTGATGGCTGCGAGTGAGGGCGGTCGAGTGGGGTGCCGTCGAGGACGCCGAGTGCCTGCACCGGGCGGAGACGCACAGCCAGCGAGCTGCTTGCTCGACGCGTCCGGCCTGGTCCGGCTGCTCCGCGATCCAGAACTGCAGAGTCCCGCACACCGCGGGAGCTAGGATCCGGGGCCATGGCCCTGACTGCGATTGACGTGGACCGGTTCGAGGCGTCCAGGCCGCGTCTGGAGGCTCTCGCCTACCGCCTTCTCGGCTCCGCGAGCGAGGCGGAGGACGCCGTGCAGGACACGTTCCTTCGCTGGCAGGCCGCCGACGTCGGCCGCATCGAGGTTTTTGAGGCGTGGCTGACGAAGGTTCTCACCAACCTGTGCCTCAACCAGCTCACCTCGGCCCGCGCGCGGCGCGAGACCTACGTGGGCCACTGGCTGCCGGAGCCGCTGCTGGCCGGAGACCCCATGCTCGGCCCGGCCGAAACGGCCGAGCAGCGCGAATCGGTCTCGTACGCGGTCCTGACCCTCCTGGAGCGCCTCACCCCGGGCGAGCGGGCAGTGTACGTGCTGAGGGAGGCCTTCGGATACCCGCACCGGGAGATCGCCCAGATCCTCGACATCACCGAGGCCGCCAGCCAGCAGATCCTGCACCGCGCCAAGAAGCACGTCGCGGACGGCAAGGCCCGCACCGAGATCGACGAGGCCGCCACCCGGAGGATCGTCGACGAGTTCCTCGCGGCCGCCGCCGGCGGCCGGACCGAGCCGCTCGTGCGGCTGCTCACCCAGGACGCCGTCGCGATCGGCGACGGCGGCGGCAAGGTCCCGGCCCGCGCCAAGGCGTTCGAGGGCGCCCTGGCGGTCGCGAAGTTCATGCGGGGCCTGTTCAAACCCGGCAAGGCCAAGCGCGCCCTGGTCGGCGGTTCACCCGAGGTCTACGCCGCGACCGCCAACGGCGGTCCCGCCGTCGTGGCGGTCCTCGACGGCCGGGTCGTCGGCGTGATGTGCCTGGAGGTCACTGCCGAGGGCATCGCCGCGTTCCGTAACCAGGTCAACCCCGACAAGCTCGAACGCGCGACCCGGCGGTGGGCGGCCACGGGCCACGGCGAACCGCTGTTCAACATCTTCTGAACCGATGTGAGGTGCTTCACATCGCGTTGCTGTCAGGAAACGGCGGGCCGCCCGGTTCAAGTGGCGACATCGATCGGACAGGAGCAACGACATGCAGCACCGCATCATCGTTCTCGGAGCCGGATACACCGGAGCCATCGCGGCCGGCCGTCTCGCCGGACGGCTGCACCGCGACGACGTCTCCATCACCCTCGTCAACGCCGAGCCCGACTTCGTCGAGCGGGTGCGCATGCACGAGCTCGCGGTCGGCCGCCGCCTCCGGCCCCGGCCGTTCAGCGAGATGTTCGCGGGCACCGGCGTCGAGTTGAAGCTCGCGAAGGTCACCGGCGTCGACGTCGACCGCGGGACCGTCGCCGTCGCCGAGGCGAACGATGCTGCCGGGGAGCTGGAGTACGACACCCTCGTGTACGCCCTCGGCAGCGGCTGGAACGACCAGGGCGTTCCCGGCGCCGCCGAGCACGCCCATGAGATCGCCAGTCGCCCCGGGGCGCTCCGGCTGCGCGAGCGCCTGGCCCGCCTGGACGCCGGACAGTCCGTGGTCGTGGTCGGCGGCGGCCTCACCGGCGTGGAGGCCGCGACCGAGATCGCCGGGGCCCGCCCGGACCTCGACGTCGTCCTCGCCGCCCGCGGCGGCCTCGGCGACTGGCTCTCGCCCGGAGGCGGCCGGCACCTGCGAAAGGTCTTCGGCAAGCTCCGCATCACCGTGTACGAGGACACCGCCGTGACCGCAGTCGAGGCCGAGCGCGTCGTCACGGCCGACGGCAGGTCCCTCCCGGCGGCGATCACCGTGTGGACCGCCGGCTTCGCCGTTCACCCGGTCGCGCAGGCCACCGCCCTGGAGGTCACCGGTACGGGCCGGATCGTGGTCGACGGGACGATGCGCTCGGTTTCGCATCCGGACGTGTACGCCGTCGGCGACGCGGCCATGGCGATGGGCCCCGGCGACCAGCCGCTGCGGATGTCGTGCGCCTCGGGCATCCCCACCGCCTGGCAGGCGGCCGACGCCATCGCGGCCCGCCTGACCGGCGGGAAGCTCCCGAACGTACCGCTGAGGTACTTCAACCAATGTGTCTCGCTGGGCCGCGGGGAAGGCCTGATCCAGTACGTCACCGCCGACGACCGTGCCGTCCGGGCGGTCCTGACGGGACGGCTCGCCGCCGTCTACAAGGAACTGGTCTGCAAAGGCGCGGCCTGGGCCGTCGCCAACCCGATGGCAGGGCTGCCGTCCCGGCGCCGCCGCACCGTACAGGAGCCGGCCCGGACGGGCTCGGCGGTGGGGGCGTCGGCCTGACCCGCACGGCGGAGCGGGCGCCCTCGTGTCGAGGACGCCCGCTCCACTGCCGGTGCGCCTCAGCTCACGTTGACCGCGGACCAGGCCGCTGCCACCGCGTTGTACTCCGTGCTGCCGGCGCCGTAGAGGTCCTTGGCGGCGTTCAGGGTCGCCGTCCTCGCGCCCGCGTACTTCGTGGAGGACGTCATGTAGACCGTCAGGGCCCGGTACCAGATCTGGCCGAGCTTGTCGCGGCCGATGCCCGTCACCGAGGAGCTGTTGCAGGTGGGGGAGTCGTAGGCGACGCCGTTCACGGCCTTGGCGCCGCTGCCCTCGGCGAGCAGGTAGGCGAAGTGGTTGGCGACGCCCGAGGAGTAGTGGACGTCGAGGTTGCCCACCGAACTGCTCCAGCAGTCGGCCGAACTGCCGTCCTTGGAGGGCTTGTCCATGTAGCGCAGGGCCGACTTGCCGAAGCCGGAGCGGACGATCTTCTCGCCGATCAGGTAGTCACCGGGGTCGGCGGGGTTGTTCGCGTACCACTCCACCAGCGTGCCGAGGATGTCGGAGGTCGCCTCGTTCAGGCCGCCGGACTCGCCGGAGTACGTCAGTGCCGCCGTCTTCGACGTCACGCCGTGGCTCATCTCGTGGCCGGCCACATCGAGGGCGACCAGCGGACCGAACGTGGTGCCGTCACCGTCGCCGTACGTCATGCAGAAGCAACTGTCGTCCCAGAAGGCGTTGTTGTAGTTGCTGCCGTAGTGGACGCGGTTGTACGAGCCCTTGCCGTCGCCCGCGATGCCGTTCCGGCCGTGGACGTTCTTGTAGTAGTCCCAGGTCTCGTTGGTGCCGTACTGCGCGTCGACCGCCGCCGTCGCGCGGTCCGCGGTCGTGCCGGTGCCCCAGTGGTTGTCGGCGTCCGTGAACAGCGTGGCGGGGGCGCGCTGGAAGCAGATGCCGAAGAAGCACGCGTCGGTCTTGTTCTCCGCGTCGCCCGTGTACGTGTTGCCGCGCGTCGGGTCCTTGAGCTGGTACGCCGAGCCCGAGAGCGTGGTCTCCAGCGGCACCGTGCCGCTGTAGAGCGACTGTCCGTCGCCCGTCGCCGTCTCGATGCTGTCCCAGGCGTCGATCTGCGCGCCCGTGCGGGCGTCGGTGAGCACTGTACGGGCCACCGGGTTGCCGAGTGAGTCCAGCCCGACCGCGTTGGTGCGCCAGGCCAGGCGCGGGGTGCCGTGCAGTGCGTCGACGATCAACTCCGGTTTGGCCTTGACCTGTTGCAGCTTCGTTCCCAGGTTCTCCGCGCGCAGCGCGTTCACCGCGAGGTCGGCCGCCTTCGGGGCGGTGAGGTCGGGCGTGGTGCTCGGCAGGGACACCGTGCCCCTCGAGGCCCGGTCGGCGCCGCGGTAGTTGCCGTCCGGAGCGATGTGGACGATGAAGTCTCCGCCCAGTACGGGCAGTTGGCGGTAGGCGCGGTCGTAGCGGACGTGCTGTGCGCCGTCCTTGTCGACGATCACGTCCCGTACGGTGGCGTCCTCGGCGGAGGTGAGGCCGAGGGCCGTGGAGTGGTGCACGAGCGCCGACTCGGCGTTGTGGATGGCGGTGGCCCGGGTGGGTCTGCCCTCCGCGTGCGCGGCGGGGGAGAGGGCGGCGGCCAGCAGGGTGGCGGCGGTGGCGGCCACACCGGCCGTGGCAAGGCGGGAACCTCGGATGTGCCGTGTCCGACTCATCGGTCTCCTTGAGCGCGGGCGCCCTGGGGGCGCGAGGGGGTGCGCTGGCTGTTGCTGAGATTTAAGTGCTCATGACATGTCATGTCCATAGCGCCTCGGGGTGGGTGTGAGGGGGGAGAGAATCGTTTCCGTGACGACTTCGACCACTCCGACGCCGCCGCCCGCGCCGCTCCCGTTCTTCGTCTACGGCACCCTGCGCCCGGGCGAGGGCAACCACGGCCTGCTCCTGCGCGGCCGCACCCGCTCCGAGGAGCCCGCCCGGCTGTCCGGCGCGGTGCTCTACGACGGGCCCGGTTACCCGTACGCCGTGGAGGAGCCGGGCGGTCTGGTGCGGGGTGACCTGGTCGCGGCCCGGCCGGAGGAGTACGGCGAGGTGCTCACCGCCCTGGACCGGCTGGAGGAATACGTGGTCGGCGACCCGCACAGCCTCTACGAGCGCATCGAGCGCGAAGTGGTCCGCGAGACCGACGGAACGACCGTGCGGGCCTGGGTCTACGTCGCCGGACCGTCCGTCAGCCGACGGCTGCGCGCCGAGGGCGTGCGCATCGAGGGCGGCGACTGGCGCACACGGAGACCGGTCTGACGCTTGGTCCTCAGCGGACCTCAGCGGGCCTCAGCGGGCCTCAGTGGGTGTCGACGGACGCCGGTGGGCGTCGGCCAGGGCCCGGGTCACGCCGTGCTCCGTGCGGCCCAAAAACTTCGGGTCCGGCTGGAACACCGCCTCCAGGGCCGCCTTGCCGGCCGCGAACACCTCGCGGGTGCCGCCGTAGTACCAGGTGACGTCGTGCTTGGCGTCGACGCCGACACCGTAGGAGTCGATGCCCGCCGCGTCGCACAGGGCGACCGCACGACGGACGTGGAAACCCTGGGTGACCAGGACCGCCCGGTCCACGCCGAAGATCTTCTTCGCGCGGACGCAGGAACTCCAGGTGTCGAAGCCGGCGTAGTCGCTCACGATCCGCGCGCCGGGCACGCCCCGCTTGGTCAGGTAGGCGCGCATCGCGTCCGGCTCGTCGTAGTCCTCGCGGCTGTTGTCGCCGGTCACCAGGAGCACCTTGACCCGGCCCTCGTGGTACAGCTTCGCCGCCGCGTCCAGCCGGTGCGCCAGGTACGGCGACGGCTTCCCCTGCCACAGGCCCGCGCCGAAGACGACGGCGACGTCGGTGCGCGGTGCGTCCGCCGTGGTCCGCAGCCGGTCGCCGGCCGTGACGTAGGTCCAGGTCGCCGGGAGCAGTGCCAGTACGCACCCGGCCATCACCACCTGCGTCAGCAGCCGCCGCCCGGCACGGGTGCGCGGCAGACGCGGACGAGTCCACGGCACCCGGCGCGGCGAGCGCGGCCCATCCGTCAAGCGCATCATTCGATCCCCTCCCCAGGCACCCTTACGGCCCCCCCGAACAGCAAGGACGCACCCCAGCCCGCCCCGGTTCACCCCCGACGCCCCATTCTCCCGCCGACGGCCACGGGACCGTGGCCCGGGGCGGACCGCGCGCCCGCCACAGCCCGGCGAGCGGGGCCAGAGTTGGGGGGTGGGGTCCGCGTCCGCTGCTGGACCGGCCGCCCTGGCCTCCGGTGGGTCCCGTAAGGGGGCCGCGCTTGTCACGGCCCGGCGGGCTGCATTCGGGTCCGCGCGGGGTGTGCCGGTCGTGGCCTGACGGGTGGTGGGGCAGGGCTCACCTGGGGGCCGGAGGCCGGTCGGAGCCGGGGTGGGGCGCCCGGCGGGCGGCACCGGGGTCCGGGCGGGGGTGCGCCGGTCGTTGCCTGGCGGGGTGGGGCCGGGGTCCGGAGTGAGGCGGGGCACCGGGCGGCCACGTCCCGGCGGGTGGCATCGAGGCCGTGCCGGGCTCACGCCCGCGCCCGTGCCGGGCTTACGCCCGTGCCGGGCCCGCCGGGGGACCGGGCGGAGCCGGGGTGGGTCCGCGTCCACTGACGGACCGGCCGTCCCGGCCTCCGGCGCGCGGGTGTCCCGCTCGAAGGGCCGCGCACGCCACGGACCGGTGGGCAGCGGGGAGTCCAAGGACGGATCCCGCCCGCCACGGCCGCTGGGCGGCATCCGGGCGTGGGGTCGGAACGCCGGGCCGGCGCGGGTCAGCGGGTGGTTCCGGAGTCCGGGAAGGGGGCCGAGGCCGCCGCTTGCGGTGGCTTCGGGTACCCCGCGCCGCAGTGAGGTGGAGTTGGATGGCGACATCCCGATTGTCCGTGGGTGCGCTTACTGTCGAACCATGGAAGGGATCGCATCCGAGGCAGCGCGGCCGCGCGGGCACGCCCACCGGTCGTCCGGGAACCATGTGCCGCCGGCCGGATATGAGGCGCCGGCCGTCGAGCGGTGGGCCGTCGAGCCGGACAAGCGGCCGGGGCGTACCGCCTTCCAGCGCGACCGCGCGCGCGTGCTGCACTCCGCCGCCCTCAGACGGCTGGCCGGCAAGACCCAGGTGGTCACGCCGGGCACATACAGCCAGGTCTGGGACGCCAGTCCCCGCACCCGGCTCACCCACTCGCTCGAATGTGCCCAGGTCGGCCGGGAACTGGGCGCCGCCCTCGGCTGCGACCCCGACCTGGTGGAGGCGGCCTGCCTCTCCCACGACCTGGGCCACCCGCCCTTCGGGCACAACGGCGAACAGGCGCTGAACGAGTTCGCGCGCGACTGCGGCGGATTCGAGGGCAACGCCCAGTCCCTGCGCCTGCTCACCCGCATCGAACCCAAGCGCTTCGTCGTCGACGCCGAGACGGACGAACTCGTCAGCGTCGGCCTCAACCTCACCCGCGCCGCCCTCGACGCCGCCACCAAGTACCCCTGGCCGCGCGGCGCCCACCCCACCGACCCGGCCTCGCCCAAGTTCGGCGTCTACGAGGACGACCGGCCGGTCTTCGACTGGGTGCGCAAGGACGCGCCCGGCACCCGCACCTGCTTCGAGGCCCAGGTCATGGACTGGGCGGACGACGTGGCCTACTCGGTGCACGACGTGGAGGACGGACTGCACGCCGGCCACATCGACCCCGGCTGCCTGCACGCCGAACCCGAACGGCAGGCGGTCTTCGCGGTCGCCGTCGGTCGCTACGTCCCCGCCGGCACCGACCCCGAGGAGCTCGCCGAGGCCCTCGACCGCCTCCTGGACCAGGAGTGGTGGCCGCACGGCTACGACGGCTCGGCGGTCGCCCAGGCCCGCCTGAAGGACGCCACCAGCCAGCTCATCGGACGCTTCTGCCTGGCCGCCGAGGGGGCCACCCGCGAGCGGTACGGCAGCGGGCGCCTCACGCGCTACGCCGCCGAGCTCGTCGTCCCCCGGACCACCCGAATGGAGTGCGCGGTCCTCAAGGCCGTCGCCGACCGGTACGTCATGCAGCGCGCCGAGCAGGAGCGGCTGCGCGCCGACCAGCGGATCGTGGTCGCCGAGCTGGCCGAGGCGCTGACCGCCCGCGCCCCGTACGGCCTGGACCCCCAGTTCCGCGCCCTGTTCGACCAGGCCGCCGACGACCGTGCCCGCAAGCGGGTGCTCGTCGACCAGATCGCCTCCCTCACCGACGCCTCGGCCCGTTCCCTGCACGCCCGTCTGAGGGAGCACGCATGACGGGGAGGGCGCACGCATGACATTGACAGCGCGTTTACGGACAGCCGTGGTACCGGTGGGACGAGAGTGAACGAAGTGACCCCGACCGGGTCCCCGGGTGACCCTCCGTGGCCTGATCGGGCCACCCCCTCTTCCCGCACCACGCTCCGTGCGGGACGCTCCCATGTGGCGGCACCCACAGTGTTCTCTGGGGGACACCCCCCAGACCCCCGGCAGGAGGCATCAAGTGGTCGACGCGGATCAGACATTCGTCATCGTCGGAGGAGGACTGGCCGGCGCGAAGGCGGCGGAGACCCTGCGCGCGGAGGGCTTCAGCGGCCGCGTGATCCTCGTCTGCGACGAGCGCGACCACCCCTACGAGCGGCCGCCGCTGTCCAAGGGGTACCTGCTCGGCAAGGAGGAGCGCGACAGCGTCTTCGTGCACGAGCCCGCCTGGTACGCGCAGAACGACATCGAGCTGCACCTCGGCCAGACGGTCGTCGCGATCGACCGCGCCGCCAAAACCGTCCACTACGGGGACGACGGCACCCATGTGCGCTACGACAAGCTGCTGCTGGCCACCGGCGCCGAGCCGCGCCGCCTGGACATCCCCGGCACCGAGCTCGCCGGCGTCCACCACCTGCGCCGCCTCGCCCACGCCGAGCGCCTGAAGCACGTCCTGACCCACCTCGGCCGGGACAACGGCCACCTCGTGATCGCGGGCGCCGGCTGGATCGGCCTGGAGGTCGCGGCGGCGGCCCGCGAGTACGGCGCCGAGGTCACCGTCGTCGAGCCGTCCGCCACCCCGCTGCACGGCGCGCTCGGCCCCGAGCTCGGCCAGCTCTTCGCCGAGCTGCACCGCGAGCACGGCGTCCGCTTCCACTTCGGCGCCCGGCTCACCGAGATCGTCGGGCAGGACGGCATGGTGCTCGCCGTGCGGACCGACGACGGCGAGGAGCACCCCTGCCACGACGTGCTCGCCGCGATCGGAGCCGCGCCGCGCGTCGCCCTCGCGGAGTCGGCCGGCCTGGAGCTGGCCGACCGCGCCCACGGCGGCGGCGTCAAGGTCGACGAGCGGCTGCGCACCTCCGACCCGGACATCCACGCGGCCGGCGACGTGGCCTCCTTCCCGCACGGGCTGTTCGACACCCGGCTGCGGGTGGAGCACTGGGCCAACGCGCTGAACGGCGGCCCGGCCGCGGCCCGCGCGATGCTCGGCCAGGAGGTCCTCTACGACCGCGTGCCCTACTTCTTCACCGACCAGTACGACCTGGGCATGGAGTACAGCGGCTGGGCGCCCCCCGGCTCCTACGACGAGGTGGTGATCCGCGGGGACGCCGGAAAGCGCGAGTTCATCGCCTTCTGGGTGAAGGAGGGCCGCGTCCTGGCCGGGATGAACGTCAACGTGTGGGACGTCACGGACCCGATCCAGCACCTGATCCGTACGAGGGCGCGGGTGGACACGGAGGCGCTCGCCGACCCGCACGTGCCGCTGGACACCCTCGCCCCGTAGCCGGACGGGAGCCCCGGCGGACCACCGTAGACTTCTGGCGTGGCTGGACGGATCAACGACGAGGACGTGAAGGCGGTACGGGACGCGGTCCCGATCGACGCCGTGGTGTCCGAGTACCTCCAGCTGCGGAACGCGGGCGGGGGCAACCTCAAGGGCCTCTGCCCCTTCCACGACGAGAAGTCGCCGTCCTTCCAGGTCAGCCCGAGCAAGGGACTCTTCCACTGCTTCGGGTGCCAGGAGGGCGGCGACACCATCACGTTCGTGATGAAGATCGACCACCTCTCCTTCTCGGAGGCGGTCGAGCGGCTGGCCGCCCAGGCCGGCATCACCCTGCGCTACGAGGAGGGCGGGTACAACCCCGCCCACCAGCGCGGCGAGCGCATCCGCCTGGTGGAGGCGCACAAGCTGGCCGCCGACTGGTACGCCGAACAGCTCGCGAACTCCGCCGAGGCCGAGACCGGCCGGGTCTTCCTCGCCGAACGCGGCTTCGACCAGGGCGCCGCCCTCCACTTCGGCGTCGGCTACAGCCCCCAGGGCTGGGACCACCTCACCCGCTTTCTGCGCGGCAAGGGCTTCACCGACAAGGAACTGATCCTCTCCGGCCTCGCCCAGGAGGGCCGCCGCGGCCCCATCGACCGCTTCCGGGGCCGGCTGATGTGGCCGATCCGCGACATCGGCGGCGACGTGGTGGGCTTCGGCGCGCGCAAGCTGTACGAGGCGGACAACGGGCCGAAGTACCTCAACACCCCCGACACGGCGATCTACAGGAAGTCCCAGGTGCTGTACGGGATCGACCTGGCGAAGAAGGAGATCGCGAAGACCTCCCGCGCGGTGGTGGTCGAGGGCTACACCGACGTCATGGCCTGCCACCTGGCCGGCGTGCCCACCGCCATCGCCACCTGCGGCACGGCGTTCGGCGGCGACCACATCAAGATCCTGCGCCGGCTGCTGATGGACAACGGCTCCGCGCGGGTGATCTTCACCTTCGACGGCGACGCGGCCGGGCAGAAGGCGGCCCTGCGGGCCTTCGAGGACGACCAGAAGTTCGCCGCCGAGACCTACATCGCGATCGCCCCGGACGGCATGGACCCCTGCGACCTGCGGCTGGCCAAGGGCGACGAGGCGGTCGCCGACCTGGTCGAACCGCGCACCCCGCTGTTCGAGTTCGCGTTGCGCCAGATCGTGGCCCGCTACGACCTCGACACCCCGGCCGGCCGCGCCTCCGCCCTGGACGAGGCCGCGCCGGTCGTCGCCCGGATCAAGAACAGCGGCGCCCAGCACGAGGTCGCGGTGCAGCTCGCCGGGCTGCTCGGCATCCTCGACACCCAGTTCGTGGTCAAGCGGGTGGCCCAGCTGGCCCGCTGGGCACGCGAACGCGGCGGCCGCGGCCCGGCGCCGGACCAGCGGCAGCGGGGGGCGCAGCAGCAGCACGCGCCGACGCGTCCCGCGCCCCGGGGCCCGGCGCTCAACCTGCGCAACCCGGTCTTCGCCACCGAACGCGAACTGCTCAAACTCGCCCTGCAACGTCCGGAGCTGGTCTCCCCGGCGTTCGACGCCTACGGCGTGGACGAGTTCACCGCCCCGCCCTACGCCGCCGTACGCCAGGCGGTCCTGGACGCGGGCGGCGCCGAGTACGGCGTCGGCGACCCGCAGGAGTACCTGGCCCGGGTCCGCGAGGCCGCCCCGGACGACGCGGTCCGGGCGATGGTCACCGAGCTCGCGGTCGAGGCGATCCTGCTCCGCCGGGAGGTCGACGAGGCCTACGCGGGCGCCCAGCTGGTGACGGTCCGCCGGCGCGCGGTCGAACGCCGCATCCGCGACCTCCAGAGCACGGTCGCCCGCCTCGGCACCGGCGGCGACCCCGCTCAACTGGCCTCGACCCAGAACGAGTTGTGGATCCTCCAGCAGTACGACCAGGCCCTGCGCGAGCGCGGTGTGGCAGCGCTGTGAGCGTGAACCGGGCCGTCGGACGGTCTGAGTAACCGGCCGGTCACGCACCGGTCGCAAAAAGTCGTCGCACGCCCCTCGTGGCGGCGATGTGTCGTACCCCACACTGGGTCCGGTTGCCTGAGTCCTCGGAGCGCGGCCGCTCCGCCCCTCCCGGGTGACGCATCCCCGCGGCTGTGCTCTTCGCGTACGGGACGGACGGCGGCGGCGAGACCGCCGACTCCGCCCCGCTGGTACCGCTGCCGCACGCCTCAGCAGCGATCATCCTGGAGGTCGCCCCCGTGCAGACCCAGACCCTCACCCAGACCGACGTCCCCGCCGGACCGGGCAGCGCCGGACCTGACCCGGAGGCGGAGGCCCAGGCCGAGCTTCCGGAGCCGGTTCCCGCCCGTACCGAGAGCGGCGGTCCCTCCTCCGATCTGTTCCGCCAGTACCTGCGGGAGATCGGCCGGATCCCGCTGCTCACCGCCGCCGAGGAGGTCGAGCTGGCCCGGCGTGTGGAGGCCGGTCTGTTCGCGGAGGAGAAGCTGACCACCACCCCGGACCTGGACAGCCGGCTCGCCCTGGACCTGGACCGGATCGTCGTCCTGGGCCGGATGGCCAAGCGCCGGCTGATCGAGGCGAACCTGCGGCTGGTGGTGTCCGTGGCAAAGCGGTACGTCGGCCGGGGGCTCACCATGCTCGACCTCGTGCAGGAGGGCAACCTCGGGCTCATCCGGGCCGTGGAGAAGTTCGACTACGCCCGCGGCTACAAGTTCTCCACCTACGCCACCTGGTGGATCCGCCAGGCCATGTCCCGCGCCCTGGCCGACCAGGCCCGCACCATCCGCGTGCCCGTGCACGTCGTCGAACTCATCAACCGGGTCGTACGGGTGCAGCGGCGGATGCTCCAGGAACGTGGCTACGAGCCGCCCCCCGAGGAGGTCGCCGCCCATCTCGACCTGCCGCCCGAGCGGGTGAGCGAGGTCCTGCGGCTCGCCCAGGAGCCGGTCTCCCTGCACGCCCCGGTCGGCGAGGAGGACGAGGTCGCCCTCGGTGACCTGATCGAGGACGGCGACGCCGCCTCGCCCGTGGAGTCGGCGGCGTTCCTGCTGCTGCGCGAGCACCTGGAGGCCGTGCTGTCCACGCTGGGGGAGCGCGAGCGCAAGGTCGTGCAACTGCGGTACGGGCTCGTCGACGGGCGCCCGCGCACGCTGGAGGAGATAGGGCGCATCTTCGGCGTGACCCGCGAGCGCATACGCCAGATCGAGTCGAAGACCCTCAGCAAGCTGCGCGACCACGCCTTCGCCGACCAGCTCCGCGGTTACCTGGACTGACCTGGGGCCTGTCCGGCGGAACAGGCCGCAGGGCCGCTCACCCCGGGCGAGCGGCCCTGCGGCACCAGGCACCGCCGGTCAGTCCACTTCGGCGACCGCCTGCGCGAACTGCGCCTTGTACAGGCGCGCGTACGCCCCGTCGGCCGCCAGCAGCTCGTCGTGGGCGCCCTGTTCGACGATGGCGCCGTTCTCCATGACGAGGATCGTGTCCGCGTCCCGGATCGTGGAGAGCCGGTGGGCGATGACGAACGACGTCCTGCCGTGCTGGAGTTTGGTCATCGCCTTCTGGATCAGCACCTCGGTACGGGTGTCGACCGAGCTGGTCGCCTCGTCCAGGACGAGGATCACCGGGTCGGACAGGAACGCCCGCGCGATGGTGATGAGCTGCTTCTCACCGGCGCTCACCCCGGAACCCTCGTCGTCGATCACGGTGTCGTAGCCGTCGGGCAGCGTACGCACGAACCGGTCGGCGTGCGCGGCCCGCGCCGCCTCCTCGATCTCGCCGCGGGTGACCTCGCGGGAGGCGCCGTAAGCGATGTTCTCCGCGATGGTGCCGCCGAACAGCCAGGTGTCCTGGAGCACCATGCCGATCCCGGACCGCAGCTCGTCCCGCGACATCTTCCCGATGTCGATGCCGTCGAGCGTGACGCGCCCGCCGGTGACGTCGTAGAACCGCATCAGCAGGTTGACCAGCGTGGTCTTGCCCGCGCCGGTCGGGCCGACGATCGCGACCTTGTGGCCGGGCTCCACCGTCAGCGACAGGTCCTCGATGAGCGGCTTCTCGGGGTCGTAGCGGAACGACACGTGCTCCAGCGCGACCCGCCCGCGCAGCTCCTCCGGCCGTACGCCCGGCACCGGGTCCGCCGACTGCTCCTCGGCGTCGAGCAGTTCGAAGACGCGCTCGGCCGAGGCGACGCCGGACTGCACCAGGTTCGCCATGGAGGCCACCTGGGTCAGCGGCATCGAGAACTGCCGCGAGTACTGGATGAAGGCCTGCACGTCACCGATGGACAGCGTGCCGGAGGCGACCCGGAGACCGCCGACGACGGCCACCAGCACATAGTTGATGTTCGAGACGAACATCATCAGCGGCTGCATGATGCCGCTGTTGAACTGCGCCTTGAACCCGGCCTCGTACAACGCCTCGTTCTGCTCGGCGAACTGCTGCGCCGACTCCTCCTGCCGGCCGAACACCTTCACCAGGGTGTGCCCGGTGTACATCTCCTCGATGTGCGCGTTGAGCTGGCCCGTCGAGCGCCACTGCTGCACGAAGTGCGGCTGCGACCGCTTGCCCACGCGGGTGGCGACGACGAACGACAGCGGCACGGTCACCAGCGCGACCAGCGCCAGAATCCAGGAGACGTAGAACATCATGACGAGCACGCCGATGATGGTCAGCAACGAGTTGATCAGCTGGCCCATCGACTGGTTCAGCGTCTGCCCGATGTTGTCGATGTCGTTGGTGGCGCGGGAGAGCACCTCGCCGCGCTGGCGCTTGTCGAAGTACGACAGCGGCAGCCGCGACAGCTTGGTCTGCACGTCCTCGCGCATCCGGAACACGGTGCGGTTCACCGACCGGTTCACCAGTCGCGTCGCCACCCCCATCAGCAGGCCGGCCACCAGGAACGTGCTCAGCGCGAACAGCAGGACCTCACCGACGGAACCGAAGTCGATGCCCTTGCCGGGGGTGAAGTCGGTGCTCCTGAGCATGTCGGCGATCGCGCCCTGGCCGCGCTCCCGCATGGAGGCGAGGATCTCGTCCTTGGTCGCCCCGGCCGGCATCTGCCGGCCGACGATCCCCGCGAAGACCAGGTCGGTGGCCTTGCCGAGGATCTTCGGCCCGATCACGCTGAGCGTGACGCTCACGACCACGCACAGCACCAGAGCGGCGACGGTGACCCGTTCGGGCTTGAACTGGGCGATGAGCCGTTTGCTCGACTCCTTGAAGTTCAGCGAGCGGTTGTCGGGCCCGGACCCGCCCATCATGCGCCCCATCGGCCCGGCCATCAGGCTGCCTCCGCTTCCGTGAGCTGGGAGAGCACGATCTCCCGGTAGGTCTCGTTGTCCGCCATCAGCTCGTGGTGGCGGCCGGTGCCGACGACCCGTCCCTCGTCCAGGACGACGATCCGGTCGGCGTCGCGGATGGTGGCCACGCGCTGGGCGACGATGACGACGGTCGCCTCGGCGGTCTCGCGTCCCAGCGCCGCCCGCAGGGCCGCGTCGGTGGCGTAGTCGAGGGCCGAGAAGGAGTCGTCGAAGAGGTAGATCTCCGGGCGCTGCACCAGGGTGCGGGCGATGGCCAGGCGCTGGCGCTGGCCGCCGGAGACATTGGTGCCGCCCTGGGAGATCGGCGCGTCCAGGCCGCCCTCAAGACCGCTGACGAAGTCCCTGGCCTGCGCCACCTTCAGCGCGTGCCACAGTTCCTCGTCGGTGGCGTCCGGATTGCCGTAACGCAGGTTGGTCGCGACGGTGCCCGCGAACAGGTACGGCTTCTGCGGCACCAGGCCGACCGTCCTGGCGAGCAGCTCCGGACCCACGGTGCGCACGTCCACGCCGTCGACGAGGACCTCTCCGTCGGTCGCGTCGAACAGCCGGGGCACCAGACCGAGCAGGGTGGACTTGCCGCTGCCGGTCGAGCCGATGACGGCGGTCACCTCGCCGGGGCGGGCGACCAGGTCGATGGCCCGCAGCACGGGCTCCTCGGCCCCCGGGTAGCGGAAGCCCGCACCGCGGATCTCCAGATGTCCGTGGCGGCGCAGCTCGGTCACGGGCGCGACGGGCGGCACGACGCTGGACTCGGTGTCCAGGACCTCCTGGATGCGCTCGGCGCACACCTCCGCGCGCGGCACCATCATGAACATGAAGGTGGCCATCATCACGGACATCACGATCTGCATCAGATAGGCGAGGAACGCGGTCAGGTCGCCGATCTGCATCCCGCCGCTGTCGATACGGTGGGCGCCGAACCACACCACGGCGATGGACGACAGGTTGACCACCGTCATCACCATCGGGAACATCAGCGCGAGCAGCCGGCCGGTGGCCAGCGACATCTCCGTCAGGTCCGCGTTGGCCCTGCGGAAGCGGTCCTTCTCGTACTCGTCGCGGACGAAGGCGCGGATCACTCGGTTGCCGGTGATCTGCTCGCGCAGCACCCGGTTCACCACGTCCAGGCGCTTCTGCATGGACCGGAACAGCGGACGCAGCCGGCGCACGATCAGGGTCACGCAGATGCCGAGCACGGGGACGACCGCGACCAGCACCGCGGACAGCGGCACGTCGAGGCCGAGGGCCAGGACGACACCGCCCACACACATGATGGGCGCCGACACCATCAGGGTGAACGTCATCAGGACCAGCATCTGGACCTGCTGAACGTCGTTCGTCGTCCGCGTGATGAGGGAGGGCGCCCCGAAGTTGCCGACCTCGCGGGCAGAGAAGGACTGCACACGGTCGAACACGGCAGCCCGTACGTCCCGGCCGAGCGCCGAGGCGGTGCGGGCGCCGAAGTAGACGGCACCGATGTTGCACACGACCTGTGCAAGGGAGATGCCGATCATCACGGCGCCGAACGTCAGGATGTATCCGGTGTCACCCTTCACCACACCGTTGTCGATAATGTGGGCGTTCAGCGTGGGCAGGTAGAGCGTGGCGCAGGTCTGCAGGAACTGCAGCAGCACCAGCAGGGCGATGGGTTTCTTGTAGGGCCTGAGATAGGTCCGCAGGAGTCTTATGAGCACGCTGGGTCTCTCGCAGTCGGCGGTGGGGGCGGTCGGTGTCCCCTGGCACCTATCGTCGAACACTCCACCCGTGTTACCTCAACCGATTAACCCGCCCGCGGGTCAATGAGCGAGCCTTGGCCGGCCCTTGACCTCGCGTCGGGCGATCCACCGCACGAGTGAACCGTTATGTCTCAAACGCCCTCGTACGGGTGGCTGTTGCGACCTCGCACTTGCCCCCTTATGTCCTATAAGCCCGAAAAAGGCTGTGGGTCGGAAGAGATGACGAGGCGCGGCGTCAACCGAGAAACGCTCCCGGGTGAACCTGCTCACGTACCGACACGTACTGCTGGCGCACCGCCTGGCCCACCGCCAGATCCTCGCCGGGCTCGAGGACCTGGGCCACCGCGCCCTGCCAGGCCGGCGGTGTGCGCGGATCGAGGGCGCCCCGGGAGGCGCCGAGCGCCCAGGCGGCCTGCCGGGCGGCGCCGATCGCGGCGTAGTCGGCCGGCTGTGGTACGACGACCTGCGCGCCGAACACCGCCGGCGCGACGGCCTGTACGGCGGGCAGTTCGGCGGCGGGGCCGAGCAGGAAGACCCTGCGCACCTCGACGCCCCGGCCGCGCAGCACGTCGAGCGCGTCCGCGAGCCCGCACAGCATGCCCTCGAACGCGGCCCGCGCCACATGCTCCGCCTTCATCGACTCCCGCCGGAGCCCGGCGAGCATCCCGGCGGTGTGCGGCAGGTTGGGCGTCCGCTCGCCCTCCAGATAGGGCAGCAGCACGAGCCCGTGCGAGCCCGGCGTCGACTTCATCGCCAGGTCCGACAGGCCCTCCAGGTCGGACATGCCCAGCAGTTCGGCGGTGCCGCGCAGCGCCCGCACCGCGTTCAGCGTGGTCACGACCGGAAGGTGCATGCCGGTGGCGTCGGCGAGCGAGGTGATCATCCCCGTCGGGTCGACGAGCGCCTCGGGGTGAACGGCCATCACCGAACCGGAGGCACCGAGGGAGACGACCGCGTCGCCCAGGCCGAGCCCCAGGCCGAAGGCCGCGGCCATGGTCTCTCCGGTCCCGGCCGAGATCAGCAGCCCCTCCGGGGTGGTGCCGGCCGCCTCGGCCGGGCCGATCACGTCGGGCAGCGCGGCCTGCCGGCCGAGCGCCAGCTCCACGAGGTCGGGCCGGTAGGCACCGGTGGCGGCGGACCAGTAGCCGGTGCCGGAGGCGCCGCCGCGGTCGGTGGTGCGGCGCAGCGGCCGCCCCAGCAACTGCCACACCAGCCAGTCGTGCGCCTGGAGCAGGAGCGCGGTGCGCCGGGCGGCCTCGGGCTCGTTCTTGGCGAACCAGCGCAGCTTGGTCACCGGCAGCGGGGCCTGCGGCACACAGCCGACCGCCTGCGCCCAGACCTCGCGGCCGCCGAGCGCGTCGATCAGGTCCGCCGCGGCGACCTGCGCCCGCCGGTCGCCGCCGACCATCGCGGGCCGCACGGTGGCTCCCTGGGCGTCGATCGGGACCAGCGCGTTCTGCTGCGCGGAGACGCCGATCGCCTGCACACCCTCCAGGAGCCCGCCGCCCGCGGCCTCCCCGAGGGACAGCAGCCAGGCCTGCGGATCGACGTCGGCGGAACGCCCGCCGCCCTCCGGCGTCTCCACCGGATGCGGCGCATATCCCTGCCTGAGTACGGACCCCGTGTCCGCGTCACAAACGACGATACGAGTGAAATCGGGCGAACTGTCCAACCCGGCGACTATCCCCATGGCCGAAATTCTGCCGTACCGCCGCCCTTGCTCGGGCCGCGGCCGCCCCGGCGCCGCAAGGGGTGTGCACGCGGTGCCGCCGGGGCGGGCCGGTCACGTGTTGCTGGTGCCCCAGTCGTCCTCGCCGCTGCCGTTGGCGTGGGCGCGCAGGGAGCGCACCCGCTGGGCGACCGACTCGGGAATGCGGTCGCCGACCTTCTCGCTGACCGTGTGGTAGGCCCGGTCCGCGAACTGCCGGCCCTGCTGCGCCGCGGTCTCGGCGGTGTTGCGCACGGCGGGGTTCCGGGCGATCCGGTCGGCGTAGACCTTCAGCTGCTCGTAGCGCTCACGTCCGGCCCTCGTGCCCAGCACGTAACCCACGGCGATCCCTGCGATGAACGTGAGCCGGTAACGCATGGCGGCCACCCTTCCCTTGCCTCGAGGTCACAGCCGGGGAGAACCGATTGGCGGAGCACCCCCCTGCTTGCGCTAATGTATGTGTCGCAGCGAGCGCGCGCCCCCTGGCGGATACCCAGGTAGGTGCGTTCGATGCAACGAGGCATTCCTCCGTAGCTCAATTGGCAGAGCAGCCGGCTGTTAACCGGCAGGTTACTGGTTCGAGTCCAGTCGGGGGAGCTCGGTCCTCCGTAGCTCAATTGGCAGAGCAGCCGGCTGTTAACCGGCAGGTTACTGGTTCGAGTCCAGTCGGGGGAGCATGCTGAACGAGGACCCTCCGGGGTCCTTTTTCATGTCCGGTTTCATGCCCTTGGGGAACCGCCGCGGTCGCGGTGAAGTCCTCCAGGTCGTGAAGGGCCGCGGAAGACGACCATCCGAAGCAGGAGATCGTATGAGCGGCTATGCTGCGGCAGACGGCGCGCACACTTGTACGCGACGCGCCGCAAAGGGGCGGTAGCTCAGCCGGTTAGAGCAGCGGACTCATAATCCGTCGGCCGTGGGTTCGAGTCCCACCCGCCCCACCAGGCGCTACCCGCGCAGAATCGATGTGACCAGCGGTTAAGCCGGTCATTTCCAGCCAGTCTGTGGCCCCCGGAAGTGGATCCGGGGGCCATCGGCGCGTGTTGGCGCGTTTTGCACTCTGCCGGAGCAACGGCTCGCGCGGACGGGCCACTGACGGGTCACTGGCGGGCCGCTTCAGGAACGGTCGTCGGCGGGGTCGGCGGTCTCCGGCAGATCGTCGCGGTCGCCCTCGGCCTGGGAAGGGGTCGGGTACGGCGTCTCCGGCGGTTCTGCGGCGCGCTGCGCGCCCTCGTCGTCGCGTTCGCCCTCGGCCTGGGAAGGGGTGTGCTCTCTCATGGTGGTGACTCCTGCGGAGGGGTGACTCCTGCGGACGGGGCTGGTCACTCGTCCGCGTTCCGGGTACCCCGGTGGCGGGTCCGTCACCGTGCCGGCGGTGTGTCCGGGCCCTCCACATGGTCCGGGCCGTCTTCGGGCCGCGGTGTGTCCGGGCCGGGGCCGGTGTGCCGGGCGAGCGCGGCCCGCAGGGCCGTACGGATCTCCGGGGGCGGCGCGGGGCCGTCGTCGCGGGCGCCGGCGGTGATCGCGGCGGCCACCGTGTGCAGCTTGGTGTTGGACCGCTGGGAGGCCTCCCGGAGGATGTCCCAGGCCTGTTCCGCGGTGCACGCGTGGGTGGCCATCAGGATGCCGCGGGCCTGGTCGATCACCGGACGGGACGACATGGCGCGGCGGAGTTGATCGACCTCCGTCTCGAGCTGGAGCAGCCGTTCCATCCGCTCCAGGGCCACCGCCGAGGCGCCCTGCGGCGCCGGCCGCTCCGGATCCGCGGCGCCGGCCGACGGCCGGGGCGGGTCCGCGCCGTCCAGGCCGGTCAGCTCCAGGACGCGGCGCGGCTGCCCCGTCCAGCCGGACGCGGTCACCCGGACCGGCGGACGCCGGCCGCGGTCGTCGAGGGTGTCCAGGAGTTCCAGTCCGGCGGTGTCCATGAACGTCACCCCGGACACGTCCAGGTCGACCCGTTCGATGTCCGGCGGCAGCTCGGCCAGCGCCTGGGCCAGGGCCTCGGCGCAGCCGTGGACCAGCTCACCGCGCGCGGTGAGCGACGCCCGGTCGGCCACCGGGTCCGTGCGGACGTCGACGGTGAGCGTGCCGGCCGGGGTGCTCCGCCGTCGTACGTGAACTCGTGGTGCCGCTGCGGCCATCTCCGCCTCGTCCGTCCTCGTCCGTCCTCGGCAGTCCTCGCGCGTCTTCGCGACGTCGCGCTCCCCGTCCTCCGCCGGTCCGTACGCGGACGCACGCCGCGGCGCTAGGTCCTGTCGTCAAATTCCCGTCGTCGCCCGAAGGGCGGCCCCGCGGCGTCTGGTGCGTGCTCTGGGGGTCCCCCCTGCTCGAAGAGCTTGGGGGAGTGCCGGGCGGAAGTCCTCGTACTGGGCGTACTCGGGCTTTCGCCCGGTGCGGCGAGTGGGGGTGCCCCCTGCTCGAAGAGCTTGGGGGAGCGTGCCAGACGTCGCGGGGCAGACGGGAATTTGACGACAGGACCTAGGTAGCCACGGAACCCCGGCGGTGCTGTCCTGCGTCTGCCCGCTCCCCGCACGACTACACACGCCCGGGAACGGGCCTGCCAGGGCGCACGGAGCGAAGGGAGGGGCGAACGTGTCCCGCGACACCGGAGCCGGTCCGTGTGAGCCTCGTTCATGGATCGACGGGCCTTGCCGGGAGAGCAGTGGGTACGCGTATGGCGTAGGTGCCGGACGGGCGGAGGACAGTGGGCCTCGCGTCCGGCGGCAACGGAGATGTTCTGGCCCGCGCTGCCGGGGACGGAGGTGTCGACGTCATGACCGCGACCGCGGAACCCTTCGGCCACCCCGCCCTGTTCTACCGGGACGAGCGGGAGTACCTCGCGGGCACCGTGCCCTTCGTGCGCGAAGGACTGGAGTCCGGCGAGCCGGTCGCGGTGGCCGTGCCCGGTGACAACCTCCGGCTGATCGAGGCCGGTCTCGGCGCCGACGCCGGGTCCGTACGGCTGCTCGACATGCGCGAGGTCGGGCGCAACCCCGGGCGGATCATCCCCGCGGTGCTGCGGGCCTTCGCCGACGCCCAGCCGCCCGGACGCCGGGTGCGGATCATCGGCGAGCCGGTCTGGGACGGCCGTACGCCCGTCGAGTACCCGGCCTGCGCCCAGCACGAGGCGCTGATCAACCCGGCCTTCCATGGCCGCGAGGTCACCATCCTGTGCCCGTACGACGCCGCCCGGCTCGGTGGACGGGCCCTCGCGGACGCGCACGCCACCCACCCCGTGGTCATTCCCTCCGGTGCCGCCGGGGAGCGGGAGAGCGCCTCCTACGCCCCCGAGCGGGTCGTCGCCCGGTACAACGAGCCGCTGCCGCCGGTGCCGGACGCGTTGTCGTTCTCCTTCACGGCGGGCTCGTTGTCGCAGGCCCGGCACGTCGCTGTCGCCGAGGGCGCGCGCCTCGGGTCCGCGGCCACCCGGCTGGAGGACCTGGCCCTGGTCGTGGCCGAGCTGACCACCAACAGCGTGGTGCACGCGGGCGGTTCGGGCGAGCTGCGGATGTGGGCGCAGGACGGGTGCGTGCTGTGCGAGGTGCGGGACAAGGGCCGCCTGGACGATCCACTGGCCGGCCGCCGGCCCGCCCCCCGCGACCAGCGCGGCGGCCGCGGCCTGCTGCTGGTCAACCTCGTCGCCGACCTGGTCCGCGTGCACACTGGCGAGGAAGGCACCACGGTCCGCTGCTGGTTCACCGACTGACCCCCACCGTGGCCCCGGCACCTCGGCGATTCAACAGCCGACACTTCGGACCGGGTTGACCGCCACAGTGCCCCTGGCACCCTGGGCGGTCGACGCGCCGCCGTGCCTCGGGCCTTCCTCGCGGTCGACGTGCTTGTGCCCCGGCCGGGTTGGCCGCGATCGGACCATCGGCACCTCGGGCGTTCAACGCGTCTACGCCTCCGGGCGGGCTGGTCGTCACCGGGCGCCCGGTGCCCCGGCCGGTCAACGCGCTTACCCTCCAGGGGGTTGGCCGCCGCCGCGCCTCCGGGGATTCAGGCGGTTGACGCGCCTATGGTCCCGGCCGGTCGACGCGCCTACGCCCCCAGTGGGTTGAGTACCATCGGCTCGATCTCGCCCTCCAGCATCGCGCCGAGGCCCTGGATCGCGCACACGTCGGGGCGTTCGGCGATGTGCACCGGCATGCCGGTGGCGTCGCGGAGCATCTGGTCCAGGCCCGGCAGCAGCGCGGAGCCGCCGACCATCATGATCCCGCGGTCGGCGAGGTCGGCCACCAGATCGGGCGGGCACACGCGGAGCACCTTGTAGATGCCGTCGAGCACGGCGGTCAACGGCGTCTGGATGGCCTCCCGCACGGCGGCCGTGTCGATCCGCACGGACCGGGCCAGCCCGGTGGCCACGTCGCGCCCGTGGATCTCGGTGGACGCCGGGCCCGACGGGGTGAGCCCGTTGGCGGACAGGGCGATCTGGAGCGGCCGAAGGGACTGGCTGGGCAGCGTCAACGAGTGGGCGAGGCGCAGGTGTTGCACGATGGCCTGGTCGACGGCCTCCCCGCCGACGGGAATGCGTTCGGCGGCGACGATCGAGCCGAGCGAGAGGACGGCCACCTGGGTGGCCGCGGCCCCGCACACCATGATCATGGTGGCCTCGGGCCGCTCCACGGGCAGCCCGCAGCCGACGGCGGCGGCGATGAGCGTGTCGACGAGTTCCACGCGCCGCGCGCCGAGCCCGACCAGCGTCTCGATCGTGGCCCGCTGGGCGAGCGGATCGGCGTCGTGCGGGGTGCAGGCGGCGGCCCGCAGCCGGGGCGCCTTGCGGCGCAGGGCGCGGCGCGTCCCGTCGCCGAGCAGGTGCCGCAGCATGCGCTGCGCCATCTCGATGTCGACGACCGTGCCGCCGGAGACCGGGCGGACGACCCGGATGTACGCGGGGGTGCGGCCCGTCATCCTCTCCGCGAACTCCCCGACCGCGATCAGGGCCCCGTTACGGGTGTTCACGGCCGCGACCGAGGGCTGGTCGACGACGAGTCCGGGGCCCTTGACGTAGACACGGGTCCGTGCCGCTCCCAGGTCGACGGCGAAGTGGCAGCGGCGCAACTGCTCCAGAGTGGCGGACATGGCGGAGCCTCCTGAGAGCGCGGACCGTGGCGGCCACCGGGCGGAGGCCTCCCTGGCATCGTGCTCGGGCGGCACGGCGGGCGCCTGTTCAAGGGGGCCGGGCGGGTCGCCGCTGGACGGGTGCATTCCGGCGCTCCCGCGCGTAAGAAGCGGCGCAGGAGGACACAGGACCGGCCCTCGCCGCCGGTTGGGCGCGCGAGGGGGCCGACGGGGCAGGGCCTTCGCAGGCCACCGTTCGGCCGGCGCGTCCAGGGCGGTGGCCGCACGTCCCGCACATCGACGTCGAGCCGCTCCAACCCCTCGAGCGCTGCGGGCAGTTCGTCCCCGGGCACGGCGGCCACCCCGGCCGGCCGGGTCCGGTGGCCGACGTTCCCGCACCAGGGGCGACCGTACGCGCCGACGTGGGCGGTTGTTAGCCTGCGAGGCCCGTCACTGTTCGAAGCCCTGTACGAGGATGGAGGCCCTCCGTGCCCCGCATCGCGCTCGTCACCTGCCGGCCCGCGCCCGGTATCAGCGACGACCGGGACCTTCCGGTCCTGGTGGAGGCGCTGGCGGAGGCCGGGGCCGAGGCCCGGGCCGTGGCGTGGGACGACCCCGGGACCGACTGGGGCGGGTTCGATCTCGCCGTGATCCGGTCGACCTGGGACTACAGCTGGCGGGTGGCGGAGTTCACGGAGTGGGCCGAGCGGTGCGCCAAGGCCACGCGGCTGGCCAATCCCGTCGACGTCGTGCGGTGGAACGTCGACAAGCGGTACCTCGGGCAGCTCGGGGCGGCCGGCGTGCCCGTCGTGCCGACCCGGTACCTGGCACCCGGGGACCCGGCCGACCTGCCCGACGGCCACGAGTACGTGATCAAGCCGGCGTCCGGGGCCGGCGCGCGGTTCGCCGCCCGGTACGCGCCCGGCGAGCGTGACACGGCCGTACGGCAGCTCGCGCGGATGCACGCCGAAGGGCTCACGGCCATGGTGCAGCCGTACATGCGGCGCATCGACGCGGGCGGGGAGCGGGCGCTCCAGTTCTTCGGCGGACGGCTGCTGCACGCCGGCCGCAAGGGCGCCGTCCTCGCCCCCGGCGTCGCCTACGACGAGCGCAAGGCGGCCCACCCGGGCATCGCGCCCTGGACCCCGACCCCGGCCGAACTCGCGGTCGCCGAACGCGCGTTGGCCGCCGTGCCCGGCGCTCCCGAGCTGCTCTTCGCCCGGGTCGACCTGGTGGACGGCGAGGACGGCGAACCCCGGCTCATGGAGCTGGAGTTGGTGGAGCCGAACCTGTTCCTGTGGCTGCACCCGGAGTCGGTGGCGGCGGTGACGCGGGCGATCCTGGCCGCCGCGGGCTGAGCCGCTACGCGCTCACGCGCGTGCGTTGCAGCAGGCCCCAGGTGAACTCGGCCACGACCTCCCGGGGAACGCCCTGGCCGTCCGGGGCCCGGAAGGCCAGGCCCCAGCGGGTCGGGGCGGTGCCCTCCAGGGGGCGGGCCGGGGCGAAGGCGCGGGCGGCCTCGTCGACCGTGCAGGACCAGGGGGTCAGATCGGCCACGGTCCGCAGGTCGGGCCCCTCGGCCCCGTCGGCGCGTACCAGCCACTCGTTCCAGACCCGGCCGCCCGGGGCGACCAGTACCTCCAGGCGCAGGTCGGGCCAGAGCGGGACGGGCCACCTGCGCGCCTCGCAGTCCAGATCGCCGATACGGCGGGCGGTCGTCGACTCGGCCTCGCCCAGGATCGAGCGGTAGCGCGACGCCGCCGAGCGGGCCCGGGGCGAGCGGGCCATCGCCTGCCAGCGCTTGTTGGCCTCGCGCATCCGCGCGCGGGAGGCGCCCAGCCTACGGAGGGCGTCCTCCACCAGGTCCGGGTTGTGGTCGGCCATGCGGCGCAGCAGCACCAGCTGGAGGTCCAGCGGGGTGAACGGGCCGGCGGGGCGTTTTCCGGAGGGCGTGGTCATGCGGTCCATCGTCGCCCGAACCCGACCTCGCGCGGCCCTTCCCCCATTGCCCGCGCATTCCGCTCTGACTAGCCTGTGTTCGTCATGCCGACCGCCTTTTGAGATTTCGAACAGGCTCAGATCACACAGGCGCAAATCAAGGGAGGGGGCCGGTCGTGGGACGCCTCGTACCTGCCGTGACCCGGGCTCTGGACATACTCGAGCTCTTCCTCGACGGGGACGGGACGCTCTCCGCCCCCGACATCGTGCGCAGGCTGGGACTGCCGCGCACCACGGTGCACGAGCTGGTCACCACGCTCGCAGCCCGCCAGTACATCGTCCCCGTGACCGGGCAGCCCGGACGCTACCGGCTGGGCGTACGCCCGTACCAGCTCGGCAGCCGCTACGCGGAGCAGCTGGATCTCGCCGCCGAGGGCCAGTCGGTCGCCCGCTCGGTCGCGGAGACCTGCGACGAGACCGTGCACGTGGCGATCCTGGAGGACACCGACGTCATCTACATCGCCAAGGTGGACTCCACGCACGCGGTGCGCATGGTCTCCGCGGCCGGCCGCCGCCTCCCGGCGCACTGCACGTCGGTCGGCAAGATGCTGCTCGCCTCCCTGCCCGAGGAGGAGCTCGGCGCGCGCATCCCGGACGACGCCGAACTGGTCGCGATGACGCCGAACAGCATCACCGACCCGGCCACGCTGCGCGAGGCCCTGGGCGAGGTCCGGCGGCGGGGCGTGGCGGTGGAGAGCCGCGAGTCCAACCCGGACGTGAGCTGTGTGGCCGCGCCGGTGCGCGACCGTACGGGGCGGGTGGTCGCGGCCCTGTCCATCTCGGTGCCCATGATCCGCTGGAGCGAGGAGCGGCGGGCGGAGCTGGAGCTGCTCGTCGCGCAGGGCGCTGCCGGGCTGTCCGAGCGGCTCGGCCACCGGGGCGGGGCATGACGGGCTACGAGGTCGCCGTCCCCGCGCGGGCGGAGCTGGGCGAGGGCCCGACCTGGGACGCGGCGGCCGGGCGGTTGCTCTGGGTCGACATCCTCTCGTCCCGGGTGCACGCCTACGACCCCTCGTCGGGCCGGTGCACGGTCCGTACGACCGAGCAGCACGTGGGCGCGGCGAAACCCCGCGCGGGCGGCGGGCTCGTGCTCAACCTCCGGGACGGTGTGGGTCTGGTGGACCCCGACGACGCCTTCCGCTGGCTGCACCACGACCCGGCTCCCGGCCGGCGTGGAAACGACGCCGCCGTGGCACCCGACGGCTCCCTGTGGGCCGGCACCATGCGCTACGACGAGGCCCCGGGAGGCGGCACCCTGTCCCGCCTCACCGGCGACGGCACGGCCGAGGTGGTGCTGCCCGCCGTGACGGTGAGCAACGGCACCGCCTGGAGCCCCGACGGCCGCCTGATGTACTACGTCGACTCGCCGACCCGCCGTGTCGACGTCTTCGACTTCGACGGCCGGCGGATCACGGGCAGGCGACCGTTGGCCCAGGTCGAGGAGGGCGCCGGCTTCCCTGACGGCCTCACGGTCGATGCCGACGGCTGTGTCTGGGTGGCCCTGTGGGACGGCGCCGCGATCCGCCGCTACACCCCCGCCGGCACTCTGGACCGCGTGCTCGCGCTCCCCACCTCCCGCCCCACGGCCTGCGCCTTCGCCGGCCCCGGCCTGACCGACCTCTACGTCACCACGGCCCGCACGGGCCTGGCCGCCGCCCACCCCCTGGCGGGCTCACTCCTCGTCGTCCCCGACGCGGGGCGGGGCCTGCCCCAGCCCGCCTTCGCGGGCTGACTTCAGGGGCCGGCACCCTCCCGGCCCGGGGCTCGTCGGTGGCGCCGGGTCAGGAGTTCGTCCGGTCCAGCCCCTCCAGGATCTTGCGTTCGGCCGGAGTCAGCGGCGGGCCCGCCAGCGGCGGCAGGAGCGGGCCGTTCAGGACGTCGAGGAGGGTGTCCGGGCGGAGGAGGCGCTCCGGGCCGCTGCGCAGGCTGGTCACCTCCCAGAGGGCGGCCGCGGCACGGTAGGAGCCGGTGGCCGCCCGCGTCAGCCGGCGGCTGTAGGCGGTGACCAGGCGGTCGGCGGCGCCGGGCCGGGCGCCGCGGCTGTCCGGGTACCAGACGTCCTGCCCGACCGCGGCCGCCCAGGCCGCGTCGACCGGGCGGGCGGCGCCGCGCTGCACCCGGCGGGCGAGTCCCGGCGCGTCCGGGCCGGTGCGGCGCAGTTCGTCGCGCAGCAGCCGGACACCGAGCGCGGCCACCGACATGCCCTGCCCGTAGCCCGGGTTGTAGGTGGCCACCGCGTCGCCCAGTGCCACGAAGCCCTCCGGCCACCGCGGCAGTTTCTCCAGATAGCGGCGCGCATTGCTGGTGCTGCGGCTGATGTACACGTCGGTGAGGGGCTCGGCGCCGGAGACGAGCCTGCCGACCAGTGGGGACGGCAGGGCGAGGGCGTAGCGCAGGAACCCCTCCGGATCCGACGGGGGTTCACCGCCGCGCGTGCCGGCGAGGCTGACCATCCAGCGGTCGCCCTCGATCGGCAGCACCATGCCGCTGCGGCCGGGTCGGCCCGCGTACGGGTCGGCCTGCACCATCGTCAGCGGGAACTGCTCGGCCCCCGCGGGCGTGCGGTACACGCGGGTGGCGTTGACGAGCCCGGCGTCCACGCCGCGCTCCCCCACCCCGAAGATCCCGAGCTCGCCGAGCCAGGTCACCACCCGTGTCCCGCGCCCGCTGGCGTCGACCACGAAGTCCGCGGCCAGCACCTCCTCCGTCCCGGAAGCGGCGACGCGGACACCGCGCACGCGCCGCGCGTCGCCCGCCAGACCGACTGCCTGCGCCTTGCGGATCACCGTCCCGGTGTGGGCGAGGACAGTGGAGCGGACCGTGAAGTCCAGCAGGGCGCGGGTGCAGCTCAGCATCCGCGGCCCGTCGTGTCGCCAGCGCCGCAGCCAGCCCTCGGGGGTCAGGGCCACCAGGCCGTGGCCCAGCGGTATCTCACGGGCGCCCGCGGCCAGCAGCCGCTGCCGGATGCTCCCGCCCGGCATCAGCTCCTCCATGGCGGCCAGGCCGCCGGCCATGAGCAGATGGGCGTGGCGCCCCTGCGGCAGTCCTCTGCGGTGTTCCGGCCCCTCGGGCAGGTCGTCGCGGTCCAGTACGACCACCTCGTCCACGACGTCGGACAGCACCGCCGCGGCCAGCATGCCGGCCAGTCCGGCACCGATGACGACAGCTCTACGGGGCATGGGGCTCCTCGGAGTCGGTCATGGCCTCAGCCATGGGTGGTCCTCACCGTTCCTGCTCGTACGGCGGTTTCGGAGGGTGTACGGACCAGCGCCTGCGCCAGTTCCACGAGACCGCTGGTTCCGGACACCTCCGTGGCGTGGAGGCGGTAGCCGCTCGGCGCCGTGAGTGGCTCCTCGCGGGCGGCGGCGCGGCGCGCGGCGTCGGCGAGCATCGCCGCCTCCGCCGCGATCCGCGCCTCGTGAGCGCCGCGGCCCGCGCGCCGGGCGGCGGCCAGCGCACGTTCGCGGACCGCGTCGTCGAAGTACGGGGCGAGGCCCAGCAGCGCGTCGTGGATGGAGACCTCGCGCCACTGCAGGCGGGCCAGCGGCAACTGCCACCACGGGCTCGGCGGCTTGGGCGCGGTGGACCCGAACCGCACCCGCGACCACAGCGGGCCCAGCCGCCGGTGGTCGCGCAGGGCGCGCGCCTGGGCGAGGGCCGCCGGGAGCAGCCTGGGCAGCACGAAGCCCGCCGAGCACAGCAGCGCGGCGAGAGCGGCCATCGGCGGGGCGACCTTCGTGGACAGCACGTCCAGGTCGTGTCCCGTCCAACGGGCCGCGACCGCCGTGTACTTGGTCAGCTGGAAGCCCACCACGTCCAGCGCCGAGCCGGCCAGGATCAGCCGCAGCCCCGCCCGCAGCAGCCCGGTGACCTCGCGGCTCCACTTGACGCACAGCGCGCACGCCGCCAGGGTCGCCGCGCTGTGCCCGAGCAGGTAGAGCAGGATCATCTCGCGCAGGTACGGCGTGTTGGCGTAGTAGGTGTCCAGGTCGGTGAGCCGCTCGGTGCGGGGGTCGCCGAGCGCGAACAGCACGACGATGGCGACGATCAGCGGGGCGTAGACGGCGATGCTGCGCAGCACCGTGCGCCGCACCCGCTCACGCGGGCCGCCCCGCCAGTTGATCAGCAGGATGAGCAGCGAGCAGCTGTACGCGGAGAGCATCCCGTAGGTCAGCGGCGCACCGAAGTTGGGGATGCCGGTGAGCTCGTTGACGGTGGCCAGCGTCAACGGCGCCGAACAGACGAACACCAGCGAGCCGAGCACGATCGCCGCGCAGGTGGACACGGTCAGCGGATTCCGCACCGCGGTACGCGGCCGGCGCAGCAACACGGTGGCGGACAGTCCGAAGATCCCGGCCGCCAGATAGACGACAAGACTCACCCCGGCCACCTCCGCCCACGTCTCGCGAGCGCGGGGTGCGGGCCGGCCGCACGCGGACCGGTCCGGCGGGCGGCGGCCGCGCGCGTGGTGGTCCCGCGCGGGCCGGGACGCCGAGTTGTCGCGCGGCGCGCGTCGGTCCCGCAGGCGACTGCCGCACGGTCGACCGCCCCGGATGCGACGGCCGGGTACGCACGGCCCGGGCGCGGGGCCGTCCCCTGCCGGCTGCGCGGCGGTGCTGTTGTTCCGCGGGCCGTCGAGAGCCTTGCCGTCACGGGCGCGGCTGGAAAGAGGAGTTCCTGCGGCGGTCGTCGCGCCGCCCGGACGGCGGTCATGGGGTGCTCGTGGGGGTCGGGCCCGTGGGGATGCGGGGCGTGGTCACGGCGGGCGGGGAGGTCAGGGCGTCCGCGACGCGGATCAGGGCGGCCGGGCCCGGTACCCGGACGGTCAGGCGGCCCGCCTCGGCGGGCGTCGGGCCGCCGGGCTCGCGCACGGCGGCGGCGATGACCGCCGCCCACGCGGCGGCCTCGGCGCGCTCGGAGTCACCGGTCGCCCCCAGCACCGCCTCGTGGGTCCGCTCGTACAGGGACCGGTCGAAGGACGCGTCCAGATAGCTGAGCGCGTTGTGGATGCTGGTCTGACGCCACATCAGCCGTGTGGTGGGCGTGGCCCAGCGGGGCCGCGGCAGCCGCAGGCAGCGGCGGGTGAGCAGGTCGTCCAGCTCGCGCTCCAGCGGTTCCAGCCGCGCGTACGCCAGCCGGGACCGCCGCCACTCGGTGAGGCGGGGGCCGGCCAGCGGCACCAGGATGCCCACCGACGTCAGCAGCGCGCCCAGTCCGGCGGCGGCCGGCGAGACGTTCGTGCTCAGCCCCGACCAGTCCCGCCCGCACCAGCGGGCGACCACGGCGACGAGCTTGGTCACGCTGTACCCGGCGCCGCACAGCGACCCCACCCCCAGGACCACCAGCCCCGCCCGCAGCCAGCCGGCCACGTCGCGCGCCCAGCGCAGCGCGGACACCGCGGTGACGCTGACGGCGCAGAGATGCCCGACCAGGTACAGCACGATCATCTCGGCGAGGAACGGCGTCGTCGCGTAGTAGGTGTCCAGGTCGGTGCGCCGCTCCACCGGCGCCTCGCCGAGCGCGAACATGGCGGCGATGCCGACGAGCACCAGCGTGTAGGCCACGATCCAGCGCCGGGCCACCCGGTGCACGCGCGCGCCGCCCCGCCAGTGGACGACGAGGACCTGGGAGGCCGCGCTGTAGGCGGTGATCGTCGCGTACGTCAGCGGCGCGGCGAGGTTCGGCACACCGCTGAGCCGGTTGACCGCGCCGACCGTCGGCGGGGCCCCGAGCAGGAAGCAGAAGCCGCCCAGGCCCAGCACCGCGCAGATCGCGCGCAGATAGGGATCGCTCCGGTGGCGGGCCAGATCGGGCGCCTTCACCGCCAGACCCAGCCACAGCACACCGCAGCTGACGTAGTTGACCAGGCCGCTCATCTTCCGCGGTGCCCCCGGTAGTTGAGCGCCGCCCCGATCCGCCCCGCGAGGTCCTGGCCGTGCTCGGGGCCCTCCGCACGCGGGTCCACCGGCGCCTCCAGCCAGGTCCGCAGCCGACGGCCCATCAACATGCCGAACAGGTCCGCCTCCTGCTCGTCGGCCAGGCTGAAGTCGGTGCGCGCCGCGACCGGCCGGGGCGGGCCGGCGGCCGGCGCGGCATCGCCCTGCCGCCGGCTCATGTGCCACACCTCGTGGCAGAAGATCACTAACTGGTGCCACACGGCGGCCCGCTGGTCGACGACGACCACGTCCTGGGTTTCGCCCTCCAGCCACAGCCCGCTGGCGGTGTGCGGCGGGAACACCTCCCGCCGGACCACGACCCGGCGGCCCCGCCAGGCGCTGACGGAGTCGACGAGCGCGGCCAGCAGCACCTCCGGGTCGGCGGGCACCGGCACCTGGATCGGGTCGATGAGCGCGTCGGCGAGCCGCCGCATCTCCCTCTTCCTACGCACCATGTTCCCCCGTGCATCTCCCAGGCCTGCCCTCATCATCCCCGGGCCGCCCGCCGTGGCGGAAGGTCCTTCTCTCCTCGCTCACTTGACTCATGAACAGATCACTCGTGTCACTCATGGACGGGTACGCTCCCTGCCGGCGCGGCGGCCCTGAGCCGTACCGCCGCGATACGGTCGGGGTCGCGCAGGGCCCGGGAGACCGCGCCGATCTCCCGCAGCAGCTCCGTGGTGTCGCGCTCGCCTTCGGTGTCGTCCCGCGGCGCGTCCTCCCGCCTCTCCACGGCGTCCAGCACCGCCACCGCGGCGGCCAGCGGCTTGGCCGCCTCCGGCGCGAACCCCATGTCCAGCGCGGCCTGGTAGGCCCGCCGGCGCAGTTCCTGGTCGATGCGGCGGGCCAGCGCCAGCAGCACATCGCGGATGAACGTCTCCCGCCGGGTCAGCCTGAGGTCCGGACCGCCCCACGGCAGTGACGCCGGGCGGCCGCCGCCGTCGACGGTCCGCATCAGCAGGTACAGGGGCCGCAGTTCGCGGTGGGCGAGCCGGACGTGCCAGCGGTCGTGCAGGTACTGGCCGGCGTGCGGGAGGATGAAACCCACCGCGATCAGGATCGCCGACACGCAGGCGACGGGCGGCGCCACGTCCGTGCTCAGCCAGTCCAGGTCGTGCCCGGTCCAACGGGCCGCCACGGCCGTCAGTTTGGCGGCGTCGAAGATCAGGTTCAGGCCGTAGCCGACGCCCAGGGACTTCAGCCCGCAGCGCAGCCACACGTCAAGACCCTCGGTGCGGACCCAGTTCCAGATCACCCGGGACGTGACGAAGGCGGCGACGGCGTGGGCGCCCAGGTAGAGCAGGACTTCCTCGCGCATGAACGGGGTGCCGGCGTAGTACGTGTCCAGGTCCCGCAGCCGCTCCACGGGCACGTCGGCCAGGGCGAACAGCACCCACAGGGCGACGATCACCGCCGAGTAGACCGACACCACCCGGCGGATGGCGCGCCGGGTCGCCGCCGACCGGTCGGACAGCCCGGCCCGCCAGGCGGTGATCAGCACCAGGCAAGCCGCGCAGAACGCGGTGAGCAGCGAATACACCCAGGGCGCCGAGATGTTCGGCACGCCCGTGACCCGGTTGGTCCAGTGGATCGTCGAGGGCGCCACGAACACGAACACCGCGCAGGCGAGCAGCAGCAGCCCGCCGACCGCGCGCAGCATCGGGTCCTGCCACAGCCGGATGATCGTGGGCAGTTTGATCATCAGGGCCGCGGTGAGCACGGCGGCCGCGATCCAGAAGGAGACGGAGGACTGCCCGGCGAGGACGGCGGGGTCCAGGGCGAGGCGGACCGGCCCGCCCGCTGAGTCCATCGCCACACCCCTTCCGGCCCCCCGTCACGGGGGCCGTCCGAGCGTACGCGGCCGGAGTTGCCCGCGTCATGCGATCCGGCGACCGTTGTGCGACCGGAAACGACCGCCGCCTTCCGCGCGATGGGCGCCCGCCAGGGCCGGTCACCGCCCCGTCCGGTCACCGCCCCGGCGAGGGCAGCGGCGTCACCGGCACCCCGCCGGCCGCCGCGCCCAGCAGTGCCAGCCGTACCTGCCCTGGGCCCGACAGTGTGGTGAACTCCGACAGCACCGCCAGAGCAAGGGTGTTGGTGCCCCGTGTGCGCAGGATCCCGTTCGGCAGGACGAACGTGTGCTGCGGACCCACATCGTTGATGTACTGGCCCATGTTCCAGCCGTTGAGGAAGATCTGCGCCCGGTAGGAGCGGTACCGGTCGTCGTCCAGGGTGAGCCCGATCGAGGCGTCCACGCCCTGCTCCACGGCCAGCCGGAACGTGGTCCGGTACCAGGTCACGCCCTGCCGCCGCGCCCCGCGCGGAAACGTCACCGGCTCCCAGCCGCCGTCCGCGAACCCCGGCAGGTGCCAGCCCTCGCGCTCCCCGTACAAGCCGCCGTTGTTCAGGGGCCCGCGCACCGGGTCCGGCGCGGCCTCGCCCTGGATCCGCCACCGCACCTTCGGCGCGCCCCCCTTGAAGGTGACCGCCGTCAGACCGCGCGCCGCCTTGTGCGTGTCGCGAGCGGCGCCGTCCTGGTCGTGCTGCATCCGGCGCACCAGGACCGACAGCACATGCCGGCCGGACCCGCGCCGCGCCTCGCCCACGGGGAACACCGCCGTGCCCGACCAAGTGCCCTGCCGGATCGTGCTGTTGTCGGGCACCGGCAGCCGGTGGGTGCCCAGCGGCTCACCGTCCAGCCAGGCCATCAGCAGCCCCTGCGTGCCGGCGCTGTAGGAGAGGGAGACCGATTCGATGCCGGCGGCGCCCGTGAACGTGCCGCGGTACCAGACGTCCCCGTAGTGGAAGCCGTAGTCGTCGGCGAACAGCACCGGCTGCCCCTTCGGCACGGGGGTCGTGCTGTACGAGGACGTCCGGTCGGCCGCCTTCCACGCCGAGTCGTCGAAGCCCGGCCCGGACTCGGGGTTCTCGGCGCGCATCCGCCAGCCGCCGAGCGCGGGCAGCGTCACCTCGGGCACGCCCGGCAGCGGTGCCCCGGCCCGCACGCTCTCCGAGCCGGTGGCCGACACCGGCACCGCGCGGCCGTTCCACGTCACTCCGTCGATGCCGCGCGGCCCCCACATCTCCAGACCGGTCTCCCCGACGGTGTCGCCGGTGAGGTGCACCGTGGAGCCGCGCACGGTGGCGGTGCGCAGCAGCGCGGGGCCGTGGACCAGCACGGAGCCCGACGGGGTGTCGTACGGCCACAGGCGCATCGAGGTCGCCTCGTCGGCGAAGAGCAGCAGCAGCGGGCGGCCGTTCCCGTCGCCCTCCACCCGGACCCCGATCAGCCCGCCGGCGCCGAGCGGGACGGTCAGGCGCAGCAGGCCCCGGTCGTAGGCGTACGCGGCCTGCTGGCTCAGCCGGGTGACGAGCGGCTCCTCAGCGGCCTCCAGCGCCACGCGCGCCAGTTCGCCCTGCCGTCCGCAGAACACGGCGACGTCCTGCCGTCCGGCGGTGAGGAACAGCATCGGCTGCGCGGTGGAGTACCGCACCTTCCCCTGCCCCAGCGTCAGTCCGGTCACCATCAGCCGGGCGTCCCGGGCCGGCACGGTCACCGGCAGGTCGGCGCCGGCCGCGCGCAGCGTCGAGGAGACCTCCTGCGCGCCGTCGTTGCGCAGGACGTAGACGTGCGCGCCGGTGTCCGGGTTCTTCAGGTGGTACGTCTTCAGCCCGCGCACCTTCACATCGGCCGCGCGGTCCAGCCGGGCGAAGTCGGGGACGCGCTGGAGCATGTGCCCGATCTGGTGCATCGGCACCAGCTTGTCGGTGGGCCGGCGGCCCTCGTCGAGCGCCGCCCCGTAGTCGTACGACGTGTAGACGACCGGCGCGGGCAGCCAGCCCCAGGAGGTGCCGCCGAAGGCCATGTACACGTTGTGGACGGTGATGCCGTTGGCGAGGTGGGTCAGGTAGAAGCGCCGCTCGTACGCCGCGTCCCGGGTGCGCCGCGACTCCGCGTACCCCTTGCCCTTGGACCAGGCACCGCCCCACGGATCGAACCAGCCGCCGCCGGACTCCGGCATGAACCCGGGTGTACGGGGACTGGCGCTCGCCCCGCCGGTCCTCCCGCCGCCGCCGAAGCGCCCCCAGTCGGGCGGGGTCTGGGACGGCGAGGGGTACCCGTCGAACCCGTACAGCCAGCCCCGCTTCTCACCGCCGGTGTCGAACGAGCCGGGGGTCCAGTGGCCGTTCCTGCCCTTGTCGTTGTGGAAGAGGGGGACGTCGATGCCGTCGGCGCGCACCTTCTTGTACAGGTGGGACATGTAGGCGCGCCCGGTCGGCTCGTCCACGTGGGTGTCGTACTCGTTCTCGATCTGGTAGAGCAGGACCGTGCCCCCGCCCCGGGTGAACAGGTGCCGGGCGGCGATGGCGTCGACGCGGCTCAGCCACTCGTCGACGTGCCTCAGGTACGTCGGGTCCGCGGTCCGCGCGGTGCCCTTGGTGCAGGTCAGCCAGCCGGGGAAGCCGCCGCCGTCGACCTCGGCGTTGATGTAGGGGCCGGGGCGCAGGATGACGTAGAGGCCGGTCTCGGCCGCCGTGCGCAGGAACAGGTCCAGATCCCGTACCCCGGTGAAGTCGTACCGGCCCGGGGCGGGGGAGTGGTAGTTCCAGGCCACGTAGACGCTGACGGCGTTGAACCCGTACGCGCGCATCTTCTGGAGCACGTCCCGCCACAGCGCCGGGCTCGGCAGCCGGAAAGGGTGCATCTCGCCCGACCACAGCACCAGCCGCCGGCCGTCGACGAGCAGCGAGTAGGAGTCGAAACCGACGCTGTGCCGCCGTCCGTCGGCGCTCGGCGGGGGCGGCGGCGGGCCCGTGGGCACGGAACGCGCGGCGAAGGCCGACGGGGCCCCCGGGCCACCACTGCCGCCCAGGGCCAGCCCGAGCGCGGCGGTGCCCGCGAGGGCGCTGAATGAACGTCTGCTGAGCGCCAAGGGTGTGCCTCCGGGGCGATCTTACGGGTCGCGGGTCCCGCCATTCTCCACGGAACACACCGGCCCCACGCACACCCACGCAACTCGGCACGGCCACGTGGCGCCGCACGGGCTCCCCTGCAGCGAAGACACCCCTGCCCCAGCCGCGCCGAAGCCCCTGCGACGGAGGCGCCCCCGGGCCCAGTCCGCCCTGTCCCACGCCCGCCGCGTCCGGCCGCCCGGCGGCCGGGGGGCAGGCTCAGACCGGGGCGATCGTGCCGCGCGTTCGACCGGCGGCGAGGCCGCCGCGGCCGGCCCCGGCAACCGGAGCGGGCGCCGGGACGAGCCCGCCGGGGGCGGCGCCGGCTCGCTCGACGCGGGCCCCGGTCCGCGTCCGTGGCCGGCTCCGGCCCCGGTCGGCCGCGTTGCTACCCCGCCCGGCTCATGCCTGCCGCGCGCCGGGCGCTGGGCCGGCTGGCTGCCGTGGCGAGCCGGGTGCCTGCGGCGTTGGGCCAGTTCTGGGGGCGGGGCCAGCCGGCTGCCGGGGCGGGGGTGAGGCGGGTGGGGGATGCCGCCGCGGACTTGGTCGGTGGTGAGGCCGCCGCGGTTGGGGTCGCCCGGTGGGTCCGGGCCCGGCGGGGTTGCGGGGGCGTCCCGGCTCCGCAGCTATCCGGCCTGGTTCATGCCTGCGGCGTTGGGCCAGTTCTGGGGGCTGGGCCAGCCGGCTGCCGGGGCGGGGGTGAGGTCGGGGGCGGCGGGGGGTGGGGCGGTCATGCCGCGTACCTGGGCGGCGGTGAGGCCGCCGCGGGCGGGGACGCCCGGCGGGGTCGGTCCGGGTGCCGGGGCCGGAGCCTGTTGCGCCGCCGGTGCCGGCGGCCGCATCGGGGCCTGCGGCAGGGGCGCGCCGGGGGGCGCGGCCGCCGTGGCGGGGAGCGGCATCGCGCTGCCGGCGGCCGGGGCGGCCATTCCCGGGACCGCCATTGCCGGGGCGGCGGCGATTACCTGGGCGGGGCCCGCCACGGCCGCTGCCACGGCGGGCGGCATCCGCAGTCCGCCCCCGTTGGTCTCGCTGACCAGTCGGTCCACCGCCGCCGTCCCCGAGCTGTAGTTGGTCCCTGTCCCCAACTCGGGTACGGTGGCTCCCTTCCTGCTGCCGTAGAGCACCTGTTCCAAGGCGGACACGAGACGACGCACGTCCACCTCGGGGCGCACCACGAGCCGCAGGAAGCGGCTGGAGGAGCCGATCTTGTTGCCGCACTCGCGGACCAGGATCCGGTGCTCGGTGAGCAGCCGGTCCCGGACCACGGTGCCCTCGGCGCCCACGGGAAGGCGCACGAAGAGGAAGTTGCCCTGGGACGGGTAGACCGTCAGACCGGGCAGCGCCGAGAGATGGGCGGCCATCTCCATCCGGTCGCGACGCACCTGCTGAAGGCTCTGCCGGTACTCCGCGCCGTGCTCCTTGAGCATGAACACCACGTGCTCGGCGAAGGAGTTGAGGTTCCACTTCGGCAGCATCGAGCGCACCTTGCCCGCCAGCGCCGGATTGGCGACCAGGTACCCGAAGCGGATGCCGTGCAGGCCGAAGTTCTTGCCCAGGCTGCGCAGCACGACCACGTTCGGGCGCAGCATCGCCTCCTGCACCACGCTCGGCTCGGCCTCGGCGTCGGCGAACTCCAGGAACGACTCGTCGATCACCACCAGGTCCAGGTCGGCCAGGGAGTCCATGAACTGCATCAGGGCGTGCTTGGGCACGAAGCCACCGTCGGGGTTGTTGGGGTTGCAGACCACGGCGACCCTGGTCCCCCGCGCCCGGATGAACTCGGCGTACTGCGCCAGGTCCAGGGCGAACCCGCTGGACTCCTGGAGCGGGAACATGTCGACCCGCTTGCCGGTCTCCATCGGCTGGTCGGTCCAGCGGCCGAAGGTGGGGACGGGGACGGCCAGGGACTCGCGCACCAGCAGGTGGTCGATCCAGGTGATCAGCTCGGTCGAGCCATTGCCCATCGCCACGCACTGCGGCGGCAGTTGGAGCAGGTCGCACAGCTCGGCCGTGATCGTGTCGGCGCTGGACGGGTAGTACGTGACGATCTCACGCAACCGTGCCGCCATGTCCTGGAACATGTCCGGCGTGGGGAAGTAGGGGTTGCACGGAATGCAGAAGTCCACCGGACCGGCCCCGTCGCCGCCCTCCCGCGTCAGCGCCGCCATCGACGGACTGTGCGCCGCGGTGCTGCGGAACAGCGAGGTGACGTTGTCGGCCATGGAACCTCCCTATGGGGCGGGCCCGGTGGGGGCGGCCGGGTCCGTCGTTCTGGGGTGGCCCGCGCGGGGGGAGCGCGGGCCACTCATGGATACGGAGACGGAGGCGGCGCTGTTCAAGTCATGTGTGGGAAGTGTGATTTCCGGGTAACCGCGGCCCCGCGCGGGTGCGGCGCGAGTCGGTCTAGGAACCGGACCTGCGCTTGTTCCACACGTCGAACCCGACCGCCGCCAGCAGCGCCAGCCCCTTGATGACCTGCTGCCAGTCGGTGCCGACGCTGAGCAGGTTCATGCCGTTGTTCAGCACGCCGAGGACGAGCCCGCCGATGATCGCGCCGAGCACGGTTCCGACCCCGCCGCTCATGGACGCGCCACCGATGAACGACGAGGCGATGGCCTCCAGTTCGTAGTTCACGCCGGCCTTCGGAGAGGCCGCGTTCAGGCGGGCGGCCACCACCAGTCCCGCCAGGGCCGCGAGCACGCCCATGTTCAGGAACACCTGGAAGGTGACCCTCCTGTCCTTGACGCCGGACAGCTTCGCGGCGGGCAGGTTGCCACCGATGGCGTAGATGTGGCGGCCGAAGACGGCGTTGCGCATCACATAGCCGTAGCCGACCACCAGCACGCCGAGGACGATCAGCACGATCGGCGCGCCCTTGTAGCTGGCGAGCAGCAGCGTGACGACCAGGACGGCGGCGACGAGGGCGACGAGCTTGAGCGCGAACAGCCGCGCGGGCAGCACGTCGAGGGAGAACTCCTGCTGCCGGCGCCGGTCGCGCACCTCCTGCCACACCACGGAGGCGATCAGGACGAGGCCGAGGAGCAGGGTGAGGTTGTGGTAGTTGGTGCTCGGCCCGACTTCGGGCAGGAAGCCGTTGCCCATCTTCTGCAGCCCGCCCGGGAACGGGCCGAGGGTCTGGCCCTTGAGCAGGATCTCCGTCAGTCCGCGGAAGAGCAGCATCCCGGCGAGGGTGACGATGAACGACGGTATGCCCAGATAGGCGATCATGAATCCCTGCAGCGAGCCCGCGGCCGCCCCCACCAGCAGGCACAGGCCCACCGCCGCCGGCCACGGCACCTGGTGGCTGACCGTCAGGGCCGCCGCCACCGCCCCGACGAACGCGGTCAGCGAGCCGACCGACAGGTCGATGTGGCCCGCGATGATCACCATCATCATGCCGATGGCCAGGATCAGGATGTAGCTGTTCTGGAGCACCAGGTTGGAGACGTTGCGCGGCAGCAGCAGGTCCCCTCCGGTCCAGATCTCGAACAGGACGACGATCAGCCCGAGCGCGATCAGCATGCCGTACTGCCGCATGTTGCGGCGCAGGCCGTTCAGCACCAGCCCGAGCAGACCGCGGCCGGTGGCCGCCGCGCCGCGCTCCGGTGGCGCGGGGGCCGGAGTCTGCGCGGTCACGTCCGTGCTCATCCCGTCACCTCTTCGTCCTTCGTGTTCTTCGTCATGTGGCGCATCAGCACTTCCTGGGTGGCCTCCGCCCGCGGCACCTCACCGGTCAGCCGCCCCGCGGCCATCGTGTAGATGCGGTCGCACATGCCCAGCAGTTCCGGCAGTTCGGAGGAGATGAAGACGACCGCCTTGCCCTGGGCGGCCAACTGGTTGATGACCGTGTAGATCTCGTACTTGGCGCCCACGTCGATGCCACGCGTGGGCTCGTCGAGGATCAGCACGTCCGGACCGGCGAAGATCCACTTGCTGAGGACGACCTTCTGCTGGTTGCCGCCGGACAGTCTGCCCACCGGCTCGAAGACGGTCGGCGCCTTGATGTTCATGGACGTGCGGAATTCCTCGGCGACCTGCCGTTCCTCGTGCTCGTCCACCACGCCCCGCCGGGCCACCTTGCGCAGCGCGGTCAGCGAGATGTTCCGGTGGACGGTGTCCATGAGGTTCAGGCCGTAGTGTTTGCGGTCCTCGGTGACGTAGGCGATGCCGTGCCCGACCGCCTCCGCGACGGTCCTGGTGCGGATCTCCCGGCCGTCCTTGAGGACCGTGCCGGCCGCGTACCGGCCGTAGGTGCGGCCGAAGACACTCATCGCCAGCTCGGTGCGGCCGGCGCCCATCAGGCCCGCGATGCCGACGATCTCGCCGCGCCGCACCCGGACCGACACGTCGTCGACGACCCGGCGCTGCCGGTCGAGCGGGTGGAACACGGTCCAGCCCCGGATCTCCAGGGCCGGGGCCGCGTCTTCCCGGGTCGGGTGCGGGGTGCGTTCGGGGAAGCGGTGGTCGAGGTCGCGGCCGACCATGCCGGCGATGATCCGCTCCTCGGTGGTGCCGGCCGCCTTCACGTCCAGGGTCTCGATGGTGCGGCCGTCGCGCAGGATCGTCACCGAGTCGGCGACCTGGCGAATCTCGTTGAGCTTGTGGGAGATGATGATCGAGGTGATGCCCTGGTCCTTCAACTCAAGGATCAGGCGCAGGAGTTTGCCGCTGTCCTCGTCGTTCAGGGCCGCCGTCGGCTCGTCCAGGATGAGCAGCTTCACGGACTTCGACAGCGCCTTGGCGATCTCCACGAGCTGCTGCTTGCCGACACCGATGTCGGCGACCCGGGTCTCGGGGTGCTCGTCGAGGCCGACGCGGCGCAGCAGTGCGGTGGCGTGCCGGAGGGTGTCGTTCCAGTTGATGAACCCGCGCGTGGCGTGTTCGTTGCCGAGGAAGATGTTCTCCGCGATGGACAGGTACGGCACCAGCGCCAGCTCCTGATGGATGATGACGATGCCGCGCCGCTCGCTGGCCCGGATGTCCTTGAAGCGGCAGACCTCCTGCTCGAAGAGGATCTCGCCCTCGTAACTCCCGTGCGGATGGACGCCGGAGAGCACCTTCATCAGGGTGGACTTGCCGGCGCCGTTCTCCCCGCAGATGGCGTGCACCTCGCCCCGGCGAACCGTCAGCGTGACGTCCGACAGCGCCTTGACACCGGGAAAGGTCTTGCCGATCGAGCGCATTTCCAGGACGGGTCCCGCCATGGTCGTGCCTTCCAGTCGGTTGGGGTCGGTGGATGCGGCGGTCGCTTCCCCGGCTACTTGTTCAGCTCGGCGTCGGTGTAGTAGCCGCCCTTGACCAGGACCTCCTCGTAGTTGCTCTTGTCGACGCTCACCGGTTGCAGCAGGTAGGCGGGCACCACCTTCGAGCCGTTGTCGTAGGTCTTGGTGTCGTTGACCTCAGGCTTCTTGCCCTTCAGCGAGTCGTCGACCATCGCCGAGGCCACCTCGGCGAGCTTGCGGGTGTCCTTGTAGACGGTCTGCGTCTGCTCGCCCGCGATGATCGACTTCACCGAGGCCAGCTCGGCGTCCTGACCGGTGACGACGGGCAGCGGCTTGCTCCCCGAGCCGTAGCCGTCCGATTTCAGCGCCGAGAGGATGCCGATGGATATGCCGTCGTAGGGCGAGAGCACCGCGTCGACCCGGCCGCTCTTGTAGGAGGAGGTGAGGATGTCGTCCATGCGCCGCTGCGCGGTCGCGCCGTCCCAGCGCAGGGTGGTGACCTTGGTGAGCTGCGTCTGGCCGGACCTCACCTTCAGCTTGCCGCTGTCCAGGTACGGCTTCAGGACGCTCATCGCGCCGTTGAAGAAGTACTTGGTGTTGTTGTCGTCGTTGGAGCCGGCGAACAGCTCGATGTTGAACGGGCCCTTGCCGTCCTTCAGGCCGAGCTTGTCGACGATGTAGCCGGCCTGGAGCCGGCCGACCTTCTCGTTGTCGAAGGAGGCGTAGTAGTCGACGTGCTCCGTGCCGAGGATCAGCCGGTCGTAGGCGATGACCGGGATGCCCGCGTCCGCCGCTTCCTGGAGCACGTTGTTCAGCGACTTGTTGTCGATGGCGGCGACGATCAGGCCCTTGACGCCCTGGGTGATCAGGTTCTCGATCTGGGAGACCTGGGTGTCGGGGTTGTCCTCGCCGAAGACCAGCTTGGTCCGGTAGCCCTTGGCCTGGAGGTCCTTGACGACGTTGTCGCCGTCGGAGATCCACCGCTCGGAGGACTTCGTCGGCATCGCGATGCCGATGGTGGCGCCCTTGGTGCTGCCCGACTTCTCCTTGCTGCCGCCCTCGCTGTTCTGCCCGCAGGCGGAGAGGGTCAGGGCGAGGGACGCGGCTGCGGCCGTGGCGGCGAGGGCGGCTCTGCGGTTGCGCATGGTGATCAGTCCTTGTCCGTCTGGTCGGTGTGGGGCGTGGGGAGGTGCTCGCGGCGTCCGTCAGGCGCCGGTGGGGAAGCGGTGGAGCGGGCCCGGCAGCCGGGAGCCGAGCGGTGCCATGTCACCGGCGGCGCCGTGGCGGGCGAGCAGGTCCAGGGCGAGCCGGCCGCGCCGCACCCGTTCCCGGGCGGTGGCCAGGGTGAGCTCCCGCAGGTGGTGTCCGTACGGGTAGATGCCGGGCGCCTTGGACAGGCCGAACTTCAGATAGAGCGGCGCGCCGCGCCGGATCAGCTCGGCGACCTCGTACATTCGCACATAGCCGCCGAGATCATCGGGCGCCTCGATGTACATGTCCATGGGGGCGCCCGACACCCGCCGGATCTCGGTGAGGTGGTCGAGCGTCAGATCGCTGGGCACGTTCACGGAGTCGGCGCCCAGCCGCTCGAAGACGGCGTACGACGCCGGGTTCACCGGGCCGATCAGCGCGGACACCTTCAGGGTGGTGTCGGCCGCGATCAGGCCCGTCGTACGGGCCCGGTGCAGCGTCCACAGCACCCCCTCGTCGGCCACCAGCAGACAGCGCACGCCCAGCTCCGTGGCCCGTACGGCGTCTTCGACGCACCCGGCGACCGCGTCGTGGCCCCGGGCGCGCAGCCCCGCCCCGCGCGAGTCGGAGCGCACCGAGCCGCCGGTGTCCCAGGTGCCGCGCGGGCCGGTGAACAGGCACAGTTCGACGTCGTGTGCGGTACTGGCGTCGACCATCTCGGTGATCTCGGCGTCGGTCAGCATCCACACGCCGCTGCCCTGGCTGATCCGGTGGACCGGCACATCGAGCCGTGCGGCCTCGTCGAGGACCACCGCCAGCGCCTCCGGGCCCTCGCACGAGGGGATCTCGGTGCGCCAGCGGCCGCCGTCCGGGAAGGCGTGGGGCGAGGCGTCGGCGGGGTCGAGGGCGGGGGCGCCCAGGCCCAGTGCGGTGAGCTCCTGCTCACCGGGCCTGCGGGCGGCCGTGGCGGAAGCGTCGGTCACAGGCTGTCCTTCGTGTTCGGTATCTCGGACAAGGTTCGTGGCACCGGGTGTGAGGGGCCGTGCACGGGACCGGCGGTGAGCCGGGCCCGGGGTGCCGCTCGCGGCGTCCTCGGATCACGCCGTGGGCGGCACACGGGTCACGGGCGGAGCAGCACCTTGCCCACCTTCGGATCGCCCGCCCCCACCAGGTCGACGGCGCGCGAGAACTCGGTGAGCGGGAGCTCGTGGGTGACGAGCGGGAGCGGATCGAGCAGCCCGGCCGCGAACATCCGCACCGTGTGCGCCCACGCGTGCGGCGGCGCCCCGAAGACGGTGTGCACCTCCAACTGCCGTACGACCAGGTCGGTCGGGTCCAGCCCCTCGGCGCCCGGTGCCGGGATGCCCGTCAGGACCAGCCGCCCACCGCGTCTGAGCAGCGCGGTGGCGGTACGCGCCGCGTCCGCCGACCCGGCCGTCTCGATCACCACGTCGAAGCCGCCGGGCAGCAGCCCGTCCTTGGTGGAGAAGCCGGTGGCGCCGAACCGCCGGGCCAGGGCCGCACGGTCGTCGCGCGTGCCGACGACCAGCAGCTCGGCCGGGGAGACGGCCTTGAGGAACTGCGCGGCGAACATCCCGAGCGTGCCGGTGCCGACCACGGCGACCCGCTCGCCCGGCCGGGCGTCCGCCTTCAGCGCGGCGGCCGCGACACAGGCGGCCGGCTCCAGCAGCGCGGCGGCGGTGAGGTCGGCGTCCTCGGGCAGCACGTGCAGCAGCCGGGCCGGCAGCGTCAGCGTGGTGGCCATCGCGCCGGGCCGGGTGAAGCCGGTCTCCTCGTACCCCGCCGTGCACAGCGTCGTCTCGCCCGCGTGGCAGCGGTCGCACACCTGGCAGTTGCGGAAACCCTCGCCGACCACCTTGCGGCCCACGAGACCGCCGGGCACCCCGGCGCCCACCCCCCGGACCGTCCCGGACCACTCGTGGCCCGGCGTCAGCGGGTAACGGACGTACCCCTCGGGCCGGTTGCCCTGGTACACCTCGCGGTCGCTGCCGCAGATCCCCACGGCGTGCACGGCGACCAGCGCCTCGCCCGGACCCGGGTCGCGCGGTGTGTGTCCGGCGATCCGGTGCGTGCCCGGGGCCTCGACGACGACCTCGGTGCTCACTTCGTCCCCTTCGGCCTGCGCTGCTCCCAGCCCTCGGCCCACAGGTCGAACCGGGCCTGCTGCTGGGGGAATTCGGCCGCCGCGTCGACATCCAGCTCGACGCCGAGCCCGGGCGCGTCGGAGAGGTGGAAGCAGCCGTCCTCCGGGTCCACCCGGGGCGCGCCCCTGACCACCTTCTTGATCTCCGCGTCCGCGAAGTCGTTGAAGTGCTCCAGGATCTTGAAGTTCGGTGTGGTGAAGCCCACTTGGAGCGAGGCGGCGGTGAGCACGGACCCGCCGACGTTGTGCGGGGCGACGAGCATGTAGTGCGTCTCGGCGGTCGCGGCCAGCTTCCGGGTCTCCCAGATGCCGCCGATGTGGCCGACGTCCGGCTGGATGATGTCGGCGGACTGGTCGTCGAAGAGCTCGCGGAACTCGATCCGGTCGTGGATGCGCTCGCCGGTGGCGACCGGGATGTCGACCTTGGCGGCGACCTTCCGCAGCGCCTTCAGGTTCTCCGGCGGCACCGGCTCCTCCAGCCAGGCCGGGGCGAAGGGTGCCATCTCCCTGGCCAGCCGGACGGCGGTGGCGGGGGAGAAGCGGCCGTGCATCTCCAGCATCAGCTCCGCGTCCGGGCCGATGGCGTCCCGTACGGCCTCGATGAGCGAGACGGCGTACAGGGTCCCCTCGTGGTCGAGTTCGAAGTGCCCGGTGCCGAAAGGGTCGATCTTGAGCGCCCGGTAACCGCGCTCCACGACCCCCTGCGCGGCCTTGTGGTACGCCTCCGGGGTGCGCTCGGTGGTGTACCAGCCGTTGGCGTACGCCTTCACCCGGTCGGTGACCTTGCCGCCGAGCAGCTGCCACACGGGGACGCCGAGCGCCTTGCCCTTGATGTCCCAGCAGGCCATCTCGACGACCGCGATGCCGGACATCACGATCTCACCCGCGCGGCCGAAGTCGCCGTACTTCATCCGGCGGACGAGGTCCTCGGCGGCGAACGGGTCCGAGCCGAGGATGTGGTTGGCCTCGGCCTCCCTCAAGTAGCCGATCAGAGCGTCGGTGTGGCCCAGCATCCGGGTCTCGCCGACCCCCGTGACGCCCTCGTCGGTGTGCACCTGGACGTAGGTCAGGTTGCGCCACGGCGTCCCGACCACATGGGTGCTGATTCCGGTGATGCGCACGGCGCCCGCCCCTCAGCTGCTCGACATCGCTGTCATTGTTCGAGATTTCGTCAGTCGTTCGAAATGCTGGCGCGACAGTAGGGAGGGGGTGGCGAGGGTGTCAATGGGTCCGACAGATAACGGTTTCGGCGAGCCTGTCGGTCACTTTTTCGATCCCGCACAGAACCTTCACAGGGGTGCCTAGGAACCGCGGCCATCCGGAACTTACTCTTCCCGCGTCATGAACTACTGCCACCCGTGCCGACGGCACCTCAACGGCGCCCTCGCCTGCCCGGGGTGCGGCAACCCAGTGGAGACGCTTCCCGCGTACGCGGACGACCCGGGGGCGAGCGCGAAGCCGCCTGCTTCCCAAGTCCCGCAGGAGAGCGGCGAGGTCCATCCCGACGAGGGGCGCGCCGAGCGCGCTGGGGACGACGAGGACGACGACCCTGCCGAGCCCGAGGGGCGGGCGGGGCGGCGCCGCTCACGCGGCCGTGGCCGGGGCGGAGCGGCCGTGGCCGGGGACGACGGCGAGGCGGACGATCGGCACGTCGAGGACGTCGAGGACGTCGAGGACGACGCCGAGGACCCGGGGGGCCGGGGTGCGAGCCGGCGGGACCGCAAGGCCGCGGCCCACCGCAGGCGCCGCCGCCGGGTCCTGTTGATAACCGTCGGCTTCGTCCTGGCGGGCGGCGGTCTGAGCTTCGCCGAACTCGGCGTCGACGCGCCGGGCCTGCCGGGCTTCTCCAGCCAGGAGCCGGCCGCGGTCGGCGACGACGTGGGAGAGGACGACGCGTCCCCCTCGGGCGCCGGCGAGTCGGCCGGGCCGGCCGACGGCGCGCCGGGGAGCGCCACGGGCACGTCCACGCCGGACGCCTCGAAGTCGGCCTCGCCCTCCGCCTCCGCGGAGGACGGGAAACCGAAACCGGACGCGAGTGACACGACCAGCCCCCGGCAGCCGGCCGAGGCGACGGCGCAGAACGATACGGGCGGGAGCGCGGACCGGCCGGGCGCACCGGATCCCGCGACTCCGGAGGCACCCCAGCCGGCGGATCCCCCGGCGAGCGACCCCGCCCCGCCGCCCCCTCAGCCGGACCCGACACCCACCCCGACGCGCCACACCTGCGACCGCTTCCTGTGGTGGTGCACCTAGTGCCCCGACAGGCAACGTCCGCCCTGTCGCGACGCCCGGCACGGCACCTCGCCGCGTTGTCGCATCACCCGAGTACATCCAGTACGCGGGCGATGCTCCGCCTTGCGATGCTCCCCCACTGCCTGAAGGGCGTGGGCGGTGCCCCCAGCACCGGACGCCGCGAGCTTCCCGGCAAACCTTTCCGGCCCCAGCACTGGGGCGCGACGCGCAGGCCTGCGGGCCCGGGCCGGACCGTCGCCGAACAGGGGCGCCGGCTCCCGCTGACGCGCGGGCCCGGGCCGCGGCCCTGACGGTGCCGGGCCGCGTGGCCCCGTGACGGCGGCCGCGGCCGGCCGAGCCCGTCAGTCGGGCTCCCCCTGGTCCGACATCCGCCGCAGCAGGTCCCGCAGCGCCAGCCGCTCCCCCTCGGAGAGGCCCGCCAGCGGCTCCCGGGCGAAGCGCAGCCCCTCCCGCAGTTCCCGGGCCACCCGCCGCCCCTCCTCCGTCGCAGCCGCCAGCTTCACGCGCCGGTCGCCCGGATCCGGCCGACGCTCCACCAGCCCCCGCGTCTCCAGCCGGTCCACGATCCCGGTGACGTTCGACGGCTCGCACTTCAGCTTCCGCGCCAGCCTCCGCATCGGCAGCGGCTCCAGCGACAGCAGGCTCAGCAGCCGCGCCTGCGCCCCCGTCAGCGCGTGCTCCCCGGCGGCCTCCTCGTAGTCCTCGTAGAACCGGGCCACGACGTCCCCGATCAGCTCCACGACCTCCAGGGTCAGCGCGTCGGGTCGGCGGGTGTTCGGTGCAGCGGCCATGCGTCCAGCGTACCGGCTTACTTGACTTCATGAAATATTTAGGCGCATGGTTGTTTCAGGAACTGAAATAAACGAAAGGCGCCTGCCGTGATCAACCGAGAATGGCACCTGCTCAGCCGCCCGGTCGGCCGGCCGAAGCCCGAGGACTTCGCTCTGGTCGAGGCCGAGGTCCCGCAGCCGGGCGAGGGTCAGGTCCTCGTGCGCAACGAGTACCTCTCCGTCGACCCTTATATGCGGGGAAGAATGAACGCGGCCAGGTCGTACGCCGCGCCGTACGAACTGGGCAGGCCGATGCAGGGCGGTGCCGTTGGCGAGGTCGTCGCCTCGAAGGCCGAGGGGACCGCCGTCGGCGACCACGTCCTGCACTTCGGCGGCTGGCGCGAGTACGCCGCCGTCAACGGCCGCAGCGCCGTCAAGGTCGACCCCGCTGCCGCGCCCCTGTCGGCGTACCTCGGTGTGCTGGGCATGACGGGGCTGACCGCCTACGCCGGACTGCTGCGCATCGCCTCCTTCAAGGAGGGCGACGCCGTCTTCGTCTCCGGCGCGGCCGGCGCGGTCGGCGGCCAGGTCGGGCAGATCGCCAGGCTCAAGGGCGCCTCCCGGGTGATCGGCTCCGCGGGCTCCGACGACAAGGTCCGGCTGCTCACCGAGGAGTACGGCTTCGACGCCGCCTTCAACTACAGGAACGGCCCGGTGGCCGAGCAGTTGAGGGCCGCCGCCCCGGACGGCGTCGACGTCTACTTCGACAATGTCGGCGGCGAGCACCTCGAAGCCGCCATCGGCTCCCTCAACCTGGGCGGCCGCATCGCGATCTGCGGCATGATCTCGGGGTACAACAACACCGAGCCCGCCCCGGGACCGAGGAACCTCGCCCGGCTGATCCAGACCCGCGGCCGCATCGAGGGCTTCCTCGTCGGCGACCACTCCGACCTCCAGCCCGAGTTCGTGCGGGAGGTCGGCGCCTGGGTGCGTTCGGGCGAGCTGAAGTACCGCGAGACCGTCGTCGAGGGCATCGAGAACACCCTGGAGGCCTTCCTCGGCCTGCTGCGCGGGGACAACACCGGAAAGATGATCGTCAAGCTGTGACCCCGTCCGGCGGCCGTTCCCTGCGGTTTCGGTATGCGGTAAGTTCTTTCCGGAACCCGAAACCGCCAGGTGCGATCGTGGGCGCGAGTCGCGGCGGACGCAGGAAGGAACGCAATCCCATGCCCATCCAGCACTCCGACGTTCTGTACACCGCCGTCGCCACCGCCGAGAACGGCCGCGACGGCCGGGTCGCCACCGACGACGGCAAGCTCGACGTCGTCGTCAACCCGCCCAAGGAGATGGGCGGCAGCGGCGCCGGCACCAACCCGGAGCAGCTCTTCGCCGCCGGCTACAGCGCCTGCTTCCAGGGCGCCCTCGGCGTCGTCGCCCGCCAGGAGGGCGCCGACATCTCCGGCTCCACCGTCACCGCGAAGGTCGGCATCGGCAAGAACGAGGACGGGTTCGGGATCATCGTGGAGATCTCGGCGGACATCCCGAACGTCGACGCCGCCACGGCGAAGAGCCTGGTGGAGAAGGCCCACCAGGTCTGCCCCTACTCGAAGGCGACCCGCGGCAACATCACGGTGACCCTGGGCTGAGCTTCACGGCTCGGTCGCCCGCGGGCGCTTCCAGCCGGTGCCGGGGGCACGTTCGTGCTCAGCGCCTCGCGCCTCCGCGCGTCGTGCCTCAGCGCCTCGCGCCTCCGCGCGTGCCCTCGGCGCCGGCGCGCCCTTCGGCTCCCTCGCGGCCGGCGCCTGCCCACCCGCCGGTGCCCGAGCCCGGCTCCCGCCCCTCGACGCTCAACCTGCCGGCGCGGCCCTGTGCACCGCCCCCGCCAGGCGGTCGTTCTCCGGGGCCGCGCCGCCCGGGAAGGCGAAGCGGCGGCGGGTGTAGCCGTAGGCCAGGCCGCTCGCCGGGTCGGCGAAGCCCTGGGAGCCGGCGGCGCCGCTGTGGCCGAACGAGCCCGCGCCCAGGAACGGGTGCCAGGTGTCGGCGGTGGCCTGGAACCCCAGGCCGTACGACTTGTGGCCCCGGGCCACCAGGTCGTAGCCGACGGAGTGGAACTGGCCGAACTCCGCCACCGTGTCCGGCTTCAGCAGCGGAGCCTTGCCGTCGACCTCGCTGATCGCCGCCGCGTACAGGCCGGCGAGGCCGCGCGCGGAGGCGACACCGCCGACCGAGGCGGGGCCCTGGGCGCGGATCAGCCGGTCGTTCGGGAGCGTCTGGAGGTCGGTCGGGAAGGCGCCCTGGCGGTTGAACGCGATCGACGCCAGCGTGTGCGGCCCGCCGGTCCGCGCGTCCAGCAGCGCCTGCTGCCCGGGGGTCGGGGACATCGGCTGCGTGGAGCGGAAACGGGGCTCCTGGCTGCCGGGCAGGCCCAGGAAGAAGTCCAGGCCGTAGGGGGCGCGGACGCGCTCCTCGTGCAGCTCCTGGATCGTACGGCCGGTGGCGCGGCGCACGATCTCGCCGGTGAGCGCGCCGATCACCAGGGCGTGGTAGCCGAACGCGGTGCCGGGACGCCAGAACGGCCGCTGGTCGGCGAGGCGTTCGGCGATCGCCCGGTCGTCGGCCAGCTCGGCGGGCGTGAAGCCGCCGTCGGCGCCGACCAGGCCCGCCCGGTGCGCGAGCACGTCCCGCAGGGTCAGCCCGCCCTTGCCCTCGGCCGCGAACTCCGGCCAGTAGTACGTCACTTTGCGGTCCAGCTCCAGGGTGCCGTCCTGCACGAGCAGCGCGACCACGAGGTGCGCGGCGCCCTTGGTCGACGAGTACACCCCGTACAACGCGTCGGCGCCGTCCGGTCCCGCCCACAGGTCGACCACCCGCCGCCCGTGGACGTACGCGCACAACTGCCCTTCGTAATCCGTACCTTGATCCGCCACGAAGGCGGCGAACTCCTCCCGCACCGGTTCGTAGCCGTCGGCGACGGTGCCGTGGATCTCCTGGGTCATCCGCTCTCCTCAACTGACCGTTGGTGGCCGGCGACACAGTGGGCCCCACCGATCGGTACGGCGCCGCCCCGCCGTTCGACTCAACGGGCGCGCACCCGGAGGATGAGCGGGTGCCGGTGCCGCATACAGTTTTCCCATGCGTGACCTCGGGGCCGGTTTCGCCCATCTCCTCAAAGGCCAGCGCTGGATGACCCGGCACGGGCAGTCGTACCGCTTCGGACTGCTCCCCGGTCTGATCACCCTCGTGCTGTACGCGGCGGCGCTCACCGCGCTCGCGCTGTGGGGCGACGACGCGGTCACCTGGGCCACCCCCTTCGCCGACGGCTGGCCGGGCCCCTGGGCCGGTGTCTTCCGCTGCCTGCTCACCGCCGTGCTGTTCGCCCTGGGGCTGCTCCTCGCCGTGGTCACCTTCACCGCGGTCACGCTCCTGATCGGCCAGCCCTTCTACGAGAGCCTGTCCGAGCAGGTGGACCGGGACGTGTCGCCCGACGGCACGGCGCCCGAGTCCGCTCTGCCGTTCTGGCGCGAGCTGTGGATCTCGGCCCGTGACAGCCTGCGGATCGTCGTGCGGGCCGCGCTGTGGGGCGTGCTGCTCTTCGCGCTGGGCCTCCTGCCGTTCGTCGGACAGACGGTCGTGCCGGTGGTCGGCGTGTTCGTCACCGGCTTCTTCCTGACCGAGGAGCTCACCGCCGTCGCCCTCCAGCGCCGGGGCGTCGGACTCGGTGACCGGCTGGCCCTCCTGCGCTCCCGCAAGCCGCTGGTCTGGGGCTTCGGCGCCCCGCTCGGCCTGGTCTTCCTGGTGCCGTTCGTGGCGGTGTTCCTCATGCCGGGCGCGGTCGCGGGCGCCACCCTGCTCGCCCGTGAGCTGCTGGACGAGCAGACCGACGACGCGCTCACCCCGGTACCGCGGACGCCGTCTCCGTCCGAGTCGCCGGCACCCGCCTGACGCGGGGGCCGCGGCACGGCCCGCGAAGCCGCCGGTGTTTGTGAAGGGTTCGTACGAGATCGAGGCCCGGGGGCCGATGACCGGCCCCCTTCTCCGCGCGGCGGTTACCGTCTGGTGCGGGCCGAGTCCGCCCACCGGAAGCCCCGGCCCGGGACCTGACCCCTGGGCCGGGGCCGGCGCGCTCAGCGCGCCGAGAAGCCGTACACCGTCCGCGAGCGGAAGACCTCGCCCGGCCTGAGCTCGGTGCTCGGGAAGCCGGGGCGGTTGGGGGAGTCCGGGAAGTGCTGGGTCTCCAGGGCGATCCCGTCGCCGGGAGCGAAGGGGGCGGGGAGATGGTCGCCGGTGTAGAGCTGGAGGCCCGGCTCGGTCGTCGCCACCGTCAGCACCCGGCCGGACGCCGGATCGTACAGCTCGGCGACCTCCACCGGTTCGTCGGTGACGCCCTTGTCGAGGACCAGGTTGTGGTCGTAGCCGGAGCCCACCTTGCGCGGCCGGCGGAAGTCGAAGCGGGTGCCCGCCACCTCGTCGAGGGCGCCGGTCGGGATCAGATCCGCGTCCACCGGCGTGTACCGGGAGGCGGCGAGCCGCAGTTCGTGGCCGCCCGCGTCGCCGGAGCCGCCGAGGTTCCAGTACGAGTGGCTGGTGAGGTTGACGACGGTCGGCGCGTCCGTGACCGCCGTGTAGGCGAGGTGCAGGGCGCCCGCCTCGTCCAGGGTGTACGTCACCGCGACCTCCAGGCGGCCCGGGAAGCCCTCCTCGCCGTGCGGCCCGACCCGGCTGAGCCGCACCCCGTGCTCGACCGGCTCGATCTCCCACATCCGCTTGTCGAAGCCGCCGTCCCCGCCGTGCAGTGAGTTGCCGCCCTCGTTCTGCTCCAGCGCGTACGTCCGCCCGTCCAGCGGGAAGCGGCCCCCGGCGATCCGGTTGGCGTACCGCCCGATCAGCGCGCCGAGGAACGGCTCGGGATGGGCCAGGTAGCCGTCCAGGCCGGGGAAGCCCAGCACCACGTCCGCGGTGCGCCCGTCGCGGTCCGGCACCTCGACCGACTGCACGATCCCGCCGTACGACAGCACCCGTACCCGCACCCCGGCCCGCTCCAGCGTCCAGCGGTGCACCTCGGTGCCGTCGGCCAGCGTGCCGAAGAGTTCGCTCATGGGGAAACCCTAAGTCCTGTCGTCAGGGGGCCTTCAGGGGCTCTGCAAGGGCTGTTCGAGGACGTCGTCAGGGGGTCTTCGCGGTGACGGTCCGGTAGGCGATCTCGGCGAGCCGGGCCTGGCCGTCGCGGCTCGGGTGGAACCAGTCCCAGCGGCTCAGCTGGTCGGTGCCGAAGCGGTAGTCGAAGACGGCGTTGTTGTCGAAGCGGCAGCGGCGGTCCTTCGCGCAGACCTCCTTCAGCACCTCGTTGTACGCCCGCACCCGGGCCTGCACGGTGTCGCGCCGCTTGGTGGCCGCCGCGTCCAGCGAGTCGGCGTCGCCCAGCATGGACGGGCAGATGCCGAGCTTCCAGATCTGCTTGCCCAGCGCGTTCGTACGGCCCTCGGACCACAGCCGCTTCAGGTCCGGCACGCTGGAGACGTACACCTGTGTCTTGGGCAGGGCCTGACGCAGTGTGTCCATCGCGGACTCGAACTCGGCCCGGAAGACCGCCACCGGAGTCATTGCATCCAGGGAGTCCCGGCAGGCGTCGTTGGCTCCGGCCATCACCGTCACGAGCTGCGGCTTCTTCTTCACGGCCTGGGCCATCTGGCTGTGCAGATCGGACATCCGGGACCCGGTCACCGCGAAGTTCCAGCTCCGCTTGGCCGCCCCGGTCAGTCCGAGCAGCCGCACCGCCAGGCTGTTGACCGACGCGTCGCTGCCCGTCGCCCAGGACGCCTCCGGGCAGTCCGTCAGCACCATGCACGAGTCGAAGCCGCGGGTGATGGAGTCGCCGACCGCGGCGACCGAGTCCGGGCTGGTGTTCCAGTCGGGTGGTGCCGCGGACGGGCGGGAGGCCCCGGCCCCGGCTCCGAGACCGGCGGCGTTGCAGCCCGCAGTGGTCAGTACGGCCGCCGCCACGACGGCGTGAGCGGCCCGGGTACGGTGACGTCGTTTCCGCATGCCCTGGTGATCCCCTCGGTCGTCGTGAAGTGCTCCCCTCCATGAGAACGCGCGAGGGTTCCCGCCCCCACTCGAGTGGGCGGCGCGCACCCGTACAAGCGTCCCCCTGGGTGAATGGAGGGCGTTTCCTGGCACTGGGACCGACGGTACGTCACACTCCTTGCCCCGTCTCACGGTAGCCTCGCCATCACGTGGCCTCACAGGCCGCCGCTGTCCGCCCGCCCGCACCATGTCCCGCTCTGCCCGGAGGTCCCGGTGACGACACGTGGAGTTCTGTACGTGCACTCCGCGCCGCGCGCGCTGTGCCCGCACGTCGAGTGGGCCGTCGCCGGGGTGCTCGGCACGCGCGTCAGCCTGGACTGGATCCGGCAGCCCGCCTCACCCGGCACCTGGCGCTCGGAGTTCTCCTGGCAGGGCCAGCCCGGCACCGCGTCCAAGCTCGCCTCCGCGCTGCGCGGCTGGCAGCTGCTGCGCTTCGAGGTCACCGCCGAGCCCTGCCCCACCGCGGAGGGCGAGCGCTACAGCTGCACCCCCGACCTCGGCATCTTCCACGCCGTCACCGGCATCCACGGCGACATCCTCATCCCCGAGGACCGGCTGCGCGCCGCCCTGCTGCGCTCCCAGCGCGGCGAGACGGACCTGGAGGCCGAACTCGCCAAGCTCCTGGGCAAGCCCTGGGACGACGAGCTGGAGCCGTTCCGCTACGCGGGTGAAGGCGCCCCCGTGCGCTGGCTGCATCAGGTGGTCTGACCGCCGCGTTTCGGGGGCCGACCGCTTCCGGATCCGCTTCGGGAGACGACCGCCCGAAGAACCGAAGGGCCCCCACCGATCGGTGGGGGCCCTTCGGACATCCGCTGCCGGGGTCTCAGACCGACCGGAACGCCAGCACGACGTTGTGCCCGCCGAAGCCGAACGAGTCGTTCAGCGCGGCGATACGGCCCTCGGCGGGCAGCTTGCGCGCCTCGCCGCGGACCACGTCCGCGTTCGCCTCGGCCTCGGGGTCGATGTTGTCGACGTTGACGGTCGGCGGAGCCACCCGGTGGTACAGCGCCAGCACCGTGGCCACCGACTCCACGCCGCCCGCGCCACCGAGCAGGTGGCCGGTCATCGACTTGGTCGCGGAGACCGCCATGTGGTCGGCGTGGTCGCCGAAGACCTTGCGCAGCGCCTTCAGCTCGGCGATGTCACCCGCCGGCGTCGAGGTGGCGTGCGCGTTGACGTGCACGATCTCGGCCGGGTCCAGGCCGGTGTTCTCGAGCAGGTGCTGCAGGGCGTGCGAGATGCCCCGGCCCTCCGGCTCCGGCTGGACGATGTCGTGGGAGTCGGCGGAGATGCCCTGGCCGACCGCCTCCGCGTAGACGCGGGCACCGCGCTTGGCGGCGTGCTCGGCGGACTCCAGGACGAGCACACCCGCGCCCTCGCCGAGGACGAAGCCGTCCCGGTCGACGTCGTAGGGGCGGGAGGCGCCCTCGGGGTTCTCGTTGTTCTTCGACATCGCCATCATGTTGCCGAACGCGGCGATGGGCAGCGGGTGGATGGCCGCCTCCGTGCCTCCGGCGACGACGACGTCGGCCCGGCCGGTGCGGATCATCTCGATGGCGTAGCCGATGGCCTCGGCACCCGAGGCACACGCGGAGACCGGCGTGTGCACGCCCGCGCGGGCGCCCACGAGCAGGCCCACGTTGGCCGAGGGGCCGTTCGGCATCAGCATGGGGACGGTGTGCGGGGAGACGCGGCGTACGCCCTTCTCCTTCAGCACGTCGTACTGGTCCAGCAGGGTGGTGACACCGCCGATGCCGGAGGCGACGACCGTGCCGAGCCGGTCCGGGTCGATGGACCCGTCCTCACCGGCCTTGCCGGTGAAACCGGCGTCCTTCCAGGCCTCCTGAGCCGCGATCAGCGCGAACTGCGCGGAGCGGTCCAGCCGGCGCGCCTGCGGCCGCGGGATGACCTCGGTCGGCTCCACGGCCACCGGAGCCGCGATGCGGACGGCCTGGTCGGCGGCCCACTCCTGGGTCAGGGGCTTGACACCGGACTTGCCGGCGACCAGGCCGTCCCAGGTGGAAGCTACGTCGCCACCCAGCGGTGTGGTTGCGCCGATACCGGTGACGACCACGGTGCGATTGGTCGAGCTCACGGGAATTCTTTCTCCAACGGAACGAGGATTCGTACGGCGCCACCGCCGGGTGGCGGGGCAGTCAGCCCAAGGCTGTGATCGGTCGATCAGCCCTGGTGCTTGAGGATGTAGTCGGTCGCGTCGCCGACCGTCTTGAGGTTCTTGACGTCCTCGTCGGGGATCTTGACGTCGAAGCGCTCTTCGGCGGCGACGACGACCTCGACCATGGACAGCGAGTCGACGTCCAGGTCGTCGGTGAAGGACTTGTCCAGCTGGACGTCCTCGACCGGGATCCCGGCGATCTCGTTCACGATCTCCGCGAGACCGGCGACGATCTCTTCCTGAGTGGCGGCCATGTCGGCGCTCCTTCGTAGATTTCCAGAGGGTGTGGCGCCCACCGCGTCAGCGGCAGGGGTGTGCGGTCCCGCACCGGAAGCATGATCCGGCACGGAGTGCCTAGGGGAGGGTAACGACCGTCGCGGCGTACACGAGACCCGCCCCGAAGCCGATGACGAGCGCGGTGTCGCCGCTCTTCGCCTCGCCGGTCGCCAGGAGCCGCTCCATCGCGAGCGGGATCGAGGCGGCCGAGGTGTTGCCGGTGGTGCGGATGTCACGGGCGACCGTGACGTGCTCCGGCAGCTTGAGCGTCTTCACCATCGAGTCGATGATCCGCACGTTGGCCTGGTGCGGGATGAAGACGTCCAGGTCGTCCGGGGCGATCCCGGCCGCGTCCAGCGCCTGCTGGGCGACCTTCGCCATCTCGAACACGGCCCAGCGGAACACCGCCTGGCCTTCCTGCGTGATCGCGGGGAACTTGACGTTGCCCTCGCTGTCGACGGGCAGCTGGGAGACGTCGCCGATCCGGAAACGGTCCCACGGCACGGTCTGCTTGATCGTCTCGGCCTTGTCGCCCTCCGAGCCCCACACGGTCGGGCCGATCGCGGGCTCCTGCGAGGGGCCGACCACGACCGCGCCGGCGCCGTCGCCGAACAGGAAGGCCGTGGCCCGGTCTTCCAGGTCGGTCAGGTCGGAGAGCCGCTCCACGCCGATGACCAGCACGTACTCCGCCGAGCCCTCGACGACCAGGCCCTTGGCCAGGGTGAGGCCGTAGCCGAAGCCGGCGCAGCCCGCCGAGATGTCGAAGGCGGCCGCCTTGTCCGTGCCGAGCCGGTCCGCGATCTCGGTGGCGATGGCCGGGGTCTGGCTGAAGTGCGAGACCGTCGAGACGACCACGGCGCCGATCTGAGAGGCGTCGATCCCGGCGTCCGCGATCGCCTTGCCGGAGGCCTCGATCGACATCGCCGCGACGGTCTCCTCGGGCGACGCCCAGTGCCGGGTCTCGATGCCCGAGCGCGAGCGGATCCACTCGTCGGACGAGTCGATCCTCTCGAGGATCACCTCGTTGGGCACCACCCGTGTGGGCCGGTAGCCGCCCACACCGAGGATGCGCGCGTACGGGGCACCCTTGCTGGGCTTGATCTTCGACATGCTCGTCGGCTCCTTAAGGCGTCAGGCGCTCGCGTGCTCGGCGATGAGCGCGCGGGCCGCGTCGAGGTCGTCGGGGGTCTTCAGCGCCAGCGTCTTGACGCCGGGCAGCGCGCGCCGGGCCAGACCGGTCAGGGTGCCGCCGGGGCACACCTCGACCAGGGCGGTGGCGCCCAGCTCCTTGAAGGTCTCCATGCACAGGTCCCAGCGGACCGGGTTGGCGACCTGCCCGACCAGCCGCTCGACGACCTCGTCGCCGCTGTGGACGACCCGGCCGTCCTTGTTGGAGACGTAGGTGACCTTCGGGTCGGCGGGCGAGAGCGACCTGGCCGCCTCCGCCAGCTTCTCGACCGCGGGCGCCATGTGGTACGTGTGGAAGGCGCCGGCCACCTTCAGCGGGACGACCTTGCGCACGCCCTCCGGCATGTCCTCGTTCAGCGCGGCGAGCTGCTCCATGGTCCCGGCGGCCACGATCTGACCGGCCCCGTTGACGTTCGCCGGGGTCAGGCCCAGCTTGCCCAGGTGCGCCGTGGACACGTCCGGGTCGCCTCCGAGGAGCGCCGACATGCCCGTCTCGGTGATCGCGGCGGCCTCGGCCATGGCCAGGCCGCGCCGGCGGACCAGGGTCAGGGCGGCGGTGTCGTCCAGGACGCCCGCGAACGCGGCGGCGGTGATCTCGCCGACGCTGTGACCCGCGACCACGTCCGCACCGGTGTCACCCAGTGCCGCGGCCGACAGCAGCCCGGCGGCGACCAGCAGCGGCTGGGCCACCGCGGTGTCGCGGATCGCGTCCGCGTCGGCCTGCGTGCCGTAGTGGACGAGGTCCAGGCCGATGGCGTCGGACCAGGCGGCCACACGGTCGGCGGCGCCGGGCAGTTCGAGCCAGGGAGTCAGGAAGCCGGGCGTCTGGGCGCCTTGGCCGGGAGCGACGAGTACGAGCACTCTCACACTCTCTCTTGGGGACGGCCGCGACCGCCCGTGGGGACAGGGACGAAGAACGGGAAGGGGTTTTGTGGGCCCCCGACAAAAGCCTAGGCCTGGGGATCTCCGTCGGCCAGACGCCCCAGGATCAGTGCGATCCGCAGGGTGAACGCGGATCGTACATCGGAGGGTGACCAACCGGTGACGTCAGTCACACGTCGGAGCCGGTAGCGCACGGTGTTCGGGTGAACGAAGAGCATTCTGGCCGCGCCTTCCAGACTGCTCGCCTGCTCCAGATAGACGCTGAGCGTTTCGAGCAGCGCGGAGCCCGCCTCCTCCAGCGGTCTGTAGATCTCCTCTACCAACTGCTCCCGCGCGCCCGGGTCTCCGGCGATGGCGCGCTCCGGCAGCAGATCGTCCGCAAGCACCGGCCGCGGCGCGTCCTGCCAGGCCGAGCAGGCCTTCAGCCCGGCCGCGGCGGCCTGTGCGGACCGGGTCGCGGCGAGCAGATCGGGCACCACGGGCCCGGCGACGACGGGACCCGGGGCATAGGGTCCGATCAGCGACTTGGCCACCGCCAGCGGGTTGTCGCTGCCGCCGGCGATCACGACCAGCCGGTCCCCGAGAACCCCGGTGAGCACCTGGAGCTTGGCGTGCCGGGCGGCCCGCCGGATGGCCTCCACGGTCAGCTCGGAGTCGCCGTCGGGCGCGGTACCGAGCACCACGCACACGTGTTCGGGGGAGTTCCAGCCCAGGGCGGCGGCCCGCGACACGGCCCCCTCGTCGGCCTCCCCGCTGAGCACCGCGTTGACGACCAGGGACTCCAGCCGGGCGTCCCAGGCACCGCGTGCCTCGGCGGCCTGGGCGTAGACCTGGGCGGTGGCGAAGGCGATCTCACGGGCGTAGACGAGCAGCGCCTCGCGGAGCACGGACTCGTCGCCCGGCGCCGCCACCTCGTCGATGGCCGACTCCATGACCTCGATCGTGGTGCGCACCATCTCCACGGTCTGCCGCAGCGTGATCGCCCGCGTCAGCTCGCGCGGCGCGGTCCCGAACACATCGGTGGAGATCGCCTGGGGCGCGTCCGGGTGCCGGAACCACTCGGTGAAGGCGGCGATGCCCGCCTGGGCGACCAGACCGATCCAGGAACGGTTCTCCGGGGGCATCGCCCGGTACCACGGCAGCGTCTCGTCCATCCGCGCGATCGCCTGCGCGGCCAGCGACCCGGAGGACTTCTCCAGTCTCTTCAGGGTCGCGGCGTGCGGATGGGGGGAGTGGGCTGAGGCTTCGGCCTGGCGGGATTCGGGTTCGGGCACGGGGACAAGACTGCCTCATCCGGACGTGCGTGCGTGTCGCCGGGTCGGCGCTGGGCTGCCAGGGCCCCTCGCGGCCGGGGACTACGGTGGTCCGTGTGACGACGGAAGTACGGCGCGCGGCAGAGCGCTACGAGGGCGGCGAGCCGGCCGCCGGAATCACCTCACGGCACGCCTTCTCCTTCGGCCCGCACTACGACCCGGACAACCTCGGCTTCGGCGCGATGATCGCCTGCAACGAGGAACACCTGGCCCCCGGCGCCGGTTTCGACGAGCACCGGCACAGCCACACCGAGATCGTCACCTGGGTCGTCGAGGGCGAACTGACCCACCGCGACTCCACGGGCCACGAGACGGTGGTACGCCCCGGCGACGTACAGCGCCTGAGCTCGGCGGGCGGCGTCCACCACGTGGAACGCAACGCCGGCCCGACCCCCCTGACCTTCGTCCAGACCTGGCTGGCCCCCCTGGAGCCCGGCGGCACCCCCTGCTACGAACTCGTCCACGGCATCGCCGACTCCACCCCGTACGCCGTCCCGGAGGCCGGCGCCATGCTCCACGTCCGCCGCCTGACGACGGGGGAGCGGACGGCGGTACCGGACGCGGCGTATGCGTACGTCCATGTGGTGCGGGGCGAGGTACGGCTGGAGGGGCAGCAGTTGGGACCGGGCGACGCGGCCCGCATCACGTCGGCCAGGGACGTCGAGACGGTGGCCCTGACGGACGCGGAGCTGCTGGTGTGGGAGATGGCGGCCGGCTGACCCCGTGCACGGCGACGACGCCCGGCCCGTTACCTCTCCGGCCCCCGGCCGACGGGCTCGTCGTCCCACTGGGGCGGCGTGACGCGGCCGGTCAGCCAGTCGCGGCGCAGGATCGCGTAGCCGACCGTGTCGTGGAGCGTTCCGTCCTGGGCCGGCCAGGCGTCCCGGTAGTGGGCCTCCTTGGCGTAGCCGCAGCGCAGGAAGACGCGGCGCATCGGGTGGTTGTCCTGGCGTGTGGTCCCCTCGATGCGATGGATGTGCGGGAACTCCTCGAACAGGTACCGCGTCAGCCAGGTCACGGCCTCGTGGCCGATGCCGCGCCCCCGGTGCCCGGCCCGCAGGCGGAGGTCGAACAGGGGCGTGTCGTCGGCCAGGTCCATGAGCCGGACCAGGCCGACGGGTTGCGCACCGGTCAGGATCCAGAAGCTCCTGGTCTCCCCGCTTTCGAAGCGTCCTTCGCCGATCCATCGGCGCGCCGTGTCGCCGTCCACCTCGCTGACGCTGTGGAACGGCCAGCTCTCACCGGTCAGGAAGCGGACCAGGGGCTCGGTGTCGGAGGGAAGCAGGCGCCGGAACGTGAGGTCCATGGCAGGCCTGTTCTCAGCGGGCCCGCAGCTCGGACAGCACCGCGTCCGTGAACGGCGGCCAGGCCTCGGTCGCCCATGGGCCGAAGGCGCGGTCGGTCAGGGCGACGCAGGCCGCGCCCGCGGCGGGGTCGGTCCACAGGAACGTGCCGGACTGGCCGAAGTGGCCGAAGGTGCGGGGGGAGGAGGAAGTGCCCGTCCAGTGGGGGGACTTGGAGTCGCGGATCTCGAAGCCGAGGCCCCAGTCGTTGGGGTTCTGGTGGCCGTAGCCCGGCAGGACGCCCTTGGTGCCGGGGTACTGGACCGTCATCGCCTCGGCGACCGTGCGCGGGTCCAGCAGGCGTGGGGCCTGGAGCTCGGCGGCGAAGAGGAGCAGGTCGTCGACCGTCGAGACCGCGTCCTTCGCGGGGGAGCCGTCCAGGGTGGTCCGCGTCATGCCGAGCGGGGCCAGGACCGCCTGGCGCAGGTACTCCGCGAACGGGATGTCCGTGGCCTTCGCCACATGGTCGCCGAGCTGCTCGAAGCCCGCGTTGGAGTACAGCCGCCGCTCGCCGGGCGGGGCCGTCACCCGGTGTTCGTCGAAGGCCAGGCCCGAGGTGTGGGCGAGCAGGTGCCGGACGGTCGCGCCGGGCGGGCCGGCCGGCTCGTCCAGCTCGATCGCGCCCTCCTCGTAGGCGACGAGCACCGCGTAGGCCGCCAGCGGCTTGGTGACCGAGGCCAGCGGGAAGGGGCGCGCGGTCGGGCCGTGGGTGCCCAGGACCGTGCCGTCCGCGCGGACCACGCCCGCCGCCGCGGTGGGGACCGGCCAGTTCTCGATCGACGCCAGGGAGTTCAACGACATGACGTCGAGCCTATGCGCTCACAGCCACAGCTCCAGCAACGGGTCGGGCTTGGGCCGGAAGCCGAGGGAGGTGTACAGCGGCGCCCCTTCGGTGGACGTGGTGAGCTGCACCCGGCCGGCACCGCGCTCGCGGAACCAGTCCAGCAGCGTCTCCATGCACGCGCGCGCGTACCCGCGTCGGCGGACGTCCGGATCCGTCGCGACGCTGAAGACGTAGCCGACCGCGCCCCCCGGGTGGCCCGCCCGGCCGATCCGGTAGTCGATCGTGCCCGCCACCAGCGCGGCCAGCGCCCCAGGTCGTTCCGGGTGGTCCACGACGTACGCCGCGAAGTCCCCGTCCGGGTCCGCCAGCTTCGCGCGCAGGGTGGGCAGGGACTGAGCATGCCAGTCGGTGGAAGGATCGGTGCCGTGCACCGAGTCGATCATCACCTGGCGCAGTCGCAGCACTTCCGCGGCGTCCTCGGGCTCAGCACGTCGTACGAGACTCATGCCCGGCACGCTAACGACCGCGCCCGCCCCGCGTCGCGCGCATTTCTCGCCGCACTGCCGGGCCCGGCTTGCCTGGAGTGCACTCGAAGGTCATAGCGTTGAGGCCATGACGGTGACGCAGACCACGGCCGTGACCATCGAGAAGACCGAGGAAGCCCCCACCCGTGCCGACCTCTGTTCCGCCCCGTCCCGACGGCACCCGCGCCCGGACGGGCAGGACGGCTACACGATCAGCGAGGTCGTCGCCTTCACCGGGCTGACGGCGCACACCCTGCGCTGGTACGAGCGGATCGGCCTGATGCCCCACGTCGACCGCTCCCACACCGGGCAGCGCCGGTACACCAACAGCGACCTCGACTGGCTCGACCTGGTCGGCAAGCTCCGGCTGACCGGGATGCCGGTCGCCGACATGGTCCGGTACGCGGAGCTGGTGCGCGCGGGCGAGAGCACCTACGGCGAGCGGTACGCGCTGCTGGAGGCGACCCGCCGGGACGTCCTGGCCCGGATCGCCGAACTCCGGGACACGCTCGCGGTACTGGACCGCAAGATCAGCTTCTACGGGGACGCCGGACGCCACTGAGCGGCGGACACCGAGAAGTCACAGATCACCGACACACCGCACGCCCCCGAGAAGCGGAGACAACGCGATGACCGGAAGCAGGATCCCGACCGTACGGCTGGGCGAGGACGGACCGGAGGTCGGCGTACAGGGCCTCGGCTGCATGGGCATGAGCTTCGCCTACGGCCCCGCGGACGCGGAGGAGTCTCGCGCAGCCCTGGAACGCGCCCTGGAACTGGGCGTGACCCTCTACGACACGGCGGACGCCTACGGACGGGGCGAGAACGAGCGGTTCCTCGCGCCGTTCCTCAAGGCGCACCGGGACGAGGTCGTGATCGCCACCAAGTTCGCCCTGTCGATCCCGCCGGACGAGCCGACGAGGCGGATCATCCGCAACGACCCGCCCTACATCCGGCAAGCCGTTGAGGCGAGCCTGCGCCGCCTGGACGTCGACGTAATCGACCTCTACTACATGCACCGTCGTGACGTGAACGTCCCGATCGAGGAGAGCGTCGGGACCATGGCCGACCTGGTGCGCGAGGGCAAGGTGAAGCACCTGGGCCTGAGCGAGGTCACGGCCGACGAGCTGCGGGCCGCGCGGGCCGTGCACCCGATCGCCGCCGTGCAGTCGGAGTGGTCGCTGTTCAGCCGCGACATCGAGACGCACGTGGTGCCCGCGGCACGCGATCTCGGCGTGGCGCTGGTGCCGTACTCGCCGCTCGGCCGGGGCTTTCTGACCGGCGGGTTCGTCGACGCCGAGAAGGACCTGACCGGCGACGACCTCCGCCGCACCATGCCGCGCTTCCAGGGGGAGAACGCGGTGGCCAACGCCGCGCTGCTGGAGCCGGTCCGCGCGGTCGCCGAGGCCCACGGAGCCTCCCTCGCGCAGATCGCGCTGGCCTGGGTGCAGCAGCAGTCGTCCGTGCACGGCCTCCCGGTCGTCCAGATCCCCGGCACCCGCAGGGCGAGCCGGGTGGAGGAGAACGCGGCGGCGACCCGGATCGTCCTGACCGGCGAGGAACTGGCGCTGCTGGACCCGATCGCCGCGAAGGTGTCGGGGCCGCGTTACGCCGACATGTCGTTCACGTCGCGGGGCCGGGAGCAGCAGTAGCCCCTACGACCCGGCCGAGCGGCAGCCCCTACAGCTCGGCCAGGAGTTCCGCCTTCTTCACCGAGAACTCCTCGTCGGTGACCAGCCCCGCGTGATGCAGCTCCCCGAGGTGGCGGATCCGCTCCGCGATGTCGGCGGGGTCGCGGCGCGGGGCCGGCACCGGCACCGGCGTCGCCGGACCCGCCTCCCGCACCGCCGCCAGGACGGCCGCGGCGAACGGCAGCGACTCGTGCACCGGACCGTATCCGCGCCCGAACACCACCGCGGCCGGATCCTGGTCCGGCTGCGGTGCGGCGGCGCCCGGATCGCGCGGCAGCAGCCGCAGATGCCCCTCGAAGGCCTCGGGAGAACGCCACTCCACCCCGCCCATGTCGGTGACGGGGAAGCTCTGGTCGCCGGCCTTCCACTTGGCCGAGGAGGCCCCGGTCCACGACCACCGGAACCGCACCGCCGTACCGTCGAAGGACGCTTTCCCGTCGTACGCCTTGAACTGCAGCGGGGCCCGCGGCGCCGCCACCAGGTGGCGGTCGGCCGGTCCGCTCGCGAAGAGCCGGGCGCGCAGTTCCTCGGCGTAGCGCTCGGCCAGCGTCTCCCGTTCGGCGGGCAGCACCAGGCGGTACGGGTCGCAGCTCTCCTTGAGCTGCCCGTCGGCCGCGTCCATCAGTGGATCGGCGCCCGCTCTGGGCTCGGCACGCAGGACCACGGTGCCGCGGCGGCCCGCGCCGAACGTCACGCCCGCGAGCGCCGCCAGCGGGATCCGGCGGGCACCGAGGGCCTGGAAGAGCTTGGGTGTTCGAATCCCCCGTTCGTAGCGGATGAGCACGGAATCGGACTCGAACTCCCAGGCAGCATGAAATCCGGCCAGTACATCACCCATGCGGCTCATCGTAGGGGGCTGGGGCTCCCTCGTCCCTCCCCGGGCGGACCGCACTTCCTGCTGTCTCTACGCGCGTCCGGCCGGTGTCGTGCCGGACAAATCCGCCCGGCATCCGTCGTCGTCATGTGCGCACCGCACCGAGTCGTACGCGCCGACTCCGATCTCGGCGAAGTTGGTCAGGCTGTCGGTGCCCGGCTCGAAGTAGCCGGCGTGGCCCTTGGCACCCTGTGCCGACAGAACTCGCGCCCCGAACGCCGGGGAGACCGGGTCGGCGCCGTGGCCGAGGCCGCCGAGTTCGAGGTAGGGCACGTCCTGGATCCAGTCGGTGGCGTCCCGCATGGCCCACACCCGGGCGGAGGTGCGCAGGTGGGAGGCGCTCTGCACGCGCATACCGGGGCTGGCGGCCACCGCTATGTCGGAGACCCGCCGCGGCAGGGTCCGCGCCGCCACGCCGCACACCACCGATCCGTAGCTGTGGCAGAACAGCGAGACGGAGGAATCGCCGGGCAGTCCCCGCAGCAGTTTGTTCAGCCGTACCGCGCCCTCCTCGGCGCGCATCGCCGTGGCCGCGTCCACGCCGAGCCCGCTGGGCGAGGTGTAGTCGGCCCAGGCGATCACGGCCGTACGGGCCGAGGGGTCCGCCTCCCGCTCGGCCGTGTACAGCGACTTCGCCATGCCGTACGGCGCCGAGTACGGGCGGTAGGTCTTCCGGAAGGTGATCAGGTCGGTGTCGACGCCGGGGACGACGACGGAGACCCGCTCGGCCCTGCGCAGATCGCCGAAGACCTCGGCAACCCGGCCCGAGCCCTCGGGGTCGAAGGCCAGGATCTGCCGGCCCTTCGCCATCAGTGAGGCGTAGCGCTGCATGCGGCGGCCCGCGTCCTGCTGTCCGGCCGGTGAGAGCCGGCTGTCGTGCGTGCGGGTGCGCTCGATCCTGCGCGCCTGGCGAAGCGCGATGCGGTTGGCCTGGTAGCGCAGCCGGACCGGGGCGCCGTCCATGTTGCCGACCGCGAGCGGATAGCGGCGGGCGAGCCGGCCGCGGTCCTGTGCGCCGAGCGAGTCGAAGAAGCGCCGCAGCAGGGCGGGGGAGGCGTCCGCGTCCGGCAGCGGGTGCCCGTGCAGACGGCCGTGGTCCCAGGCGGTCAGCGACGCCTGGAGGGCGGTGGTCCCGCGATGGCCCTGCACCGCGGTCCAGCCGGTGGTGGCCAGCATCACGAAGACCACGGCCAGCGCGAGCAGTGCGCGCCAGACGTTGAGTTGTGGGGAGGTGTCGAAGGAAGTCACTGGAAGGACACACTAGGAGAACGAGACGGTCTCGCGTTAACCGAGTGACAGGTATCACGTTTCGAGCGGTGTGACGGTGACCTCAGCCGGTGAGCGTGTCCAAGATCCGGCAGGCGTACGGCAGTTCAAGATCGGTGGAATGTTCCGTCTCAAGACCGGGGGCTCGTACGCCAGTTCCCGGTGAGTGCGGGTCCCACCTGATCGAGGTGGTCGGCGGTGAGTTCGCGCATGGCCTCGGCGCCGGCGTCCTCGCGCGTGCTCCACTGGCGGCTCGTCACCCGCATCACCGCGCCGAACACGGCCACCGCCAGCCGCGGCCGCGGGTCGGCGTCCACGTCGAGGCCCTCGCGCTCGGCGAGCAGCCGCGCGATCTGCTCCTCGGTCTCCGCCGAGCGGCGCAGATGCTCGGCGAGCAGGGCCGGCGTCGACTCGATCAACCGGAACATGCGCAGGTACAGCTCCACGGGCACGACGCTCCCCACCGCGTCGCTGATCGTGTCCCAGCCCTCCAGCAGGCTCCGGCGCAGCGCCTCCAGGGGAGCCTCCCCGGGCGGGCGGGCGCGCAGCGAGTCGACGAAGTGCGCCTCCACGATCTCCTGCACGGCGAAGGCGGCCTCCTCCTTGCCCGGGAAGTAGCGGAAGAAGGTGCGCTGGGAGACGTCGACGGCCTCGACGATCTCGTCGACCGTCGTCCGTTCGTACCCCTGGGTGGTGAACAGTTCCAGCGCCGCCCGCAGCAGCGCGTCGCGGGTGCGCCGCTTCTTGCGTTCGCGCAGTCCCGGCCGTGCCGCCGTCCGCGACAGCGTCCGTGGCGCCGTCCTGGCGGTCGCCGCCGTCTCCATGGGCCTCTCCGGACCTGTTTCCCGCACCGCTTCCCCGAATGCGAACCGTTTCCCCTGATCAGACTATAGGGGAGCGACACGTCAGTGACTGACTAGTGAATTGGTTTGTCGTTTGTCAGTGGCTGTCATTAGCCTCGAACGTATGACTAGTCAGACCACCATCGACACGACGGGGCCGGGGGACGACGCCCCGGCGGGCCCGTCGGAGCCCACGCCCGCCAAGGGGCTGCGCGGGCACCCGTGGGTCACCCTGATCACCGTCGCCGTAGGGGTCATGATGGTGGCCCTCGACGGCACCATCGTGGCCATCGCCAACCCCGCCATCCGGGACGATCTGCACGCCACCCTCGCCGATGTGCAGTGGATCACCAACGCCTACTTCCTCGCCCTCGCGGTCTCCCTGATCACCGCGGGCAAGCTCGGTGACCGCTTCGGGCACCGGCAGACCTTCCTCATCGGTGTGACCGGCTTCGCCGCCGCCTCCGGGGCCATCGGGCTGTCCCACACCATCGCCATGGTCGTCACCTTCCGGGTTTTGCAGGGTCTGTTCGGCGCGCTGCTGATGCCGGCCGCGCTCGGCCTGCTGCGGGCCACCTTCCCGGCCGAGAAGCTGAACATGGCCATCGGCATCTGGGGCATGGTCATCGGCGCCTCCACCGCCGGCGGCCCGATCCTCGGCGGTGTGCTCGTCGAGCACGTCAACTGGCAGTCGGTGTTCTTCATCAACGTGCCCGTCGGCGTCCTCGCCCTGGTCCTGGGCCTGCTGATCCTGCTCGACCACCGCGCCGAGAACGCGCCCCGCTCCTTCGACATCCTGGGCATCGTCCTGCTCTCCGCAGCGGTGTTCTGCCTGGTGTGGGCCCTGATCAAGGCTCCGGTCCGGGGCTGGGGCGACGGCACGACGTGGACGTTCATCGCCGTCTCCGTGCTGGGCTTCGCCGCCTTCGCCTTCTGGGAGACGAGGGTGAAGGAGCCGCTGATCCCGCCGGCGCTGTTCCGCTCGGTCCCGCTGTCCGCCGGCGTGGTGCTCATGGTGCTGATGGCCATCGCGTTCATGGGCGGCCTGTTCTTCGTCACCTTCTACCTACAGAACGTGCACGGGATGAGCCCGATCGAGGCGGGCACGCATCTCCTCCCGCTCACCGGCATGATGATCGTCGGCTCCCCGCTCGCCGGCTTCATGATCACCAAGGTGGGGCCGCGCATCCCGCTGGCGGGCGGCATGGCCGCCACCGCGCTCGCCATGTACGGCATGTCCACGCTTGAGACGGGCACCAGCGGCCTCACCATGTCGCTCTGGTTCGCCCTCCTCGGTCTCGGACTCGCCCCCGTCATGGTCGGCGCCACCGAGGTCATCGTCGGCAACGCGCCCCTGGAGCTGTCCGGTGTGGCCGGCGGTCTCCAGCAGTCCGCCATGCAGATCGGCGGCAGCCTCGGCACGGCCGTGCTGGGCGCGGTGATGGCCTCCAAGGTCAACAGCGACCTGGCCGGCAACTGGAAGGACGCGGGGCTCCCGCCGCTCACTCCGGCCCAGTTGGGCCAGGCCTCGGAGGCGGTCCAGGTCGGCGTGGCGCCGGTGCAGGAGGGCACACCCGAGGCGATCGCCACGAAGATCACCTCCGTCGCGCACGAGACGTTCATCTCCGGGATGAGCCGCGCCTCCCTCGTGGCCGCCGGGATCGCGGCCGTGGCCGTCCTGGTGGCGCTGCTCACCAAGCGCGGGGAGAACGCGGAGGCGGGCGCGGGCGTCGGCCATATCTGACGGCGCCCGCTACCGGCGGAGTTCGCCCGTCAGGGTGACTCCGCCGAAGACCACTCGCCTCCGGTACGCACCCCGGGTGACAGTGGGTCAAGTCCTCCGCAGGGGACGGGAGAAGCGGCTGCCGCGCGCTGCTGGAGGGGAGCAGCGCGCGGGCGGCTTCAGCGGCCGGAACCGGGGTACCCGCACATACGAAACCCAATGGAACTCCAACTGGACAGGTGTCAAAGGGAGTTGATGATGGCGGGCTTCGGAGGCGGAACGCGCGGGTACCCCCGTTCACGCGGCCGGACGTGGCAGCGGAACCGGCCGGACCGCGCGACCCTCGGGATCATCGGGACCATCTGCGCGGTCGCGGGCTTCTTCGCACTGGGCATCATCCTCGGCCCGGTGGCGGTCGTCTGCGGCTGGCTCGCGATGGGCCGCACCTGGGCGGGCGACCGCTCGCTCCCGGCTCTGGTCGCCGTGGTCCTGGGCGCCGTCGACACACTCCTGGCCGTCGTCTGGCTGGCCGGAGCGGCAACCCCGGGCAACGGCCTGTTCTGACACCGGACAGGAGGGCGGCGGACCGACGGTCCGCCGCCCTCCTTCTGTTCCTCCACGGCCCTACGCGTCGCCGCCCGCCGTGCCCGGGTCGGCCGCCGACACCTCCAGGATCCGGTAGCGGTCCAGGGCCTGCTTCAGCACCGACCGGTCGACCTTGCCCTCCCGGGCCAGCTCCGTCAGCACCGCCAGCACGATCGACTGGGCGTCGATGTGGAAGAACCGCCGCGCCGCCCCACGGGTGTCGGCGAAGCCGAAGCCGTCGGCGCCCAGCGACTGGTACGTCCCCGGCACCCAGCGCGCGATCTGGTCCGGCACCGAGCGCATCCAGTCGGAGACGGCCACGAACGGCCCCTCGGCCGCGCTCAGCCTCCGCGTCACCCACGGCACCCGCTGCTCCTCCTCCGGGTGCAGCAGGTTGTACTCCTCGCACGCCACGGCCTCGCGCCGCAGTTCGTTCCAGGAGGTCGCCGACCAGACGCCCGCCCGGACGTTCCACTCCTCGGCGAGGATCCGCTGCGCCTGAAGGGCCCACGGGACCGCCACGCCCGACGCCATGATCTGCGCCGGGATGTCGCCCGCCGCGCCCTCGCCGAGCCGGTGCAGGCCCTTGAGGATGCCCTCGACGTCCACGTCCGCCGGCTCGGCCGGCTGCTGGATGGGCTCGTTGTAGACGGTGAGGTAGTAGAAGACGTCCTCGCCGTGCGGATGCCGCTCGTCGCCGCCGTACATGCGGCGCAGTCCGTCCTGCACGATGTGCGCGATCTCGTACCCGTACGCCGGGTCGTAGGCCACGCACGCCGGGTTGGTGGAGGCCAGCAGCTGGGAGTGGCCGTCGGCGTGCTGGAGGCCCTCACCGGTCAGAGTCGTACGGCCGGCGGTCGCGCCCAGGACGAAACCACGCGCCAACTGGTCGGCCATCTGCCAGAACTGGTCGCCGGTGCGCTGGAAACCGAACATCGAGTAGAAGACGTACACCGGGATCAGCGGTTCGCCGTGGGTGGCGTAGGCCGAGCCCGCCGCGATCAGCGAGGCCGTGCAGCCCGCCTCCGAGATTCCGTCGTGCAGCATCTGCCCGGTCGGCGACTCCTTGTAGGCGAGCAGCAGATCGCGGTCGACGGACTCGTACTGCTGGCCGAGCGGGTTGTAGATCTTCGCACTCGGGAAGAAGGAGTCCATGCCGAACGTCCGGTACTCGTCCGGCGCGATCAGCACGAACCGCCTGCCGATCTCCTTGTCCCGCATGAGGTCCTTCAGCAACCGCACGAAGGCCATGGTGGTCGCGATGGACTGCTGACCCGAGCCCTTCTTCACGGACGCGTACGTCCGGTCGCCCGGCAGCCGAAGCGGCTTGGAGCGCACGATCCGCGTCGGCACGTAGCCGCCGCAGCCCTTGCGGCGGTCGTGCATGTACTGCATCTCCTCGGTGTCCCGGCCCGGGTGGTAGTACGGCGGCGGGCCGGACTCCAGCTCCCGGTCGGAGATCGGCAGGTGCAGCCGGTCGCGGAAGCGCTTGAGGTCGTCGACCGTCAGCTTCTTCATCTGGTGCGTGGCGTTGCGGCCCTCGAAGTTCGGGCCGAGGGTCCAGCCCTTGACCGTCTTGGCCAGGATGACCGTCGGCTGGCCCTTGTGCTCCAGGGCCGCCTTGTAGGCCGCGTAGATCTTCCGGTGGTCGTGGCCGCCGCGGCCCAGGTGCAGGATCTGCTGGTCGGTCATGTGCTCGACCATCTTGCGCAGCCGGTGGTCGTCGCCGAAGAAGTGCTCGCGGATGTAGGCGCCGGACTCGGTTGCGTAGGTCTGGAACGCGCCGTCCGGCGTGGTGTTCATCCTGTTCACCAGCACGCCGTCGCGGTCCTGGGCCAGCAGCGGGTCCCAGGTGCGGTCCCAGATCAGCTTGATCACGTTCCAGCCGGCGCCGCGGAAGACCGACTCCAGCTCCTGGATGATCTTGCCGTTGCCGCGCACCGGGCCGTCCAGGCGCTGGAGGTTGCAGTTGACCACGAAGGTCAGGTTGTCCAGGCCCTCGCGGGCGGCGATGGACAGCTGGCCGAGCGACTCGGGCTCGTCCATCTCGCCGTCGCCGAGGAAGGCCCACACGTGCGAGTCGGAGGTGTCCGCGATCCCGCGCGCATGCATGTAGCGGTTCATCCGGGCCTGGAAGATCGCGCCGATCGGGCCGAGGCCCATGGATACCGTCGGGAACTCCCAGAAGTCCGGCATCGAACGCGGGTGCGGATAGCTGGACAGTCCGTGCGGTGCCTTCGACTTCTCCTGGCGGAAGCCGTCCAGGTTCTCCTCGGTGAGCCGGTCCAGCAGGTACGCGCGCGCGTAGATGCCCGGTGAGGCGTGCCCCTGGAAGAAGACCTGGTCGCCGCCCCTGCCGTCGTCCTTGCCGCGGAAGAAGTGGTTGAAGCCGACGTCGTAGAGGGAGGCGGAGGAGGCGAAGGTGGCGATGTGGCCGCCGACGCCGATGCCCGGCCGCTGGGCGCGGGAGACCATCACCGCGGCGTTCCAGCGTGTGGCGTTGAGGATCCTGCGCTCGATCTCCTCGTTGCCGGGGAAGAACGGCTCGCTCTTGGTGGGGATCGTGTTGACGTAGTCCGTGCTGCGCATCTCGGGCACGGCCACGCGCTTCTCGCGGGCCCGCTCGATCAGCCGGAGCATGAGGTAGCGGGCCCGCTCACGGCCTCGCTCGTCGACCGCGGCGTCGAGCGAGTCGAGCCACTCCTGGGTCTCCTCGGGATCGAAGTCAGGAACCTGACTCGGGAGGCCGCCAATGATGATCGGGTTTCGATCGGATCCGGAAGCCACGCTGTTCCTTACCTGTCAGAGGGCTGACATGTCTGGGGCGTATCTGGGTTCGTTCTGTCGGTTTCCTGGGTTCCTGTAGGTTTGTCTGCCTGTGCCTGCACCGGTCCCCATCGTGTACCTCACGGAAGCCGCACGTCATCTCTACCGCGGGGTAACCCCGGTTCTCTCCGGCATCCCCTGCCCGGAGGTGTGCTCCCGAACACGCGAACCGGACAGAACGGTGTGGTGTGTGTCACCGCTGATCGCGATACCGTGTCAGGAGTTGCGGCGACACAGCCGGGATCGTCACCGTTTCGGCGGTCTGAACCGCCGGGTACTTGCGCGATCCGGCCCGCCCGTGTGGACTACGGCCAATGCTTCGCGCACGCGCGTGGCTGAAGACCTAAATCGCAACATCATCAGGAGGCAACCCGTGAGCGCGACCGCGGACCACGCGGAGGAGCGGACTAACCCGGCCGCCAGGCTGGGATTCCAGCCCAGGCAGGTGGTCCAGGAGATCGGCTACGACGACGACGTAGACCAGGACCTCCGCGAGGCCATCGAGGAAGCGATCGGCAGCGAGCTCGTGGACGAGGACTACGACGACGTGGCCGACGCCGTGGTGCTGTGGTTCCGCGACGACGACGGCGACCTGACAGATGTACTGGTGGACGCCACCACGTACATCGAGGAGGGTGGCGCGATCCTGCTCCTCACGCCGAAGACGGGCCGTGCCGGCTACGTGGAGCCGAGTGACATCTCGGAAGCCGCGACCACGGCAGGTCTGTCGGCGAGCAAGAGCGTCAGCGTCGGCAAGGACTGGAGCGGCAGCCGACTCGCGACGCCCAAGGCAGCCAAGTCCAAGAAGTAGTTCCCCTTCGTCCCCGGACCGACGGACGGGCCGACTCGTGTCGGCCCGTCCGTCGGCCTGCGGTGATCACTGCGTAGGGTGGCATCACCCGAACAGGCCCACCGAAGGGAAGCAGGACGATGGCGATCCAGGTCGGCGACAAGGCGCCCGACTTCGAGCTCAAGGACAACCACGGCCGGACCGTGAGGCTGTCCGACTTCCGCGGCGAGAAGAACGTGGTGCTCCTCTTCTACCCGTTCGCCTTCACCGGAGTGTGCACCGGCGAGCTGTGCGCCCTGCGCGACAACCTGCCGAAGTTCGTCAACGACGACACCCAGCTCCTCGCCGTCTCCAACGACTCGATCCACACCCTGCGCGTCTTCGGCGAGCAGGAGGGCCTGGAATACCCGCTGCTGAGCGATTTCTGGCCGCACGGCAACACTTCCCGCGCCTACGGCGTCTTCGACGAGGGCAAGGGCTGCGCGGTGCGCGGCACCTTCATCATCGACAAGGAGGGCGTCGTGCGCTGGACCGTGGTCAACGACCTGCCGGACGCGCGCGACCTGAACGACTACGTGAAGGCGCTCGACACCCTGTGATCCGGTGACCCGACACCGGTGATTCTTCGGCTCCAGGGCCTGCGTGGCGCGGGAACCCGTCACTAGGATCGAGTCGTTGATCCCATATCCGATGCACGACGGGGCTCCCCGCCCCAGGACACCAATGGAGGACTCGTGGGAGTCAGCCTCAGCAAGGGCGGCAACGTATCGCTGACGAAGGAGGCCCCGGGCCTGACCGCGGTCCTCGTCGGACTGGGCTGGGACGCCCGCACCACGACCGGGAGCGACTTCGACCTCGACGCCAGCGCGCTGCTGCTGAACAACTCCGGCAAGGTGGTCACCGACCAGCACTTCGTCTTCTTCAACAACCTCAAGAGCCCGGACGGCTCGGTGGAGCACACCGGCGACAACCTCACCGGTGAGGGCGAGGGCGACGACGAGACGATCAAGGTCAACCTGGCCGGCGTCCCGGCCGACGTCGACAAGATCGTCTTCCCGGTCTCGATCTACGACGCCGAGAACCGGCAGCAGTCCTTCGGACAGGTGCGCAACGCGTACATCCGCGTGGTGAACCAGGCCGGCGGCCAGGAGATCGCGCGGTACGACCTCAGTGAGGACGCCTCGACCGAGACGGCCATGGTCTTCGGCGAGCTGTACCGGCACGGCGCCGAGTGGAAGTTCCGCGCCATCGGCCAGGGCTACGCCTCGGGCCTGCGCGGCATCGCCCAGGACTTCGGCGTGAACGTCTGAGCCCAGGTCCGCACGGCTTCACACCAATTCCGACCCGTCCGGCGTCGCGCGTTTCAGCGCGGCGCCGGACGCGCAGGACAACCACACAGGCACCACCTCGGGGAGGACCAGCATCATGGGCGTCACGCTCGCCAAGGGAGGCAATGTCTCCCTCTCGAAGGCCGCACCGAACCTGACCAACGTCATGGTCGGACTCGGCTGGGAGGAGCGCTCCACCACCGGAGCCCCCTTCGACCTCGACGCCAGCGCGCTGCTGTGCACCGGCGCCAACCGGGTGCTGGGCGACGAGTGGTTCGTGTTCTACAACCAGCTCACGAGCCCGGACGGCTCGGTGGAGCACACCGGCGACAACCTCACCGGTGAGGGCGAGGGCGACGACGAGACGATCCTGGTGGACCTCACCAGAGTGCCCTCGCAGTGCGAGAAGATCGTCTTCCCGGTCTCCATCCACATGGCCGACGAGCGCGGCCAGACGTTCGGGCAGGTCTCGGACGCCTACATCCGGGTGCTGAACCAGGCCGACGGCACGGAACTCGCCCGCTACGACCTGAGCGAGGACGCCAGCACCGAAACGGCGATGATCTTCGGCGAGCTCTACCGCTACCGAGGCGAATGGAAGTTCCGCGCGGTGGGCCAGGGGTACGCGTCGGGGCTGCGCGGAATCGCTCTAGACTTCGGAGTCAACGTTTCGTAAAGCCAAGTGCGGCGCGGGGGAGACCCGTACCGGATACGGATGGGGTAGCCAGTGCTTCTGAAAACCTTCGGCTGGTCGTTCGCGGTGACCGCGGTCGGCCTGGCAGCGGCGGTCTTGTACGGGGGATGGACCGCCTTCGGGATCGTGGCGATCCTTTCCGTCCTCGAGATCTCGCTGTCCTTCGACAACGCGGTGGTCAACGCCGGAATCCTGAAGAAGATGAATGCCTTCTGGCAGAAGATCTTCCTCACGGTCGGCGTGCTCATCGCGGTCTTCGGCATGCGGCTGGTCTTCCCCGTCGTGATCGTCGCCGTCACCGCCAAGATGGGCCCCGTCGAGGCCGTCGACCTCGCGCTCAACAACAAGGACCGCTACCAGCAGCTGGTCACGGACGCCCACCCCGCGATCGCCGCGTTCGGTGGCATGTTCCTGTTGATGATCTTCCTGGACTTCATCTTCGAGGACCGGGACATCAAGTGGCTGCAATGGCTCGAGCGGCCGCTCGCCAAGCTCGGCAGGATCGACATGCTGTCGGTCTGCATCGCCCTGGCCGTGCTGCTCATCACCTCCTTCACCTTCGCCACCCACGCCCACCAGCACGGCGGCGCGCACGTCGACAAGGCCCAGACGGTGCTGATCGCCGGCATCGCCGGACTGATCACGTACATGGTCGTCGGCGGACTGTCCGGCTACTTCGAGGACAAGCTCGAGGAGGACGAGGAACGCGAGCACGAGGAGGAGGAAGAGGCCGCGCGCACCGGCAAGAAGCGCTCGGCGATCGCCCTGGCCGGCAAGGCCGCCTTCTTCATGTTCCTCTACCTCGAGGTGCTCGACGCGTCCTTCTCCTTCGACGGAGTGATCGGCGCCTTCGCCATCACCAACGACATCGTCCTGATGGCCCTCGGCCTCGGCATCGGCGCCATGTACGTCCGTTCGCTCACGGTCTACCTGGTCCGCCAGGGCACCCTCGACGACTACGTCTACCTGGAGCACGGCGCTCACTACGCGATCGGCGCGCTGGCCGTGATCCTCATGGTCACCATCCAGCACGAGATCAACGAGGTGATCACCGGTCTGGTCGGCGTCGTCCTGATCGCCTGGTCCTTCTGGTCGTCGGTACGCCGCAACCGCGCCCTGGCGGCGGCCGAGGCGAGCCCGGCGGGAGCGGCGGACACGCAGAGCGAGGTCTCCTCAGGGGTGTGACAGCCCTCCGAGTGAGGGAACGCTCTTGAGCGGGGCGGCCGACGGGGACCGGGTCGAACCGGTCCTTCGGGGCCGCCCCGTCGCGTGGGTCCGGTGGGTGAACTGGGGGCGGAAAGGGACATGGGCTTCTTCGACGGTCTGCTGGGAGGACGCGCGGCCGAATTCGACTCGGGCAGCGCCTCGACCAACGCGATCGAGCTGACCAAACGGCACCACCACGTGTCGCTGACCAAGCAGGGCGCGGCCACCGGGCATCTGCGCATCAACCTGGCCTGGCGGATGCGCACCTCCGACTTCGGCGGTCCGACCCGGGAGAGCCTGCTGCGGCACCCGTTCAGGGCGCTCAAGCCGCCTGAGGTGCTCGGGCACAGCCAGAGCATGGTCAACGTGGACCTCGACCTCGGCTGCATGTACGAGCTGGCCGACGGCACCAAGGGCGTCGTCCAGCCCCTCGGCGGCTTCCTCGGCGACGTGAACGCGCCGCCGTACGTCAAACTCAGCGGCGACGACCGGTTCGGGTCCGCGTCCGGCGAGACCATGTACATCAACCTCGACCACCGGGACGAGATCAAACGGCTGCTGGTCTTCGTCTACATCTACGACCAGACACCCGCCTTCGACCGCACCCACGCGATCGTCACGATGTACCCGAGCAACGGCCCGCGCATCGAGATCGGCCTCGACGAACGCCATCCGCAGGCACGCTCGTGCGCGGTGGTCCTGATCGAGAACGTCAAGGGCGAACTGGTCGTCCGCCGCGAGGTCAAGTTCGTCTACGGCTTCCAGTCGGAACTGGACCGCCTGTACGGCTGGGGCCTCCAGTGGGGCCGCGGCTACAAGTCCAAGACCGACCGGTAGCACGCCCGCCCCGGCCCTGACCTACTGCCCGATGAACTGCGGCCCCTGCGGCGGCAGCCGGAAGTCCGGGTCGGGCGCGGCCGCCACCGGCTGCGGGTACCCGTACCCCGACGGGGCCGTGGCCGCCGGCGGCTGCTGCGGGTACCCGTACGCGGGTTGCGGATAGCCGTAGGCCGGCTGCGGGTACCCGTACGCCGGCTGAGCCGCGGCGGGCACCGGCGCGGGCTGCTCCGGCGGCAGCGGCTGCGCGGCCGGAGCCGCACCCTGCGCCTCCTCCGACGACTCGTCCACCGAGATGCCGAAGTCCGTGGCGAGGCCCTTCAGACCGTTCGAGTAGCCCTCGCCGAGCGCGCGGAACTTCCAGCCCTCGCCCCGCCGGTACAGCTCACCGCAGATCAGCGCGGTCTCCTGGCCGGTCTCCGGCGTGATGTCGAAGTAGGCCAGCGGGTCCTCACCGGCGGCCGTCGCGTCGTACAGCAGGATGCGCAGCCCCTGTACGACGTCGAAGGCGACGCCGTCCGCGGAGGCGACCAGCAGGATCCGGCCCACCTCGGGGTCGAGCCCGGCGAGATCCGCCTGGACCGTGTCCGTCAGACCGTCGGCGATCCGCTTCTTGCCCAGCCGCCAGACCTTCCCGGACGGATGCCGCGGCTGGTTGTAGAAGACGAAGTCCTCGTCGGAGCGCACACGGCCGCCGGGACCGAGGAGCAGCGCCGAGGCGTCGACGTCCGGGACCCCCTGCCCGGGCGTCCAACGCACCACGGCCCGTACCGTGGTGGCGTCCAGCGGGACGTTCGACCCCTTCAGCATCGCGTGCGTCATGCGGTCATCCTGCCTTCTCCGTCCTGATCACGACAACGCGGGGCGTCGACACGGCGGGGTTACCTGAAATTCATGCCCCACGGGAACCTCCGACATGGATTCGTACGTACTATTACCGGCCACCTTTTGACAGTCTTCGCAGGCCGCTCGATGCGCCACGGGGGGAGTTTCATGCGTCACTTCGGGCATCTCGCCACCGAGGTGCGGCAGCGCCTGTTCCACCGGGAGCCGTGCGAATTCACCGCCGACTCCCCGGCCCGGACGCTCTCCGCGGCCCTCGGCGCCACGCTGTACAGCCCGGCCACCCGGCCGCGGCTCGCCGCCGACATCGTCAAGCAGGCGCGTCGTGGCGTGGTCTCGATGGTGCTGTGCCTGGAGGACTCGATCGACGACGCCGAGGTGGAGTTCGGCGAGGAGAACCTGGTCCGGCAGTTCGCCGAACTGGCCTCGCCGCCCCGGAGACCCGGCTCCGTGGAGCTCCCGCTGCTGTTCATCCGGGTGCGCGCCCCCGAGCAGATACCCGACCTGGTGCGGCGCCTCGGGCCCGCGGTGCGCCTGCTGTCCGGGTTCGTGCTGCCGAAGTTCACCGGGGAGCGGGGCGTGCCGTTCCTGGAGGCGGTCGAGGCCGCCGAGACGGAGAGCGGACGGCGGCTGTTCGCCATGCCGGTCCTCGAATCGCCCGAACTGCTCTACCGTGAGTCGCGGGTGGAGACCCTGGAGGGGATCTTCCGCGCGGTCGACAAGCACCGCGACCGGGTGCTCGCGCTGCGCCTCGGCGTGACGGACTTCTGCTCCTCGTACGGACTGCGCAGGGCCCCCGACATGACGGCCTACGACCTCCAGGTCGTCGCCTCCGTGATCGCCGACGTGGTGAACATGCTGGGGCGCGCCGACGGCACCGGGTTCACGGTGACCGGGCCGGTGTGGGAGTACTTCCGGGTACAGGAGCGCATGTTCAAGCCACAGTTGCGCCAGAGCCCCTTCATGGAGGTGCAGGCGGTCGAGCTGCGCGCGAAGCTGATCGAGCACGCGATGGACGGGCTGCTGCGGGAGATCTCCCTGGACCACGCCAACGGACTGCTCGGCAAGACCTGCATCCACCCCTCCCACGTCCTGCCCGTGCACGCACTGTCCGTGGTCAGTCACGAGGAGTTCAGTGACGCGGCGGACATCCTGCGGCCCGAGCGGGGCGGCGGGGGCGTGCTGAGGTCGGCGTACACGAACAAGATGAACGAGGTGAAGCCGCACCGCGCGTGGGCCGAGCGGACCCTGCTGCGCGCCGAGGTCTTCGGCGTCGCGCGGGACGAGGTCGGCTTCGTGGAACTGCTGGCTGCCGCGGTCTCCGACTGACCGCACCGCATCACCGCCGAGGGCACACAAGGAAGGCATGAACAAGCCAGTGAACGACGGGCTCTGGTCCGGCACCTGGGTCGCGGAGCGGCTCGGCGTCGAACTCCTGGGCGACGACCGGCTGACGGGCCTTGTGGGCCTCGCGCTGCGCCGCAACCCCAAGCGGGCGCACCTGCTCGTGTCCAACGTGCTCGGCAAGCACGTGCCGCAGGCGCCCTCGGTCGTGTACGGCCACGGGTTCGCCCTGGGCCGCCGGGTCCGGGACCTGCTGGGCGCGGAGCAGTCCGGCCGGGCGGTCGTCCTGGGCTACGCGGAGACCGCGACGGGCCTCGGCCACGCGGTCGCGGACGGCCTCGGCAGCGCGCCGTACCTGCACTCCACGCGCCGCCCGGTGCCCGGCATCGCCCCGGCCGGCGGCTTCGAGGAGTCCCACTCGCACGCCACCTCCCACCTCCTGCTGCCCGAGGACCCCGCCCTGCTGGCCTGCGACGGCCCGCTGGTCCTGGTGGACGACGAGTTCTCCACCGGCAACACGGTCCTGAACACCATCCGCGCCCTGCACGCCCGCCACCCGCGCAGGCACTATGTCGTGGTCGCCCTGATCGACATGCGGTCCCCGTCCGACGCGGACCGCCTACGGCAGTTCGCCGACCGGATGGACGCCCAGGTCTCCCTGATCACCACGGCCTCCGGCACACTCAGCCTTCCGGCGGACGTCCTGGAGCGGGGCCAAGCACTCGTCGCCCAGCACGAAAGCGCCCAACAGGCCGCGTCCGACACGGAGCAGACGCCGTCCCGGGCCAGTGCTCCCACGGGGGTGGAGGGCGCCGACGTGCGTGAGGCGCCGGACAGTCAGCGGCCGTGGGGGGCCCGACGGGTGCGGCGGGTCGAATTGTGGTGGCCGCGCGGTGTGCCGGACGGGGGGCGGCACGGGTTCATGCCGGTGCACCGGGGGCGGCTGGAGCGGGCGCTGCCCGCCATGGCCGCCCGGATCGCCGAGGCGCTGCCCCGGGACGCGCGGCAGGTCCTGGTGCTCGGCTGCGAGGAACTGATGTACGCGCCGCTGCGGCTGGCGCGGGAGCTGGAGCAGGTCGTGGAGGCCGAGGTGCGGTACTCCACCACCACCCGCTCGCCCGTACTGGCCGTCGACGACCCCGGTTACGCGATCCGCACCCGGCTGGTCTTCCCGGCCCACGACGACCCGGCCGACGGCCCCGGCGAGCGCTACGCCTACAACGTGGCCGGCGGCGGCTTCGACGCCGTGGTCGCCGTCGTCGACTCCACCGCCGACACCCCAGGACTGCACGCGCCCGACGGCCTGCTGGCCCGGCTCGCCGAGCACACCCCGCGCGTCCTGCTCGCGGTCGTGCCCTCGTACCTCCCCGTGCCCCCGCACGCCCCCGAAAGGTCCCCGATGCTGCCCGAGCCCCTCCGCGGCCCCGCCTTCTCCTCGTACGCGCCCGACGAGGTCGGCTGGCTGCTCCAGGACCTCTCGGACGTGACGCTGGAGGCGCCGACGGAGGAGCGCGAGGAGGCCATCCAGAGCGGCGGCGCACACTACGCCGAGTCGCTTCCGCTGGAGTACCAGCCCAGCGAGCAGTACCAGGAGCTGTTCCACACGGCCCTGACCGCCTCCGCCGCGCGCATCGCCCGGGCCGTGGGCGTGGTCACCGAGACGATCCTCGCCGAGGTCCCCCTGCGCCGTAAGAGCCGGGCCGGGACGGACGAGACCCCCGGCACCGGCCCCGTGCTCGTCTCGCTCGCCCGCGCCGGCACCCCCGTCGGCGTACTGATGCGGCGCTGGGCCCGCTTCCGGCACGGCCGGGACCTGCCGCACTACGCCGTGTCGATCGTGCGCGGCCGCGGCATCGACACCAACGCGCTGCGCTGGCTCGCCGCCCGCCACGACCCCCACGACGTCGTCTTCGTCGACGGCTGGACCGGCAAGGGCGCCATCACCCGCGAACTGGCGCAGGCCATCAGGGAGTTCGAGGAGCGCGAAGGGATCACCGGGTTCGACCCCGAGATCGCCGTGCTGGCCGACCCCGGCTCGTGCGTGCGGACGTACGGCACCCGGGAGGACTTCCTCATACCCTCCGCCTGCCTCAACTCCACCGTCTCCGGCCTGATCTCACGGACAGTGCTGCGCGCCGACCTGGTCGGCGCGCACGACTTCCACGGCGCGAAGTTCTACCGTGAACTGGCCGGCGCCGACGTCTCGAACGTCTTCCTCGACGCCGTCTCCCAGTGCTTCCCCGAGGTCGCGGACGGCGTCGACGTCGCCGCCAAGGAACTGCTGTCCACCGACCGCACCCCCACCTGGGAGGGCTGGGGGGCGGTCGAGCGCATCAGCGAGGACTACGGCATCCACGACGTGAACCTGGTCAAGCCCGGCGTCGGCGAGACCACCCGGGTGCTGCTGCGCCGGGTGCCGTGGAAGATCCTGGCGCGGGCCGGCGCCGGAGCCGACCTGGACCATGTGCGGCTGCTCGCCGGGCAACGCGGTGTCCCCGTCGAGGAGGTCGACGAACTGCCGTACAGCTGCGTGGGGTTGATCCACCCCCGGTACACGCGCGGGGCGACCGGCGCCAACGGCAGGACGGTGACCCGCTGATGCCGGTCCTGGTGGCGAGCGATCTCGACCGTACGCTCATCTACTCCGCCGCCGCCCTGGCGCTGACCATGCCGGACGCGCGGGCCCCGAGGCTGCTGTGCGTGGAGGTGCACGAGAGCAAGCCGCTGTCGTACCTGACCGAGACGGCCGCCCAGCTGCTCACCGATCTCGCCGACACGGCGGTGTTCGTGCCCGCCACGACCCGCACCCGCAAGCAGTACCTGCGCATCAACCTGCCGGGCCCGGCCCCGACGTACGCCGTCTGCGCCAACGGCGGCCACCTGCTCGTGGACGGCGTGCCGGACGGCGACTGGCACCGGCGGGTGATCAGGCGGCTGGCCGACGAGTGCGCGCCGCTCGCGGAGGTCCAGGAGCATCTGCTGCGCACCGCCGACCCCGTCTGGGTGCGCGGGCAACGCGTCGCCGAGGACCTGTTCGCCTACCTCGTGGTCGAGCGCGAGCTCCTGCCCGAGGACTGGGTGAAGGAGCTGGCCGTGTGGGCGGCAGGGCGCGGCTGGACGGTCTCCCTGCAGGGCCGCAAGATCTACGCCGTTCCCAAGCCGCTGACCAAGAGCGCCGCCGTCCGCGAGGTCGCCCGCCGCACCGGCGCCGACCTCGTTCTCGGCGCCGGCGACTCGCTGCTGGACGCCGACCTGCTGCACGCCGTGGACCGCGGCTGGCGCCCCGGACACGGCGAACTGGCCGACTCGGGCTGGACGGCACCCGGCATCGCCGCCCTGCCCGAGCGCGGGGTGCTCGCCGGGGAGCGGATCGTCCGGGAGTTCCTCAAGGCGGCCCGGGCGCCCCGGTAGGGACGTCAGCCGCAGCAGCCTCCGCCGCAGCACCCGCCGCCGCCCGAGCCGGACCGCGGCGCGGGTGCCGGGGCGGCCGCGGAGCCGCCCACCGCGACCGTGGACAGCAGCTTGACCGTGTCGTCGTGCCCGGCGGGGCAGCTGGCCGGGGCGGACGACTCCGCCATGGGACGACTCAGTTCGAAGGTGTCGCCGCAGCTCCGGCAGCGGTACTCGTAGCGAGGCATGCGCCCAGATTAACGGGCGTGACCGGACACACAGCCCTTCGTGTTTCTTATGTCTTGGTTTCTGTCCAGTTCTTGTGCGGAGATTTGGAAAAGACGGCTGATAATTTTGTAGCGCCGCGAGGGCCGCGTGGTGGCTGCGAACAAGGGGGAGAGCAGCCGCAGTTGCGGTGAATGTTCCGACCCGCGAGCACCAGGAAAGTGCGGAGGAGGACGCAGTCGTGACGGAGGCAGGGCGGGGGGAAGGTCTTCCGGAGGAGGACCGCCGGTCCGGCGGACGCCGCGCCGGGACCGGAGAGCCGGACCAGTCGCAGAGGGACCGGCCGGTACGTGCGGACGAAACGATCCAGCTGAAGGTCGACGCCCTGCGCCGGGCGGACGAGACCATGCAGCTCAAGGTCGACAGCCTCCGCGACCGGCATACGAGCGCGCAACCGCACGAGACGATGCAGTTACGCGCCTTACAGTCCACGCCGCCGGACCCGCCGGACCCGCCGGACCCGTCCGACCGGTCCGGTGGGTCCAGCCCGTCCGACCCGCCCGACCGGTCCGACCCGTCCGCACCGGCCGACGGCCCGCCCCGGCGCCGCGCCGACCGCCGCAAGCCGCGCACCGGGCCCACGCTCCCGCCGGCCCTGACCCGGCGCGTCGCCCCCCTCGTCGCGGTGGCCGCGCCGTACGCCAGGAAACTCAAACCCGTCTACCCGCGCCCCGGCCGCACCGGCTGGCGCCGCTGGCTCCCCTCCTGGAAGCAGTGGCTCGGCGCCGCCTTCGCGGCCCTGGGCCTGAGCACCTTCCTGCTGGCCATCGCCTACGCCGCGACCGACATCCCGCCGAACCTGAACACCTACGCCACCCAGCAGGACAACGTCTACTTCTGGTCCGACGGCACCCCCATGGCCCGTACCGGCTGGGTGCAGCGCCAGGCGATGCCGCTGAAGGACATACCCCAGGACGTGCGCTGGGCCGTCCTCGCGGCCGAGAACGAGAGCTTCTACAGCGACCCCGGCATCTCCTTCACCGGCATCGGCCGGGCCCTGTGGCGCACCGTCGGCGAGGGCGACACCCAGGGCGGCTCCACCATCACCCAGCAGTACGTCAAGAACGTCTACCTCTCCCAGGACCAGTCCGTCAGCCGCAAGTTCACCGAGGCGATGATCGCGCTCAAGCTGGACAACCGGATGAGCAAGGACAAGATCCTGGAGGGCTACCTCAACACCAGCTGGTTCGGCCGCGGCACCTACGGCATCCAGCGCGCCGCCCAGGCCTACTACGGCAAGGACGTCGGCGACCTCAACGCCGGCGAGGCCGCCTTCCTCGCCTCACTGCTCAAGGGCGCCGGGCTCTACGACCCCACCCTCAGCGAGGCCAACCACCGCCGTGCCGTGGAGCGCTGGAGCTGGACCCTCGACCGCATGGTCAAGATCGGCAAGCTGTCGAAGGACGAACGCGCGAAGTTCCGGACGTTCCCCGAGCCGCTCAAGCGCAACCCGCTCTACGACACCGGCCGGCAGAGCGACTACCTGGTCGAACTGGCCTCGCAGTACGCCAGGAACTCCGCGCACATCACCGACCAGGAGTACGACCTGGGCGGCTACCAGATCTACACCACCTTCGACCGCAAACGGGAGAGCGCCCTGACCGACGAGGTCACCAAGGCCCGCAAGAAGGCGGGCAAGGCCACCCCGGGCCCGGCGAAGACCGTGCACTACGGCGCCGCCTCCGTGGCCGCCGACGGCCGCATCCTCGCCGTCTACGGCGGGCCCGACCACCGCACCCAGGGCTACAACGAGTCCAACGCCTCGACCGTCCCGGCCGGTTCGGCCTTCCTGCCGTTCGTCTACGCGGCCGGACTCGAGCACGGCGTCACCAAGCGGCGTGACGTGCCCACGGAGCAGGTCACCCCCCAGACCCTCTACGACGGCGACGACGACGTGCCCGTCACTACCCCCGAGGGCCCCTACTGGGACCGCAGCGGAAAGAAGGTGTCCGCCCACAACGACGACCGGAAGTCCTGGGGGCGGATCAGCCTGCACCAGGCGCTCGCCAACTCCGTGAACACGCCGTTCATGCAACTCGGCATGGACACCGGCCTGGACAAGGTCAAGCAGACCGCCCAGGCGGCCGGACTGCTGCCCTCCAGCATGGGCCCGCAGGTGCCCGCGCTGTCCCTCGGCAGCTCCACCCCGAGCGCGATCCGGATGGCGAGCGGTTACGCCACCTTCGCCGCCAACGGCATGCACACCGAGCCGTACTCGGTGCGGCGCATCACCCGCAACGGCTCCTCCGTCCGGCTGGACACCCCGGCCACGCAGCGCGCGGTCGGCCGGGACGTGGCCGAGGCGGTCACCGAGGCGCTCGGCGAGTCCTACCGCACCGCCCACCCGGCCGCGGCGCCCGGCACGGCGGCGGAGGCGGCCACGGCCACGGTTGCGGGCAAGGGCGGCACCACCGAGGACGACACCGCCTCCTGGTACGTGGGCACCGCCCGGTCCGTGTCCACGGCGGTCGTGGTCTACCGCATGGACCTGGCCAAGAGCCTCGAACCGCTGCCGCTGGAAGGAGTCGCCGGCACCCGGGCCGACAGCGTTCCCTACGGGATCTGGGCCGGTGCGATGAACCCACTCGGCTGAACCCGGCGGCCCGGCCGCGTCCACCCCCCACCACCCCCCTCGCAGATTGAGCCCCCCATGAAGTCAAACGGCCGTCGGCGCAAGGCGCGTGCGCCCCGCCGCGCCACCCGCCCCGAGTTCCTGACCCTGGCCGCCCTGCTGGTCGTCGCCTCCGTGGTGGCGGGCTTCCTGACGCTCACCCGCACCGACTCGACCGCGCCGACCGCGTCCGCCGGATCCAGGGGCGAGGAGGCCAGGAACGGCCCCAAGAACGCCGGTTCGCCGTCCAAGGCGGCCACGGAGCCCGAGTGGGACGGCAAGGTCCGGGTGCTCGGCGACGGCTCGACCTCCTACACGGGCCCGCAGAAGGCCGAGTGGAAGCCCAAGCCACTCAAACCCGGCGAGAAACCGCCGCAGTTCGTGGTCTTCTCCTGGGACGGCGCCCTGGAGGGCGACGACCACCTGTTCTCGCACTACCGGGAGCTGGCCAAGGAGAACGACGCCCACATGACCTTCTTCCTCACCGGCATCTACCTGCTGCCCAAGGCCAAAAAGGACCTCTACCACCCGCCGCAGCACTCGCTGGGCGCCGCCGCCATCGACTACGCCACCGTCGACCACATCCGCACCACTCTGGAGCAGCTCCGCAAGGCCTACGAGGACGGCAACGAGATCGGCACCCACTTCAACGGCCACTTCTGCGGCGAGAAGGGCGGCGGCGACTGGAGCGTCGAGGAGTGGAAGAGCGAGATCGACCAGTTCTACGGCTTCGCCGAGAAGTGGAAGACCAACTCCGGCCTCACCGACGTCCCGCCGCTGCCCTTCGACTTCCGCAAGGAGGTCACCGGCGGACGCGCGCCCTGCCTCGAGGGACAGCCCAACCTGCTGAAGGCCGTCAAGGACTACGGCTGGCGCTACGACGCCAGCTCGCCCGGCGACTTCCAGATCTGGCCGGCGAAGAAGGAGGGCATCTGGGACTTCCCGCTCCAGATGCTCCCCTACGAGGACGGCAAGTACCAGGGCCTGTCGATGGACTTCAACTTCCTCTACAACCAGTCCGACGGCGAGACCCACGGCGATCCGGCCAACTACCCGCAGTGGGAGCAGCAGACCGTCGACTCCTACATGGCCGGATTCAACCGTGTCTACTACGGCAGCCGGGCGCCCCTGTTCATCGGCAACCACTTCGAGGACTGGAACGGCGGCATCTACATGAAGGCCGTCGACCAGGTCGTCAAGAACATCTGCACCAAGAAGGACGTCAAGTGCGTGTCGTTCCGGGAGCTCGCCGACTGGCTGGACGTGCAGAAACCGGAAACGCTGCAACGGCTGCGCGGTCTGGACCCGGCCCAGTCGCCCGACTGGTCGACCGTGGTCAACTGACCTGTAGGACGCGGGAGTTCCGCTTGTGGCCCCCGCTCCACAGCGGCTTCACACCGCATGCGAAGATGCCGTCGCCCGGTAGGTCTACCGGCGTAGAGGGGAACACCATTGAAATCGAGAAGATTAAGCCGTAAGCGGCGTCGCGCCACCATAATCTCGGCGGCGGCCGCCTCCCTGGTCGCCGGCGTCGCGCTGGTGCCCAACTGGAGCGCCGGCGCGGCCGTCACCGACGACCCGACGGTGGACGCGGCCACCAGGGCCACCTTCCAGAAGCTGGCCGACGCGGTCTTCACCGACCGCACCCAGGCACTGGTGGACGACGGTTCGAGCAGCAAGGCCCGCGGCCACCGGCTGACCTCCGGCTTCTCCGGCAAGGTCCGCCTGTCCGGCACGCAGTCGCGCCAGGAGAGCTCCGCACTGGACCGGCTGCGCGGCCGCAAGGCACGGCTCGCGAAGCTGGGTGAGAGGTACAGCGCCGCCAAGACCAGCGTGTCGCTGGACGCCACCCAGGTGAAGGGCCGCGACGCCAAGGTCGCCGTCACCGAGACCACGACGCTGACATACCGGAAGATCCGCGGCAACGAGCCGAAGACCACCGGCTTCCAGGCCCACCACGAGCTGACGTTCAAGGCCGACGGGCGCGGCAACTGGCAGCTGACCGGCATCCGCGACACGGACGACGGCGTCGCCGTCAACCAGGTCGCCGAACCGTCCGTCGTCACGCCGCCCACCGCGAAGCCGTCGACCACGGCACCGACCGCGAAGGCGTCGACCAAGCCGTCCACCACGGCCCCGGCGACCCCCGCTCCGACCACCGCGGCTCCGGCGCCCTCCACCACGGCACCGGGCGTCGCCGCCGGCGACAACCCGCCCGTGGCCCCTCGCGCGGCCATCACCACGAAGCCGCCCGCCGCACCGAAGAACCTCACCGGCGGGGCCTACGACTACAAGGCCATGGCGGCGTACGCCACGAAGTACTGGAACAACTACAACCCCGAGTACCCCGACTTCAACGGGGCAGGGGCCGGCGGCGACTGCACCAACTTCGTCAGCCAGTCCCTCAAGGCGGGTGGCTGGAAGCACGAACCCGGCTACACGTACGACTTCCACAAGTGGTTCGGCAACGCCGAGATCCAGTCGGACTCGTTCGTCGGCGTCAACGAGTTCTCCTGGTTCGCCCTGTCCTCGAAGCGGGTCACCAGCCTCGCCAACGTCTACCAGATGGACGTCGGCGACGTGCTCCAGGTGGACTTCAACCGGGACGGGTCCAAGGACCACTCCATGATCGTCACATCCCGCACCGCGCAGGGCGTGCCGTATCTGTCGTACCACTCCACCAACACCTACAACAGGTCGGTGGCGAGCATCATCGCCTCCTACCCGGACGCGTACTACTACGCCTACCGCACCTGACCGGTGACCCCCGGGAGCGGGGAGCGGGCCGTCAGTGGCCGGCTCCCCGCTCCCCGCGGATCCGGGCCACCACCGCGGCCACCGTCTGCCGTACCGCCTCGGTCTCCGTCAGGAAGTGCCAGTAGTCGGGATGGCGGCCCTCCAGCGTCGCCACCGCCCGCTCGAGCCGGCCCACCGAGTCGTCCAGCGGGCCGGCGTGCCGCGGATCCGGCGTCGTACGGCCCGACATGGCCAGCCGCTGCGCGTCCCTGATCGCGAACCGGGTCCGCTCGATCTCCGCCTGCGGGTCCTTCTGCACCTCGTTCAGCCGCCGCAGCCGGTCCCCGGCGGCCGACACCGCCTCGTCCGTGGTGTTCAGCAGCGCCCGTACCGTCGACAGCAGCGCCGTCGCGTCCGGCCAGCGCTGGGCGTCCCGCGCGGCCCGCGCCTCCCGGAGCTTCGCCTCCGCCTCCCGCACACTCCCGGCGGCCTGCTCCGGAACCTGCTGAAGATCCTGCCAGCAGGCGACCGTGAACCGCCGCCGCAGCTCGCTGAGCACCGGCTCCACCTGCCCGGCGCGCGTACTGAGCGCCTGCGCCCGGGTGCGCAACGACACCAGCCGGTGATCGATCTCGGCGGCCTGCTCCGGCAGCCGCACCGCCTCCGCCCGGATCGCCTCCGCCTCCCGCGCCACCCGCTCGGCGCGCTCCAGCGTCGGCTGCACACCGTGCTGTCCCGCGCCCTGGTTGAGCCTGGTCAGCTCGGGGGAGAGCGCGGCGAGCCGGGCGGCCAGGCCGTCCGCCCCGAGTCCGGACCCACGGGCGTCGTCCAGCGCGCCGGCGGCGGCGCTCAGGGCCTGCCGGGCGCGCTCAACGGCGGGCGCCACCCGGGCCAGTTGGGTCTCGGCCTTGCCGAGCAGCGGTCCGAGGCCACTGCCGAAACGGTCCAGCTCCCTCTTGACGCCCAGCAGTTCGTCCTTGGCGGCGGTCAGGTCGACACGCGCCCGGGAGGCGACGGAGGCCTCCAGGTCGTCGCGGTCCAGGTCCTGGGCGTCGACGGCCTGGATATAACGCTGACTGACCTCGTCGATGCGCCGCCCGAACGCCTCGAACTCGTCGATCGCGCGCCGGGCGGCGGGGGAGTCGTCGACCGCCGCGATCGTCTCGATCGAGATCCGCAGATCGCGCTGGGCGGTGTCCAGCTCGTAGAAGGCCGCCGCGGCGGCGTCCTTGGCGGCCTGCGCCTCGGCCCGCTGCGTCTCGGCCCGCCCCCCGAACCAGCGCCGGGTGCCGCCGCCCGCGAAGGCGGCCGGCAGCGCGAGCAGGGCGAGCACGGGCAGGCCCATCAGCACGAGGACGTCACGGACCTCACGGGCGGCCGTGGCGCGCGCCGGACTCGGACAGGCGCTCCGAGGCCGGGGCCGTGCATACGGCGAGTGCGGCTGTGCGGGGGTCGCCGGTGTCGCCGTCACATCCCTCTCCCGTGCTGTGGTCCGCCATGCGTGTGGTCATTCTCCCATTCACGGCGGACGAACACACGGGCCGGTCAGGCAGCCGTACGAACTGTGATCCCTCCGTCGCCGGTGGTCGCGGACACCACGTGGGAACCGGCGTCGTCCCGGGGCACGGAGACGTTCACCGAGCCGTCGCCGGTCTTCGTCGTCACCCGGTACGCGGAGTGCGGCAGCGTGATGCCGACGGAGCCGTCCCCGGACCTGGTCTCCACCAGGTCCGGCACTGCGCCCAGCTCCAGGCGGATCGAGCCGTCGCCTGTGGTGGCCCGCACCCGGCGCGAGGAGACCTCGGCCCGTACGGACCCGTCGCCCGAGCGCAGCTCCAGGGGCCCGGTGGAGTCGGTGACGTGCACGGACCCGTCGCCGGTACGGATGCTCAGCGCGTCCTTGAACCCGCGCGCCCGCACACTGCCGTCGCGGTCTTCGACCTTCACGGCGATCCCGCGCGGGACCTCGATCCGGTGCTTGGCGGAGCAGTCGGCGACGATCCCCGAGCACTTCAGCCGCAGCACCAGCCGGTCGTCCTTCATGGACCAGGTCACCCGCGGATCGTCCCCGATCAGCACGGACCCGCGGAACCACCGGGTGACCCCCACGGCCCCCGCCTTCGCCGAACCGCCGGAGACGATCTCCAGCGCCGAGTCGTCCGAGTCGACGGTCAGGGTGTCCCCGTGCACCGCGAACGAGCGCCGCTCGGGACTGGTGTCGTCCTCGGCGGAGCCCCCGCAGGCCGTGGCCGTGGCGACGAGCACCACGACGACCCCGGCGACGGCGGCGACACGAGCGGGCACGGAACGGGACATGACGATCTCCCCCTGACGACGGACGACGAGCCCCCACGGCTCTGTGAAGACCGTAGAAAGAAGCCCCGCCCCGGAGAATCCGGCGTGCTACCGGACGGGGGGTGGGGTAAACCCCCGCAGCGCCGGTTCCGTTGACACGACGAGGGCCCAGTTCCACGGGTGTCACCCGTGGAACTGGGCCCTCGTCGTGCACTGCGGCCATGTACCGCAAACGGTGGGCGCGGACGGTTTCGAACCGCCGACATCCTGCTTGTAAGGCAGGCGCTCTACCCCTGAGCTACGCACCCGGACGAGTCGACAGCCTACCTTGCTGGGGGAGCTGTCCCGCAAACCCGTGTTCAGGCGGTCGAGGGCGGCGTCTCGCCCTCGGGCTCCGGAGGTTCGTGGGCGTGTTTCAGGTGGCTGCGGGCGGTGACGCCGTCCGGGCCGGGGAGGTCCGACCAATAGCGGTGGGTGCTGACGAACACCGCGAGTTCGTGCTCGCGGCGGCGGAGCTTTTCCACCGCGGCCTGTTCGTCGGGCGTCCAGCCCGGTGAGGCCGGGCGCTCCACCTTGCGCCAGCCGCCGTCGTCGCTGAACCCGTCCAGCGGTTCGACCGACCAGGGCAGCCGCTTGAGCAGGGCCGCCAGTTCGGCCCGGACCTGGTGCAGTTCCTCCTGACCGGCGAGGAGGTCACTCGGGAAGTCATAGCGCGTACCCACGGTGCAATGCTACGCCTGTTCGAATTTGGGGCGCGAGCGCAATGGGGTGGGTTCATGCGTTCGAAGTCGCTTCAAGGTCGCCGGGGTGCTTGCGCGGGGCGCGCGGGGCGTGGTGACACTGGGGGCATGTGCCGGAGCATCAAGACACTGCGCCCGCCCGCGTTGCCCGAGGAGGCGACCGAGGAGGAGATCCGCGCGGCCGCGTTGCAGTACGTGCGGAAGGTCTCGGGGTTCCGGGCGCCTGCCGCGCACAACCAGGACGTCTTCGACCGGGCGGTCGACGCGGTCGCGCAGGCCACGCAGGAGTTGCTGGCGGGGCTGGAAGTGCGGGGGCGGGTGCGGTCCGGTGGTGGGTGACCGGTGGGCGCCGGGTGGGGTGCCTGTCGGCGTTTGCGCCTACGGGGCCTCGGCCGGCTTCGGCGGGCGGCGCATCAGGTAGGCCGCTCCCGCGCCCGCCGCGAAGAGTGCCGCCACCGATACGCAGGTCGCCAGCCAGGCTGTGCCCAGCCAGCGGGTGCCGAAGTAGCCGAGGGCCACGCTGTAGGTCGCCCAGGACAGGCCGGCCAGCGCGGACCAGGGCAGGAACTCGCGGACCCGGCGGTGAGCGGCGCCGGCGCTGAAGGAGACCACCGAGCGGCCGGCCGGTGCGAAGCGGGCGAGGACGACCAGTGCGCCGCCGCCCCGGGACAGGGCCGTGCCGAGCCGTTCCTGCGCCCTGCTCAGCCGCCTGGAGCGGGAGATCGCGCGGTCGAGGCGCTCGCCGCCGTGCCGGGCCAGGCGGTAGGCGACGAGGTCGCCCAGTACGGATGCCGTCGCCGCGCAGAGGGTCAGGGCCAGGATGTCGGGCACGTTCTGCGGGACGCGCCCGGTCGCCGCGCCGGTGCCCGCGGCCGCCGCCGTGGCGGCCGTCACTATCAGCACGCCGCTGGGCAGGACCGGCAGGAACACGTCCAGCAACACGGAAGCGGCCACCATGACGTAGATCCATGGAGTGCCGGTGAGTGCCCCCACCCTCGCCATAGTCTCCAGCACCGGAACTCCCCCCGTCACCCCCGTGAACCGCGGACCGTGCCGCGGTGTCGCGCGGGAGCGGCAGAAGCGGCCTGTGAAACCTATACAGCGTACGCCCGGAGTGTGACAGAAGTTTCACCGGGGGTGTATGTGAAGGAAAGGGAGGGCTTGGGGACGGTCCGGAGGGTTCGGTGGCGGTCCGGTCGGCCTCCGCCGCCCTGGTGGTGCGGGGCGACGGAGGCGGGTGGGGACGCCGGGGATCAGCAGCCGGCGAGGTAGTTCTGGAGCGCGCTCTTCTCCGCCGTGTCGACGGAGAGGTTGTAGTAGTACTTCACCTGCACCCAGGCGCGGACGTAGGTGCAGCGGTACGAGGTCTGGGTCGGCATCCACTCGGCCGGGTCCTTGTCGCCCTTGGACCGGTTGGAGCTGGCCGACACCGCGATCAGCTGGGGGCGGGTCAGGTCGTTGGCGAACGCCTGGCGCTGGGCGGTGGTCCACTTGCTCGCGCCGGAGTCCCAGGCCTCGGCGAGCGGCACGAGGTGGTCGATGTCGAAGCCGGAGGAGACGGTGGTGGTGACGCCGTCGTACGGGGAGGTCCAGTTGCCGCTGGTGGCGGCGCAGTTGGCGTCGGTGACGACGTTCGAGCCGTCCCGCTTGAGGACCGTCTCGCGGGTGTCGCACTTGCCGCTGATCGTGATCCAGTGCGGGAAGAGGGCGCGGTCGTAGCCGGTGCGGTTCTCGGCTGCCACGGTGAGGGAGGCCAGGTAGGTGCGGGCGGTGGCCGCGCTGACGGGGGTGGGGAGGGCCGCGGAGGCGGTCGGACCGTTCAACAGGCCTATGGAGGCTATGAGTCCGGTGATCGCCGCGACTATGCTGAGTCGTTGACGCGCGTAGAGCTTGAATCTGCGGGACATGTGAACTCCCTTGGGGGTGAGGGGCGTTGCCTGCGAGCAGGGGGAGGCGAGGGAATGCTCGCCGCGCAGTGTTGCGGGCGGGTGAGCGTGCGGTGAGAAGTTAGTGACGTGCGCATGACACGGCAAGGGGTGTGACTGGACTTGCTCCTCGCTGTGATGTGGATCTCGGTGCCGGCCGGGGCGTGCGGGCGGTCGCGTACGATGGGGGGCGCGGAAGGGGAGTAGCTCTTCGCCGGACCGTCGACATACTGCTCAGCTCGGCTGAGCCGGCGCCCGGAGGCGGGCCTCGTGAGCGAGGCCGGCCAGCGAGACCTTCGGTAAGCAGTGCACGCCCGTGCCGTACGGCAGGGGTGAACCGTGTGCTGCCCTGCCGAGGCGTCTTATCGCAGCAGTCGCAGCACTCTCGGCGGGGTGGCCCCGACCGATTGAGGAACAGTGATCACCTTCAGCGTCCTGGCGCTCGTCTTCGGCGTCGTCTTCCTCGCGGAGCTGCCGGACAAGACGGCACTCGCGGGGCTCGTCCTCGGTACGCGGTACCGGGCCTCGTACGTCTTCGCCGGTGTCGCCGCCGCGTTTCTTCTCCATGTGGTGCTGGCTGTGGCGGCCGGCAGTGTGCTGACACTGCTGCCGCAGCGGATCGTGCACGCGCTCACGGGTGTGCTGTTCCTCGGTGGCGCGGCCGTGCTGCTGCTCAAGAAGGGGGACGGTGAGGAGGAGGTCCGGCGGCCTGAGGACCAGTCCTTCTGGAAGGTCGCGGGGACCGGGTTCATGCTGATCCTGGTCGCGGAGTTCGGTGACCTCACACAGATCATGACGGCGAATCTCGCGGCTCGCTACGACGATCCGCTGTCGGTCGGGGTGGGGGCGGTGCTGGCGCTGTGGGCGGTGGCGGGACTGGGGATCGTGGGGGGCAGGGCGTTGATGCGGCGCGTGCCGTTGGCGTTGATCACCAAGGTGGCGGCGTTGGTGATGGTGGGGTTGGGGGTGTGGGGGCTGTGGGAGGCGGTGGCGTGACGGTCGGCTCCGCGCGGCGTGCTGCGCCCCTGTGCCCCCGGTTTCCCACCCGCCCGCCCGTCTCGGTGGGCTGAGGGGCCCGTCCTGGGGCTCCGCCCCAGACCCCGGCGGGGGCTTTGCCTCCTATGCCCCCGGTTCCCGCCCGCCCGTCTCGGTGGGTGAGGGGGTCCTGCCGTGGGGCTCTGCCCCGGGCCCCGGCGGGGGCTTTGCCTCCTGTGCCCCCGGTTCCCGCCCGCCCGTCTCGGTGGGTGAGGGGGTCCTGCCGTGGGGCTCTGCCCCGGGCCCCGGCGGGGGCTCTGCCCCCTGTGCCCCCGGTTCCCGCCCGCCCGTCTCGGTGGGTGAGGGGGTCCTGCCGTGGGGCTCTGCCCCGGGCCCCGGCGGGGGCTTCGCCCCCTGCGCCCCCGGTTCCCGCCCGCCCGTCTCGGTGGGTGAGGGGGCCCCGCCGTGGGGCTCTGCCCCGGGCCCCGGCGGGGGCTCTGCCCCCTGCACCCCTGCTGTCCCACCCGCCCCGGGCCCGGCGGGGGCTTTGCCCCTGCGCTCCCGCACCTTCCCCCGTTCAGCCACCCACTGGGCCTCTTCCCAGGCTTCGTCCTCGCTTCAGGTCGGAGGCGTGGTGGCGGGATGCCGGGATGTTTTGTACCGTGGGGAAACAAAGTGGCTCCCGTCCGCTTTCCCTGACCGGTGGACGGGGCCGCCTTGTTTCTTCGGGGCGTGCTCCCACGCCCCCTTCGCCGTGTCTTGGAGTCTGCCGATGACGGCCACCGCCGTGTTCACCGCCCGCGCCCTCCTGCTGGACATGGACGGCACCCTCGTCAATTCCGACGCCGTCGTCGAGCGGATCTGGCGTCGCTGGGCCGACCGGCACGGGCTGGACGGCGACGAGGTGATGAAGGTCGTCCACGGTCGTCAGGGGCACGCCTCGATGGCGCTGCTGCTGCCGGACCGGCCCGTGGAGCGGAACCTCGCCGACAACGCGCGCATGCTGGCCGAGGAGACCTCGGACATGGACGGCGTGATCCCGATCCCCGGGGCGGCGGAGTTCCTCGCGGGGCTGCGGGACGTGCCGCACGCCCTCGTCACCTCCGCCGACGTGGCCCTCTCCACGGCCCGGATGGCCGCCGCCGGCCTGGCGCTGCCCGACGTGCGCGTCACCGCCGAGTCCGTCGGGGCGAGCAAGCCCGACCCCGAGGGCTTCCTCAAGGGCGCCGCCGAACTGGGTGTCGCGCCCGCCGACTGCGTGGTCTTCGAGGACTCCGGAGCCGGGATCGCGGCCGGCCGCGCCGCGGGCATGCGGGTGATCGGGGTCGGTCCGCGCGCCGGGTTCCACCGGCCGGACGCCGTCGTGCGGGACCTGACCCAGGTGCGGGTCGAGACCCTCGGCGACGGGAGCGTCCGGCTGCACGTCGCCTAGGGGCTCGTTCGGGCCGGGTCGGCTCAGGGTGCCTTTGTCTCCGACTCCAGGCGCGCCCTCGTCGCCGGTCCGTACACCCCGGGTTCGTCGGCGCTGATGCCGCGGGTCCATTGGTACGCGCGTACGGAATTCTCCAGCCTGCGGCTGAAGACGCCGTCGACCTTCCCCGGGAAGAGGAACAACTGGCCCAGCCGTAGCTGGAGTCCGGTCACCTCGGCGCCCTGGTCGCCGCGGCGCAGCACCGGTGCCGGGGCCGCCGGGGCGCTTTCGCGCAAGGCCGTCGCCGTCTCCGTCGGTCCGGCCGACTCCGAACCCGGGGCAGGAGCGTTCCCGGCCTCGGATCCGGACGGCGACGGCTCCGCCGTCCCCGACGCCGAGGCGGACGCGGACGGCGAGGCGCTCGCGCCGGGCGCCGGCGACTCGTTCGCCGCCGCCGGGGCCGACGGCGCGTACGACGGCGCGGTCGCCGTCGACGCCGACGCCGACGCCGTGGGCGTCTCCACCCACGCGTCCGGCACGCTCTCCCGTACCTGACGGGAGGCATGGTCCCGCTCGGGCGACTCGTAGGAGAACAGTCCGCTCGCGAACCCCGCCCCCGCCACGATCGTGACCACGGCCGCGCCGGCGGCGACCACGACGGCGGGGCGGGTGCGCCGGCCGCCGCGCCGGGCGCCCGCCCGGCCCGGTCGAGCCTCGGGGCCCTCGGTGTCGGCGGCGGCCGGCCCCCGGGCGGCAGCAGGGTCCGCCGCCGTCGTCGTGTCGAACATGCTCACGTCGGCCGTGCTCGGTTCACCCGGCGGCGGTGGGAACAGGCCGGGCGCGGGTGGAGTGGTGCGAGTCGGCGGCTGTGCGGGGAGGGCCCGTAGCGCCATCGTGGGATCGGCGGGGGTGCCCTGCTGTCCCGTCTGCTTGTCAGCGGGCGCGGTCCCTCGTGCCGACGCGGCCCCCGCGGCCTCGGCGGGCAGCGCCCGCAACGCCATCGTGGCGTCGGCGGGGGAGGCGGACTGCGGCCCCTGCCCGGTGGCCCCGGGGGCCTCGGTGGCCCTGGGGACTTCGGTGGCGCCAGTCGCCCCGGTGGTTGCCGCGGCTCCGGCGGCTCCGGTGGCTTCCGGGGGCGCGCCTGCCGCAGCGGCTTCGGCGGCTTCGGCTGTTCCGACTGCTCCCTCGACTCCGGCGGCCCCGGCGGTTTCAGCGGCCCCCGCCGGCGCGCCCTCCGTCAGGGCGCCCTCCAGCGCCGTGCCCGTCGGCGCCGGTGGCTCCTCGATGTCCACGTACGGCCGTATCCGCAGTGGATTGAAGTCCTCCGCCGCCGCGGCCTCGGCCGTTCGGGTGTTGCGGAGAGCGTCCGACGCCCGGCTTCCGCAGGCGCATGACGGGGTGTCGTCCAAGCCCCGGGGCATCCCGCACTCGGGGCAGACATGCCCCTTCCGCTCTTCCACGCGTCGGTCCCCTCCCGTGCGAACTCCAAGGATTATGCAGATCCTCCACACACCTTCTCCCCGAAGGGCCCCCGGAATGGCGGCTTCCGGGAGGACTCAACAGGCCATAACTGGACACACCGATGACGATGGGAGATGTCACGAGAGCGTCGGGAGGACTCCATGGCCGGCGATGGGCACGGCAGGACCGGCATGACGGGGACGACGGGCGACGCCCCGGGCGGTGTCCCGGGCGGCGACCGGCCGTCGTCGGCCGTCCCCGCGTCCCCGCAGGCCCCGCAGGCCGAGCAGGGGCCGAAGGCCGGGCACGGTCCGAAGCCGGGGCAGGGCCCGCCGGGCCCGCCCGGTCCACAGGATGCGGGGGCGCCACCCGGTGACGCCGCTGCGCCCGCACAAGTGCCGGGCAATGTCCTCGTGTCGATCGGCGCACTGCTCCTCGGCATGCTGCTGGCCGCGCTCGACCAGACCATCGTGTCGACCGCGCTGCCCACCATCGTCAGCGACCTCGGCGGCCTGGAGCATCTGTCCTGGGTGGTCACGGCCTATCTGCTGGCGTCGACCGCCGCTACTCCGCTGTGGGGCAAGCTCGGTGACCAGTACGGGCGCAAGAAGCTCTTCCAGACCGCGATCGTGATCTTTTTGATCGGTTCCGCGCTGTGCGGCATGGCGCGGAACATGCCCGAGCTGATCGGGTTCCGGGCCCTGCAGGGCCTGGGCGGCGGCGGGCTGATGGTGCTGTCGATGGCGATCGTCGGCGATGTCGTCTCGCCCCGCGAACGCGGCCGCTACCAGGGCCTGTTCGGCGCGGTGTTCGGCACGACCAGTGTGCTCGGGCCACTGCTCGGCGGGCTGTTCACCCAGCACCTGAGCTGGCGCTGGGTGTTCTACGTCAACATCCCCGTCGGCATGGTCGCGCTCGCCGTGATCGCCGCCGCCCTGCGCATCTCGCCCCGTTCGCAGCGGCACGTCATCGACTACCTCGGCACCCTCCTCATCGCCTCCGTCGCCACCTGCCTGGTGCTGGTCGCCTCGCTCGGCGGCACCACCTGGGGCTGGGGCTCGCCGCAGATCATCGGCCTGGCGGTGGTCGGCGTCGTGCTCGTCCTCGCGTTCCTCGCCGTGGAGCGGAGGGCGGCCGAGCCGGTGCTGCCGCTGAAGCTGTTCGGCATCCGCACGTTCTCCCTCTCCGCGGTCATCAGCTTCATCGTCGGCTTCGCCATGTTCGGCGCGATGACCTACCTGCCGACGTTCCTCCAGGTCGTGCGGGGCATCTCGCCGACGGTGTCCGGCGTGCACATGCTGCCGATGGTGGTGGGCATGCTGTCGGCCTCCACCGGTTCCGGGCAGATCGTCAGCCGCACCGGCCGCTGGAAGGTGTTCCCCGTCGTGGGCACCGCCGTCACCGCGATCGGCCTGCTCCTGCTGCACCAGCTCGACGAGCACAGCTCGACGGTCGTGATGAGCATCTGCTTCTTCGTCTTCGGCGTGGGCCTCGGCCTGGTCATGCAGGTGCTCGTCCTCATCGTGCAGAACGCCGTCAGCTACGAGGACCTGGGTGTCGCCACCTCCGGCGCCACCTTCTTCCGTTCCATCGGCGCCTCCTTCGGCGTGGCCATCTTCGGTACGGTCTTCGCGAGCCGCCTCGGCGACAAACTGAACGCCGCCTTCAAGGGCGTGCCGCTGCCGTCCGGGGTGTCGGCGAGCACGCTGAAGTCCGATCCGCGCGGCATCGCCGCCCTGCCGGCCGCGCTGCGCCCCGCGGCCCTGCACGCGTACGCGTCCGCGATCACCGACGTCTTCGTCTACGCCGCCCCGGTCGCCCTCCTCGGCTTCCTGCTGGCCTGGTTCCTGAAGGAGGACCGGCTGCGCGGCTCGGTCACGGCCCCCGACGTGACGGAGACGTACGCCACCAACCCGGTCGAACGGTCCTCGTACGACGAGGTGTGCCGGGCGCTGTCCGTGCTGGGCACCCGCGAGGGACGGCGCGAGATCTACCGGGAGATCACCGTGCGGGCGGGCTACGACCTCGACCCCGCGGCGAGCTGGCTGGTGCTGCGGATCAAGAAGTTCGGCTGGGTGGAGCCCGCCCTGCTGGCCGAGCGCAGCACCCTCCCGCTGAGTGCCATCATCGGGGCCACCCGCCAGGTCGAGGAACGGCACCTCGGCGAGCGCCGCGGTGTGGACCTCGTACTGACCGACGCGGGCCTGGAGGCCGCCGAGCGTCTGGCGCGCGCCCGGGAGGAGTCGCTCGCCGGACTGCTCGGCGACTGGTGGGGCCCGGAGCGGCCGACCGACCTGGTGCAGCTCGTGAAGGAGCTGACGGAGGAGCTGTGCGGGTCGGATCGGGAGCGGCCGGACCGGGAACGCCCGCAGGACAGCCGGCGCCCGGCTCCCCGCCCCACGTGAGTCCGCGGCCGGCGGTCACCCGCTGTTCGCTCAGCCATGGTTGCCGGGCCGCCGCCGAGGTCCAGCGTGTGGACCGGGTCCAGTTCGCCGTGGGAGACGGAGGCTCAGCGCAGGGACTTGCCGAACCAGTGCTCGGCGTACGGGTCGTTGTTGTGCGGGGTGGTCTCCGTGTAGCCGAGCCGGGCGTACAGGGCGCGGGCCTCCACGAGGTCGCTGCGGGTGTCGAGGACCATCCGGCGGGCGCCGAGCGCGCGGGCGGCGTTCTCGGCCGCGGCGACCAGCAGCGCGGCGCCGCCCTTGCCGCGCGTCTCCTCGCGCAGGAACACGCGTGTGAGTTCGGCCCGTTCCGCGTCCAGCAGCCGTACGCCCGCGGTGCCGGCCGGGCTGCCGTCGTACCGTGCGAGGAGCAACTGCCCGGCGGGCGGGACGAGTTCGGTGCCCGTCCGGGCGGCGATCTCCCGTTCGAGCTCGGCGGGGTCGGTGCGGTGTCCCTCGTGCAGCAGGTACCAGCGGTCGCTGACCTCCGTGTAGTACGCGCGCCACAGTGCGGCGGCCGCGGGGGAGTTGACGGGTTCCGGGGCGATGGTCCAGGTCACGACCGACATTGTGGGGACGCCGAGAGGGGCGGGCGCAAGCGGTTAAAGCGCGGTGGGAGGACGGCGCCTACTCGGCTGCCGCCCGCCGCGTCCGCCACTCCTGGACTACCTCCTCGACGTCGTACCGCTTCAGGCCCAGCGGCGGGCCCGGCGGCGGCTTCAGCATCATGTCGAGGATCTTCGTGTTGATGTCCGCGATGACGGCGCGGGCGACCCGCTCCGAGGGGGCCGCGAGGGCCGCCGCGAGCGCGTCCTCGGCCTGCTTGCGCAGGGCGAGCGACGGCGGCAGGCAGGACAGGCCCTCGCGGGCCATCTTCCGCTTGACCCACCACAGCTCGTCGTACGTCATGTCGTCCGGCAACGGCTTGCCCGCGCCCGGCAGGCGGTCGAACTCTCCACGCCCCTGCGCATCGCGGATCTGCTTTTCGACCCAGGAGCCGAACGGAACACCGGGTGGCTTTCGCTCGGTCATGGGTCCATTGTGCCGGACGTGGCCCCGTCGGGCGTTTTATCATTCGGCGGCGGTGGGGCAATCCGGCCGCCGCGCGAAGGACGTCGCCGAACAGGGAGAACCCACGTGCTCGAACTGACCATGGCCTCCGTCTCCGGGACGGACGCGGGCGCCACGGCCGGGATGCTCATGGCCGACGCTCCCAGCGAGCCGGGCGCCGCGCTGCGGGTGGGCCGGGACCCGGCCGTCTGCCGCCTGGTGACACCCGACGACTGGCTGTTCGTCTCCCGGGTCCACCTGGAGTTCCTGTGCGCGGCCGACGGGACCTGGCAGGTCACCTGGCTGCGCGGCTCCCAGCCCGAGCCCTCCTCCGAGGTCCGGCTGACCCTCGGCGAGCACACCGAGCCGCTCGTCTACGGCGGGACCGTCGCGCTGCCCCGGGGCGGCTCCGGCGACATCGTCGTGCAGGACCGTACGAGTCCGCGCAGCGTCAACGTCGGGTTCTTCCACGAGGTGTGAGCACCGCCGGGGCGACGGAGGAGTAGGCGCGGCCCCGGCCGGTCGCTCCGGTCAGTCCAGCACCCGCACCAGCGCGAAGCCGTCGTGGCCCTTGCTGCCGACCGTCTGGATCGCCGTGCCGTCCAGCCTGGGGTGCTCGGCGACGAGTTCGAGGGCGGCGCGGGTGCCGAGCACGCTCGGGTCGGTGCTGGTGGGGTCGGTGACGTGGCCGCCGCGTACGACGTTGTCCAGGACGATCAGGCTGCCGGTGCGGGTCAGGCGCAGGGCCCACTCCACGTAGTGCTGGTTGTTGGCCTTGTCGGCGTCGATGAAGACAAGGTCGAAGGGCGGCGGGTTCTCGTCGGCGAGCTGGGGCAGCGACTCCAGGGCGGGGCCCACCCGCACCTCGGCGACCCGGTCCAGACCGGCGCGCGCGATGTTGCGGCGGGCCACGTCGGCGTGGCGGGGGTCGTACTCCAGGGAGATCAGCCGTCCGTCGGCGGGCAGCGCGCGGGCCAGCCAGATGGTGCTGTAGCCGCCGAGCGTGCCGATCTCCAGGATGGCGCGGGCGCCTTGGACCTGGGCGAGGAGGTGCAGCAGCTTGCCCTGGTTCGCGGTGACGTTGATGTGCGGCAGGCCCTCCGCGTCGCTGTCGCGCACCGTGGCCTGAAGGGGTTCGTCCTCCGGGGAGAGCAGAGTGGTGAAGTAGGCATCCACGTCGTCCCACAGCTGCGAGTCGCTCATGCACCGGGCCTTTCGTACGCTAGTTAGATTCTCTAAGTAGCTGCGCTAACGAATATAGCCGGGTGCGGAGGCGCTGTCAGGCAATGACGGTCGGGGAGGGTCACGCCTCCACGGACGGCGCCGAGCCCGGCAGCGGACGGCCCGCCGACTCCGCCATGAACCAGACCGCCGCGCCGCCGATCAGCGACGCCGCCATCATGTAGTAGGCGGGCATCATCAGGTTGCCGGTCGCGCCGATGAGGGCGGTGACCACCAGCGGGGTCGTCCCGCCGAACAGCGAGACGGAGATGTTGAAGCCGATCGACAGCGAGCCGTAGCGGACCCGGGTGGGGAACAGCGCCGGCAGCGCGGACGGCATCGCGGCCGTGAAGCAGACCAGGAGCAGGCCCAGGGCCGCCATGCCGAGGCCCACCGCTACCAGGCTGCCCTGGCGGATCAGCAGCAGCGCCGGGACCGACAGGAACAGGAAGCCCGCGCAGCCGGCGGCGATCACCGGACGGCGCCCGACACGGTCGGTCAGCGCGCCCGCGAACGGCTGGACGATCATCATCAGGGCCATCACGCAGAGCACGACCAGCAGGCCGTGCGTCTCGTCGTACTTGAGCACGCTGGTCAGATAGCTCGGCATGTACGACAGCAGCATGTAGTCGGTGACGTTGAAGACCAGCACCAGGCCCACGCACAGCAGCAGGGCCTTCCACTGGCCGGCGATCATCTCGCGCAGCGGCACCTTCCGGCGGCTGGACTCGCACCTGTCGGCCTCCGCCGCGAACGCCGGGGTCTCCTCCAGACGCATCCGCAGATAGAGGCCGATGATGCCCATGGGGCCCGCGATCAGGAACGGGATCCGCCAGCCCCAGGAGGTCATCTGGTCCGAGGACAGCAGGGCCGTCATCAGGGTGACCAGGCCCGCGCCGCCGATGTAACCGGCCAGCGTGCCGAACTCCAGCCAGCTCCCGAGGAAGCCGCGCCGCTTGTCCGGGGCGAACTCGGCGATGAAGGTGGACGCCCCCGCATACTCGCCGCCGGTGGAGAAGCCCTGCACCAGCCGGGCCGCGAGCAGCAGCAGCGGCGCGCCGACGCCGATCGTCGCGTAGGACGGGATCAGGCCGATCGCGAAGGTGCCCACGGCCATCATGATCATGGTGAAGGCCAGCACCTTCTGGCGGCCGATGCGGTCGCCCAGCGGGCCGAAGACCATGCCGCCGAGCGGGCGGACCAGGAAGGCCGCGGCGAAGGCGCCGAACGTGGAGAGCAACTGCGCCGACGGGTTGCCGGAGGGGAAGAAGACCTTGCCCAGCGTCACCGCGATGTAGCTGTAGACACCGAAGTCGAACCACTCCATGGCGTTGCCCAGCGCGGCGGCCTTCACGGCGCGCCGGACGAGCACCGGGTCGGTGACGGTGGTGTGGCGGCTCTTGGTGAGAGAGACGGACCGGGGTGCGGTGACGGTGACTGCTGACAAGGCTTCGCTCGCCTGCCTTTCGACGGGGACAGGGACCCGGCCCGTGCGGCGGCGCTGACGCGGGGGCCGGATACAGCCCACCTCGGCAGGCCGAAAATCGACCATACGACTGTTGATGTCCGTTACGCACGGTACGCACGTCGGTGCATACTGCACCTAAATGTGCAGTGTCCAGGCACTTAGCCCCCGCACGGACCGTGATCGGCCGTTCCGCACTGTGATCCTTCTCGCGCCCGGCCTGAGGAACCGAACCCGCCGCGGACTGTCGTCATCCTGACAAAAGGCGAGCGGACGACAGGTGAATCGGGGGTTGCCGCGTCCTCTCCGGGGGAGGGGCGAGCCTCTCCGGGGTCGGCGAAAGGGTTCCCGGCGCGGGAAGAGCGCGGGACGTACGGGGCGGGAGGCCGAAGGGGCGTGGCGGATGCGCAGCACAGTGGGGGAGCGGCGGCGGCGCTCGGAGCGGCGGCGGACCCTGTCACGGCGCGCCTGCACGCGACCCGCCTCGGTCTGTGGCTGATCGCCGGGACCCTCGCGATACGGCAGGTGGCCGCCGTCCTCACCACCCCGCGCGGCAGCCGGCTCACCGACCTGGAGACCTGGGTCGGACCGAGCGGAGTCCTGCACGTCAAGGGGTCGCTGTACGAGTCGACGCAGTTCACCGGCACCCCGTTCGGCGGTCTGGTGCTCAAGCCGCTGACCAGGGCAGCCGAGCAGGCCCTCGGCTGGGGATGGACCTTCGGCACGCTGCTGCTCGTGGTCGCCCTCGGGCTGATCGCCGCCCGCGCCCTGCCCGATCCGGTCGGCCGCCGCACCTCCCTGCTGGCAGCGCCCGTCGCGATCAGCCTGCTCATGCTGTCGCTGCCGGTGCGCAACGCGCTCCGGCTCGGCCAGACCAGCATCATCCCGGTCCTGCTCGTCCTGCTCGGCTGCTTCGTCGTGCGCGGGCAGCGGGCCGGCGGCGCGCTGATCGGCCTCGCGGCCGCCCTGCAGCCCACGGTGCTCCTCTTCGTACCCCTGCTGTGGTTCACCCGGCGCCGACGGGCCGCAGTGTCCTCCGCCGTCACGTTCGCCGTGTGCACCGCGCTGGCCTGGGCCGCGATGCCGCACGACTCCTACACCTACTGGGTGCACCATGTGGCGGGCGTGGGCCTCGGCGGCCGCGCCGACGCCCTCGCCAACCAGTCCCTGCACGGCGCCCTGCTGCGGCTCGGCCTGACCGGCCCGCTGGAGACAGGCCTGTTCCTGCTGCTCGGCGCGGCGGTCGCCGTGCTCGGCCTGCGCCGGGCCGTGCGCTACGCCCGCGACGGCCAGCTCCTGCTCGCCGTCGCCATCACCGGCTGCGCGGCGATAGCGGTGTCGCCCACCACCTGGCAGCACCAGCTCCTGTGGGTGCTGCTCGCGGTCGTCGGCCGGGTCGGCCGCCGCGCCTCCGACCGGTACGTCTGGCCGGTCGCCGTCATCCTCGTCATCACCCTGCCGGCCCAGATGATGCTGCCGCACATGGCGGTCCTGAACCCGCTGCGGGACAACGTCGTCCTGCTGGCCGCCCTCGCCGCCGCGACGGCCGTGCCGTTCCTGTCCCGCGCCTCGGAGCACTACGCCTCACCCGTCCCCACCCCGTACGCGCCGCCGGTCCCCGCCCGCTTCCGGCGGGTCCCCCTGCTGCCCTTCCTGCGCCGGGTCCTCACCCGCCCGAACCTGCTCCTGCGGGTCCCCCTGCTGCCCTTCCTGCGCCGGGTCCTCACCCGCCCGAACCTGCTCCTGGAACTGCTCCTCATACGTGTCACCTACGCCGCCTACCAGCAGGTCCGCCTCGCCGCGACGGGCGGCACCATCTCCGGCGGCCGGGCCCGCGCCGAGCGGCACGGCGACGAGATCCTCTCCATCGAGCGCTTCCTGCACATCGACATCGAGCACGCGGTCAACCACGCCGTGGTGAAGATCGGCTGGCTGCGGGACTTCTTCGACTTCTACTACGAGTCCTTCCACTTCGTCGTCCCGCTGACGGTCCTCGGCGTCCTCTACTGGCGCCGCCCGGTCGACTACCGCTGGGCCCGCGCGGCCCTCGGCTTCGCCACGCTCCTCGCCCTCGTCGGCTTCTGGCTCTACCCCCTGGCCCCGCCCCGCCTGATGCCGGCCCTCGGCATCATCGACACGGTCCACGGCGTCCAGGACTTCTCCCAGCCGGACTACGGCACCCTGACGGCCCTGACCAACCAGTACGCCGCGATGCCGTCCCTGCACTTCGGCTGGTCGCTGTGGTGCGGCGTGGTCATCGCGGTCGTCGCCCCGAAGTGGTGGATGAAGGCCCTCGGCCTCCTCCACCCCCTCTGCACGGTCTCGGCCATCGTCGCCACCGGCAACCACTGGGTGCTGGACGCGGTCGGCGGCGCGATCGTCGTCGGCGCGGGCTTCGGGCTGACGTACCTGCTCTCCGGCCCGCGCGCGGCCGGCGTACCCGCCACACCGGAGAGGCAACCGACAGCCGAACCCGCCCTCCGCTGACGAGCCGCACAACGAACGGCCCCGTTGGGTCACGGAAGGCGTCCAGAGCGGACGCAGGCCGCGATCGTCGCCGCTCTGGCCCACGACGCGTTGTGCCCGGATCCGGCGTGCGCGCGGCACCTGGCGAGGGTTCCGGTTCCGGGGCAGAGACGTCAGTCCTCCGCCGCATAGCCGCATGGCGGCACAACTGCACAGCCGTACAAGCCTTACAGGAGTACGGCCGTGCAGAGGAGGCTCTGTGCCCGTCCGTCATCGGACGGGCGCGGGGCCGGTCACTCCGCCGCGAGGCAGTGGGACGCCGGCGGGATGGGGGCGACGAGCCTGGAGAGGTTCACCAGGGCGGCGTCGGTCTTCGTCGCGCCGTCGAAGACCACCTGGGTGGCGGGGGTGCGGCCGTAGGTGACGACGACTTTCCTGCTGCCGGCGGACTGGGCCAGGTCGATGACCCAGTCCACGCCGTCGACCGCGAAACACGGGTCGCCGGTCGGCCCGGGAGGGGTGACTCCGCAGCGCAGCACGATGTCGCGGTCCCCCCAGACGGTGATGCCGGGAAGGTCGCTGTCGCGGCGGGGAAGGCCGCCGAGCGACGCGGGGGCGGCGGCGGTGATGCGGTGGCAGTGCGGGGCGCCGGAGGCCTTCGCGGGGCGTATCCCGGCGTCGGCACCGGTGTCGGCGAAGGTGCAGGCGGTGAGGGCGGCGCCGGCGGCGACGACGCACACTCCCGCGATCAGTGCGGGCCGCGAGCGGCGGGTGGAGGGCATGCTCGGGGTCGTCTTCCCGGGGCGGGGGCGGCTGGGTCGGGCGCAACGGTAAGGCATCGGTACGGACGCGGTTGACGCGGCCCGGGTTCATGTCCTTTCAGGCATTGCCTCTTTGGACACCTCCCCAACGGACGTGGTGGCGACGGTTGTTCGTGCCTAGTGCCGCGCAAGCAGATCGACTGTTCAGGATGAGCAGCCTGCTGTGCCTGTCCCAGCCGATGTGCGAGCTCGGCACGATCGGCAACAACGGCGGCTACTGACCCCCGAATCCGACCCCGAATCCGACCCCGGGGCCGGCGCCCCGGCCCCGGTCACGGTCGTCGGGGCACGGGCAGGACAATGATCGGTGAAGCGGGTCGCCACTGCGCGGGCGGCCCGTGACCAAAGGGGGAATGACGTGACTGTCACCTGGCGCAGCGCCGTGTCCTACGCGCTCACCGTCGTAGTCCTGTCCTGGCTGACCGGGGTGGCCGTGGACCTGGCGTGGACGACCGCTTCCGGCGGCGGACTCGGGGGGTGGGTCTCCCTCTGGGTGAAGGACCCGTGGAACGCGGTCTTCGTCGTGGCTGCCACCGCGTCCCTGACGCTGACCAGGGGTCTGCTGGCCGCGCTGCCGCGCTGGCGCGTGGTCCTGGTCGACGGGTCCGTCTACCTGGTGATGCTGCTGGCCTGCTCGGGGCTGTCGGCGTGGGCCGGTGGCGACGCCCCGGCGGACATGGCGTGCATGATGGCGGTCTACGCGCTGTTCACGCTGCAACTCCCCGCGGCGTGGCTGCTGTGCGTGTGGCGGACGGGGCACCTGGAGGTCGTGCTCAGCCGGGCCGGATGGAACGGGACGCACGGCGAGCACAAGAACCACAGCGACCACGGGGACGACCAGCGGGAGGCGACCGGGCGATGACGACGACCCGACGCCCGTACGCGGCCGTGGTGGTGGCCGTCGCCGGTGCAATCCTCGTCGGCTGCTCGACCCCGGACCCGATCGGCGACACCACCCCCGGGGAGCAGCTCACCAGGATCCTGAAGGAGGGCGAGCGACCTGCCGCTCCCGACTTCTCCGGCACCTCCCTGGAGGGCGACGAGATCCACCTGTCCGACTACCGGGGCAAGGTCGTGCTGGTCAATGCCTGGGCCTCCTGGTGCGGTCCCTGCCGGGCGGAGGCGCCCGAGTTGAAGAGGATCCAGGAGAAGTGGGGCGGCCGCGGCGTCCAGGTACTGGGGCTCGACAACGACGGCAACCGAGCCGATGGACTCGCCTTCCAGAAGGAGTTCCGTCCCGGCTACCCGTCCCTGCACGATCCGGCGGGCAAGCAGGCCCTGAGGCTGCCACACGGGTTGGTGAACACGCAGACGCTCCCGTTCACGATCGTCATCGACCCGGCCGGAAAGGTGGCGGCGACCCGCATGGGAGCGGTGACGGAGCCGCAGATCGCGAAGGTCATAGCCCCGCTGCTGGCCGCCGCGGGGCCCCCTTCGTGAGGTCTGGACCGACGCGTCCACCATGCCGACGCATCCATGACAGTCACGCGCTTCGGGACGGTCACCGTGCGCGGATTCTTGGTCAGGGTCACACTCGCCGCCGTACGCCGTGATCCTCAACAACCACACCAGCACGACGCGTTGGTGCTGCGGAGTGGACGGCAACGAACGCTGGAACGCGAGCCGGTCCACCGAGGCCTGGGAGAACGACTGGGTGTTCATGGCGCCGCTACCGGGACGACCACGAGTACCTGGCCGGAATCGCCCGCACGGGGCGCCTGGCCTCCAGTCGCACCCCGGACGCCCTCTACTGCCGGAAGCTGAACTGAGGGGCGCTCCCTCATGCCGGGGGACTTCTCACGCCGAGGCCAGGAACCGCAGTACCGCCAGCACCCGGCGGTGGTCGCCGTCGGCCGGGGGCAGGTCGAGCTTGGTGAAGATGCTGTTGATGTGCTTGGCCACCGCGCTGTCCCCGACCACCAGGGCCTCGGCGATGCCCGCGTTGGAGCGGCCTTCCGCCATCAGACCGAGGACCTCGCGCTCCCTGGGCGTGAGCCGGTCCAGCGGGTCGCTGCGGCGGCGGAGCAGAAGCTGGGAGACCACCTCCGGGTCGAGCGCGGTGCCCCCGGCGGCCACCCGGCGCAGCGCCGCGACGAACTCCTCGACGTCGGAGACCCTCTCCTTGAGCAGGTAGCCGATCCCCCGGTTGTGGTCGGCGATCAGGTCCGCCGCGTAGCGCTCCTCCACGTACTGGGAGAGCAGCAGGACCGCCACGTCGGGCCACTGCCGGCGGATCACCAGCGCCGCCCGCACGCCCTCGTCGGTGAAGCCGGGCGGCATCCGGACGTCGACGACCACCATGCCGGGCCGGTGTTCCTCCACCGCCGCCAGCAGCGCCTCGGCATCGCCCACCGCCGCCCCCACTTCGAAGCCGGCTGCCTCCACCACCTTGACCAGGCCGATCCTGAGCAGGACCGAGTCCTCGGCGATCACGGCGCGCACGGCAACTCCACGGTGACGGTGGTGGGCCCCCCGACGGGGCTGTCGACCGAGAAGGTACCGTCCACCGACCCGGCACGCTTGGCCAGTCCACTCAGACCCGTGCCCCGCCCGCTGTCGGCGCCGCCGGGACCGTCGTCCACGACGACGATCCGCAGCACGTCGTCCCGCCGGTGGATCCGGACCTCCGCCTGGGTGGCGCCCTTCGCGTGCCGGGCGACATTGGCCAGCGCCTCCGAGACGACGAAGTAGGCCACGGACTCCACGGTCGGCGAGGGGCGTTCCGGCAGGTCGACCGTGAGCCGCACCGGCACCGGGGAGCGGGCCGCGATGCCCGAGAGCGCGGCGTCAAGACCGCGGTCCTCGAGGACGGCGGGGTGCAGACCGCGGACCAGGGTGCGCAGCTCGGCGATGGCCTCCTTGGCCTCCCGGTGGGCCTCGTCGATGACCTGGCGGGCCTCCTCGGGCAGGTCGGGGAGAGTGGCCCGGGCCAGGCCCAGGTTGAGGGCGAGGGAGACCAGCCGCTGCTGGGCGCCGTCGTGCAGGTCGCGTTCGATGCGGCGGCGCTCGGCGTCGGCGGCGTCCACCACCCCGGCCCGCTTCTCGGTGAGGTCGTCGACCCGCAGTTGCAGCCGTTCGGCGCGGCTGGGGCCGAGCAACCACAGCGCGGCCCGCGTGTCCGTGCGTACGGCGGCCCCGGTGAGCCAGCAGGCGAGGAGCAGCAGCAGAGCTCCGGTCAGAGAGAAGAGGGAGATCTCGAACAAAGTGCCCCCCTTGATGCGTGCCTCCGGTGGCACCAGCCATATCCACAGCAGGACCGTGCCGAGCCCGGTGCCCACGACCCAGCAGAGCAGGGCCAGCACGGTGCCCGCGGAGGCCCAGGGCCCCGCCAGCAGGTGGTAGCCGACCATCCGCCACGTTGCCGCGGACCGCAGCCAGGCCATGACCGCCTGCGGACTGCGGCGCCGCCCGGCGGGCGGCGCGGGGATCCGTATCCCCAGCCGCACCTGGAATCTCTTCCGCTGCGCCCTGGAGAGCGCGCCGCTCATCAGCGCCATCACGAGAACCGGGACGAAGAGGGCGGCCTGGATCTCGACGAGGCTGACCGGCACGAACAGCAGCCACGGCTCCGCCAGCACCAGCAGGCCGACGAGGTGCAGCGGTATCCCGGCCACGGCGAACACGGTGTTCGCCCGCAGTTCGGCGGCCCGCCGCGCGACGGCGGCCCGGCCGGGCAAAGGCCGCGGTGCGGCGGTGAGAGGCATGGCCACACGGTATGCGGCCGGTGGCTCCGGGGGCCATGGAGCCTGTGGGAGGGCCGGCGGTGTACCTGGCTTCACCCCCGGTTCGTACACAGACGTTACCGACGGCGCCTCCCGGGCCGGACAGGGTTGGTGGCGGGATCCGGCGCCGGGCCGGAGCGGAGAGGGGAACGGGACGGTGGCCTCCATGGAGCTGCGCGGCGCGGTGGACCACGGGCCGGGGGAGCCCGGTCGGCGGCAGCGGTGGGCGAGCGCGGCCCTGGTGGTGGCCGGCCTGGCGCTGCTCCCGTGGCTGCTGGTGCTGGCGGGGTGCCTGCCCGGCGGTTCCGGGCCGGTGCGGTGGACCATGGCGTGGGTGGGTCTTGACGCGCTGGAGTCACTGGGGCTGGTGGTGACGGGGCTGCTCCTGGCCCGGGGGGACGCCCGCCGCTGCGTCACCGCCGCGGCGACCGCGGCTCTGCTGGCGACGGATGCCTGGTTCGACACGACCACGGCGTCGGCGGGCGAGGCGGGGACCGCCCTGACGATGGCCTTCTGCGCGGAGCTGCCGCTGGCGGCGGTGTGCGCGCTGGTCGCCTGCCGAGCCCTGCCAGGACGGGGCCGGTGAAGCGGTCCTTCCGGCCCCTCCGCGCGGCTCCACGCCCCACTTGTCGGTCACGGCGTCGACCAGCAGCAGTCCCCGTCCGCCCTCCGCCTCCGGCGACAAGTCCAAGGGCGCGGAGGGCAGTTGCGGCGACCCGTCCGTCACCTCCACACGGACCCCATCCGTCTGCCGCAGCACCAGCAGCGTGCAGCGCCGGTCCGGGACATGCCGTACGACGTTGGCGATCAGCTCGGCTCTTCTGGTCCGTGCTCAGCGAGACCGTGCTGCACCAGAACCAACCAGCGTCAACGTCCAGGTCCTGCCGCGCTTTCGCTCAGGGATTCGGCGGAGTTGATCCGGCGCGTGATGAGGGGGACCAGGGCGCTTCCTGCGTCGAGTGTTCGCCGCTCGGCGCCCTGGCCTGGCGCAAGTCGTCGTACAGCGGTGACCAGGCAATCTCCGCGCCCGCCGTCTTCACCGAGTTCCTGTCGTGGGCGGCTGCGGACGCCGACTGATCGTCAGCCGGCGACCGGCGGCACCTGCCCGCCCCACTGGTGGCTGCGCTGCTCGTTCTCCACGGCCTCGTAGATCAGGCCCTGGAGGCCCTCCGGGTCCGAGACGTGCTTCAGTTCCAGCATTCCGTGCTCCGAGGCCGACTGGACGGTCAGCGTCCCCTCGTGCAGGATGCGCTCCCACAGCGTGGCGCGGAACTCGACGTCGTTGACGCGGGTCAGCGGGATGCTGTGCCCGGTCTTCGTCAGGAAGCCGGTGCGCACGGAGACCCGCTTCGTCGTGACGATGTAGACGGTGCTGCGCCAGATCAGCAGGGGCCGCAGCCAGAACCAGACGGAGATCACCACCGCCACGCCCAGCACCACGTAACGGGCCACGGTGCCCCAGTCCTCGCCGGACGGGATCACCCACGCCAGCGCGCCCGCCACGGCCCAGACGAGGACGAGCACGACGAACTCGCCCACCATCTGCGTCCAGTGCTGGCGGGTTGCATGTATCAGTTCCTCGTCATCGGCCAGATGACGGTCCACGTTCACCATGGGCGGCATCCTGGCACATCAGGTCCCGTATGAGTACGGCCCCTCCCACCCCGGGGAAGGCGTCATTCGCGTCCCGACGTCACCGCCGCCAGGATGCCCGCCATGGCCGCCGCGAGCAGCAGCGGGATGCCCAGGTCGTGGTGGACGACCAGCCAGGCGCCGAGGACGGCGCCGGCCAGCATCGCGATCACGGAGGCCGTGCGGCGCGGGGAGCGGCGGCCGGTGCCTCCGCCGGCCCTGGAGTCGGCGGCGAGACCCGTCAGGGTCCTGGTCAGGACGGTGGTCGTCAGGTCGGGCACGTTCAGCTTGACGACCGTCGCGTTGCGCAGGCCCATCGCGAAGGCGGTCAGGGCGATGACGGAGTACACCATGGCCTCCGTGCCCGGCGCGGCGAAGGCGACGGCCGCCGAGGCCGCGACCAGGACGGCCTCCGCGGCGAGGGTCACCCTGGCCCAGGTGCGGCGCGAGCCGGTGCCGTAGCGCAGGGCGACCCGGCCGCCGACCGTCGCGCCGACCAGGAAGCACACCAGGGAGGTGGCGGTGTGCGAAACCGAGAAGCCCGGCGCCCCGGCGGCGGCGAAGCCGAGCACGACCACGTTGCCGGTCATGTTGGCGGTGAAGACGTGTCCGAGCCCGAGGTAGCTGACCGCGTCGATCAGTCCGCTGACCACGGTCAGCCCCAGGAGCACCGCCACCAGACGCAGTCCGCGTGCCTCGGGGTCCTCCGGTGGCGGGTCCGTCTTCATGGGGTCAGGAAAGCAGAACCCGGGGGCGGTGGCGGCCGGACACGGCGAAGGCGGCGGCCCGGTGCCGGCGGCGGGGCCGACTCAGTACCAGCCGTGGGCCTTCCAGAACCTCCAGGCGCCGGCCGGGCTGCCGTAGCGGGACTTCATGTACTTCAAGCCCCACTTGATCTGCGTTCTCGGGTTGGTCCGCCAGTCGGCGCCGGCCGAGGCCATCTTGGACGCGGGCAGCGCCTGGACCAGGCCGTAGGCACCGGAGGAGGCGTTGGTGGCGCGGGGGTTCCAGCCGCTCTCCCGTTCGACGATCCGGCTGAACGCGTGGAACTGCACGGCGTCCGGGATCATCCGGCGCGCGGCCGCCTTCGCGGCGGCGGCCGAGTGCCGCGGGGCCGCGTGGGCGGGGGCCGAGGTGAGGGCCAGGGCGGCGGCGGTGGCGGCGGCCACGGCGGTGGTGGCGAAGGCCTTCTTCGGGGTGGCCGTGGCGTGGAGGGCGGAGACGGGCATGGAGGACCTCTTACGTCGGGGACGGGGAATCGCGGGCTGCCGTGCACCACGGGGTGTGGGGCGGGGCGTGCCCTCGGCGCTCCGGCCCGGTGCGGGCCGGAGCGCCTGGCGACGCCGTACAGAAAAGCAGGCGGGAATCCCGTCCGCAAACACCCCCTTTTGCTGGTTTCCGTCGCGTTTGTGATGCTCCGTGTGGGTGTGGGCGGGCTCGCAACGCACAGGTCAGGGCCCTGGCTGCGCGTACATGCCAGGCCGGGCGGGTCGCGGTCCCGGCTCGTGGGCGACCCAGCTCATGTGGCGGCCTCACCGGGCGTGTCACGGTCGGCGTACGCGGTCGCAGCGACCGGTCACGGCGAGGGCGCCTCGAAGGTGACCGGGGTCTCGAAGGCGGCCCGGCGGGTGGCCCGGCGCAGCGCGCGCAGGACGGCGTGGCCGAGGACGAGGGTCAGGACCACGGTGACCGAGGCCCGGCCCAGGTCCCAGCCGAGCGAGGTGGCCAGGCAGTACGCCACGAACCGGGCCAGGTTGGCGGCGATGTCCGCGTGCGGGTCGAAGGCGATGGAGGAGGCGAGGGTGCCCATGAAGGGCCAGCCCGCGAGGTTCATGACGGTGCCGTAGGCGAAGGCGGCCAGGAAGCCGTAGAGCGCGAGCAGCAGCAGTTCCGCGCGTCCGCGCAGCCGGTCGGGGCCCGGCAGCAGACCCGCGCCCATGGTGAACCAGCCCATGGCCAGCATCTGGAACGGCATCCACGGGCCCACCCCTCCGGTGAGCAGCGCGGAGGCGAACATCGTCACCGAGCCCAGGACGAACCCGAAGCCGGGCCCGAGCACCCGCCCGCTCAGCACCATCAGGAAGAACATGGGCTCGATGCCGGCCGTCCCGGCTCCGATCGGGCGCAGCGCGGCCCCGGTCGCGGCCAGCACTCCGAGCATGGCGACGGCCTTCGGGCCGAGTCCTGACTCGGAGATCGTCGCGGTGACGACGGCGACGAGCAGCACGAGCAGACCCGCGAACAGCCAGGGCGCGTCCTGGGCGTGCGCGCTGAGCTGCGAGGCGGGCGGGGCGAGGAACGGCCAGCCGAACGCGGCCACGCCGACCGCGCTGACCAGGGCGAGCGCGGCGAGGGACCGGGGGCCGAGACGAACGGCCCGCACCCGGGCGCCCGCGCGGCGTATCTTCTCGTCGGCCGGACGGGTGTTTGGTCCCGCGGAACGGGTCTCCGCGCCGGCAGGGCGGGCCGTCATGCCAGCGCCTCGCGGACCTGGGTGGCGGTGAGCCACCGCTGCGGGGCCAGGATCTTGGTGACCTGCGGGGCGAACGAGGGGGAGGACACCACCACTTCGGCCGTCGGACCGTCGGCGATCACCTCGCCCTCGGCGAGCAGCACGACCCGGTGGGCGAGTTCGGCGGCCAGCTCGACGTCGTGGGTGGCGAGCACGATGGCGTGTCCCTCGGCGGCGAGCGCCCGCAGCAGGGCGACCAGGCGGGTCTTGGCGCCGTAGTCGAGGCCGCGGGTCGGCTCGTCGAGCAGCAGCAGGGGCGGGCGGGCGGCGAGCACGACGGAGAGCGCGAGCGCGAGGCGCTGGCCCTCGGACAGGTCGCGGGGGTGGGTGCCGTCGTCGACGCCGGGCAGCAGCTCGCGGACCAGGGCCCGGCAGGTGCCGGGCGCGGCCTGCGCGTCCTGGTCGGCGGCCGCGCACTCGGCGGCGACCGTGTCGGCGTACAGCAGGTCGCGCGGCTCCTGCGGGACGAGCCCGACCCGCCGCACCAGTTCGCGGGGCGTCGTGCGGTGCGGGACCGCGCCGCCGACCCGGACGCGCCCGGCGGACGGCTGGACCAGTCCGACGAGCGAGCCGAGCAGCGTGGACTTGCCGGCGCCGTTGCGGCCCATGAGCGCGACGGTCTCGCCGGGCGCGAAGGACAGGTCGACGTTCCGCAGGGCCTGGACGCCGGCGCGCCGTACGCCGAGGGAGTGGACCTCGGCCATGGGCGCGTCCGCCGGGACGGACTCGGGGGCGGGGGCGCGGCGCAGCCGCCACCGGGGGGCCGGACGGGGTGCGGGGACCGGGACCGCTGCCGTCGGTGCCGTCCCGGAGCCCACGGGTTCCCGTCCGTCCAGCCGCTGTCGCAGGTCCGCGGCCCGGCGGCGGGCGTCCCGCACGGTCAGCGGCAGCGGCGACCAGCCCGCGAGGCGGCCCAGGTCCACCACCGGCGGGTACACCGGGGAGACGGCCATGACGTCCGCCGGGGCCCCCAGCAGCGGGGCGGAGCCCGGAGCGGGCAGCAGGACGACCTGGTCGGCGTACTGGACGACCCGTTCCAGGCGGTGCTCGGCCATGAGGACCGTCGTGCCCAGGTCGTGCACGAGCCGCTGGAGGACGGCGAGGACCTCCTCGGCGGCGGCCGGGTCGAGTGCCGAGGTCGGCTCGTCCAGGACGAGGACCTTCGGGTGCGGGGTGAGGACCGAGCCGATCGCGACCCGCTGCTGCTGGCCGCCGGACAGGGTGGCGATGGAGCGGTCGCGCAGCTCGGCCAGGCCCAGCAGGTCCAGCGTCTCCTCCACACGCCGCCGCATCACGTCCGGGGGCAGGCCCAACGACTCCATGCCGTAGGCGAGTTCGTCCTCCACGGTGTCCGTGACGAAGTGCGACAGCGGATCCTGCCCGACCGTGCCGACGACGTCGGCGAGTTCGCGCGGCTTGTGGGTGCGGGTGTCCCGGCCGGCCACGGTGACCCGGCCGCTCAGGGTGCCGCCGGTGAAGTGCGGCACCAGTCCGCTGACCGCGCCCAGCACGGTGGACTTGCCGACCCCCGACGGGCCGACGAGGAGGACGAGTTCACCCTCGGGCACCTCGAAGTCGACGCCGCGGACGGTGGGTTCCACCGCTCCGTCGTAGGTGACGGAGACATCCTCGAAGCGGATCACGACGGCTCCTTGGGGGCGGGACGTGCGGGTGCGGCGAACGCGGGGGCCAGACCGAGGAGTACGGCGGCGGCGGGCCACAGGGGAAGCGTGGGCGCGACGAGCGGGACCACGCCCGGGTGCAGGGCCTGGGGATCGCGGGCGGCGGCGAGCGCCAGCAGGGCCGCGACCAGCGCGCCCGACCCGGCGACCAGGCAGGAGCGCGGGTTCCAGGAGTCCGGGCGGTAGCGGGTGCGCGGGGAGCGGCGTCCGCCGAGCCACAGTCCGGCCAGGGCGGCGGCGACCCCGGCGAGCAGCACCGGCAGCCCGTAGGTGCCGCCCTCGGCGGTGAGCAGCCCGTACGTTCCGGCGCAGACGCCCAGCAGACCGCCGAGCGTGAGCACGGCGGTGGTGCGGCGGACGGCGGGCGCGACCTCGGCGGTACGACCGTAGCCGCGGGCGTCCATCGCGGCGGCGAGAGCGACGGAACGCTCCAACGCGCCCTCCAGGACCGGCAGTCCGACCTGCACCAGGCCGCGGACGCCCCGGTCGGGACGGCCCCGCAGCCGGCGGGCGGCCCGCAGACGCCGGCCGTCGGCGACCAGGTGCGGGGCGAAGGTGAGCGCGACGACGACGGCGACCCCGGTCTCGTACAGGGCGCCGGGCAGGGACTTCAGCAGCCGGGCGGGCGCGGCGAGGGCGTTCGCGGCGCCGACGCACACCAGCAGCGTGGCCAGCTTCAGCCCGTCGTACAGGGCGAAGACGACCGCCTCGGCCGTGACCCGGCCGCCCAGGCGGATGCCCTGCGCCCAGTGCGGCAGGGGGACTTCGGGCAGGGAGACGAGCACGTGCGAGCCGGGAACGGGCGAGCCGAGCACGACGGCGAAGACCAGGCGGATGACGAGGACGGCGAGGGCGAGCCTGACGAAGGCGGTGTAGGACCGCGCGGAGGGCGTGTCGGGGCGGCAGCTCACCACGACGTAGCCGGAGACCGCCAGCAGCAGGCCGAGCAGCAGGGGATTGGTGGTGCGGGTGGCCGCGGTGCCCAGGGCCAGCGCCCACAGCCACCAGGCGCCCGCGTGGACACCGGCGGAGCCGCGGGCGGGTGCGCCGCCGGAGCGGCCCGCCCGCCCGCGGCTGCGCACGGCGTCACGCATCCCTGCGCCGGCGCGCCTGCCAGACGGCCGCCGCGGCCAGTACGACCACCACGGCACCGCCGGCGAGGAGGCCCACCGAGGGGCCCCCGTGCGACTCGTCCCCGGCCGGCTGCCCGCTCTCGCCCGCCGCCGGCTGCTCGCTCCCGCCCGCCGTCACCTGTTCGCCGCAACCCTTCCGCGGGTAGCCGGCGATGGCGCACAGCAGGGCGTTGGCGTCGTACCGCAGCGGTTTCGCGACGGCCGCCAGGGCCTCGGCGGTGGTCGCGTCGGACGGCACCCGGGCGCACTCCGTGCGCGGCGCCGGCGGGGTCTCGCCCGCCGGGGCGTCCGCCTGGACGCCGAAGTCGAGGACGAGCGCCACCCGCTTGCTGCCCTTCTGGGCGGGCGTCTTCGCGCAGATGGCCGCGAAGTCGGCCGTCCCGCGCGGCTTGCTCGCGTCCTGGGAGTCCTCGCTCACCGCGAAGCGCAGGCCCTGCACGTCGCCGTCGGAGGGACGCGCGGTCGACGGGCCCTCGGTGGCGTACACCCACGTGCCGCCGTCGCGGTCCCAGAAGGACCAGTACCGGTAGCCGGTGGCCTGGGCCTGGCCGGCGCCGGCCACCAGCAGGAGCGCGGCGGCGAGCAGCGGTGCGCACAGCGCCCGGAGCCGGCGGGTCACGACTGGCCCTGCTTCTTCCGGCCGCTCAGCAGGAACCCGATGCCGATGCCCGCGACGAGGAAGACGCCGACGGTCCACCAGACGCCGAAGGAGGAGTCGCTCTTCGCGGAGTCCGTGGCGTCCTTGCCCTCGGCGGCCCGCGGCGCCGGTCCGGTGGCGTTGAGCCGCTGGATCAGGTCGACACCGCCGAAGTCACGCGGGTCGGCGCCGGCCGCGCGGGCCGCGAAGACCAACTGGGCGTAGGCGGCGGGACCGCTCTGCTTCGCCCATGCCTCGGAGTTCTTCTCCAGCCACTTCAGCGGCTTCTGCGCCTGCGCGGTCCCGCCCTGCACGGCGAGGGCGACGACCGTGTCGGCGGTGTTGCCGAAGTCGGGCTGGTCGGTGGCGCCGGCGAGGGAGGAGGTGAGGTGACCGTCCTTGGCGACGGCCTGCGCGAGGTACGAGGCGCCGTTCGCCGCGGCCCGGTCGGGGGTGGGCCTGCCGGAGTCCTCGCAACGGGCCGCGCCGCCCGCGTCCTTGCCCTTGCCGCCGGCCTCGGGGGCCATGCCCTGTCCGAGCGCGGCGACGACGGCGGCAGCCGTGGCGTCCGCGTTGGCGTCGAGCTTGCCCTTCTTGTCCGGCTGGTAGGCGAAGGCGCCGGCCCCGTCGCCCGAGCACGGCAGGGCGAAGGTGAGCAGGGCGTCGTAGGGGGACTTGCCGTCCTTGACGACGCTCTCGGGCTTCTGCCCGGCGGCGGCGAGCGCGCCGATCACGACCGAGGTCGAGTTGGTGTCGCTGGGCCCGCCGGGCGTGTACCCCCAGCCGCCGTCCTTGTTCTGCACGGACTTCAGCCACGACAGCGCCTTCGCGGTGACCGTGTCGTGGCCGCCGAGCGCGGCGAGGGCCTGCACGGCGGCGGCGGTGCTGTTGGTGTCGACCATCACCTTGGCGTCGCAGGCCTTGCCCGGCTCGGCGCGGAAGGCGGCGAAGGAGCCGTCGGCGCACTGCTGCCCGGTCAGCCAGTCCACGCCCGCGGCGGCGGGCCGTACCCCCACGGTGTGCTGAGCGAGCAGCGCGACGGACTGCCGCCAGACGCCGTCGTACTGGGGGTCGGTCGTGCCGTAGAGCCCCGCCGGAAGGGCCGGCGAGGACGGGGACGGGCCGGCGGACGCGTCTGCGACGGCGGGGGCCGCGCCGCCGATCACGGCGACGGCTGCGGCCAGGGCCGCGGCGCTGCGGCGGAAGTTCATGATCGGCGGGTGCCTCTCCCTGCGGGGAGCCGGACAGCACGGGACACCCCGGCGGCTCGGCTCCGTATACCTCGACGGTGCGATGCGCCGGCGGGTCCGCCGAGCACATGAGCCGGTCACGTCCGCCCGGGGCATTCCGGCTCGCCGCCCTCGCGGGACGGTTCACGGCTGCGGGTCAGCGCCGGATTTCCACCGGCTTCCCCCCGAACGGGTGTGATGACGACCCGGTCACTCTACCGGCCCACCGGAAAGGCCCCGAGGGGTGGCCGATGCCGGTCTCCGCCCGGCCCGCGAGGAACCGAAAAAATCTTCGGATTGGGGGGTTCCATCCGATACATATGGATTTATTCTGGAAGTGGCCTACGAGGCGAGTGAGGGAGTTCGACCGGAGTAGCCGACTTTGGCGAGACGCTACGGCATCCGCTGGGGCCGACGTCGACGGTCGGGCTGAGAGGCCGGAAGGTAGCAGTCGGACCCGAAGGCGACCCCCAATACCTGATCCGGGTAATACCGGCGAAGGGAACCCGTCTCGTAGGTTCATTCGTGCCCCGGTTCATGCATGTCCCGGTTCATTCGCGCCCCGCGGCGGGCGTGGTCAGGTCGATCAGCCGGCACGCCGTCTCTATGTCCGCCTTCGCCTGGGCCAGGGAGGCACGGCCCGAGAGCCAGGTGATCAGGGCCGACAGCCAGGTGTGCTCGATCACGCGGATCGCGGAGAGCTGCTCGGCGGTCGGCTCCTGAAGCCCCATGGCGTCCAGGACGATCGCGGTGGTCTGGCGGGAGACCTGGTCGACCTCGGGGCTCACGCTGCGGTCCGCGAAGGTCAGCGCCCGGACCATCGCGTCCGCGAGGTGGGGGTCGCGCTGGAGGGCGCCGAAGGCGCGCATCAGAGTCTCCGCCACCCGCTCGCCGGCGCTCTCCCCGGCCGGCGGCTTCTTGCGCAGCGTGCCGTGCAGCCGCTCCAACTGGTCCTGCATCGTGGCGACCAGCAGGTGCACCTTGGACGGGAAGTACCGGTACAGCGTGCCCAGCGCCACCTGCGAGCACTCCGCGACCTCCCGCATCTGCACCGCGTCGAAGCCGCCCCGGGCGGCCAGTTGGGCACTCGCGCGCAGGATGCGGCGGCGACGGGCCTCCTGCCGCTCGGTGAGGGGCGGTGAGGCCGGCCGGGAGGTACTGGCTCGCGCAGGCATGGGTCCCGTTCCGTGACAGTCGGTGAGGGGGCAGGGGGCCGGACCGCGGGCAGTGGCGCGGGCCGTGGCACGAATCACCCGATCCGCTGCTCACAGCGTGGCTACCTGCCGGTAGATTCGGAACCTCCTGAACGATCAAGTCTGAAACTTGTTCTAGATTAACGTCCCGGCGTAATGTCGCGGGACAGTGCAGCCAGAAGGGGGCCGGAGTGACCGCTGAGCCCAGTCAGGCGGGGTCCCCGGCGGACCCGGCCGCGGACGGCGAGCGACGGCTCGGCATAGCGCTCCTCACCTACAAGGGAAACCCGTTCTGCGGCGGGCAGGGCGTCTACGTACGCCACCTCTCCCGTGAACTGGCCCGCCTCGGCCACCGGGTCGAGGTGATCGCCGCCCAGCCGTACCCCGTCCTCGACACGCTCGGTGACATCACCGGCGACGGCCACGACGGCCGGCTGCGCCTGACCGAACTCCCGAGCCTGGACCTCTACCGGCAGCCCGACCCCTTCCGCACCCCCGGCCGCGACGAGTACCGCGACTGGATCGACGCGCTGGAGGTCGCCACCATGTGGACCGGCGGCTTCCCCGAGCCGCTGACCTTCTCGCTGCGCGCCCGCCGCCATCTGCGCGCCCGCCGCGGGGAGTTCGACATCGTCCACGACAACCAGACCCTGGGATACGGGCTGCTGGGGGACATCGGCGCGCCGCTGGTCACCACCATCCACCACCCCATCACCGTGGACCGGCGGTTGGAGCTGGACGCCGCCGAGGGATGGCAGCGGCGCTGGTCCCTGCGGCGCTGGTACGCCTTCACCCGCATGCAGAAGCGCGTCGCGCGCCGGCTGCCCTCCGTGCTCACCGTCTCCGGCACCTCCCGCCAGGAGATCGTCGACCACCTCGGGGTGCGCCAGGACCGCGTCCACGTCGTGCACATCGGCGCCGACACCGACCTGTTCTCACCCGACCCGACCGTCCGGCAGGTGCCCGGCCGGATCGTCACGACCTCCAGCGCGGACGTGCCCCTGAAGGGGCTGGTGTTCCTCGTCGAGGCGCTGGCGAAGGTGCGCACCGAGCACCCCGCCGCGCACCTCGTCGTCGTCGGCAAGCGGCCCGAGAAGGGACCGGTCGCGCAGGCCGTCGCACGCCACGGCCTCGAAGGCGCCGTCGAGTTCGTCAAGGGCATCTCGGACGCCGAACTGGTCGACCTGGTCCGCTCCGCCGAGGTCGCGTGCGTCCCGTCGCTGTACGAGGGCTTCTCCCTGCCGGCCGCCGAGGCCATGGCCACGGGCACCCCGCTGGTCGCCACGACCGGGGGCGCCGTCCCCGAGGTCGCGGGACGCGACGGCGAGACCTGCCTCGCGGTGCCGCCCGGCGACGCCGGGGCGCTGGCCGTGGCGCTCGGCCGGCTGCTGGGAGACCCGGAACTGCGCCTCCGGCTGGGCCGGGCCGGACGGGAGCGGGTCCTGCGGCACTTCACCTGGGCCCGCGCCGCCGAGGGGACCGTGGCCCGGTACCGCGAGGCCCTCGCCCGCTCCCACGCGGGCAGCCCCGCAGCCGCCACGGGGACCGGCACCACCACGACCGACGCCGACCTCAACCGCGAAAGCAGGGCCACGTGCTGACCGTCGACTTCTCCCGGTTCCCGCTCGCCCCGGGCGACCGCGTCCTGGACCTCGGCTGCGGCGCCGGCCGGCACGCGTTCGAGTGCTACCGGCGCGGGGCCCGGGTCGTGGCGCTGGACCGCAACGGCGAGGAGATCCGCGAGGTCGCCAAGTGGTTCGCGGCGATGAAGGAGGCCGGTGAGGCGCCGGAAGGGGCGACCGCGACCGCCATGGAGGGCGACGCGCTGGCGCTGCCCTTCCCGGACGAGTCCTTCGATGTCGTCATCATCTCCGAGGTGATGGAGCACATCCCCGACGACAAGGGCGTCCTCGCCGAGATGGTCCGGGTGCTCAGGCCCGGCGGGCGGATCGCGGTCACCGTGCCGCGCTACGGCCCCGAGAAGGTCTGCTGGGCCCTGTCCGACGCCTACCACGAGGTGGAGGGCGGCCACATCCGCATCTACCGGGCCCACGAACTCCTCGCCAGAATGCGCGAGGCGGGCCTGAAGCCCTACGGCACCCACCACGCGCACGCGCTGCACTCGCCGTACTGGTGGCTGAAGTGCGCCTTCGGCGTCGACAACGACCAGGTGCTGCCGGTGCGCGCGTACCACAAGCTGCTGGTCTGGGACATCATGAAGAAGCCGCTGGCCACCCGGGTGGCCGAGCAGGCGCTGAACCCGCTCATCGGCAAGAGCTTCGTGGCCTACGCGACCAAGCCGCACCTGCCCGCCACCGCCGGGCCCGCCGAGGCGGCCGCCACGTGACGACGCCCCGGACAGAACACCTCGTCCTGCCCGGGGTCCTCACCGCCGGGCAGGCCGCCGCGACCGTACGCGGCATACTCGCCGCCCAGCGGCGGGACGGGGCGATCCCGTGGTTCCGCGGGCACCACCTCGACCCGTGGGACCACGTCGAGGCGGCGATGGCCCTCGACGCGGCCGGCGAGCACGAGGCCGCCGAGCGCGCCTACGCCTGGCTCGCCCGCCACCAGCTCGACGACGGCTCCTGGTACGCGGCCTACGCCGACGGCGCCCACGACGACGTCACCGACCGCCGCCGCGAGACCAACTTCGTCGCCTACACGGCCGTGGGCGTCTGGCACCACTACCTCTCGACGGGCGACGACACCTTCCTGGACCGCATGTGGCCCGTCGTCCACGCCGCCATCGAGTTCGTGCTGCGGCTCCAGCAGCCCGGCGGGCAGATCGGCTGGAAGCGGGAGGACGACGGCACGGACACCGCGGACGCGCTGCTGACCGGGTGCTCCTCGGTCCACCACGCCCTGTGCTGCGCGCTTGCCATCGCCGAGCAGCGTGAAGAGCCGCAACCCGACTGGGAGTTGGCGGTCGGCACGCTCAGGCACGCGATCCGCGCGCACCCGGAGCGGTTCCTCGACAAGGACCGCTACTCCATGGACTGGTACTACCCGGTGCTGGGCGGCGCGCTGACCGGCACGGAGGCCAAGGCACGCATAGCGGCGGGCTGGGACCGCTTCGTGGTGCCCGGACTCGGGGTGCGCTGCGTCGTCCCCAACCCGTGGGTGACGGGCGGGGAGTCGGCCGAACTCGCCCTGACGCTCTGGGCGTTGGGCGAGTCCGACCACGCCCTGTCCGTGCTCCAGTCCATCCAGCACCTGCGCGATCCGGACACCGGCCTGTACTGGACGGGCTACGTCTACGAGGACGACGCCGTGTGGCCCCGCGAACTGACCACGTGGACCGCCGGTTCCCTGCTCCTCGCCGTGGCCGCGCTCGGCGGCCACGAGGCCACCTGCACGGTCTTCGCCGCGGGCGACTGCCTGCCGCGCGGCCTGGAGACGGACTGCTGCGGCTGACGCCGCCCTGCCTGCCGGCTCCGCCCGGTACGCCGTCGTCAGGTCCGTCGGCCCGGTACGCCGTCGTCAGTGCCGGTGCATCCGGTTGGCGACGGCGTGGCCGACGAAGAGGTAGACCACGGCGGCCAGTCCGTAGCCGGCGATCACGCGGGCCCAGGGCCTGTCGAAGGTGAAGAGGTCCCGGGACCAGCCGGCCAGCCAGTCGGCCGCGCCGTGCACGAACCGGACCAGCTCGTTGGCCCTGTTGGCGTCCAGCAGGTACATCAGGATCCACAGTCCGAGGATGACGGCCATGACGTCGGCGACCACCGCGATGACCGTACCGGCGGAGTTGGGACCCGTGCGATATCGAGGGGACATGCTCTGCGTCTGCCCCGGAATCACGCCGGAAACCCGGTCCGCGCACGGGGAGTGACCCGGAGGGTACCTCCGGTGCACTGTTTCGGCGCGGCCACCCGGGATCACACGGACCTTCTGAACACCCGCAGCGACACGTTCCGGGAGGACACCGTGCCCGTACCGATGCGGCGCCTCGCTCTGGCGCTGACGCTCTGCTGCGCCCTGCTCGCCGGTTCCACCGGCTGGGCCGTGGGCGCCCAGAGCATTCCGCAACACAGTCCGACGGTCGCCGTGGCGGCGGCCACGCCCAGCCCCACCACGCCCGCGCAGAGGCAGCACTTCGCCAAGACGCGGTTCGTGGCGAACGCGGCGCTCGCGGCCGGGGCCACCTACGAGTGGATCGTGAAACCGTACAAGCAGGGCAAGTTCAAGAAGGGCGCTCCCCACCGCAAGGGCACCCTCGTCAAGGCGGCCCTCGCGGGCGCGTTCACGTACAACCGGCTCAAGGCCGCCGTGCGCAACGCCAAGGGCGACCCCCTGCTGTCGAAGGCCCTCGCCCCGCTCAACTCGGCCATCAACGACCTGCGAGCCCTGCCCTCCAAGCTGCGCCACGGCGACACCTCGGCGGTCGGTGACTACAACAACGTCATCAACAAGGTGAAGGGCGCCGGGAGCAGCGCGGGCGCGCCGGTCCACAACAAGGTGCCGTCCCACTCGCAGCTCCTCCAAGGCTCCTAGGAGCCGTCCCGGGCTTTCTCACGGACGGCCCGCCGGGTCCAGGCCCCGCGTGCGGCACGGCAACGGCCCCCCGCCCGTGAGGGCGAGGGGCCGCGGGGCCGGTCCGGCGGGCCGGATCAGCCGCGCTGGATGTTGGAGGTGTCCTGGAGGACACCGCGGCGGCCGTCCTGCATCTCGGCCAGCAGGCCCTGACCGCGCTGCTCCACGGCCAGGTACCACACGCCCGGCGCCAGTTCGGCGATCGGCGCCGGGGAGCCGTCCTCCGCGAACAGCGGACGCGGCGCCGGCACGGCGAACCAGAACGGCGAGAAGCCGGCCGCGGGCTGCTGGCCCTGTTGCGGCTGGCCGGCGCCGAACGGCTGCCCCTGCTGCGGCTGACCGCCGAACGGCTGCTGCGCGCCCGGGTAGCCGTACCCGCCCTGCGGCTGCGCGCCGTACGGCTGCGGCGCGGCCGGCCTGGGCGCGGGCATCAGGGCTGCCTGGAGCGCCGGGACCAGCGGGGTGGCGACGGCGCCGGCCGCCAGGACCAGGGCGGCGACGAAGCCCAGGATCAGGCCGGCGCCCGCGCCGACCTGGGGGGCGTCCACCAGGTTCCAGAACATGATCCACGCGACCAGGACCGTGAACGCCACTCCCGCAGCGCCCAGGTCCAGGCCCGCCACCTTGCGGGGCTGCGGCAGACACCGGTTGACGACGATCAGCGCGGCGCCGATCACTCCGCCCATGTAGACGCCGAAACCCAGACCGAGCGAGTCCCAGGCGTTGTTGCTCAGGTAGCTCGAGTAGGTGTGGAGGAACGACGCGATGAACAGCAACACCGCTGCTCCGATCACCACGCCGTCGCCCCGAGTGAGGGAGCGGATATTCACGTCAGGTCCTTCTGGTTCGTCGTCTCGTCGTCGGTGGAGGCGTCGCTGTCGCCGTCTCGCCGGTCGGGCGGCGGCGCGAAGCGCGGGGGTGGCACCTCATCGTACGGATGACACTATCGTCCGTACGGCCGCGATGTCCGCCGGGATGAGCGCCCTGATCACGACCCGCGCAGGAAACTCACGATTCCCTCAGAGATCCCCTGGGCCGCCTTCTGCCGCCAGGCGCCGCTGGTGAGCAAGGCCGCGTCCTTGCTGTCGCGCATGTTGCCGCACTCGATGAACACCTTGGGAACCGTTGACAGATTGAGACCGCCCAGGTCCTTCCGCGTGACGAGTCCGGTGCCGCCGCCGAGGTAGTTGGACGGCGCCTCGCCCGTGACCCGCACGAAGTCGCCCGCGATGCGCTCGCCCAGGTCGCGGGAGGCGGAGACGATCGGGCGGGTGTCGGCGGAGCCGGAGTGCACGGCCCCCGGCAGGATGACGTGGAAGCCGCGGTCGCCGGACGCCGCGCCGTCGGCGTGGATCGAGACGGCGGCGTCCGCGTGCGCGTCGTTGCCGATCCGGGCGCGCTCGTCGACGCACGGGCCCCAGGCCGGTGAGCCGCCGTCGTGGGTCAGCTTCACCGTGGCACCCTGCGCCTGGAGCAGCGCGCGCAGCCGGTGGGCCACGTCCAGCGTGAACCGTGCCTCGGAGTAACCGGCGTTGGTGGACGTGCCGGTGGTGTCGCACTCCTTGCGGTTGGTGCCGATGTCCACCGGGCGGTTGATCTCCGCCGTGTGCCGGAAGTTTCCCGGGTTGTGGCCCGGGTCGATGACGACGACCTTGCCCTTGAGCGGACCGGAGGCGGCGGGCGCCGAGGACTTCCGCGTGGGTGAGGGGCCGCCCCCCTTGTCGTCCTGTCCGGGATAGGAGGGCAGGAGCGGCCCCTCGGACCCCGAGGCGGAGCCGGACGCCGGGCCGGAGCCGCTCGCCGACGGCGGGGCCGCCGTGTCCGAGCCGCCGCCGGGGTCGCCCACCGCCTCGTACACCAGCCAGCCCAGCAGCGCGCCGGGCACCAGTGCCGCGAGGGCGACGGTCAGCAGCCCCCGGCGCAGGCGGCCGGGGCGCTCGGGCTGCGGGACATCGAATTCGGGGCCTTGGTACGACACGTCTGCGACTCTAACGGCGGGCGCGGGCGGCTGCTTCCGTTCGCCGCAGGACGCGCAGCGATCCGGTCGCCGACACCTCGGTGAACTCGCCCGACTCCAGGGCGCGGAGCCAGACGCGGTACGGGGCCTGTCCGGTGAACTCGTCCACCGGGTCCGGGAACACGTCGTGGATGACCAGCAGCCCGCCCTCGGCCAGGTGCGGCGCCCATCCCTCGTAGTCGGCGCCGGCGTGCTCGTCGGTGTGGCCGCCGTCGACGAAGACCAGGCCGAGCGGGGTGTTCCACAGGGCGGCGATCTGCGGCGAGCGGCCGACGAGCGCCACCACGTGGTCCTCGAGACCCGCCCGGTGCAGGGTCCTGCGGAACGTGGGGAGCGTGTCCATCAGCCCGGTCTCGGGGTCGACCGTCTCCGGGTCGTGGTACTCCCAGCCGGGCTGCTGCTCCTCGCTGCCGCGGTGGTGGTCCACGGTGAGCGCGGTGACCCCGGCCCGCCGGGCCGCGTCGGCGAGCAGGATCGTCGAGCGCCCGCAGTACGTGCCGACCTCGAGCAGCGGCAGCCCGAGCCGCCCGGCCGTCATGGCCGCCGCGTACAGCGCGAGTCCCTCGTCGGTGGGCATGAACCCCTTCGCTGCCTCGAACGCGGCGAGGATCGGGGGTTCAGGTGCCGCGGGCATGAGGGTCCTTCCGGTCGTGCGTCCCGGCCGTGCGTCCTGGTCGGTCGCCCTGGCCGGTCGTCCTGGTCGTGTCCGTTCAGGCCGCCATGCTGCCGCACCCCCGGCCGCGCGGGCGACCGGGGGTGCGGGTGGTGCGTCTCTCGGGCGTGCGTCCCGTCCCAGGGGAGGCTCAGGCGGTGACCGTCTCGCCCGGCAGGAACAGGTCCAGGTCGACCGGGTGGTCCTCGCCGGTGTGGTGCGCGGCGCTGGCGAGCGGACCGTGCCCGGCGGCGCGGGCGGCCAGGACGTACGGGCCCCGGGCCGGTACCACGAGGGCGTAACTGCCGTCCTCGGCGGAGAGCGTGGCGCCCGCCTGACGGCCGCGGCGGTCGATCAGCGTGACCTTGGCGCGGGCGACCGGGGCGCCGCCGGCGTCCAGGACCCGGCCGCGGAAACCGCGCAGAACCGCCTCGGCCCGCGCCAGGTTGGCGTCCTCCTCACTGCTCGCACGCAGTTGCGTGCCCGTCGACCGGTTCGGCCGGGGCAGGCACAGGGCCAGCGCCAGGCCCACGACGACGGCCGCCGTGGCGATCAGGAAGGAGACACGGAAGCCGTGCATGGTGGGGATCGCGAGACTGCCGGAGTGGTGCGCGGTGTTGGCCAGCACCATGCCGATCACGGCGCTCGACACCGAGGTGCCGATGGACCGCATCAGGGTGTTGAGGCCGTTGGCCGCGCCGGTCTCGGAGGCCGGGACCGCGCCGATGATCAGCGCGGGGAGCGAGGAGTACGCCAGTCCGATACCGGCGCCCAGGATCACCGACACGACGACGGTCTGCCAGGCCGCCGCCATCAGACCGAGGCCGGCGGCGTAGCCGACCGCGATCACCAGCAGGCCGATGATCAGCGTCACCTTGGGGCCGTAGCGGGCGGAGAGGCGGGCGTAGACGGGCGCGGTGAACATCATGGTCAGGCCCAGCGGGGCCACGCACAGACCGGCGACGACCATCGACTGCCCGAGCCCGTAGCCGGTGGCGGTGGGGAGCTGGAGCAGTTGGGGCAGGACGAGGGAGACGACGTAGAAGCTGACGCCGACCATGATCGAGGCCAGGTTGGTCAGCAGCACCTCGCGGCGGGCGGTGGTGCGCAGGTCGACCAGCGGGGCCGCGACGCGCAGCTCCATCAGGCCCCACAGCAGCAGGACGACGACGGCCGCGGCGAACAGGCCGAGCGTGGTGGGCGCCGACCAGCCCCAGTCGCTGCCCTTGGTGACGGGCAGCAGGAGCAGCACCAGGCCGCCGGACAGGCCCAGCGCGCCCGGCAGGTCGAAGGAGCCCTCGGCGCGCGCCGGGGACTCCGGTACGACGAGGAGGGTGAGGCCTATGGAGAGGACGCCGAGGCCGGCGGCGCCGTAGAAGAGGGTGTGCCAGTCGGTGTGCTGGGCGACCATGGCCGCGGCGGGCAGGGCGAGTCCGCCGCCGACGCCGATCGAGGAGCTCATCAGCGCCATGGCGGAGCCGAGCCGCTCGCGCGGCAGCATGTCCCGCATCAGGCCGATGCCGAGCGGGATCGCTCCCATCGCGAAGCCCTGGAGCGTACGGCCCACGATCATGGGCAGCAGCGCGGAGGTGAACGCGCTGACCAGCGCGCCGACCACCATCACGGCGAGGCTGGCGATGAGCAGGCGGCGCTTGCCGTACAGGTCGCCGAGGCGGCCCATGATCGGCGTGGCCACCGCGCCGGACAGAAGGGTGGAGGTCAGGACCCAGGTGGCGTCGCTGGGCGAGGTGTCGAGGAGTTGCGGCAGGTCCTTGATGACCGGGACGAGCAGGGTCTGCATCACCGCGACGGCGATCCCCGCGAAGGCGAGTACCGGGACGACGGCCCCGCTCGCGCTCCCTCGGGTCCGTCCGGTCGTCGTGAGCGTCATCGAGTGGGGCCTCCGGGCCGTGAGGAGTGGAGCGTGCGGTCATCCGAGCGGAACGAGCGCTGGGTCAACCCCGTCGACCGAGGCAACTATTCCGATGCTTTGGCGTACTAACGAATTCTTGACCGTTCCGTGAGGTTCCGCACGCCTGCCGGGCGGCCGGTGGGCCGGGGGAGTGGAGCAGGGAAAACCGCGGCCGGCCCGGCGGTGGAAGCCCTTCTCCGGCTCCTGGACGGGGGCGTGGGCGGACTTTCGCACCGGGCCCGGGGGCGTGTCCCTCCGGTGCCCGCCACGGTCCCGCACCCGCCCGCACAGCGGTCCCGCGGGACCCCGCGCATGCCCGCTGACCTGGGCTTTTGCGGTGTCCGGCCGTAGAATCGACCCACTCGGACACGGATACGGGAGGGGGCCGTATGGAGCGGGGCGTGCGCACGGTCGAGGACGTACTGGCGCTGCTGGACGGGCTGTTCGCGCCGGACGCCGACCGGTGGACCGGAGACGCGGCCGGCTGGTGGGACGGGTTCTACGCGGACCGGAACCGGCCGGTACCGTTCTTCGCGGACAAGCCGGACGAGAACCTCGTCGAGTGGCTGGAGCGGGGGCTGATCGGCGGTCGCCGGGCACTGGACCTCGGGTGCGGGCCGGGGCGCAACGCCCTGTATCTCGCCGAGCGGGGCTTCGAGGTGGACGCGGTCGACCTGTCGCCGCAGGCCATTGCCTGGGCCCGGGAGAGGGCCACAGAGGCGGGGGCCGAGGTGCGCTTCCTGTGCGGGGACGCCTTCGGCCTGGCCGGCGCGCAGCTCACCGGGCCGTACGACGTGGTGTACGACTCCGGCTGCTTCCACCATCTGCCGCCGCACCGCCGGATCAGTCACCTGGCCCTGCTCGACCGGGTCCTGGCCCCCGGCGGCCATCTCGCCCTGACCTGTTTCGCGGCCGGAGCCATGGGCTGCGAACTGTCAGACACGGAGCTGTACCGCTCCGCCCGCCTGCACGGCGGCCTCGCCTACACGCCCGAGTCGCTGCGGCGGATCTTCGCGGACCTGACGGAGGTGGAACTGCGCCGGATGCACGACGAGCCGGAGGACTCCCCGCACTTCGGAGAGGCGTTCCTGTGGGCGGGGCTGTTCCGGCGGGAGACCGTCTAGCGCACGCTCAACGCGCTTGCCGAAGGCGGGAGTTACAGCCACCCCTGGCGGCGGGCCTCGCGCAGGGCCTCCATGCGGTTGCGGGTGCCGGTCTTGCCGATCGCGGCGGACAGGTAGTTGCGGACGGTGGACTCCGACAGATGCAGCTTCGCGGCGACGTCGGCGACCGTCGCCCCGTCGGCGGAGGCCCTCAGCACGTCGCACTCGCGGACGGTGAGCGGGCTGGGGCCGGCGCTCAGGGCGGCCGCGGCGAGCGCCGGGTCGACCACCGTCTCCCCGCCGAGCACCCGGCGGACCGCCGCCGCCAGTTCCTCCACCGGCCCGTCCTTGACCAGGAAGCCCCCGGCCCCGGCCTCCATGGCCCGGCGCAGATAGCCGGGCCGGCCGAAGGTGGTCAGGATCAGCACCCGGCAACCGGGAACCCGCTCGCGCAGCTCGGCGGCGGCGTCCAGGCCGCTCATCCCCGGCAGTTCGATGTCGAGGAGCGCCACGTCGGGGCGGTGGGCCAGCGCGGCGTCCACGACGGCGTCGCCCGCCGAGACCTGGGCGACGACCTCCATGTCGTCCTCCATGCCGAGCAGCAGCGCGAGCGCGCCCCGCATCATCTGCTGGTCCTCCGCGAGCAGAAGGCGGATGGACTGGGCGGGCCGGCGGTCCCCGGGCATCTCGTTCACGCACCAAGGGTATTGACTCGCGCCCCGCGGGAGGGCGCGCGGGCCGGTCACCCCACCGAGGAGCCGAGCCGGGCGCCGCCGCTCTCCACCGTCTCCCCGCCGTCCAGGGGCACTTCGGCGGTCACCGTGAAGCCGCCGCGGGGCGAGGGACCGGCCCGCAGCGAGCCGCCCGCCGCCGCGAGGCGTTCGGTCAGGCCCTTCAGACCGGTGCCGCCCGCCCCGTCCGCCGGATCCGGGTCCCCGGCCCGGCCCGCGGACGTGCCGTCCCCGTCGTCGACGACCGTCAGACGGACCCGCTCGGCTGTGGCGGTGACGGCGATCTCGCAGCGCCGCGCGCCACTGTGCCGTACGGCGTTGGTGACCGCCTCGCGCACCGCCCAGCCCAGCAGCGCCTCGGCGTCCGGCGTCAGCGGCGGGCCCGACCGGCGCACCACGGGCTCTACGCCGGCGGCGGTCAGCGCCGAACGGGCCCGGTCCAGCTCCGTGTCGAGGCCGCCCTCGCGGTAGCCGGTGACCGCCTCGCGGATCTCGGTGAGCGCCTGCCGCCCGACGGACTCGATGTCGGTGATCTGCGTCAGCGCCGCCCCCATGTCACGGGGCGCCAGCCGCCGGGCCGCCTCCGACTTCACCACGATCACCGACAGCGTGTGGCCGAGCAGGTCGTGCAGGTCCCGGGAGAAGCGCAGCCGCTCCTCCTCCACCGCGCGGCGGGCCAGCTCCTCACGGGCCGCCCGCAGTTCCCGTACGGCGTCGGACAGGCTGAGGATCACCGCCGTCACCACCGTCGACAGGAACGTGCCGTAGCCGACGTTGATCCCGTTCCAGCCCTCGCGCAGCCCGGCGACGATCCCCGCGAACAGGCCGAGCCCCACACCGATCCGGCCGAGCGCCGGACCGCGCAGGGACGCGCCCGTCGCCAGGCCGAACAGCGGCAGGAACAGCAGCCAGGTGCCCCCGTACCCGATGGCCAGACCGCAGGTCACCAGGAACAGCAGCAGCAGCGCGAGGCGCGTGGAGCGGGCCGTGCGCGCCCGCTTGTCGAAGGCGCGGAACACCACATAGATGTAGAGCGAGTTGAAGGCGAACAGGCCCACTGCGCCGATCCACGGGTTGGGGGTCTTGCCCTGGAAGAGGTTGGAGAAGGCGCCCATCCCCATCAGCAGCCAGGGCAGCAGGGAGAAGCCGGTGGGCGGCGGCCCCGGGCGCTCGTGCTCCTGCCCGCCCCCGCGCCCCGCCCCCTGCTTCACGCGGCAGGAGACCCTGCGTGACCAGTTCATGTTCCGCTTCCCCGATCAGACCTTGCCGGCATTGCGGCGGTAGGACAGCACAGCGTACGAACCGAACAGCGACAGCCAGCCCGCCAGTACGAGGATGGCACTCGCCGCCGGGGCGTGGCCCTCGGTGACCGATACCCCGAGTCCGGCGATCCCGTGCGTGGGCGTGTACGTGGACACGGCGCGCAACCAGTGCGGGAACAGCTCGACGGGGAACCACAGGCCGCCGAGCACGGCGAGCCCCAGGTTGCACACCATGTTGACCACTCCGGTGGTCTGCGCGGTCAGCCCGTAGCCGTTGCCCAGGCCGAGCAGCGTGAACGGGACCGAGCCGAGCCACAGCAGCAGCACCGCCGCCGCCCACTGCCACGCCGCCAGCCGTACGCCGTTGATCAGACCGCCCGCCAGCAGCACCGCGCCGATCGCGGGCAGCACGGTCGCCGAGGCGGTCAGCGCCCGCCCGGCGACGACCTGACGCGGGGTCATCGGGGTCACCCTGAGCTGCCGCAGCCAGCCGACCGTACGGTCCTCGGCGACGCCACCGCCGGTGTTGAGGGCCGAGCCGACCGCGCCGTAGGCGGCCATGCCGACCATGGAGGCGGTCCGCCAGCCCGAGTCGGCGCCGTCGCCGAGGTTGGTGAACAGCAGGTACATCAGCACCGGCATCGCGATCCCGCCGATCACGAAGCCCGTGTCGCGCAGGGTGCGGCGCACCTCCAGGCGCAGGTAGTCGAGTATGTCGCGCATCACGCCACCTCCCGTTCGCGTTCCGTGGCCGCCCGCGCGCCCGTCAGCGCCAGGAAGGCGTCGTCCAGCGAGGCCGGCGCGACCTCCAGCCCGCGTACGGCGCCCAGTCCGGCCAGGGCGATCACGGTCGCGTCCGGGTCGTCGGTGCGCAGCCGCGCCCGGTCCCCGCGGACCTCGACGGACCGCACGCCGGGCAGGAGTTCCAGGCCGTCGGCGCCCCGCCCGGCCAGGTCGAAGGCGACCAGGCCGCCGCCCGCCGCGCGCCGCAGCTCCTCGCCGGTGCCGTCTGCGACGATCCGACCGTGGTCCAGGACGAGGATGCGGTCGGCGTGGGCGTCGGCCTCCTCCAGGTAGTGCGTGGAGAACAGCACCGTGCGACCGCTGCGCGCGTAGGTCCCCATCGCCTCCCAGAAGGAGAGGCGGGCCTCCACGTCCAGGGCCGCCGTCGGCTCGTCCAGCACCAGCAGCGCGGGGCCGCCGGCCACCGCGACCGCGAACCGCACCCGCTGGGTCTGGCCGCCGGAGAGCCGGTCCACCCGGCGTCCGTCCAGGTGAGCGATCCCGGCCAGCTCCAGGGCGCGCGCGACGGACAGCGGCGCCGGGTACCGTCCGGCCACGAAGGTCACCAGCTCGCGGACGGTGACCCGGGGCACCGCCCGCGCGTCCTGGAGCATGGCCCCGACCAGACCGGCGCGCACCGCACGCTCGGGCGGCCCGCCGAACAGCTCGACCCTGCCCTCGTCGGGCGGATGCAGGCCGAGCAGCAGGGAGATCACGGTGGACTTCCCGGCGCCGTTGAGGCCGAGCAGGGCGACCGTCTCGCCCCGCTCGATGGTGAGGTCGACGCCGTCGACGGCGCGCACCGCGCCGAAGGACTTGACCGCCCGTGTGAAGGACACGGCACGTTCCGTCCGTGTCATGTCTACGACTTGTGTCATGTCTACGACGCTACGAACTCCCGTGCCTCGCCCGGCAGATGCGCTTGTACGGACTCCGGCAGGACAAATGTCACGGCCGGCGGGCGCACCGCGTGCACCTGACGCGGTGTCTGGATCTGTCTGGATCCTTCCCAGCCGAAGGGCGCTGGGCTAGATTCTGGAAGCCCATGCCCATCGACGCAGCCGAGGCCCTCGCGGCCGGACCCCGTACCGGTGAGATCTCCTGGACTCCCCGGGACGTCCTGCTCTACCACCTCGGCATCGGCGCGGGCCTGCCCGCCACCGACCCCGCCGAGCTGCGCTACACCCTGGAGACGCGGCTGCACGTCCTGCCGAGCTTCGCCACCGTCGCCGGTGGCGGACCGCCCGGTGTGATCGGCGGCCTGTCCATGCCCGGCGTCGACGTCGACCTCGCTCGCGTCCTGCACGGCGGCCAGTCGCTGACCGTGCACCGCCCCCTTCCCGTGGCGGGCGCCGCCACCGCCACCAGCCGTATCGCCGCCGTCTACGACAAGGGCACGGCGGCCGTCCTGGTCATGCGCACCGAGGTCGCCGACGGCGACGGCCCCCTGTGGGCCGGTGACGCGGAGATCTTCGTCCGGGGCGAGGGCGGCTGGGGCGGCGACCGCGGTCCCTCCGCCCGCACCGCCGCGCCGGCCGGCGAGCCGGATCGCACCGTCGAGCGGACGGTCCGCGAGGACCAGGCCCTGCTCTACCGCCTGAGCGGCGACTACAACCCGCTGCACGCCGACCCGGAGTTCGCCCGGCGCGCCGGCTTCGACCGGCCCATCCTGCAGGGGCTGTGCACCTACGGCATGACCCTGAAGGCAGTCGTCGACACACTCCTCGACGGGGACGTGACCCGCGTACGGTCCTGGTCCACGCGCTTCGCCGGGGTGGTGTACCCGGGCGAGCCCCTGCGCGTCCGCATGTGGCGGCGGGACGGCGGGGCCCTGGTGGCGGTGAGCGCCGTCGAGCGGGACGACGCGCCGGTGCTGACCGGCACGGTCGCCTTCGACGCCCCGGTACGCGAAACGGCCCCGCCCGTCTGCTGACGGGCGGAGCCGCGGCGTTCGACGTGCCGTCAGGCCGCCGATTCGTTCTGCTCGGCGGGCCTGCGGTGGCGGCCGCTGGGTGCGGACTCACCGTCGCCGGCCGAAACCGGACCCCGGTGCTTGCCGTGAGCCGCGGACTCTTCGACGTCGGCGGCGGAGCGCTGGGTCGTGCTGGCGTCGTTCATCGGAAGAAATTCACCCCGTCAACAATGATCTTTCGTACTGCCCGGCGAGTCTAACCGGCACACCTCGGGCCGAATCCAGGCGGCCACGCCAACCGGCACTACTTCGTTACAAGCCGTCCCAGAGGCGCCTGTTGAAGCGGAACGGGACGGTTGGCGAGGGGAACCGGATGCCCGGATTCCGGGGTGGGAGAGGATGCGGGGGAGGAGTCGGGGCCGGGGTGCGGGCCAGGGGCAAGGGCGTCGTGCGGGCCGGCTTCAGGGACGGGACAGGGCCATCCGGTTTCGGGTGTGGCGTACAGGGCGGCCTGGGTCGCGGGGTGGGGTTCTGAGCCGGGCCGGATGAGGAGCCCGGTTCCGAGGGTGGCGTGAGTCCTGGTTCCGGGGGCGAGGTGCTGGTGCGGGGCGACGTCGCGCGGGGCGGGGGACCCGCTTTCGGGCCCGATGGGGGGCTTGGCGCCGGACTCGAGTGTGGGGCGGGGCCCGGGTTCGCATCCGGTGTGGGGCCCGGCCGCCTGGGGCGCGGTTTCGGGGCGAGTGTGGGGTCCGGCGTCGGGCGCGGTGTGGGGTCCGGCTTCGGGCCCGGCCCCGGGAGTGACGTGGGGTTCGGCCGGGGGTGCGGCTCCTGGTCCGGATTCGGGCCCGGGCCCGAGTGTGGTGTGACGTTCCGCTTCGGGGCGGGCTTGCGGTCCGGTTCCGTGGGCGGCGCAGGGCCCGGGTTCGGTGGGCGGTCCGGGTACGGCTCGCGGCCCGGGTACGGCGGGCGCGGGTGGTACGAACCCGACTCGCGGTCCGGGCCAGGACTCGGATGCGAGGTGTGGTTCCGCCTGGAGTGCGGATTCGGGCCCGGCCTCGGGTGTCGCCCGGCGTTCCGGTTCGGGGCCGGCGAGCGGGCCGGTGCCGGGCGGGGCGCAAAGCCCCGGTACGGCGCGCGGTCCCGGTACGGAGGGTGGGCCGAACCCGGCTCGCGGGCCGGACTCGGTTCCGGGGCGCGGGACCGGTGCCGTGCCCCGGTCGGGCACGTCAGGCGGCGCGTGGAGTGGGGCGCGTGCCCCCTCCGGCTCCGGTGCCGGCACCGACTGCCTCGTCGGAGACGTCCACCGCGCCACACCGCACGGCACCGCGCTCGTGGCGTAGGGCAGACGGAGCACTCCGTCGTCGGTCCACAGACCGGACCCGGCCAGCCAGCCCTCGGGGGCCGGAAGATGACGTACCTGACGCTCGGCGGGCCGCCACACGGCCACCCAGCTGCCCGATGCGCCGTCGCAGCGCAGCGCCACCCCGCACTGCTCGGGGGTGAGCACCTGCCCCGGCTGGATCGCGAACGGCGTCACCACGCAGTCCGGCAGCCGCAGGCACTCCGGGAAGCGCACCGGCCGCGTGCTGCCCAGCACGCCCCAGCCCAGCCGCTGCCGCCCGGGCGAGGGGGCGTCCGAGCGGATCAGCAGCAGTCCGCTGTCGGGGTCGGCGAGCAGCAGCCGGTCGTCGCTGCCGGCGGCGATCTGGAGCAGCGGCGACGTCTCGCCGCCGCACTCCAGGTCCACCACCACCGCCTTGGTGCGCCCGCCGCTCTCCCGGTCCAGGGCCAGCATCCGCCCGCCACGGTCCAGCCAGACCCCGCCCGAGCAGCGGCCCGGCACCTCGGCCAGGTGCTCGGGCCCGAAGGCGCCGCCCACCACCAGCCACACCGCCGAGGACCGCAGGCCCACGGCGAGCGCGTAGGCCCGCTCGCCGCCGGGCGCCGGGGGCAGCAGCCGCAGCCCGGTGCCCTCGGGGCACTCGATGGCGCCGAGCGGCAGCTCACCTGTGCCCGGCCCGGTCGGGTACAGCAGCGAGAAGGTGTGCCGGCCGTCCACCAACCGCCGGATCAGCACCCGGCCGTCGCCCATCGGCAGCACCTCCGTGCCGCGCTCCTCGGGCTGGTTGCCGGGCAGCGGCACCGCGTACGGCTCGGGGCCGTCCAGCGTCCAGCGCTCCGGGTACAAGGAGTCGCCGCTGCCCGCGAGCCGGGCGGCGTAGGCCCCGTCCACCGTGATCGTGCAGCCCGCCCGCGGGGTACCGTCGTCCTCCTCGCCGGCCGCCGAAGTCTCGACAATGCAGGCTGTCATCGTTCGGTCACCTCCTGCCAGGACGGTAGTTTTCCTACACACACCGGGCGGACCGGCGGGCGACTGCTTCACACATACGGGTGGCCGAAAAACGATTCGCCTGAGGAAACCGGACTGATGTGCTGGACGGCCCCGGTTCGGACGGGGGGCGGCGGCACCGGTTCTGCCGCGGCGAACACCCAGGTAGCCTTGCACCCGTGCCCCGTCTGTCTGAAGTCATCGCCGCGCTGGAGAACCTGTGGCCCGCCGAGCGGGCCGAGTCCTGGGACGCGGTCGGCACCGTCGTGGGCGATCCCGAGCAGGAGGTCGGCCGGGTCCTGTTCGCCGTCGACCCGGTCCAGGAGATCGCCGACGAGGCGGTGAAGCTGGGCGCCGACCTGCTGGTCACCCACCACCCCCTCTACCTGCGCGGCACGACGACCGTCGCGGCCTCCACCTTCAAGGGCCGCGTGGTGCACACCCTGATCAAGAACGACGTCGCTCTGCACGTGGCCCACACCAACGCGGACACCGCCGACCCGGGCGTCTCGGACGCGCTGGCCGGCGCCCTCGACCTCCGGGTCGTACGCCCCCTGGTGCCCGACGCCACCGACCCGGAGGGCCGACGGGGCTTGGGCAGGGTCTGCGAGCTGGACCACCCGCTGACCGTGCGCGAACTCGCCGCCCGCGCCGCCGAGCGGCTGCCCGGCACCGCGCAGGGCGTCCGCGTGGCCGGCGACCCGGAGGCCGTCGTCCGCACGGTCGCCGTCAGCGGCGGCTCGGGCGACAGCCTCTTCGACCACGTACGGGCGGCGGGCGTCGACGCCTTCCTCACCGCGGACCTGCGCCACCATCCGGCCTCCGAGTTCATCGCGGACCGCGCCCGCAGTCCCCTCGCGCTGCTCGACGCGGCGCACTGGGCCACCGAGTGGCCCTGGTGCGAGCTGGCCGCAGCCCAGCTCGACGAGATCTCCGACCGGCACGGATGGGGCCTGCGCGTCCACGTCTCCACGACGGTCACCGACCCCTGGACCGCCCACGCGGCGTCCACCACCGCCACTTCTAGCGACATGGGAGCCCCCAACTGAACGCCGCGCCCGCCGACCAGATCCGACTTCTCGACGTCCAGGCCCTCGACGTCCGCCTCCAGCAGCTGGCGCACAAGCGGAAGTCGCTGCCCGAGCACGCCGAGATCGAGTCGCTGAACCGGGACCTCGCGCAGCTGCGCGACCTCCTGGTGGCCGCGCAGACCGAGGAGAGCGACTGCGCCCGCGAGCAGACCAAGGCCGAGCAGGACGTGGACCAGGTGCGCAAGCGTGCCGCCCGTGACCAGCAGCGCCTGGACTCCGGCGCGATCACCTCGCCCAAGGACCTGTCGAACCTCCAGCACGAGATCGTGTCCCTCGCCAAGCGGCAGGGCGACCTGGAGGACGTCGTCCTGGAGGTCATGGAGCGCCGCGAGTCCGCGCAGGAGCGGGTCGCCGAACTGACCGGGCGCGTCGCCTCCGTCCAGGCCAAGGCCGACGACGCGACCGCGCGCCGGGACGCGGCCTTCGAGGAGATCGACGGCGAGGTGGCGTCCGTGACGAAGGAGCGCGAGGTCATCGCCGCCGCCGTACCCGCGGACCTGCTGAAGCTCTACGACAAGCTGCGCGGGCAGCAGGGCGGCATCGGCGCGGCCAAGCTGTACCAGCGCACCTGCCAGGGCTGCCGCCAGGAGCTCGCCATCACCGAGCTGAGCGAGATCCGCGCGGCCGCCCCCGACACGGTCGTCCGCTGCGAGAACTGCCGCCGCATCCTGGTGCGCACCGCCGAGTCCGGTCTGTAGCCGGGTCTGCAAGGAGTAAGCGGCGTGCGGGAGTTCATCGTCGAGGCCGACGGCGGGTCACGGGGCAATCCGGGGCCCGCGGGCTACGGGGCGGTGGTGCTCGACCCGGCGACGGGGGAGACCCTGGCTGAGCACGCCGAGTACCTCGGGGTGGCCACGAACAACGTGGCCGAGTACCGGGGCCTGCTCGCCGGACTGCGCGCCGCGCACGCGCTGGACCCGGCGGCGGCCGTGCACGTCCGCATGGACTCCAAGCTCGTCGTCGAGCAGATGTCGGGCCGCTGGAAGATCAAGCACCCCGACCTGAAACCGCTGGCGGCGACGGCTTCCCGGGTGTTCCCGGCCGACCGGGTCACGTACGAGTGGATCCCGCGCGAGCGCAACAAGCACGCCGACCGCCTGGCCAACGAGGCGATGGACGCGGGCGCGCGCGGCGAACAGTGGTCCGGGCCGTCCGCGGACACCCTGACCGTCCCGAGCCCGAGCCCCAGCACCGACAGCGGCGAGGGCGCAGACGTCCGGGCGGCGCGCGCCACCGCCGGCGGGGCCGCTTCCGGTGCCGGAACCGGCGTCGGTGCGGGGGCCGAGGGGGCGGCAGCGGTCGCCACACCCGGCTGGGCGCCCGCCGATCTGGGCGCGCCCGCCACCTTCGTACTGCTGCGGCACGGGGAGACGCCGCTGACGCCGCAGAAGCGTTTCTCGGGCAGCGGCGGCACCGATCCGTCGCTCTCCGGCGTGGGCCGCGAGCAGGCCGAGAAGGTCGCGGCGGCGCTCGCCCGGCGCGGCACCGTCCAGGCCGTCGTGTCCTCGCCGCTCGCCCGCACCCGCGAGACCGCCGGCATCGTCGCCGCCCGCCTCGGCCTCGACGTGACCGTGGAGGAAGGGCTGCGCGAGACCGACTTCGGCGCCTGGGAGGGGCTCACGTTCGGCGAGGTGCGCGAGCGCTACCCGGACGACCTGAACGCCTGGCTGGCCTCCCCGGACGCCGCGCCCACCGGCGGCGGCGAGAGCTTCGCGACCACCGCGGTCCGGATCGCCGCCACCCGGGACAAGCTGGTCGCCGCCCACGCGGGCCGCACGGTGCTGCTCGTCACGCACGTCACCCCGATCAAGACGTTCGTCCAACTGGCCCTCGGCGCCCCGCCGGAGTCCCTGTTCCGCATGGAGCTGTCGGCGGCGTCCCTGTCGGCGGTGGCGTACTACGCGGACGGCAACGCGAGCGTCCGCCTGTTCAACGACACGTCCCACCTGCGCTGACCGGCGCCACCGCCGCCCGCGCGTCAGTGGATCTCCGTCACCACCACGTCCAGCGCCCACGGCCGCCCCGCCTTCCCCGGCGGCTCCGCCTCCACCACGTACCCGAGGTCCCGCAGCGCCTCGACCAGCCCCGCCGGGTCCTTCGGAGCGGCGGCCCCGGCCAGCAGGGCGCGTACGATCCGGCCCTTGGTCGCCTTGTTGAAGTGGCTGACCACGGACCGCTTCTCCACCCCGTCCACGACCTGGGAGTGCAGCACCCGCACGGTCGCCGTCCGGTCCGCGACCTCCCCCTTCGGCTTCCACGCCGCCGCGTACGCCGAGGACCGCAGGTCAAGCACCAGCCCGTCACCGGCCGCCTCGGGCAGCACCGAGGCCATCGGCGTACGCCAGTACGCGGCCAGCGCGCCGAGGCCGGGCAGCTTCACGCCCATCGAGCAGCGGTAGGAGGGGATCCGGTCGGTCACCCGGACCGCGCCCCACAGCCCCGAGAAGACCAGCAGCGAGCGTGCGGCGCGCCGCTTGGCCGACGGGTCGAGGGAGGCGAGGTCCAGGGCGTCGTAGAGCACACCGGTGTAGATCTCCCCGGCGGGCCGCGTGCCTGCTGTGCGCAGCCCCGCGTTCTTGGCGATCTCGCCGCGCAGGCCCTCGCTCAGCCCGAGCACCTCGCGGGCCTTCTCCTCGTCCCCGGTGCACAGCTCGACCAGTTCCGTCAGCACCGTCTCGCGGGCGGCGGCCAGCCCCGGCAGCGACAGCGACTCGGGCCTCAGCGGGGCGCCGCGGCCGGCGGCGGCCTTGCCTTCGGACGGGGGCAGCAGCACAAGCACGGGGGTTACTCCTTCGGATAGCGCTCCGCGCCAGCGTACGGCGTGCCGCCCAGGGGCCCCCGCCCCGCGTCCGCAGCCGTCGTCGCCCGCGTGAGCTCCTGTACGAGCGCACCGGCGTCCTCGGCGTGGAACCGCACGAGCCGCACCGGCCTGCGCCTGCCGAGGAGGGTGACGTGCTCGACGGGCGCGGTCAGTTCGAGGGTGACGGAGGTCTGCGAGCCGACGGGCAGGTTCAGCTCGCCCTCGGCCCGCTCGTGCGTGGTGCGCGTCTCGCGGCGCGTGGAGGCGATCCGGTCCAGCGGGACGCGCAGATCGACGTGGGCGGCCTGCCGTATGCGCAGATGGTCCGCGTCCAGCACATGCGGCCGGACCACCGTGGCCGCGTGCAGGGCCACGACGAGGACGACGGCGTACACGTCGAGGAGCAGCACCACCGTGTGCACGGCCGGCCAGTTCCGCAGCAGGACGGACATCGTCACGGTCTCGGTCACGCAGACGAACGCCAGCCCGGCCATGACGGGGCCCTGACCACGGGCATACCCGAAGGCCTGCCCGCCGCCGGCGCCGTGGGTGCGGCGCGTCACCCACAGGACCAGGCCGGTCAGCAGCCGCAGCTCGTGCCGGGCGAGGCGGGCCGCCGCCCGCGCCGCGGCCCTCACCGCCGTCCCTCCGAGAGGATCCGCAGGGCCTGCCGGACCGCCTCGGCCTGGGCCGGTGCGAAGTCCGCGTAGAGGGCGCGCAGGAATCCGTGGCTCTCGTCGGGCCCCGCGCCCTCCGGCAGGACGGCGCAGGCCTCCCGCGGCAGCATGTCGCGCGGCACGCACCCGGCGATCACGCGGGCCGCCTCCGCGATCCGCGGATCCCGCGGACTCGCCTCGGCGTCCACGTCGGCGAGCGCGTCCAGCAGGGCGTAGGCCTCCGCCGCCCGCGCGGCCCCCTCCGGCGAGCCGAAGGCCGCGCTCATGGCGCCCATCGTCCGCTCCCAGTCCGCGGGTGCCGCGGCCGTCTCCAGCAGGGCGAGGATCTCGCGGTCCTTGGCGGCCGCCGGGGAACCGGACAGCCCGGCCCCCGCCGTGGCGAACAGGGCGGCCAGCTCGGGGGAGACCGGCCCCTCCGCGGGCAGCTCCCCCACGTCGAGCAGGGCACGCAGCCGGGCCCTGCGGTCCCGGATCGCCGCCTCCTGCCGCGCCAGGTCGGCGTCGAGTTCCTCGAGCACCTCGGCGAGATCCTTCCCGGCGTCGTCCGCGAGCACGTCCCGTACTTCCGCCAGTCCGAGCCCCAGCTCGGTCAGCCGCCGGATCCGGGCCAGTGCGACGGCGTGCCGCAGGCCGTAGTGCCGGTAGCCGTTGGGCCGCCGCTCCGGCTCCGGCAGCAGCCCCAGGTGGTGGTAGTGCCGCACGGTCCGCGTCGTGACACCGACGGCCGCGGCGAGTTCTCCGATCCGCATGCGACCAGTACAGACGTTGACGCCACGTGAAGGTCAAGCGCGGGGTGCGGCGCCTGACCACTGCCCGATGGGAGACGGCGCGGCCCGCGCGACCGGTACGATGGTGCCCACGGCAGACGAGCCGGGCGGGCGGCCGCGTGGAGTTCCCCTCACGGGGGCTTCCCGAGGAACGTCCGGGCTCCACAGGGCAGGGTGGTGGCTAACGGCCACCCGGGGTGACCCGCGGGACAGTGCCACAGAAAGCAGACCGCCGGGGATCTCGGTCCTCGGTAAGGGTGAAACGGTGGTGTAAGAGACCACCAGTGCCCAGGGTGACCTGGGCAGCTAGGTAAACCCCACCTGGAGCAAGGTCAAAAGGAAACACCCCGGTGTTTCTGCGCGGACGTTCGAGGGCTGCCCGCCCGAGTCCGCGGGTGGACCGCACGAGGCCGGCGGCAACGCCGGCCCTAGATGGATGGCCGTCGCCCCGGGCTCCGCGAGGAACCCGGGGAACAGAACCCGGCGTACAGCCCGACTCGTCTGCCGCTCTCCCTCGCGTATTGTCCGCCGCAGCAGTACCCGGCCTCCCTGGGTCGGCCGTATGCGAGCCGGGGCCGATATGGCGCCGGCGGGCGGATTCCGGCAGGTCAACCGGCATCGGTACGGGTGACCGTGGGGAAGACCGCTGTCCGGGGAGGTCGGTGTCCGCTTCCTCCTTCGCGAGGCCGACTGGACCGTCGACGACCTCGAAGAGCACCTGAAGCAGCACCGTCCACGAGGCTCTCACCGCCGGCCCCGGTGTGCGGCTGCTGGCCCTGGCAGAGGCTGTCGAGCGATCTCGCCGTTATCGGGGCCCATCGGCAGGACGTCAGCCGGATGGGCTCCGAGGGTGCCTTGCCCGCCGGTTTACAGCGACCCCGGAACTCAGAGTTCAGCTTCGAGTGGCGTGTGGTTGGCTGGAAAGCGGCTGTAGGTGACCGGAGTTGACGCGTGAGCAGCGATCTTTTTTGCAATTTTGACACTCCGTCAGCACATTTGGCGGCCTGCCCTTGTGCGTCAGTGCGGGTGGGACGGCGTCATCTCCCTTACCACGGGCGGGCGTTCAGGCGGTCGGTTCGCGACGAACTTGGGTCAGTGGCGGAGTGGGCGATTAGTCAGATCTTCTCGCGCAGAAGGATGGCTAGCATGAGCCAGTACCCGGTCGGAAGATCGTCGTCCTCTTGGCGACCCATCTCCGGCCCGCGGCCGCCGTGAGCCGGCTGCCCCGTTTCTTCTGATCTCATGGACCGAGGGACCGCGGAATGTCAGTGCCTGCACCGCCCAGTCAGCACCGGTCGGCGAAGGCGCCGCACACCTCGCCGGCCGCGCCCCTCGCCGTACTGGTGGTGGCCGCCGCGGGCGGCGGTGCGGCCGTCGCCCTCGCGCCCTCCGGCGCCCGCACCTGGGCGCTGACCGTCGCGGCGGTCGCCTGGGTGTGCGTGGCCGTGACCGTCCTCGTCAGCCGCCGGCTCATCCACCGGGCCCGGCGCGCGGCCGCCGCGCAGGCCGCGGAGACCGGCCGTCTCAAGGCGCAGTCCGCGCAGCTCTCGGCGGAGACCGCGCACCTGGTCAACGTGACCCTGCCCGCCGTGGCCAAGCAGCTGAGGGACGGCGCGAGCGCGGACGACGCGGTGGGCAGCGTGCCGCCGCCGTCCGAACCCCAACTCGGCCGGATCGTGCACACCTTCGCCGCCGCCGTCGAGGAGGGCGTGCGGCGCGCGGCCTCCCTCGACGACGAGCGCCGGCAGGCCCGGCAGGAGCTGGCCGAGGCCACCACCGCGCTGGAGCGGCTGGAGCAGGAGACACTGCCCGCCGCGGTCGCCCGGCTGCGCGACGGCCAGTCCGCCGACACGGTGCTCGCCGAACTCGACCTGCCGCGGCTGCCCGTGGTGCGCACCCCCACCGAGTCGTTCGTCCGCGAACTCGCCCACAGCGAGCGGCGCGCCGCCGCGGCCCAGGCCGCCTCCGCCAAGGCGCTCAGCCGCGTCCAGGCCAAGTCCGTCAGCATGCTCGCCGACCTGCGGGAGATGCAGGAACGCCACGGCGAGGAGGTCTTCGGCGACCTGCTCAAGCTGGACCACAGCACCTCCCAGCTCGGCCTGATGACCGACCGGCTGGCACTCCTCATGGGCGGCCGGTCCAGCCGGGCCTGGAACAAGCCGATCGTGATGGAGAGCATCCTGCGCGGCGCCGTCGGCCGTATCGCCGCCTACCAGCGGGTGCGCCTGCACTGCTCCACCACCGCCGCGATCTCCGGCTTCGCCGCCGAGGGCGTCATGCACCTGCTCGCCGAGTTGATGGACAACGCCGCGAACTTCTCCCCGCCCATCGACGAGGTGCACGTCTACGTCGAGGACCGTGCCGCCGGCATGGTCGTCACCATCGAGGACAGCGGTCTGAAGATGGCCGACGCGGCGATGCGCCGCGCCGAGGAGGCGGTGTCCGGACGCATGACCGACCTCGCCTCGCTCCAGGGCACCCGGCTCGGACTCGCCGTGGTCGGACGGCTGGCGGGGAAGTACGGCATCAGCGTCAACTACCGGCCCTCCTCGCGCGGCGGCACCGGCGTCGTCGTCCTGCTGCCCCCGCAACTGCTCGCCCAGCAGCGCGAGTTGCTCCCGCGCGAGACCAGCGGCCGTCCCGCCGCGGGAACCGCGCCCACGCCCGGTCCCGCCCCCGCCGTGGCGCCCGCCCCGGCCCCGGCGCCCGAGGCCCCCTCGCGCCCCGGCGTCCCGGAGCGGCCCGCCGTCCGGCCGGAGCTGCCCGAACAGGGACGGCCCCGGCGTGCCGGCGGCGCCACGCCGAACGGCCTGCCCGTCCGCGCCCCCGGCCGCACCATGGCCGAGGCCGAACGGGAGCGCGAGCAGCGCCGGTCGGCGTCCGAGGCGACCACCGGCCCGGCCTCCGGCACGGCGTCCGAGGCGGCCGACGGAGCCCGCCCGGCACGCGACGCCGGTTCACGGTTCGGCGCCTTCCACCGCGGGCGCCGCTCCGCGGGCGGCACCGCAGGCTCGGACGCCCGGCCCGAGTCCGAGCCGCCGGCCGCCCCCTAGTGCCGTGCCGGGCGTCGCGAGCCGGTGAACCTGTCCGGTCGCAGCACCAGTGCTGTGGCCGCCGCCCCCTTCCCGTACGGCGCCCGGGGCGTCGACGCCCACGTCCCGCTCGATTTCCCGAGATTGGAGGAACGGGCCGGTGACCGGTCGAACCGGGCACCACCGTCCCATCACCATCATGCAGACCACAGACAACAGCCTCACCTGGCTGCTCCGGAGCCTTCTGGAGCGCACCCCCGGCACCCGGCACGCCCTCGCCCTGTCCCGGGACGGCCTCAAGCTGTGCTGGACCGAACACCTGGCCCTCGACCAGGCCGACCAACTGGCCGCGATCTGCTCCGGCATCCAGGCCCTCGCCCAAGGCGCGTCCATGGAGTTCGGCGACGGCAGCGGCGGCGTCCGGCAGTCCATGACCGAGTTCCACGGCGGCCTGCTGTTCATCGTGGAGGCCGGCGAGGGAGCGCATCTGGCCGTCCTCGCCGACGAGGACGCCGACCCCGGCGTCGTCGGCCATCAGATGACGGAACTGGTCGAGCAGATCGGCGAGCACCTGCGCGCCCTGCCCCGAGAGCCCGTCCCGGGGAGTGCCGCGTCATGATGCGCAAACCCGTGGACACCGGTGACCCCGACCGGCTCTACACGGTCACGGCCGGCCGCAGCCGCGCCGACGACTCCTTCGACCTGGTCACCCTCATCGTCAGCGAGAGCCGGCCCACCGCGGGAATGCAGTCGGAGCACACCCGGATCCTGGATCTGTGCCAACACCCCACGGCCGTCGTCGAGATCGCCGCGGAGCTGAGACTGCCCATCACGGTGGTGCGGATCCTGCTCGGCGACCTGCTCGACATGGGCCGTATCACCGCCCGCCATCCGCGCGCGGCGCAGTCCGTCGCCTCGCTCCCCGATTCCGCCCTTCTCAAGGAGGTGCTCCATGGGCTCCGCAACCTCTGAGCTGCCCTCCCACCGCACGCCACTGGACGACGCCGCGGAGACCGGCCTGAAGATCGTCATCGTGGGCGGTTTCGGTGTCGGCAAGACCACCCTGGTCCGCTCGGTGAGCGAGATCCGGCCGCTCAACACCGAGGAGGTGATGACGCAGGCCGGCGTCGGCGTCGACGAGACCAGCGCGGTCGCCACGAAGACGACCACGACGGTGGCGTTCGACTTCGGGCGGATCAGCCTCAACGAGCGCATGGTGCTGTACCTGTTCGGCGCTCCGGGCCAGGAGCGCTTCTGGTTCCTGTGGGACCGACTGTTCTCCGGCACCCTGGGCGCCGTCGTGCTCGTGGACACCCGCCGGATGGACGACTCCTGGTACGCGATCGACCGCCTCGAGCACCACAAGACGCCGTTCGTGGTGGCCGTCAACCGGTTCGACGACGACACCGACCGGTATTCCCTCGACGAGATCCGCCAGGCGCTCGCCCTGCCCGAGCACGTGCCGATGCTCGACTGCGACGCGCGGGTCAGGCAGTCCGGCAAGGACGTGCTGATCACCCTCGTGGACCACCTGTACGAACTGGCCATGGCCCAGGAGGCGACACCGTGACCGACTCCTCTTCCGCGCAACCGGCCCCGCCGGGCTGCCCCGCCCACCACCCCGACGCGGTGCGCCTGTCGGGGCTCGAGTACCAGCAGACGCCGTCGCAGCTCTACCGCGCGCTGCGCTGGGAGCACGGCGCGGTCGCGCCGGTGCTGCTCGACGGGGACATCCCGGCCTGGCTGGTGCTCGGCTACTCCGAGGTCACCTACGTGACCAGCCACGACGAGCTGTTCGCGCGGGACTCCCGGCGCTGGAACCAGTGGGACAACATTCCGGCGGACTGGCCGCTGATGCCGTACGTCGGCCATCAGCCGTCGGTGCTGTTCACCGAGGGCGACGAGCACCGGCGGCGGGCCGGGGTGATCACCGAGGCGCTGGAGGGCATCGACCAGTTCGAGCTGGCCCGCAACTGCCAGTTGATCGCCGACCGGCTCATCGCCGACTTCGCGGGGAGCGGGCACGCGGAGCTGATGTCCGGTTACGTGCACGCCCTGCCGATGCGGGCCGTGGTGCAGATGTGCGGGATGCCGACCTCGGGCGAGGACACCCAGCAGCTCGTCGAGGACCTGCGGATCTCGCTGGACGCCGCCGAGGGCGACGACCCCGTGGCCGCGTACGGGCGTGTGGGCGAGCGGCTGCGGCAACTGGTGAAGGACAAGCGGGTCAGCCCGGGCCCGGACGTCACCTCGCGCATGCTGCGGCATCCGGCGGGGCTGACGGACGAGGAGATCGTCCAGGACCTGATCTCGGTGATCGCCGCGGCGCAGCAGCCGACGGCGAACTGGATCTGCAACACGCTGCGACTGCTGCTGACGGACGAGCGGTTCGCCGTGAACGTGTCGGGCGGCCGGCTCAGTGTGGGCGAGGCGCTCAACGAGGCGCTGTGGCTGGACACGCCGACGCAGAACTTCATCGGGCGCTGGGCCGTCCGGGACACGCAGCTCGGCGGGCGGCACATCCGGGCCGGCGACTGCCTGGTGCTGGGTCTCGCCGCGGCCAACACCGACCCGCAGATCTGGCCCGAGTCGCACGTGGGCGCGGAGAACGCCGCGCATCTGTCGTTCAGCAACGGCGAGCACCGCTGCCCCTATCCGGCGCCGCTGCTGGCGGACGTCATGGCGCGTACGGCGGTCGAGACGCTGCTGGAGCGGCTGCCCGACCTGGTCCTCTCGGTGGAGCCGGAGACGCTGACCTGGCGCCCGTCGATCTGGATGCGGGGGCTGACGTCGCTTCCGGTGCGGTTCACGCCGGTGGTGCAGTAGGCGGGCCGATGGGCCCCTGTCCCCTGTCCCTGGAAGGGGCCCATTGCCTCCGCGGTGGTGCGGGTCTGCCGGTCAGGCGCTCACGGGCGTGAACCGCACCGGCAGCCGCTCCGGTCCACGGGTGAAGACGCCCTGCTCGACCGGGTCGAAGCCGTCGGCGAGGCGCAAGTCGGGCATGGCGTCCAGCAGTTGGCTGACGCCGATCTCGACCTCCGCCTTGGCGAGCAGCGCGCCCACGCAGAAGTGCCGGCCGAGCGCGAAGGCGAGGTGGTCGGCGGCGGCGGAGAACGCCGTCGTCGTGGTGAGGTCGTCGCGGAAGATGTCGAAGCGGTCGGGGTCGCGGTAGCGGTTCTCGTCGCGGTTGGCGGCGCCGATCAGGCAGGTGACGGTGACGCCCGCGGGTATGGTGCCGCCGCTGAGCTCCACCTCGGTCGCGGACTGCCGCATGATCATGTGGACGGGCGGGGTGTACCGCAGGGTCTCGGCGAAGGCCCGCGGGATCAGGTCGCGGTCCGCGCGGACGGCGGCGAGCTGGTCGGGGTGGAGCAGCAGGTTCGCGAAGATGCTGGCGATCGCCTTGTCGGTGGTCTCGCCGCCGGCTGCCAGCAGCAGGCTGCAGAACGCCTTGACGTCCTCGTCGCTCATCCGCACGCCGTCGACCTCGGCGGCGCACAGCGTCGACAGCAGGTCGTCGCCCAGGTTCTCGCGGCGCTCGCGGATGATCGGCAGCATGTACTCGGCGAACTCGACGCGGGTCCGCTCGCCCGCCGCGGCCACCTCGGGGTCGCCCGAGAGGTTGCCGAGGAAGGCGATCACGGACGTGTACCAACGGTGGAAGCGCGCGTGGTCGGCCTTGTCGAGGCCCAGCATGTCGGCGATCACGTTGACCGGGAAACGGGTGGCGTAGTCGCCCACCAGGTCGGCGGAGCCGGAGTTCCGGAAGGCGTCGATCAGTTCGCGCGAGTTGCGCTCGATGACGGGCAGGAACTTGTCCTGGAGGTCGGCGCCGCGGAAGGCGGGGGCGACGAGGGCGCGGCGCACGGCGTGCTCACGGCCGCTGAGCTGGAGGATCGTCTTGCCGTGCACCGGCTCGATCTGCCAGTCGTAGTTGTCGGTGGTGAACTCGCCCTTCTTGTCCTTGAAGACGCGTTCGACGTCCTCGTAGCGCGAGATGACGTAACTCTGCGTGGCCTCGTGCCAGATGAGGGGCGCGGTGTCGCGCATCAGACGGTACGCCGGGTAGGGGTCCGCGGCGAACTCGGGCGAGAGGATGTCGGGCACCTGCTGCGCGGTGGACATGGGGCTCCCTCAAAGTGAGTGACTGGCTTACGGCACAAGGTAATTGATCAACTGTCAACCAAGACAGCCCCACTCCCTGCCCAGCCGTCCCACCAGCGCCCCTTGGCCGAAAACGGCCTCTTGGCCCGGCCGGAGCAGCCGGGCCGGGCCGTCGCGTCAGCCCGAACCCGCCCGTGCCCCCGTCGCAGAGCGGGAGCTCACCCCGCGCGACGGCCGGCCAGGGGCGCCCGCCGCGGCCGACCGTCCAGGGGCAGGTGGAAGGACTGGAGGGAATGCCGTGCTCCGCCGGTGTCGAAGCGGTCGGCGACCCTGCCCAGCGGGTTCCGGACACGCCCGTCCGGCATGAGGACGCCGACCGGCTGGCAGAACCGGGCCCGCTGTTCGGCGTCGAGGTCCACCCAGGTCGCACCGGCATGGCGCACCAGCACCTCACCCACGTACGCGCCGAGGCCGAGCAGCGGACCCCGTACGCGCTCGCGCGAAGCACCGCTCTTGCGCATGCCGTCGATCAGGAAGTCGACGATCCGCAGACTCGCCACGGAGTAGTCCAGAGGCAGCCGGCTGCGCTCCGCGAGACGGGCGACCAGGGCGGCCGCGCGCAGGGGCATTCCCGCCGCGTCCCGGTTGCTCTCGTCGGCCTCGGCCATGGAAATTCCACCCTTCGCTTGCCATGGGTGCCTTGACGGGCTCCCTGACCAGCAAGCGGATTCCACCGCCGGAACGTCACGCTCCGCCGGTGCGCGGGCCGCTCGGCCGGCTCTCGCCGCCCGACCCCAGTGAGCGCTGCCTGACCCGGTCCAGGTGCCGGGCGAAGATCTCACGGGCCTGAGGGGTCAGGGTGCGCAGGGCCACCAGGGCGGTGATCACCACGTCGCACAGTTCGGATTCGACGTCGTCCCAGGTGTGGGTGGTGCCCTTGCGCGGGTTCTGGCCGGTCGCGCCGATCACCGCCTGGGCGACCTCGCCGACCTCCTCCGACAGCTTCAGGATCCGCGGCAGCACCGACGCCTCCCGGCTCTCGTCGAGCGGGCGGTGCCCGTCCAGCCAGGCCCACAGGTCGTCGACGGCGGACCAGAGGTCGTCGGGCGGTGCCGGCGCGGTGCCGGGGTGCTGATCGCTCATGCGGCGCAGCCTGCCACGACCCGCCCGTCCCGCTCATCGAAAGCGCCTGTCGCTACTCCTCGAAGAGCACCTCCTGCTCGCCCTCCTTCTCCTGGCGCAGCCGCCGTACGCGCGCGCCCAGGATCACGGACGTCGCCGCGGCCACCGTCGCGAACGCCGCGGGGACCATCCAGCCGCGGTTGACGGCGTGCCCGAGGGCGTGGTCCACGGAGAGCCGGCCGGGGCCCGTGATCGCCAGGCCCGCGGAGGTCAGGCCGAGCGAGGCGGCGTACTCGTAGCCGCCGCTCTGGGCGAAGAAGCCACTGGGCGCGTGCACCGCCGCCGCCCCCGCCATCGCGCCGGCCGCCGCCGCTCCCGCCGCCGGGGTCGCCAGGCCCATGGCCAGCAGCAGACCGCCGCCGGCCTCCGACAGCCCGGCCGCCATCGCGCTCGCCTTCCCCGGCCGGTAGCCCACGGACTCCATGAACCGGCCGGTCCCCTCGATCCCGCCCCCGCCGAACCAGCCCAGCAGCTTCTGCGCTCCGTGCGCCGCCAGCACGCCGCCGGTACCCAGCCGGAGCAGCAGCAGGCCCAGATCACGTCGGTCGTAACAGGTCACGGTGACTCCCCAGGCAGACGGCGGAAGAGCAGCGGCTTCGGACTCCGGGTGTCCACCGTCGCACCGCCCACACCGCGCGGGCCTGTCCTGGGTGCCGTTCGAGTGGCGGCCTTGCCCTCGTGTGCGCTTCAACTCGTAGCGTTCCGGGGCATGGAGACCACCACCTTCACAAGGACACTGGGACGCGACGGGATCGAGGTCAGCGCGCTCGGCTTCGGATGCTGGGCGATCGGCGGTGAGTGGCGGTCGGCGGACGGGCAGCCGCTCGGCTGGGGCACGGTGGACGACGAGGAGTCCGTACGGGCGGTCCGGCGCGCCCTCGACCTCGGCGTCACGTTCTTCGACACGGCCGACGATGGGGGTCCCCCCTGCTCCTTAAGAGCTTGGGGGAGGCTGCGGGCACAGCGAGCGGCTGCTCGGGCGGGCCCTGGGCAAGCGCCGGGACGAGGTCGTCGTCGCCACCAAGTGGGGCAACCTGTTCGACGAGCGCACCCGCACGGCCGACGGCCAGGACGCCACCCCCGAGCACGCGCGCCGCGCGCTCACCGCGTCCCTCGCCCGCCTCGGTACCGACCACGTCGACCTGTACCAGCTGCACATCTCCGACGCCTCTCCCGGCCACGCGGCCGCCCTTCGGGACGCCTGCGAGGAGTTCGTGGCCGAGGGACTGATCCGGGCGTACGCCTGGAGCACGGACGACCCCGACCGCGCGGCCGTCTTCGCCGAGGGCGAGCACTGCGCGGCCGTGCAGCACGCGCTGAACGTGCTCCAGGACGCCCCCGGGATGGTCGCGCTGTGCGAGAAGCAGGACCTCGCGAGCGTGAACCGCAGCCCGCTGGCCATGGGACTGCTCACCGGCAAGCACGCCGGGCGCGCGCCCCTGAAGGCGGGTGACATCCGCAGCCGGCCGCCCGTCTGGCTGAAGGGTTTCGGCGACGGCTCCGGCGCCGACCCGGAGTGGCTGGCCCGGGTCGAGGCGGTGCGCGAGATCCTGACCAGCGGCGGCCGTACGCTCGCGCAGGGCGCCCTGGCCTGGCTGTGGGCGCGCAGCGGGCGGACCGTGCCCATCCCCGGCTTCCGCTCGGTCGCCCAGGCCGAGGAGAACGCGGGCGCCCTCGCCAAGGGCCCACTGACCGCCGCCCAGCTGGCCGAGACCGACCGCATCCTGGTGCGCTGAGCGGGCGGTGAGCGCGACGGCGGCGCAATACGACAGGGCATCGGGTGACTCGTCCTTTGATGATCTTTTGATCAGCCTTTGAGGACATGTCGTGCACGGGCTCAGGATCGCTCTGTACGGTCCCGGGGTGCGTGTTTCCTCTCGGTCCCCCCACCTGTCCCGGCGTTCCCTGCTCACCCTCGCCACGGCCGCCCCGCTGGCCGCCGTGACCGCCACCGGCCCGGCCGTGGCCGCCGTGCCCGCCCGCGCCGGCACCGTGATCGGCGGCGAGCGGCTGGCCCGTACGGAGGTGCAGGTGAGCGGCGCCACCCCACTGCCCGGCCGGCTCACCGCCCGTGCCTGGCTCCTCGCCGACTGGGAGACGGGGCACGTGCTCGCCGCCTACCGCGCGCACCAGCGCCTCGCGCCCGCCTCCACGCTGAAGATGCTGTTCGCGGACACGGTGCTGAGGAAGTTCCACCGCGCCGAGCGGCACACCGTCACCGATGCCGAGCTGGCCGACATCCCCATGGGCTCCAGCCTCGTCGGGATCCAGGCCGGGGCCACCTACACGGTGGAGCAGCTGTGGCAGGGCGTGTTTCTGCGCTCGGGCAACGACGCCGTGCACGTGCTCGCCCACATGAACGGCGGGGTGGCGAAGACGGTCGCCGAGATGCAGGCCAGGGCCCAGGACCTGCAGGCCCTGGACACCCACGTGGTCAGCCCGGACGGCTTCGACCACCCCGGTCAGCTCTCCTCGGCGTACGACCTGACGCTGATCGCCCGGCACGGGCTGCGCAACGCCGACTTCCGCGGCTACTGCGGCACGCGCGCCGCCGACTTCCCGGCCGGCCGGCGCAGGACCTTCGGGATCCAGAACACCGACCGCCTGCTGACCGGAGCGTGGGGCCTGAAGGCGTACCACGGCCTGATCGGGGTGAAGAACGGCTACACCAGCGACGCCGGCAACACCTTCACCGGCGCGGCCGTACGCGGTGGCCGCACCCTGCTGGCCACGGTGCTGAACCCCGCGACCGGCAGCAACGCCGTCTACGAGGAGACCGCCGCCCTGCTCGACTGGGGCTTCGCGCAGGGGAGTTCCGCGCAGCCCGTCGGCACGCTGGTCGAACCGCTGAGCGAGGGCGGGCAGAAGGCGGACCCGGGCGGGAAGAAGGCGGACCCCGGCGCCCGGCCCGTGAAGCGGGCGGCGCCGGCCGCCGCGGGGCCGCCTGGCGCGGCGGCGGACGGCAGCCCCTCGGCCTGGCGGCTGCTGGAAGGCGCGGGCGGGACGGTCGCGCTGCTGACCGGCGGCGTGTGGGCGCTGCGCCGGCGCCGGGCCGCGGCCGCCGCGTCCGGGGGACGCCACCGGCGCTGAGCCGTACGTGCGGCAGCCGTTCCACGCACCGGCGCGTATCCCGCGGTCCCGCCACGAGGTCCCCCCCCGCCCGGTGCCGTGGAACGGCTGCCGCCTCCCTCCCCCGGGATGTGGCTCTGGACCCGGCCGACGGAAGCGCGCTCCTCCATCTGTGAAGCTCCGATGGAGGAGTTGTCGAGCATAGGTGTGCCACCGGCCCCGACGGTGCGGAACTTGGAACTCCGCTTGTGTGGATCGCCCGCCTGCGGCCCGGGTCGCCGCCGATCCCGCGCCGTTCGGGCCCGTTCCGGGCGGCTCAGCCCCGGCCCACGTACGGCATCGTCGTCGCCAGCACGGTCGCGAACTGCACATTCGCCTCCAGCGGCAGCTCCGCCATGTGCCGCACGGTGCGCGCCACGTCGGCGACGTCCATCACGGGTTCCGGGACCACCTCCCCGTTGGCCTGGAGGGCGCCCGACTCCATCCGGGCCGTCATGTCGGTGGCCGCGTTGCCGATGTCGATCTGTCCGACCGCGATCCGGTAAGGCCGCCCGTCCAGGGAGAGCGCCTTGGTCAGGCCGGTCAGGGCGTGCTTGGTCGCGGTGTAGGGCGCCGAGTGGGGCCGGGGCGTGTGCGCCGAGATCGAGCCGTTGTTGATGATCCGGCCGCCCTGCGGGTCCTGCTCCTTCATCCGGCGGTACGCGGCCTGCGCGCAGAGGAAGGCCCCGTTGAGGTTGGTGTCCACCACGTGCCGCCACGCCTCGTAGGACAGGTCCTCCACCGGCACGCCGCCCGGCCCGAAGGTGCCCGCGTTGTTGAACAGCAGGTCGACCCGTCCGAACCGTTCGACGGTGGCGGCGAACAGCGCGTCCACGTCGTCCGGCCGGGCCACGTCGGCGCGTACGGCGAGGGAGGCGGCCCCCGGGGCGAGCGCCGCCGTCTCCCCGAGCGTCCCGGGGCGGCGTCCCGCCAGGGCCACGGACCAGCCCGCGCACAGCAGTTCCACGGCGACGGCCCGCCCGATGCCCGAGCCGGCTCCGGTCACCACCGCGATCTTCGATTGCCTGTCGGTCATGGCACCGGAGCGTACGAGGACGGTCCGCCACGCGGAATCCACTGTCCGCCATACGGATGCCCGTGAGTGCCCACTCAGGCGAGCGCGGCCTCCCGGGCCCGCCCGGTGTCCGGTCCGTCCGCCTCCGCCGGATACCGCACGCCGATCCGCTCACGCACCGCGTCCAGTGTCCGCATCACCGCCAGGGTGCCCTCCAGCGGCACGAGCGGCGACTCCGTCTCGCCCGCGCGCAGGGCCCGCATCACCTCCCGCGCCTCGTGTCGCAGGGTGGTGCGCGGACCGTCGGCCGGGTCCGCGGTGAACTCCTCCGGGTCACGGCCGTGCCGGCGCAGCACGAAACGCTCGGGGTGGAAGAAGCCGGAGGGCACGTCGATCCGGCCCTTGGAGCCGGTGACCGAGGCGCAGGTCGCGGTGGATCCGGTGATGGAGCAGTGCAGTTGGGCCAGCGCTCCGTTCGTCCAGGAGAGCAGTGCGCCGGTCTGGAGGTCGACGCCCTCCGCGGAGAGCACCGCCCTGGCCGTCACGTCCGACGGCTCACCGAGCAGCAACTGCGCGAACGACACCGGGTAGACGCCGAGGTCGAGCAGCGCCCCGCCACCGAGGTGCGGGTCGCGCAGCCGGTGCGAGGGCGGGAAGGGGCCGGCGAGCCCGAAGTCGGCCTGAACGGTGCGCGCTTCGCCGATCGCGCCGTCGTCGACCAGTGCCTTCAGCCGCCGTACCAGTGGATTGCAGTACATCCACATGGCCTCCATCAGGAACCGGTCGTGCTCCCGGGCGAGCGCGACGAGTTCCCCGGCCTGCCGCAGGTTCAGCGTGAACGGCTTCTCGCACAGCACGTTCCGCCCGGCCTCCAGGCACAGGCCGGCGGCCGCCCGGTGGGCCGTGTGCGGGGCGGCGACGTAGACGACGTCCACGTCCGGGTCCCGGGCGAGCGACTCCCAGTCGCCGTACGCCCGCGGGATCCCGAACCGTTCCGCGAACGCCTTCGCCGGCGCCTCGGTGCGCGAGGCCACCGCCACGACCTCGGCGTCCGGCAGGTCCACCAGGTCCGCGGTGAACGCCGCCGCGATCTGGCCGGTCGCCAGAACGCCCCAGCGCACCCTCTGTTCCGCCACCCCGGACACTTCCGACATCCCGGACCCCACCCTCGCTCACGCGTTCCTCGGCACGGTGTACGAGCTGAGAGCATAGGCGGCGGATCGGCCGAGGAGCCCGGAGCGGGCCGAAGAGTGCCGAAGAGGGCCACGAGTGGGCCGGGAGAGGAAGGGACACACATGTCGGAGGGTGGGGCGCCCGCACCGCACGCGCCGCGGACGGCCGTACCGGAGCGGGGACTCGCCGGCCCGCCGGCGCGCTCGGCCCGCCGTGCCGGGCTGCTGGTGACGCTGATCCTCGGCGGGCTGACGGCGACGCCTCCGCTCGCGATGGACATGTACCTCCCGTCCCTGCCGGAGGTCACCCGGTCCCTGCACGCGCCGGCCGCGACCGTCCAGCTCACGCTGACCGCCTGCCTGGCCGGCATGGCGCTCGGGCAGATGGTGGTCGGCCCGATGAGCGATCGGTGGGGGCGCCGCCGACCGCTGCTGGCGGGGCTCGCCGTCTACGTCCTCGCCACCGCGCTGTGCGCGTTCGCCCCGAACGTCGAGACCCTGGTCGCCTTCCGGCTGGCCCAGGGACTGTCGGGCGCGGCCGGCATCGTGATCGCCCGCGCGGTCGTCCGGGACCTGTACGACGGCGTCGCCATGGCTCGCTTCTTCTCCACCCTGATGCTGATATCCGGGGTCGCCCCGATCGTGGCGCCGCTGATCGGCGGGCAGATCCTGCGGGTGACGGACTGGCGGGGCGTGTTCGTCGTCCTCACGGTGGTCGGCGCGCTGCTCGCCGTCGTCGTGTGGACCCGCCTGCCGGAGACCCTGCCGCCCGCCCGGCGACACGGCGGCGGGGTGGGCGAGACGCTCGGCTCGATGCGCCGGCTGCTCGCCGACCGCGCCTTCACCGGGTACCTGCTCGCGGGCGGTTTCGCCTTCGCCGCGCTGTTCGCGTACATCGCCGCCTCGCCGTTCGTGATCCAGGAGATCTACGGCGCCTCCCCGCAGACGTACAGCCTGCTGTTCGGGCTCAACTCGGTCGGGCTGGTCATCGTGGGCCAGGTCAACGGCCGGGTGCTGGTCGGCCGGGTCCGCCTCGACCGGGTGCTGGCCGTCGGCCTCCTGGTGGTCATCCTGGCCGCGACCGGACTGCTGCTGATGGCCACGGGGGTCTTCGGTCACGTGGGCCTGGCGCCCGTCGCCGCCGCGCTGTTCGTGCTCATGTCCGCGATGGGCGTCACCCTGCCCAACACGCAGGCGCTCGCCCTGATGCGCACCCGTGAGCACGCCGGTTCCGCGTCCGCCCTGCTCGGCACGTCCTCCTTCCTCATCGGCGCGGTCGCCTCCCCGCTGGTCGGGATCGCCGGGGAGCACACCGCCGTGCCCATGGCGCTGGTCCAACTGGTGGCCGCGCTGGTGGCGCTCGCCTGCTTCATGGGAATGTGCCGTCCCTGGAGGCCACATGCGGCCGAGAGCGTGCAGGAGGAGAGCTGAGCGCACCGAGACTGCGCGGGGACACACCGGAGAGGGCCGGACTCGACCCCGCCGAGCTGCGTCACCTCGTCCGCGAGGTCCACGACCTCACCACCGGGGAGCACCCCTGGGCGGCCGGCGCCGTCGTGGTCGCCGGGCGCGGCCCGGTGGTCGCCGTCGCCGAGGCGGCGGGCTGGGCGGTGCGGTACGCGTCCTACGACCCCGCCACCGACCGGGGCGTCGAACTGCCGCCCGCCGAGCGGGTGCCGATGACCGTGGACACGCCGTTCGACCTGGCCTCCCTCACCAAGCTGTTCACCGCGGTCGCCGCCGTGCAGCAGATCGAGCGGGGCACGCTGGGCATCGACGCGCGGGTGGGGGCGTACCTGCCCGAGTTCCGGGCGGCCGCCGCGCACGGCGTCACCGTACGGCAGTTGCTCACCCACACCTCCGGGCTGCGCCCCGAACTCCCGCTGTACGACTGCCCCGACGCCGCCGCCCGGTCGGCGATGCTGCGCGCGGAGGCGCCGGCGGGCGTGCCCGGCACGTACACCTACTCGGACCTCAACCCGCTGCTGCTCCAGCGCGTCCTGGAGCGGATCACCGGCCGCACCCTGGACGTCCTGGTCCGCGACGGGATCACCCGCCCGCTGGGCATGGCGTCGACCCGCTTCGGTCCGTGCCCCGGCGCGGCGGCGACCGAGGACCAGCGGCGGCCGTGGGCCAAGGCGGACCGGGGGATGCTGCGCGGCGAGGTCCACGACGAGAACGCCTGGGCGCTGGGCGGTGTGGCCGGCCACGCGGGCCTGTTCTCGACGGGCCCCGACCTCGCGGTCTTCTGCCGCGCCCTGCTCGCGGGCGGCTCGTACGGCCCCGCCCGGATCCTCGGCCCCGACTTCGTCGACCTGCTCCTCACCCCGCCGGGCCTGGGCTTCGCGGTGGACCAGCCCTGGTTCATGGGCGAGCTGGCGGGCCACGGAGCAGCCGGCCACACGGGCTTCACCGGCACGTCCCTGACCCTCGACCGGGCCACGGACACCTTCCTGGTCCTCCTCGCCAACACGGTCCACCCCCGCCGCCGGCCCCCGTCGAGCGACCCACGGGCGAGGGCGGCGACCCGTTTGGCCCGAGCGGTCAGGGGCGCCCGCCGGACCTGAGCGGTCGACTGCTCCGGGCGCCCCGCCGGGCCGGGACGCGCTTGTCGTGCGGGGCTCCCGCTCCCGCTCCCGTTCCTGAACCGCCGGCGCCGACGGTTCAGGGGGTCCGCCGGACCTGAGAGAATCGCACGGTGAACGACGTTGTACCGCCGTCGGAGACTCTCCGTAACGCGCTTTCCGGGTTGCTCGACGGGCTGCCGCCGAGGCAGGCCGCGGGGGCCGTGGAGCGGCTGATCGCCAACTACCGGGGGACCACCCCGACCGACGCGCCGATCCTGCGCGACCGCGCCGACGTGGTCGCGTACGCCGCGTACCGGATGCCGGCCACCTTCGAGGCGGTGCGCTCGGCGCTGGCCGCGTTCGCCGAGGCCGCGCCGGAGTGGTCGCCCCGCAGCCACACCGACGTCGGCGGCGGCACCGGCGCCGCCGCCTGGGCCACCGCCGCCACCTGGGACGGCGTCCGCCCGGTGACCGTGCTCGACTGGGCAGAGCCCGCGCTCGCCCTCGGCCGCGAGATCGCCGAGGCCGACCCGGCCCTGCGGGACGCCCGCTGGCAGCGGGCCCGGATCGGCGCGGCGCTCACCCTCGACGACACCGACCTCGTGACCGTCTCCTACGTCCTGGGCGAGCTGACCGCGCCCGACCGCGCCGCCGTCGTGGACGCGGCCGCGGCCGCCGCCCGCGCCGTCGTGGTCGTCGAACCCGGCACACCCGACGGCTACGCCCGCGTCATCGAGGCCCGGGAGCGGCTGATCGCGGCCGGCTTCCGGATCGCCGCGCCCTGCCCGCACAGCGCCGCCTGCCCGATCGTGCCCGGCACCGACTGGTGCCACTTCTCCGCCCGGGTCAGCCGGTCCTCCCTGCACCGGCAGGTCAAGGGCGGCTCCCTCGCCTACGAGGACGAGAAGTTCAGCTACGTCGCCGCCACCCGCTTCCCGGTCGCCCCGGCCCCCGCGCGCGTCGTCCGCCGCCCCCAGATCCGCAAGGGCCAGGTCCTGCTCAACCTGTGCGCGCCCGACGAGGGCCTGCGCCGTGAGACGGTCACCAAACGCCACGGCGACCTGTACAAGGCGGCCCGCGACACGGACTGGGGCGCCTCCTGGCCGCCCCCCGACCCGGCGCGCTAGCCACCGGGCCCCCTCCGGCGGGAGCGGCGAGACGCGCCGTCTCACCTGGCTGCTACCGTCGGCGCATGCCCGACAAGCCCGTCCCCGACGCCGGCCGCCGCAGCGAGAAGTCCCGGCGCGCGATCTACGCCGCCGCCCTCGCGCTTGTCGCCGAGACGGGGTATCCGAAGACCACGGTCGAGGGGATCGCCGCGCGGGCCGGGGTGGGCAAACAGACGATCTACCGCTGGTGGCCCTCGAAGGCGGACGTGCTCCTGGAGGCGTTCCTCGACCTCGGCGAACAGGCGGCTGCCCGGCAGGGCGACGGACAGGGCGACGGGATCCCCGACACCGGCGACCTCGCCGCCGACCTCAAGGCCGTCCTGCGCGCCACCGTCGACGAACTCTCCGACCCGGTGTTCGAGGCACCGGCCCGGGCGCTGACCGCGGAGGGCATGGTGAACGAGCAGCTCGGCCGGCGGTTCGTGGCCCAGCTGCTCGAGCCGCAACTGGAGCTGTACGTCCGCAGGCTCCGCTCGGCCCAGGAAGCCGGCGCCGTACGCCCCGGCATCGACCCGCGCATCGCCCTGGAACTCTTCGTCTCCCCGCTCGCCCAGCGCTGGCTCCAGCGCACCGCGCCCATCTCCCACGAGTACACCGACACTCTCGTCGACTACGCGCTGTACGGGCTCGCACCGCGCTGAGCACCGCCCCGGCCACCCCGGTTGCGGGCTCCGGCCCCCCGAGGCGGAGGATGGTGGGACCATGGGACATGCTGTCCACACCAGCGAGGTCAGGGGATAAATGAGCGCGGAGTTCGGCGGTCGTACCGGCCGGGAGGGCAAACTCACCAGGTGGCTGCGGGGACGCCGCCCCAAGGAGACCGCCGGCGACGGCGGCCGTGAGGACCTGCTGCTCGCCGCCGCCACCGCGGGACTGCCCCTCGCGCCCGCCGCGCACCCGGCCACCGGATACGGCTGCTCCTGCGACCGCGTCGGCTGTCCCACACCCGCCCGGCACCCGGTGTCGTTCGCCTGGCAGACGCAGTCGACCACCGACCGCGCCCAGATCGAGCGCTGGGCCCGGCACCAGCCGCAGGCCAACTTCATCACCGCGACCGGAATGGTGCACGACGTCCTCGACGTGCCAATGGAGGCCGGGAGCGAGGCCCTGGAGCGGCTGCTCGCCGAGGGCGTCGAGGTCGGTCCGGTCGCGGTGAGCGACGACGGCCGCATGCTGTTCTTCACCCTCACCCGCGGCACGCCCGAGGACGAGGACGAGTGGTGGCCCTGCGAGCTGGACTGCCACCCGGAGACCATGGACGAGCACCCGGGCCTGCGCTGGCACTGCCGCGGCTCCTACGTCCTGGTGCCGCCGGCCCGCCTGCCCGGCGACGACGACCAGCAGGTGCGCTGGCTGCGCGGCCCCGAGTACGCCCTCCCGGACCCCCTGAGCCTGCTGGAACCCCTCACCGACGCCTGCGCCCGCCACGCCGCACAGGCGACGGATCCCCACTCCACGACCTGGCCCCTGCGCCACTGAGACGCCGGGGCCCGCGAGCTCCCGGCGGCTACTCGCCCTGGGCCGAGGTCAGGCCCTGGACCCGGGCCAGTATCGACACCTGCTGTCCGGCCGCGCCCTTCGGCGGGTCGAGAGCCGCCTGGTTGGAGACGAACTCCATCGTCAGGGACTGCCTGACCTCGCCCGTGGTGAGCGCCTGGACGTCCTTGTTGGGCGTGGGCACGGAGGCGCCCTCGGCGGCGGTCTGCTTCTCGTAGTGGCGGGTGGTGAAGAACACCAGGGCCCCGCCGTCCGCGGTGCGCAGCGCCAGAGGGGCGAACGCGCCGTCCGTCCTGGGCTGGTCGATGTACTGCCGCGCCAGCCCCGGCCGGCTGGCCGCCTTGTCGCGCAGCTTGCGCCAGCCGGTGGTGTGCGGGCCGTCGGCGAAGGTGTCCCCGCCGTTGCTCAGGTAGGTCGCGTAGTCCTGGCTCAGGTCGCCGGGAACGACCGCCAGTTCTGGGCTGCTCTCGGGCAGGGCCTCGGCCCGGCCGTCCTCGTCCTTCCGGAACTCCGGTATGTCCCCGGGGGCCATCAGCGTCAGGTACGCCACCCGCCACTCCTCGGTGACGCCGTAGCGCAGGAACACCAGCAGCCAGCGCTGGCCGCCGCCCTTGTTGCCCTTGGCGTCGGCGAGGAACCAGCGCGGCCAGCCCGCCTTCTGCGGGATGGTGAACCTGGCGTCCGTCAGCGTCAGCGGTGTGTGCGCGGGGTTGCCGTCCGGATGGTTGGTGCGCCCGGCCTTCAGCCGCGCCCCGTCGATGGCGCCGAGCGCGCCGACGACGAAGTCCGCGTCCAGGGTGCGGTCGTAGGCCTTGTCGGCCGCGTTGTAGGCGTCGGTGAACCGGCTCAGCGCCTTCGCGGCCTCCGCGGGGGTGGTGGCCGGAAGCACCTCACGCTCACCGTGCACCACCACGCACCCGCTCGCCGTCAGCGTCAGCGCGGCCGCCGTGACCGTCGCCGTCGCCCAACGCTCAAGCCTGCGAAGCCTGTGAGGGCCGCGAACCCTGCTCATCAGCCACCGTCACCTTCCTCTTCCCGGAGGGGAACCCTACCGGGGCGAAGAAGAACGTGAGCGTCGGGACCAAGTACAGCAGCCACACCGTGACCTGAAGCACCGTCGGGTCGGGCTGGAAGTTGAACACGCCCTTCAGCAGCGTGCCGTACCAGCTGTCCGGTGGGACGGCGCCGCTGACGTCGAAGGCCAGGTTGCCAAGCCCCGGCACCCAGGCGGCCTCCTGGAGGTCGTGGAGGCCGTACGCCAGCACACCCGCCGCGACGACGACCAGCATGGCGCCGGTCCAGGTGAAGAACTTGGCGAGGTTGATCCGCAGCGCGCCCCGGTAGAACAGCCAGCCGAGCAGGACCGCCGTGGCCAGGCCGAGGGCGACGCCGATCAGCGGGCGCGGGGTGCCGTCGGAGGCCGCGTGCACGGACGCCCACACGAACAGTGCCGTCTCCAGGCCCTCACGGCCCACGGCGAGGAACGCGGTGGCGACCAGCGCGCCCGTGCCCATCGCCAGCGCATGGTCCAGCTTGCCGTGCAGTTCGGACTTCAGGTGCCGGGCGGTGCGCCGCATCCAGAAGACCATCCAGGTCACCAGCGCCACCGCGAGGATCGACAAGCCACCCCCGAGCGCCTCCTTCGCCTCGAAGGTCAGCTCCTGGGAGCCGAATTCGAGGACGCAGCCGAAGCCCATGGCGATGGCGACCGCGATGCCGATGCCGGTCCAGATCGGCTTCAGGGCGTCCCTGCGGCCGGTCTTGACCAGATAGGCGATGAGGATGCACACGACGAGGCTGGCTTCCAGCCCCTCGCGCAGGCCGATCAGATAGTTGGAGAACAAGGGTCACGCCTCCTCGGACAGCAGGGTGCGGCCCCACCAGTCGTGCGTGTCACGCACGCCGGGCGGGATCGCGAAGACCGCCGAACCCACGTGCTGGATGTACTCGTTGAGGGCGTCCGACGCCGCCAGCCTGCGCTGGAGCGGGATGAACCCGTGACGCGGGTCGCGCTGGTAGGCCAGGAAGAACAGTCCGGCGTCCAGACGGCCGAGGCCGTCGGTGCCGTCGGTGAAGGAGTAGCCGCGGCGCAGGATCGTGATGCCGTCGTTGGAGTCGGGGTGCGCGAGCCGTACGTGCGCGGTGGGCTTCATGGCCTTCAGGAACGGCTCGTCGTGCTCCTTGGGCTTGCCGACCGGCGCGCCCTCGCCCTTGTCCCGGCCGAAGATGTCCTCCTGCTCCTGGAGCGGAGCCCGGTCCCAGGTCTCGATGTTCATCCGGATGCGCCGGGCGACGAGGTACGAACCACCGTGCATCCAGGCGTCGTTCGCGCCGCCGTCCTGGTCGCCGACCCAGACGTGCTTCGTCAGCCGGGCGGTCTCGGTGCCCGCGATGTTGCGGGTGCCGTCCTTGAACCCGAAGAGGTTGCGCGGGGTGTGGGCGTCCGGGGTGGTGGAGGAGGTCTTGCCGAACCCGAGCTGGGACCAGCGGACGGCGACCTTGCCGAAGCCGATGCGGGCCAGGTTGCGGATCGCGTGCACGGCGACCTGCGGGTCGTCCGCGCAGGCCTGGATGCACAGGTCGCCGCCGGTGCGGGAGCGGTCCAGGTTGTCGCCGGGGAACCTGGGCAGGTCCACCAGGGCGGCCGGCCGCCTGTCCGCCAGGCCGAACTTCTCGAACAGCGAGGGACCGAAGCCGATGGTCAGCGTCAGCCGCGAGGGGTGGAGGCCCAGCGCCTCGCCGGTGTCGTCGGGCGGCGCCTCGGGGAGTCCGCCGTACGCGCCCTCGCCGACCTCCTTGCCGGCGGTCATCCGGCGTGCGGCGGCCGTCCAGTCCTTCAGCAGCCGTACGAACTCGGCGCGGTCGTCGGTCTTCACGTCGAACGCGGCGAAGTGCAGCCGGTCCTGCACGGGTGTGGCGATGCCGGCCTGGTGGGCGCCGTGGAAGTCCACCGCGCCGCCCGCGTCCGCACCGACCGGGTCCAGGTCGGAGCCGGTCCTGGTCATCGCCACGGCGCCGCCGGCCGCGACGGCGCCGAGCGCGATCCCCGCGCCGCCCCAGCCGATCACGGCGCGGCGGGACGGAGAGCTGCCCTGGGTCTCGGTCATCTCCAGCCTCTTCTTCACTACTTCACGACGGCCGCGGCGAGCTTGGACAGCGGCTCGGCGAGCGCGTTCACCGCGTCCGAGAGCTCCTTGCGGTCGTCCTTGCCGACCTTGTCGTAGGAGACGAACTCGTACGACGTCCTGTCCGTGCGGTACTTGTCGAGAAGCGCCTCGAGCGCGGCGAACTGCTTGTCGAGCTCCCTGGCCAGCGCCGGGTCGTTCTTCGAGGCGACCGGCTTGAGGAGTTCGTACGCCTTCTGCGCGCCCTCCACGTTGCCCTTGAAGTCGACGAGGTCGGTGTGGGCGTAGCGGTCCTCCTCGCCGGTGACCTTGCCCCGGGCGACCTCGTCGAGGAGTTCCTTGGCGCCGTTGGCCATGGAGGTCGGGGTGATCTCGGCGGTGCCCACCCGCTGCTGCCAGTCCCTGAGGTCGGCGAGGAGCTGGTCGGCGAGCGTCTTCTCCTCGGAGCCGATCCTGCCGTCCTTCCACAGGGACTTCTCCAGACGGTGCCAGCCGGTCCACTTCTGGCCGTCCTCCAGGCCGTCCTCGCGGACGTCGACCTTGGGGTCGATGTCGCCGAAGGACTCCGCGACCGGCTCGGTGCGCTCCCAGCCGAGGCGGGAGATCGCGTAGGCCTTCTTGGCGGCCGGCACGTCGCCGGCCTTGATCGCCTTCACGAAGGCCTCGACGCGGGGCAGGGTCTCGTCGGCCTGGTCCTGGGCGTACTGGCGGTAGTCGGCGACGGCCGCGTCCAGCTTCGGGTCGCGCTTGGCGACCTGGCCGCCGGTCGCCTTGACCTCCTGGCGGATGCCCTTGCCCTTCATGCCCGGCTTGCAGGCGATGAGGTAGTCGCCGGCCTTCACCTCGGCGGTGACCTTCTGCTTGATGCCGGGGCCGATGTTCTCGCGCTCGGCGACGATCCGGTCGTCCGGGAAGAGGAGGTAGACCTCGGTGACCTTCGAGCCCTTGTTCTCGACGGCGAGTTCCACGTGCCCGGCCGGGAATTCCTTCTTCGAGACCTCGCAGGAGTCGTCCTTCGCGGTCACGTCGACCACGCGGTCGGCGCTCTCGGCGCCGCTCTTCTGCGTACAGGCCGTCACGGCGGTCAGCGCGACCGCGGCTGCGGCGGTGATGACGGAGAAGCGGACGGCTCGCACGAGGGCTCCCGGAAGTGGCTGGAAGGTGACCTGACACCCCACGACCGTTAGTGAGGCTTGCCTAACTTAACCGAGGCTTACCTCATTCCTACCCGCGCGGACCGTGATTCCTGTCTCATGATCGGCGTACGGGAACGAGCTGATCGCGAATGTGTCATGAAAAGGCAAAGGGGTGGTCAAGGGCAAGTCAACGGCTCCGTCTGGGGGTCACCAGGACCGCGCCCGTACGCGGATGCGGCAGCACCTCGACCCGCTGGTCGTAGACCCGGGAGAGCAGTTCCTCGGAGAAGACCTCGGTGGGCGGGCCGTCGGCCACTACACGGCCGGCGCACAGGATCGCGACCCGGTGCGCGTACGAGGCGGCCAGTCCGAGATCGTGCAGCACCACGACGACCGCGTCACCGGCGTGCGCCCTTGCCCGGCACAGCCGCAGCACCATCTCCTGGTGCTTCAGATCGAGCGCGGCGGTCGGCTCGTCGAGCAGCAGCAGCGGCGCCCGCTGGGCCAGCACCCGGGCGAGCGCGACCCGGGCCCGCTCACCGCCGCTGAGCGCCGGGAACGGGCGCGCGGCGAACGCGGTCACCTCGGTGGCGGCCATCGCCTCGGCCACGATCCGCTCGTCCTCGTCCGGGGAGGCCGAGGACGCGTGCGGGGCACGGCCCATCCGTACGACCTCCTCGACGGGGAAGGGGAAGGAGAGCGCCGCCGACTGCGGCAGCACGGCCCGGCGCAGCGCGAGTTCGGGCGCGGACCACTCGTGGGCCGGACGGCCGTGCACGCGCACCACGCCCCCCGTGGGCGGGAGATCGGCGGCGAGCGCGCCCAACAGGGTCGACTTGCCTGCGCCGTTGGGGCCCACCAGGGCCAGCACCTCACCGGCGCGGACCGTGACGTCGACGCCGTTGAGCACATCGCGGTGACCCCGGCGCACCCGCAGCGCCTCCGTCTCGGCGAGCACGTCCCCGGGCCCGGCCGGGGCGGGGGGAACCGGTCGGATCCTCGGCAGTCTCATGCCCAGCCTCCTTGCCTGCGGCGGGTGCGGCGCAGCAGCCAGAAGAAGAACGGGCTGCCGACCAGTGCGGTGAGGACGCCGAGCGGAAGCTCGGCGGGTGCGGCGACGGTACGGGCGGCCAGATCCGCGGCGAGCAGGACGAGCGCGCCGAGCAGGGCGCTGCCCGGCACCAGGAACCGGTGCCCTGGCCCGGCCACCATCCGCAGCAGATGCGGTACGACCAGGCCGACGAAGCTGATGATGCCGGCGACGCTGACGGCCGCCGCGGTCAGCAGGGCGATGACCAGCACCAGCACGACGCGCAGCCGCTCCACGTCCACGCCCAGGTGCCGGGCCGGACCCTCGCCGAGCGACAGCAGGTCGAGGCGGCGCGCGTACAGCGGCGCGACGCCCAGTCCGAGCACCGCGCACGGCAGCACGGCCATGACCTTCGGCCAGGTGGCCTGGGAGAGCGAGCCGAGCTGCCAGAAGGTGATCTGGTTGACCGCGGCGGAGTCCGCGAAGAACAGGAACAGCCCGATCAGCGCGGCCGCGAAGGCGTTCACCGCGATCCCGGTGAGGATCAGCGTCACCACCTCCGTACGGCCGCCCGAACGCGCCATCGCGTACACCAGCAGCACCGTGCACAGGCCCGCGACGAAGGCGGCCACCGAGACCGTCCAGGTGCCGAGGAAGTCGAGACCGAGGGCGATCGCGGCGACCGCGCCGACCGCCGCGCCCGAGGAGACCCCGATGACGCCCGGTTCGGCCAGCGGATTGCCGAACACGCCCTGCATCAGCGCGCCCGCGCAGCCCAGCGAGGCGCCCACGAGCAGGGCCAGCGCGATGCGCGGGAAACGCACGTTCCACAGCACCGACTCCGGGACCCGGTCGAGACCGCCGCCACCGAGGCCGATCCGGTGCAGCACGGAGGAGAGCACCTCGCCGGTCGGAATCGGGTACGCGCCGGTCCCGGCGGCGACCGGCACCAGCACGAGCAGACCGAGCAGCAGACCACCCGTCAGGAACCAGGCCGCGCCGCGCCGTTTCCGTCCGGCGGGCGCGGGTGGCGCCTGGAGGGGGCGTACGGGCTTGTCGTCCAGCGCCGTCACCGGGCACCGCCCGCGTAGAGCTGGTCGACGATCGAGCGCAGCACCTGGTCCGTGCGCGGGCCGTAGTTGAGCAGCACGCCGTCCTCGACCGACACGACCCGGCGCTCCATGCCGGCCGGTGTCTGGGCGATGCCCGGGATCTTCACCAGCCCGTCGAGGCCGCCGACGGATTCGAGGCCCTTGCTCATCACGAGGATCGCGTCCGGGGCGGCCTTCGCCAGCGCCTCGGTGGTGATGGCGGTGAAGTCCTTCGTCAGCCCCGAGTCGGCGCCCGCGTCGATCCCGCCCGCCGCCTCGATGAGCGAGGTCGCACCGGACCTGGCGCCGCCGATCAGGTAGACGGAAGCCGAGCCGCGCAGGTACAGGAAGGCGACGCGGGGGTGGTCGGCGTGCGCCGGGATCGCCTCGCGCACGGCGTCGATCCGGTCCTGGGAGCGCCCGGTCAGCTCCTTGCCCGCGGCGGGGACGCCGAGCGCGCCGGCGACCGCCTGGATGCGCGCTCCCACGTCGGCGAGGCCCGTCGCCGCCTTCACCACGAGCACCGGGACGCCCGCGGCGCGGATCTGGTCCATGGCCTCCACGGGCCCGCTGGTGGTCTCGGCCAGCACCAGGTCCGGGGCGAGGGACAGGACGCTCTCGGCGGACACGTCGTGATTGCGGGTCACCACCGGCAGCTCCGCCGCCTGCTGGAAGGTGGCGGTGATGTCGCGGGCGACGACCCGGTCGCCGAGCCCCAGCGTGAACACGATCTCGCTGAGGCTTCCGGACAGCGGGACGATCCTGCGCGCGTTCTTCACGGTTACCTCCTTGCCGTCGGCGGAGCGGACCGTGACGGGCAGCCGGGGTGAGGGTGTGCCGGCGAGGGGTTCGACACGGGTGTCGACGACGGCGGCGGCCGCCGTCTTCGCGGCGGATCCCCGGTCCGTGCCGGAGGGTCCGGAGCCGGAACAACCGGCAGCGGTCAGGGTGAGGGCGAGCACGGACGCCAGTGCTCCCGCCAGTGTGGTGCGCAAGCGTCGCACGGTTCCGTCCGTTCCTTTTGGGGTGTACTGCCAGCATCCGACCGGCACATCTTAGGTTAGCCTTACCTTCGTTTGCTACCGGCTGTGGATCGGGAGGTTCCCCATGCCCGCGCGTCTTCGCGCTCTGGTCACCGCGTCGTTCACGGCTCTCGCCGTGCTCGCCGCGGCTGTTTCGGCGGTCCTGCTGCCGGCCACCGCCGCGCACGCCGAGAGCCGTACCGTCCAGGGCGGCCGGCTGGACTGGGGCATCAAGTCCTCCTTCCAGAGCTATGTCACCGGGCCCGTGGCCAAGGGGAGTTTCTTCCTGACCGGGGGTGCCGCGACCGTCGGCGGCAGCTCGTTCCGCTTCCACTCGGCGACCGGCTCCTACGACGGCGCCACGGGCGCGTTCCGCGCCTCCTTCTCCGGCGGTGTCCGCTTCGTCGGCCATCAGAAGGCGAACGGCGGGTACCAGTTGGACCTCACCCTCAGCCGGCCCACCGTGAGCGTCAACGGCTCCACCGGCACGCTCTACGTGGACGTCGTCAGCAAGGCGAAGGACACCGGGAGGGTCACGACCTCCGCGCAGGTGCCCTTCGCCACCCTCTCCCTCGGCGGGATCGACATGAGGGGCGGCGGTGACGCCGTCGTCCTCAACAACCTGCCCGCCACCCTCACCCCCCAGGGCGCGCGGTCCTTCGCCGGCTACTACACGGCCGGAACCCCGCTGGACGCGGTGAGCCTCGCGGCGGACGTACGCCCGGCCGCGAAGGCGGCGGCCCCCTCGCCCACGCCCACCCCGACCACGTCCGTGAAGAAGAAGGCGACTTCGCACCAGGCGCTCGTGGACGGCGCCGTCGACTGGGGCGTACGCCGCACCTTCCGCGAGTACGTCACCGGCGACATCGCCCGCGGCAAGTGGACCCTGACCGACGGGGCCCAGGACGGCGGCGCCCTCTTCCGCTTCCCCGCCGGCCGGGGCACGTACGACAAGGGCGCGCTCGACGCCACCTTCAAGGGCACCGTGCGCTTCACCGGCGCGCACGGCCTGGACCTGGAACTGAGCGCCGTCCGCGTCACCGTCGCCAAGGGCACGGGCACGCTCTACGCCGACGTGACGAGCGATCGCCTGACCGGCAGGAAGGTCCCGCTGGTCACCTTCGCGGCCAAGGACCTGACCGCCCGCGACGGCCTGGCGAAGGTGACCGATGCGCCGGCCGAGCTGACCGCCCGCGGCGCCCAGGCGTTCGGCGGGATGTACCCGGCGGGCACCGCGATGGACCCGGTGTCCCTGGCCGTCGCCCTCACCGCCGACGCCGAGTTGCCCGCCCTGCCGGACCTGGGCAGCGCGGTCGCCGACACCGCAGCGCCCGCCCCCACGACGGCCGCCCCCGCACCCTCGGCCGAGCCGGTCGCGGCCACCGCCGACGACGGCACGCCGGTCCTGCCGGTCGCGCTCGGCGCGGGAGGCGTGCTGGTGCTGGCACTCGGCGGGGCGGCGCTGTACCGCCGCAGGAACCGCACGGCCGCCGTCGTGCCGGCCGCGGCTTCCGGCGTCTCCGTGAACTCCGGTGCCGCCGACTCCGGTTCCGGCGCCGATTCCGGCTCGGCCTTCGGTCCCGCGGCTTCCGGCCCCGGCGCCGACGAGGAGCGGTCCGGCGGGTCCTGACCCTTTGCGGCCGTCCGGCCCGCTGAGCACGAGCCCCGCAGGACCCCGGCCGCCACGGCCCCCTGGACCTTCCCTCCCTCCCCAACCCCCACGTCTGATTCCCCTTTCCCGCGCCGCCCCACCGGCGGGCCCCGTAACGAGGAGAACCGTCATGCCCACCACCGCCCCCCGCGCCCGCAGACGGCCCGTGATGTTCGCCGCCGCCCTGGCCACGGCCACCGCGCTGAGCGCCGCCGCCCTGGCCGCGGCCCCCGGTGCCGCCGCGGCCTCCGTGCCCCTGACCGGCTACGAACTGAGCTGGGGCATCAAGGAGTCGTACCGCACCTACGTCACCGGCCCCTACACCAAGGGCACGTTCACCGTCACGGACGGCGCCTCGCAGGCCGACGGCAACGGCGTCTTCACCTTCACCGACGGCCAGGGCACCTACGACAGCACCAACCACACGCTGCACCTGGCCTTCAAGGGCACCCTCGTCTCCGAGTCGCCGGTGCACGGGTTCAAGCGGGTGCTGAGCGACTTCCAGTACGACAGCGCCACGGGCGTCCTCACCGCCGACCTGACCGCCGACGACGGCCCGACCCAGCAGGACGTGCCGTTCGCCACGGTCGCGGCACCGACCGGCGCGGACATGAGCGACCTCGCCACCACCCTCACCGCCGAGGCCGGCACCTTCCTCGGCGGCTCCAACTACGCGGGCGCGGCGGGCGATCCGCTGTCCGTGGTGAAGAAGCAGGGCACGACGTCGCCGAGCCCTTCGCCCAGCGAGTCGGAGACCACCTCGCCCGAACCGACGTCCTCGCCCACCTCGTCGGCCTCGCCGAGCGAGTCGGAGACCGGCAACCCGTCGTCCCCGAAGCCCGGCGACTCGGCATCCCCGAGCGCCAAGCCCACGGCGTCCACCTCGCCGACCGCCTCCACCGCTGCCGCCCCCTCCAGGGGCGACATAGCCGACGGCAGGCTGACCTGGGGTGTGAAGGACTCCTTCCGCAGCTATGTCGTGGGCCCGGTGGCCAAGGGCCGGATCACGGCGTCGGACGGCGCCTCCCAGGCGTCCGGCAACGGCGCGTTCACCTTCGCCGACGCCACCGGCAGCTACGACACCGAGGCCGGCACCCTCTCCGCCGCGTTCAAGGGCGCGGTGAACTTCAAGGGCCACCAGGGCGAGGGCGAGAGCGGCGGCTACGGGCTCGACCTCACCCTCAACCATGTCCGGGCCACCCTCGACGGCGGGTCCGGGAAGCTGACCGCCGATGTCGACAGCCTCGGCGAGAAGTCGGCGAACGTGGTCCTGGCCGACCTGAAGGCCGCCTCCACCAAGCTCACCGCCAAGAACGACGTCATCACCGTGAACGACGTGACGGCGACGCTGACCGAGGCCGGCGCCAAGGCCTTCGGCGGCTTCTACGCCAAGGGCACCGCGCTCGATCCGGTGAACCTGTCCGTCGCCCTCACCAAGGACGCCGAACTCCCCTCCGGCAACGGCACGTCGGGCGGCGGCTCCGGCACGGGCGGCACGGGCTCCTCCGGCGGCACCGATTCGACGACCGGGGGCATCGGCTCCACCACCGGCGGCATCGGCGGCAGCATGGCCGCCACCGGCGCCGGCGTCCCGGTGGGCGCCCTGGGCGCGGCCGCCGCGGCGACCGTGGCGGCGGGCGCGGGCGTGCTCTTCGCGCTGCGCAGGCGGCGCGACACGCAGGCCTGATCCGCGTCGGCGGCGGTACCGTCCCGTTCCGGACGGCACCGCCGCCGCGATGCTTCAATGCCCGGGTGACGGATTACGACGTGCTGCGCGTCTTCTGCGGGCCGCGCGGCGGCTACGGCAACGAACTCGGTGTCGTCCGCGACGGCTCGCGCGTTCCCGACCGGGACGACCGCCAGGAACTGGCCGCCAAACTCGGCTTCAGCGAGACGGTGTTCGTCGACGACCCCGAGCGCGGCCTCATCGACATCTTCACCCCGACCCTGCGCCTGCCGTTCGCGGGCCACCCGTGCGTCGGAGTCGCCTGGCTCCTGGACGTGCCGGAACTGATCACCCCCGCCGGCGTCGTGGGCACCCGCCTGGACGGCGAGTTCACCTGGATCGAGGCCCGCCCGGAGTGGGCCCCGCCCCGCACCCTGCGCCAGTACGCCACCGCGGCCGAGGTCGACGACCTGCCCGTCCCGCCGCCCGGCGACTGGCTCTACGCCTGGTCCTGGGAGGACGAGTCCGCCGGCCGCATCCGCGCCCGCGCCTTCCCCGGCCGCGACGACGGCATCGAGGAGGACGAGGCAACAGGCGCGGCGGCCCTGCTCCTGACGGCCCACCTGGACCGAGCCCTGAACATCACCCAGGGCACGGGCTCACAAATCCTCACGGCTCCCCAACCGGGCGGCTGGATCGAGGTCGGCGGCCGGGTGATCCTGGAACGCTGAGGGGGCGTGTCGAGCGCATTCTGGGGCACGCGGCACGGCCGTCGGCCGTGCGGGCGGGGGAGTGTTCCGGATGAGCCACGGCGACCGCACGGGTGGTCACGCCGACAGGGGGAACTCCTCGCCCAGGGCGTGGAAGACCGCCGTGTTCAGGGAGAACGCCTTCTTGCACTCGGTCACGATCCGCTGCCTCTCCAGGTCGTCCGCCCGGATCGTGTCCAGGAGTTCGCGGTAACCCCGCTTGAACGCGGCCGGGTTGGAGATCTCCTCGAAGACGTAGAAGCGGACTCCGTCGCCCTTCTTCGTGAAGCCCCATGTCCTCTCCGCCTTGTCGCGGATGATCTGGCCGCCGGAGAGGTCGCCGAGGTAGCGGGTGTAGTGGTGGGCGATGTAGCCCGCCGGCCACTGCTCGGCGCACTCGCGCACCCGCTCCGCGTACGCCTCGGTCGCGGGCAGCGCGCTCACCTCCGAGCGCCAGGAGGCGCCGCGCAGATGCTCGAGGTCCCGCTCCAGCGCGGCCAGCCGGAACAGCTCGGGCTGGATGAAGGGGCCCGCCACCGGATCCGACGCCAGCCGTTCGGCGCCGTCCTCCAGTGCCGCGTACACGAACCAGAGCTGCTCGGTGTATCGCGTGTACGCGTCCATGCCGAGCCGGCCGCCGAGCAGATCGCTCATGAAGGTGGAGGTCTCCGCCTCCGTGTGCTGCTCGTGGGAGGCGGTGCGGATGAGTGTCGAGAAGGAATCCATGAGGCCATCCTCTAAGGTAAGGCTTGCCTAAGTCAATGGCTTTACCGACACCATGTCGGGAAAACCTTACCCCGGATTCCGGCCAAACGGGCACGGGTGGACATAAGGGAAGGCCCGCCCCCGGAGGGAGCGGGCCACGTCGGGCGCGGTGCGGCCGTACTACGGCAGCGTCAGGATCTCCGCCCCCGAGTCCGTCACCACCAGCGTGTGCTCGAACTGGGCGGTGCGCCTGCGGTCCTTGGTGACGACCGTCCAGCCGTCGTCCCAGACGTCGTACTCGTAGGTGCCCAGCGTCAGCATCGGCTCGATCGTGAAGGTCATCCCGGTCTGGATGAGCGTCGTGGCGTGCGGGCTGTCGTAGTGCGGGACGATCAGCCCGGAGTGGAACGACGTGTTGATGCCGTGGCCGGTGAAGTCCCGGACCACGCCGTAGCCGAACCGCTTGGCGTACGACTCGATGACCCGGCCGATGATGTTGATCTGCCGCCCGGGGCGAACCGCCTTGATCGCGCGGTCGAGGGCCTCGCGGGTGCGCTCCACCAGCAGGCGGCTCTCCTCGTCCACGTCACCCACGAGGTACGTCGCGTTGTTGTCCCCGTGCACCCCGCCGATGTACGCCGTCACGTCCAGGTTGACGATGTCGCCGTCCCGCAGCACGGTCGAGTCCGGGATGCCGTGGCAGATGACCTCGTTGACCGAGGTGCACAGCGACTTGGGGAAGCCGCGGTAGCCGAGCGTGGACGGGTAGGCGCCGTGGTCGCACATGAACTCGTGCGCCACCCGGTCCAGCTCGTCCGTGGTGACGCCGGGCGCGATGTGCCGGGCCGCCTCCTCCATCGCCCGCGCGGCGATCCGCCCGGCGATCCGCATCGCCTCGACGGTCTCGGGCGTCTGCACCTCCCGACCGGTGTACGGCTTCGGCGCGGGCCTGCCGACGTACTCGGGACGGCGGATGTTTCCGGGCACGGAACGGGTCGGGGACAGCTCCCCGGGGACGAGCAACGACTGGCCAGACATGTCGGCGAGTCTATCCGGGGACGATGGGGGAACATGTCCGTGGCGAGAGGAGCTGGTCATGGCCCTGTTCAAAAAGCGGACCGCCGGTAAGCCGGGCGAGTGGTACTACTGCCTGGAGCACAAGAAGGTCGAGGAGGGGCCGGAGTGCCCCGCGAAGGACCGGTTCGGCCCGTACACCTCCCGCGAGGAGGCCCAGCACGCGATGGACACCGCCCGCGAACGCAACCTCGAGTGGGAGAACGACCCCCGCTGGCACGACGCCCCGACGGGCGGCACCGAGGAGAGCTGACCAGCCCGGTGGGCACCGGTCACGCCGATCACGCGGCCGCGCGCACGGCGCCGGCCGCGCGATCCTCCCGCAGCCGCACCGCGTGCTCGTTCGTCCGCGCGTCGTACCGCATCAGCCCCGGCAGGCACAGCGCGAGCAGCCCCACCGCACCCGCGCACAGCACCCCGCCCGACCACACCGACGCCCGTACGCCCCACCACGCGGCGAACGAGCCCGAGCGGACCTGTCCGAGCTGCGGGCCCACCGAATAGGACAGCAGCTCGATCCCGGCGAGCCGGCCGCGCAGCGCGTCCGGGATCGTCTGGTTCCACATGGCGCCCCGGAAGACCCCGCTGACCATGTCGCAGCCGCCGGCCACGGTCAGGAACACCAGCACCAGCCACACATGGTCCACGGCACCGGCGGCGGCCACCGCAACGCCCCACAGCAGCGCCGCCAGCACCACCATCCGCCCGTGCCGCTGCACCCGTGAGGTCCAGCCGCTGGTCAGGCTCACCAGCAGCGACCCGAGCGGCACGGCGGCGTACATCAGCCCCAGCGCCCAGCGCGCGTCCAACTCGTCCGCGAGGAACGGCAGAACGGCCAGCGGCATCGCCAGGAACATCGCGACCAGGTCGACCACGTACGTCCCCAGGAGTTCCTTGCGGCCCCAGGCGTACCGGGCGCCCTCGGCGATGGCCCGCAGGGACGGCTTCGCGGCCTCGCGGGTGGCCGGCTGGGCGGCGATGCGCACCACCAGGAGCACCGAGACCGCGAACGTCACCGCGTCCGCGGCGTACGCCCAGGACAGGCCCGCGTACGCCACCACCACGCCCGCCGCTGCCGGGCCAGCCACCCCGCCGACCGTCCAGCGCAGGGAGTTGAGCGCGGTCGCCGCCGTGAGGTGCCCGTGGGCCACGATCCGCGGCCACAGCGAGTCCAGCGCGGGCCGCTGAACCGAGGTCAGGGTGGCGCTGAGGGCGGCGATCACGTACAGCGGCCACACGGCGGGGTGCGGCAGCAGCGCGCCGGCCAGCAGTGCCACGCTGAGCAGCCCCTGCCCGACCTCGGTCCACACGATCAGCCGGCGTTTGTCCAGCGCGTCCGCGAGTGCCCCGCCGTACAGCCCGAACACGATCAGCGGGACCAGCTCCACGGCCCCGAGCGCGCCCACCGCCGCGGCCGAACCGGTCAGCTCCTTCATCTGCACCGGCAGCGCGACGAAGGTGAGGAAGCTGCCGAAGTTCGAGATCAGACCCGACACCCACAGCCGCCGGAAGTCGCGCGAGGCGTGCCAGGGGGCGAGGTCGGGGAGCAGGGCCCGCAGGCCGGAGGGCGGAGAGGGAGGAGCGGGGGAGTCGTCGGTCACGAGGGGCCATCGTCGGCAGGCGCGAGGTCGGCGGCAACCGGTTTTCCGTACGTCCCCGCCGCCGGTTTCAGTACGCCCCTTGCTACCAGCGCGGCGGCGGGGGCGCCGTCAGGAGGTCCGTCAGCCGCGCCAGGCGGTCCCGGAAGCGGCCGCGGCCGCGCTGGGCCGGCAGCGCGTTCTCCCCGGCCGCCGCGCTCACCAGGTGCTGCACGGTGTCCAGGTCCAGTTCCGACCCGGGCGGCACCGCCAGCGTCTCGTGCGCCATCGCCTCCAGCTCGCCCCCGCCGGAGCCCAGGGCCAGCACCGTCGCCCCGGCCCGCCGGGCCTCGTGCACGCGCTCCAGGAGCGGGGCGGGCTCCTCGGGTGCCACCACGAGCAGCGTCTCGCCGCGCCGGGCCGCCGCCAGCCGCCCGAGCCCCACGGCCAGATGCGCCCGGTCCGAGGGGCGCGGGGCGTGCCGTACGAGCGTCGGGGCCAGCTCCGGGGTGCCCGACCAGGCGGCCTCGTCCACCAGGTGGGCCGCCAGGTGCCAGGGCTCGTCCTCCGGGGTGCCCACGAGCAGCAGTCCGCCCCCGTGCGACACCACCGACCCCCGCAGCACCCCCGCGAACCGCCGGGTGGCCCCCAGCCACTCGGTCCCGGCGAGCACCTCGCGCAGCAGCGTGACCCGTACGGCGTCCATACGCGCGCATCCTGCCGCAAACGGTCACGGGTGGGGCGGACTTCGGTCCGCGTTCGCCCTCCCGGGGGACCCGGCGGCGGAGGGGCCGCGGACGTAGAGTCGGCGCATGACCTCTAGCGACAGTGCACACAACGCCCCCGCCAAGGACCCCTGGGACCTCCCCGACGTCTCCGGGCTGGTCGTGGGCGTGCTCGGGGGAACCGGCCCGCAGGGCAAGGGCCTGGCCTACCGGCTCGCCCGCGCCGGGCAGAAGGTGATCATCGGCTCGCGCGCGGCCGAACGCGCCCGGGCGGCGGCCGAGGAGACCGGGCACGGCGTCGAGGGCGCCGACAACGCCGAGACCGCGCGCCGCAGCGACATCGTGATCGTCGCCGTTCCGTGGGAGGGCCACGGCAAGACCCTGGAGGCCCTGCGCGGGGAACTGGCCGGCAAGCTCGTCGTGGACTGCGTCAACCCGCTCGGCTTCGACAAGAAGGGCGCCTACGCGCTCAGGCCCGACGAGGGCAGCGCCGCCGAGCAGGCCGCGGCCCTGCTGCCGGACTCACGGGTGACGGCGGCCTTCCACCACCTGTCGGCCGTCCTCCTCCAGGACCCCGGGATCGAGCGGATCGACACCGACGTGATGGTCCTCGGCGAGGAGCGCGCCGACGTGGAGACCGTCCAGGCGCTGGCCGGCCGCATCCCCGGCATGCGGGGCGTCTTCGCGGGCCGGCTGCGCAACGCCCACCAGGTGGAGTCGCTGGTCGCCAACCTGATCTCGGTCAACCGCCGCTACAAGGCGCACGCGGGGCTCCGGATCACGGACGTATGAGCCGATGGGGGACACTGGTGGCCGTAGCAGTGTCCCCCGACAGGAGCCGACCACCATGCAGTCATCGCCCCCGCCCCAGCCGGCCCGGCGACTCGCCCTCTACACCCTGATCGTCTGCCTGCTGTCCGCGGCCGCGGCCGTCGTCTCGTTCGTCCGGGGCAGCTGGCCCCTCGGGGTCGTGTGGGTGCTGCTGGCAGGGCTGTCGTCCAACATGACCTGGTACTACGCCCGCCGCGGCCGGATGCGGCAGGACGGCTCCGTCACCGGCTGACCGCGCAGAACCCGCTGGTGCCCTGCCAGAAGCGGTACAGCTCGTGGCCGCAGTACTGGTCGAGGGGGCCGACGCCGAGGTGACGCAGCAGCGTGTGGATCACGTCGAAGAACGCGATGTTGAGCGAGGGCACCCACAGCAGCGCGAAGACGAAGATCAGGCCGAACGGTGCGAACGGCGCCACCTGGCGCTTGACGTTGTGCGACAGCCAGGGTTCGATCACCCCGTAGCCGTCCAGGCCCGGGACCGGCAGGAAGTTCAGGATCGCGGCCGTCACCTGCAGCAGCGCGAGGAAGGCCAGGGCGAACCGGAACTCGCCGGGCACGCCGTCCAGCGCGTGCAGCCAGAACGGTGCCGTGCACACCACCGCGAACAGCACGTTCGTCAGCGGTCCCGCCGCCGAGACCAGGCTGTGCCGCCAGCGGCCCCGGATCCGGCCGCGCTCGATGAACACCGCGCCGCCGGGCAGCCCGATCCCGCCCATGACCAGGAACAGCAGCGGAAGCAGGATGCTCAGCACGGCATGCGTGTACTTCAGCGGGTTCAGTGTCAGATAGCCCTTGGCGCCGACCGTCACGTCACCGCTGTGCAGCGCGGTGCGCGCGTGCGCGTACTCGTGCAGGCACAGCGAGACGACCCAGGCCGCGGTCACGAACAGGAACACCGCCAGACCCGGGCGGGCCGGAATCGGGCGGAAGCCGGTCCAGGCGGCCCAGCCCCCGACCGCGGTGACGGCCAGGATGCCGAGGAAGACGGGGCTGACCCGGCGGTCGCCGCGGCGGGTGGTGACGGACGTCATGAGGGACGGCTCCTGTGCTCGTACGGTTCGTCCGGGGAGCCCGACCGTACCGGGCACACGGACGGAACGTCCCGCCCGGGACCACGGGTTCCCGGGCCGGCCGCGCGCCGCGCCGCCGAAATCCCGTGACTGTCCGTGAGACCACCGGAGACAATGGACCCCGTGCGCTATCGCATCCTCGGCACCACCCAGGCGCTTCGCCCCGACGGCACCGCCGTTCCGCTCGGCGGGGCGCGGCTGCGTGCCCTGCTGACCGTGCTCGCCCTGCGTCCCGGCCGTACGGTCCCGGTGCGCGCCCTCGTCGACGAGGTGTGGGACGGCGAGCCGCCCGCCGACGCCACGGGCGCGCTCCAGGCCCTGGTCGGGCGGCTGCGCCGGACGCTCGGCGCGGACGCGGTGGCCTCCGCGGAGGGCGGCTACCGGCTCGCCGCCACGACCGACGACGTCGACCTGCACCGCTTCGAGCGGCTGGCCGGGGAGGGCCTGCGCGCGCTGGGCGACGGCGACCCCGCGAAGGCGGCCGCCGTCCTCGACGACGCCCTCGCGCTGTGGCGCGGCCCCGCCCTGGCCGACCTGCCCGACCGCACCGCCGAGGCGGCCCGCTGGGACACCCGCCACCTGGACGCTCGGCGCGCCCGCCTCACCGCGGCCCTCGCCCTCGGGCACGCCGAGCGGAGCCTGCCCGAGCTGACCGCCCTGTGCGACACGCACCCCCTGGACGAACCCCTCCAGACCCTCCGCCTGCGGGCCCTGCGCGACGCGGGCCGCACCGCCGAGGCCCTGGCCGCCTACGAGGACGTACGCCGGCTGCTGGCCGACCGCCTCGGCTCCGACCCCGGCCCGGAACTGCGTGCGCTGCACGCGGAGCTGCTGCGGCCCACCGGCGCGGCGCGGCCGGCGCCCGGCCGGGTCGCGGGCGTCGGGGTCCGGCCCCCGGCGCCCGGTTCCGGCACGGCGCCCGGCCCGGTCGCAGGCGGTGGGGGCTGGGCCGCTGAGCCCGGTTCCGGCGCGGCGTCCGGCCCGGGCGTGGCCCGGACCGCCGAGCCTGGTCCCGGCGCGGTGTCCGGTTCCGGTGCGGCGTCCGGCCCTGCCACGGGCGGCGGGGCCCGGACCGCCGAGGCCGGTTCCGGTGCGGTGGCCGGGCCGCGTGCCGCCGGTCAGGGCGCCGTCCCCTCGGCGGTGCCCTCCCGCGGTGTTCCCTCGGCAGTACCCCACGCCGGGCCCGCCGCCGGCGTCCCGGACGGCGCCGCGGGCGAGGAGGTGGGCCCCGGTACGCCCGATGCCCGCCCCCCGAGCAACCTCCGCGCCCGGATCACGTCCTTCGTGGGCCGCGAGGCCGACATCGGGACGATCCGGGCCGATCTCGGGGCCGCCCGTCTGGTGACGCTGCTCGGGCCGGGCGGGGCCGGGAAGACCCGGCTGTCGCAGGAGGCCGCCGAGGCCGTCCGGCCGGTCCCGCGGGACGGCGTGTGGCTGGCCGAGCTCGCCCCCGTCGACGACGCCGAGGCCGTGCCCGGGGCTGTGCTCACGGCCGTCGGCGCCCGCGAGACCGTGCTGTACGGGGCAGGCGCCGAGGAGATGCGGGCCGCGGTCGCCGACCGGCACAACGACCCCGTCGAGCGGCTGGTCGAGCACTGCGCCCGGCGCCGCATGCTGCTCCTGCTCGACAACTGCGAGCACGTCGTCGACGCGGCGGCCCGCCTCGTCGAGGAACTGCTCGCCCGCTGTCCGCACCTCACCGTCCTCGCCACCAGCCGGGAACCCCTCGGCATACCCGGCGAGGTGCTGCGACCGGTCGAGCCGCTGCCCGAGCCGGTGGCGCTGCGGCTGTTCGCCGAACGCGGGGCCGCCGTACGGCCCGGCTTCCGCACCGACGCAGACCAGGACACCTCGGACGCCTGCGCCGAGATCTGCCGGCGCCTGGACGGTCTGCCGCTGGCCATCGAACTCGCCGCCGCCCGGCTGCGGATGCTCACCCCGCGGCAGATCGCCGACCGGCTCGACGACCGCTTCCGCCTGCTCACCTCGGGCAGCCGAACCGTCCTGCCCCGCCAGCAGACCCTGCGCGCCGTCGTCGACTGGTCCTGGGACCTGCTCGACGCCGACGAACGGGACGTGCTGAGCCGGCTGTCCGTCTTCGCCGGCGGCTGCGACCTCGCCGCCGCCGAGGCCGTGTGCGGCCCCGCCGCGTTCGACGCGCTGGCCTCCCTCGTCGACAAGTCCCTCGTGGTGGCCGCCCCCGCCGCCGACGGCGGGATGCGCTACCGGCTCCTGGAGACCGTCGCCGAGTACGCGCGCGAGCGGCTCGACGAGACCGGTGACCGCACCGCGACCGAGCGCGCCCACCTGACGCATTACCGCGAACTGGCCCGCACTACCGAGCCGTTGCTGCGCGGCTCCAGCCAGCGGGAGGCGATGGCCAGGATCGAGCTGGAGTACGAGAACCTGCGCACGGCGCTGCGCCACGCCGTCGCCGCACGCGACGAGCAGGAGGGACTGTGCCTGATCCTCTCGCTCGCCAACTACTGGCAGATGCGCGACATGCGCATCGAGGCCCGCAACTGGTGCGGCGAGTTCATGGAGCTGGGCCCCGACCCCTTCACCGAGCCGGTCCGGCCCGCCGAATCCGTCTGGCAGCGGTGCACGGACGCCCCGCCGCCGATGACCGGCGAGACGCTCGCCGAGGCCCGCCGGGGTCTGCACCTCGTTCATCTCTCCTGCATGGACACCGAGTTGGAGGCCTGGGAGTCGCCCGAGGCGAAACGGAAACTGCGGCTCATCACCGAGGTCTACCAGCCCGGCCAGCCGCAGATCTGCCGCAGTCCCGGCATGCTCTGGATGTTCGCGGTGATGCTGACCGGCGACGTGAAACGCCTGATCGAGGTGACCGACGCCGCCGTACGCACCTGCCGCGAGACCCCTGGATTCGAGTGGGAGCTGGCCCACGCCCTCCAGTGGCGCGCCAATCTGCGGGCCAACCGCACCGAGTGGGCCCGGGACGCCGGCAGGGACGCCGACGAGTCGCTGGAGATCTTCCGCCGTCTCGACGACGCCTGGGGCACCGCCGAGGCGCTCTCCGCGCGCGCGGAGGCCCACGAGCGCACCGGCGCCTACCTGTCGGCCGCGGCCGACTACCGGTCGGCCATCGACCACGCCGAACGCCTCGGCGCGGCCGCCCAGGTCACCGTCCTCACCGCCCGTCTGGGCAGCGCGCTGATGGAGGCGGGCGACACCGAACAGGGCGAACGGCTGCTGTGGGAGGTCGTCGAGCAGAGCCGGAACAGCCACAACGAGGCCATGCCCCCCGCCCGCCTCTACCTCGCCGGCCGACTGGGCATGACCGGACGCATCCCCGAGGCGCGCGAACAACTGCGGTTGCTGCGCGAGGAGTTCGGCATCTCGCACTTCATCGTCTTCGACGCCTTCATCCTCGGCGCCGAGGCCTGGGTCGACGCGGTCGACGGCCTGTACGAGGACGCCCTGGACAAGGTCCGCCGGGCTCTCCAGCGCGCCCAGGACCCGCTGTCCGAGGCCATCGCGCCCCATATGCGCTCGGCGTACCTGGCCATCGCCGCCCTGGCCCTGGCGGGTGTGGACGGCGGCCGCCGGGCCCGGGACGCCGTCCGCTGCCTCGGCGCCGCCGACGCCCTGCTGCCGCCCCGCCACGTCGCCTCGGCCATGGAGCGCCACGTCCGCGACGGGGTCGTCGCGCGCACCCGGGAACTGCTCGGCGACGAGGCGTACGAGGCCGCGTACGCGGAGGGCGGCGGCCTCTCCTCGCAGGAGGCCGCGGCCCTGGTCTGAGCCGCTCCGGCGCCGGGCCGTACGGTCAGCTCTTGGTGCGGAACTTGTGGATCGCGACCGGTGCCATCACCACCGTGAGCGCCGCCGACCAGGCCAGGCTCACCCACAGGCTGTGCGCCACCGGACCGCCCACCATCAGCCCGCGGGCGGAGTCCGCGAGCGCGGACAGCGGGTTGTACTGGGTGAACGTCCGCAGCCAGCCGGGCATCGTGCCGGGCGGGGCGAAGATGGACGAGCCGAACTGGAGCGGCATCATCACCAGGAAGCCCATCGCCTGCACGGACTGCGCGTTCTTCATCATCACGCCGAGGGTGATGAACACCCACATCAGCGCCGAGCCGAACACCGCCGACAGGCCCACGGCGGCGAACAGGCCGGGCCAGTTCTCGACCTTGAAGCCGACCAGGGCGCCGACGACCAGCAGGATCGTGGTGGCGATCAGCATCCGCAGCAGCTCCACCGCGATCTTGGCGAACAGCACCGAGCCGCGCCCGATCGGCAGGGACCGGAAGCGGTCCATGACACCGGAGTTGAAGTCCTGGTTGAAGCCGGTGCCCACGCTCATGGCCAGGTTCATGCCCATCATGGCCATCAGGCCGGGCACGATGTACTGCACGTACTGCTCCTGCCCGCCGCCCAGCGACTGCCCGATCGAGCCGCCGAAGACGTACACGAACAGCAGTGTGAAGATCACCGGGAACAGGATCGCGTCGAACATCGACTCCGGGTCCTGCCGGATCCACAGCAGGTTGCGGCGGACCAGCGCGCCGGTGTGCCGCAGATGGCTGCGCAGCGGGATCCGGGCGTCGGCCCGGAGGGCGGGGGAGCCGGAGCCCAGGGTCGTGGCATCCAACGGGGCGGCGCGGAGCGCCTCGTTCAGGGTGGTGGTGGGTGACGGGTGGGCGCTCATACGGCGACCTCTTCGCGGGTTTCGGCGGGCACGGTGTCCTGCGGGGCACTGGCGCGGTGGCCGGTGAGGGACAGGAACACCTCGTCCAGGCTGGGCAGTTCGGTGGTGATGGAGGTGATCGTGATACCGCGCGCGGTGACCGCGCCGACCACGGCGGTCAGTTGCTCGTCGCTGAGGATGGGCACGAGCAGGGAGCCGGACGCGGTGTCGACGGTCGTCGCGGCGAGCCCGGTGATGCCCAGATCGTCCAGCATCCTCGCCAGCGGGCGCAGTTCGAGCGCGTCGGCCGGCTTCACCCGCAGGGTGCGCCCGCCGACCTTCGCCTTCAGCTCCTCGATGCGGCCGCCCGCGACGACCTTGCCGCGGTCGACGACGGTCAGTTCGGAGGCGAGCTGCTCGGCCTCCTCCATGTACTGGGTGGTCAGCAGCACGGTGACCCCGTCGCCGACCATCGCCTTGACCTCGCCCCACACCTCGTTGCGAGTACGGGGGTCCAGGCCCGTGGTCGGCTCGTCCAGGAACAGGACGCTCGGCCGCCCGATCATCGAGGCGGCGAGGTCGAGCCGCCGCCGCATGCCGCCGGAGTAGGTGCGGGCCGGCCGCCGCGCGGCCTCGGTGAGCGAGAACCGCTCCAGCAGTTCGTCGGCGCGGGCGCGGGCCTCCTTGCGGGGCAGGTCGAGGAGCCGGCCGATCAGGTACAGGTTCTCCCAGCCGGGGAGCTTCTCGTCCACGGAGGCGTACTGTCCGGTCAGCCCGATCACCCGGCGAAGCTGCCGGGGCTGCCGTGCGACGTCGTAGCCCGCCACGGTGGCCTGACCGGCGTCCGCGGCGAGCAGCGTGGACAGGATGCGTACGAGGGTGGTCTTGCCGGCGCCGTTCGGCCCGAGCACGCCCATCACGGTGCCCTCGCGCACGTCCAGGTCCACGCCGTCCAGTGCCTTGGTCTCGCCGTAGTGCTTGACCAGCCCCCGCACGGTCACGGCGTTCGGCACGCCGCCGGGGTTGTCGTCGATTCGCGTCATGCCCCGAACAGTGCCACCCCCCACCGACAAACCACCGACAGTCCACCGACAGACGGCACCGGGTGCCGACATATCCCCGACGAGCACCGCCACCATCAATTGAGGAACCACGACGGCGAGCACCACCTCCGCGAGAGCGGCGCCGGTTCAGGGGGTGTCTGACACATGCCCGCGGCGTCGCGGCGCCTGTCACGCACGCTCGCCGCGTTGCCGAAACGCCCACGTGGCTCCGCCACGAGGGCGCTCCGGCGCCTTGCGATCGCACGCGCCAGACACCGCTCCTTCTCCCGCGCTCATGTGTCAGACACCCCCTAGGCGCAAAAAAGGGGCAGCCCCGCCGACGGGGGAAGATCGGCGGGGCTGCCCTGTACCGCGATGGCTCGACTACGCGATGGCTCGACCGGAGGTCAGTGCACCGAGTGCTCCTCCAGCGGGAACGTCCCGCCCGTCACGTCCTCGGCGAACGCCTTGGCCGCGTTGCCCATGACCTCCCGCAGATCGGCGTACTTCTTGACGAACTTCGGCACGCGCCCGCCGGTCAGCCCGAGCATGTCGGTCCACACCAGCACCTGCGCGTCCGTCTCGGACCCGGCGCCGATCCCGACGGTCGGGATGTGCAGCACCCGCGTCACCTCGGCGGCCAGTTCGGCCGGCACCAGCTCCAGGACCACCGCGAACGCGCCCGCGTCCTGAACCGCCTTGGCGTCCCGCAGCAGTTGCTGCGCCGCCTCCTCGCCGCGGCCCTGGACGCGGTAGCCCATGGCGTTGACGGACTGCGGGGTCAGGCCGATGTGGGCCATGACCGGGATGCCGGACTCCACCAGGAGCCGGATCTGCTCGTGGGACCGCTCGCCGCCCTCCAGCTTCACCGCGCCGACGCCCGCCTCCTTCACCAGCCGGGTCGCCGAGCGCAGCGCCTGCACCGGGCCCTCCTGGTAGGAGCCGAAGGGGAGGTCGCCGACGATGAGGGCGCGCTTGGTGCCGCGGACGACCGCGGCCGCCATCATCGCCATCTCGTCGAGCGTGACGGGCACGGTCGTCTCGTAGCCGAGGTGGCAGTTGCCCGCGGAGTCGCCGACCAGCATCACGGGGATGCCGGCCTCGTCGAAGACGGACGCGGTCATCGCGTCGTAGGCGGTGAGCATGGGCCACTTCTCGCCGCGTTCCTTGGCGAGGGAGATGTCGCGAACAGTGATGCGGCGGGTGCCCTTTCCCCCGTACAGCGCCTTGCTGCCGTCGGAGGGTTTGTTTTGGGCAGCCGAAAGCTGCGTCATGACAACGGCTCCTTCAGTCATCTCGGGGCGCCCTGACGGCGTCCCCGGATCCCTCCCATGGTGGCACCTCGTGCCGGAGGCGGCCAGAGGAGCCCCATGTGCGCAACGTCTCGGCACACCGGTCGTAAGATATGGGTAAAGGATTGCGATACGAGACGGTCTCGTATCGGAAGTGTCCTAGGCTCGACGGCATGACTACTCCTGCCGACCGTGCCGCCCACGGCCCCCGGGTCCCGGAGGCGGTGCACCGCCGACGCTGGGCGATTCTCGGCGCGTTGATGCTGAGCCTGCTGATAGTGGTGCTCGACAACTCGATCCTGAACGTCGCGATCAAGACCATCTCGACCCCCGCCCCGACGGGCCTGGGCGCCACCCAGAGCGAGCTGGAATGGGCGATCAACGCCTACACGCTCGTCTTCGCGGGCCTGTTGTTCACCGCGGGCCTCGTCGGCGACCGCATCGGGCGCAAGAAGGTCCTGATCGGCGGCCTCATCGTGTTCGGCGTCGGCTCCGCGCTGGCCGCCGAGTCCGGCTCGCCCGCCCAGCTCATCACCTTCCGCGCCGTGATGGCCCTCGGTGCCGCCTTCGTCATGCCGGCCACCCTCGCCGTCCTGATGAACGTCTTCGAGCGCGAGGAGCAGCCCAAGGCCATCGGCATCTGGGCCGGCGGCGTCGGCCTGGCCATCGCCATCGGCCCGATCACCGGCGGCCTGCTCCTGGACCACTTCTGGTGGGGCTCGGTCTTCCTGGTCAACGTTCCGATCGTCATCCTCGCGGTCGCCCTGATGCTGTGGCTGGTGCCCGACTCCCGCGACCCGCGGCCCGGCCGCCTCGACCCGATCGGCGTCGTCCTGTCCGTCGTCGGCCTGGTCCTGCTCGTCTACGGCATCATCAAGGGCGGCGAACTCGCCGACTTCACCGACACGACCGTGCTGTCGACGATCGTGGCCGGCCTGCTCGTCCTCGCGGCCTTCGTGGTGTTCGAAAAGCGCAGCGACCACCCGTCCCTGGACGTCACGTACTTCAAGAACAAGGTCTTCTCGGCCGCCATGACCGCCATCGCGCTGGTCTTCTTCGCGCTGATGGGCGTGACCTTCTTCGGCGTCTTCTACACCCAGAGCGTGCGCGGCTACTCGCCGCTGGAGTCCGGTGTGCTGATGCTGCCGCTGGCCGTCGCGCAGCTGATCTTCGCGCCCCGGGCCCGGCTGGTCGTCGACCGCTTCGGCAACAAGGCCACCACGACGGGCGGGCTGGTCCTGCTCGCGGCGATGCTGGCCGCCTTCGCCGGTTTCGAGGCCGACACGCCGATCTGGCTGCTGGAGGTCGTCTTCTTCCTCATGGGCACCGGCATGGCGCACATCATGACGCCGACCAGCGTCGTCATCATGCAGGCCCTGCCCCGCGAGAAGGCCGGCTCGGCCTCCGCGCTCAGCAACACCTTCCGCCAGGTCGGCGGCGCCCTCGGCATCGCCGTCCTCGGCTCGGTGCTCTCGACGGCGTACCGCAACGACATCGAGGGCAAGCTCGGACTGCTCCCGCCCGGACTGCGCGACAAGGCGGCCGAGTCCATCGAGGCCACCCTCGGCGTCGCGGCCAGGCTCGGCCCGCAGGGCAAGGACCTGGTCGGCCCGGCCAACGACGCCTTCCTGCACGCCATGCACATCACCTCGCTGTGCGGCACCGCGGTCGCGCTCGTCGGCGCGGTCGTGGTGGCCCTGTTCCTGCCCGGCAGGCAGCCGGTCCCGCAGAAGGGTGAGGAAGAGGAGAAGGTGGTGGCAGCGGTGGAGTAGCCGGGATATGACGGGGGCACGCGGCGACGGGGGACTGCCGGCCGGAGGCGGCCGTCGGTGGGTCGGACCCACCGGCGAACCGCCCGATGGACAATCTCCTGTGCGACGAAAGGACGGCCCACGTGAGCCTTGCCGACAGCCACACCGCTGCCGACGCCCCCGTGCGGGGGCGCCCCCGCAGCGAAGCGGTGGAACGCGCCATTCTGGAGGGCGTGATGAAGCTGCTGGAGGACGGTGTGCCGCTGGCCGAACTCTCCATCGAACGCATCGCCCGCACCGCGGGCGTCGGCAAGGCCACCATCTACCGGCGCTGGAGCGGCAAGGAGGAGCTGTTCGTCGACGTCGTACGCGCCGCCGAGCCCCCCGACCCCGAACTGCCGGGCACCTCCATGCGCGACGACCTCGTGGCCATCCTCGAGCAGCTCCGCCGCCGCGGCCTGGTGAGCCGCAGCTCGCTCATCCTGCACAACGTCTACGCGCAGATGAAGAGCAGCCCGAAGATCTGGTGCGCCTACCACGCGACCGTCGTCGAGCCGCGGCGCAGGCTCCAGGTGGAGGTCCTGCGCCGCGGGCAGCGGGCCGGCGAACTGCGCCAGGACATCGACGTCGAGATGCTCGCCGACCTCTTCGTCGGACCCATGCTGGTGCGCAGCGTGATGCGCCCCGACACCGAGCTGCCCGAGGGCCTGTCGGAGCAGATAGTGGACTCGTTGCTCGAAGGGCTACGGCCTGTCAGTTCTCCGCGCTGATGTGCGTGTTTCGTCACAGACCGGGGCGTGGGCGGCGCAGGCGGAACTCCGCGCGCCGACTTCTTCGTCCTCCTGCCCGTACGGCCGTCAAGGACGGCGGGAACGGTGCCGATCATCCCCTAGGGTCGTAGAACACGGGGGTGCTCGGTGTGCACGGCAGGCAGTGAGGCGACGGTATGGCGCGACAGGCGTACGTGACGGAGACGGCGGGCGGTTCGGGTCCCGAGCGCCGGGGAGACCGGCTCCGACGCCTGGCGCACGGCCGCGCCGACGGCCGGCGCGGCGACGCGGGGATCTGGCGCCGGGGCCTCCTCCTCGCCGCGTTCGCGGTCGTCCTCGCCCTCGTGATGCTGGTGCACGCGCAGATCCCCAACCGGATCGGCAACCTCGGCAGCCTGATCGAGACCTTCCTGCCGTGGGCGGGCCTGTTCGTACCGGTGCTGCTGGTCCTTGCCCTGGTCCGCAGGTCGGCGACCGCGCTGATCGCCCTGCTGCTGCCGGTGATCGTCTGGGTCGACCAGTTCGGCGGCCTGCTCACCGACAAGACGGGCACCGGCGGCGAGCTGATGGTCGCCACGCACAACGTCAACGCCGACAACCCCGACCCGTCCGGCACCGCCCGGGAGCTGGCCGCCTCCGGGGCCCAGGTGCTCGCCCTGGAGGAACTGAAGGCGTCCGTGCTCCCCGTCTACGAGCGGACGCTCGCCCCGGAGTACCGGTACCACTCGGTGCAGGGCACGGTCGGGCTGTGGAGCAAGTACCCGATCAGCGGCGTGCACGCCGTCGACATCAAGCTGGGCTGGACGCGCGCCATGCGCGCCACCGTGGGCACGCCCGAGGGGCCCGTCGCGGTGTACGTCGCCCACATGCCCTCGGTGCGGGTGAAGCTGAACGCCGGGTTCACCGCCGCCCAGCGCGACGAGAGCGCGGACGCGCTGGGCGAGGCGATCGCCGGTGAGCAGCTCCCCAGGGTGGTGCTGCTCGGCGATCTGAACGGCACCATGAACGACCGCTCCCTCAACGCCGTCACCTCCCAGATGCGCTCCACCCAGGGCGCCGCGGGCAGCGGGTTCGGGTTCAGCTGGCCGGCGTCGCTGCCGATGGCGCGCATCGACCAGATCATGGTCAGGGGAGTGGATCCGGTGAGTTCCTGGACTTTGCCGCGCACGGGCAGCGACCATCTGCCGATCGCCGCGAGGGTGAACGTCACCCCATCGGAAACCGGGTCGTAACCTGCTGGAATACTGGGCCTGAGAGGCTTTGTTCCGTCTGAGAACATATGCGGGTCACCGTGGTACGGAACTCCTGCCCCGCACGCTTCGTAGCTCTGAGAGGCCCCTTCATGCCCCTGGCTGTGCTCGCCCTCGCCGTGGGCGCCTTCGGCATCGGCACCACCGAGTTCGTCATGATGGGGCTGCTCCCCGACGTCGCCGGTGACCTGCACGTCTCGATCCCCGCCGCCGGGCACCTGGTCTCGGCGTACGCGCTGGGCGTCGTCATCGGCGCCCCGCTGCTGGCCGCCGTCACCGCGCGGCTGCCCCGCCGGCACGTCCTGATCGGCCTCATGGCCCTGTTCGTGGTCGGCAACGCGCTCACCGCGCTCGCCCCCGGCTACCACTGGCTGCTGGCCGCGCGTCTCCTCAGCGGACTGCCGCACGGGGCCTTCTTCGGCGTGGGCGCCGTGGTCGCGACGGCCATGGTGCCGCCGGAGCGCAAGGCGCGCTCGGTGTCCCTGATGGTGCTCGGCCTGACCCTGGCGAACGTCGTCGGCGTCCCGGCCGCCACACTGATGGGCCAGCACCTCGGCTGGCGGGCGACCTTCCTCGCGGTCAGCGCGATCGGGGTCGCCGCGATCGCCTCCCTCGCCGTGCTGGTCCCGCACGACCGCGGCCACGCCCCCGCGGCCGGCCTGCGCCGCGAACTGGCCGCCCTGCGCTCGCTCCCCGTCTGGCTGGCCCTGCTGACGACCGTGGCCGGCTTCGGCGCGCTGTTCTCGGCCTACAGCTACATCACGCCGATGCTCACCGGCTCCGCCGGGTACGCCGAGGCCGGAGTGACGCTCCTGCTGGCCCTGTTCGGCGTCGGCGCGACCGTCGGAAACCTGCTCGGCGGGGGCCTGGCCGACCGGTCGACGCGGGGCACGCTGTTCGGCGGGCTCATCGCGCTGGCGGTCGTACTGGCGCTGTTCCCGCTGATGATGCGGACCGAGTGGAGCGCGGCCCTCGCGGTGGCCCTGCTCGGCACGGCGGCGTTCGCCACCGGCTCGCCGCTCCAGCTCATGGTCATGGAGAAGGCGTCCACGGCCCCGTCCCTGGCCTCCGCGGCCAACCAGGCGGCGTTCAACCTGGCGAACGCGGGCGGCGCCTGGATCGGCGGGCTTGCGCTCGCCGCGGGCCTCGGCGTGACCTCGCCGGCGCTCGCGGGGGCCGCCCTGGCGGTACTGGGCCTCGCGGTCGCCGGTACGGCCCAGCGGGTGGACCTGCGGCGGGCGGGCGCCGGCGCCGTGCGCGGGCGCGAGCGCGTGGTCGCCTCGCACATGCCGGCCGCGGCACGTCCGGGGGTTCCTCCGCGCTCGTCGGGCACGGCGGACCTGCGGGAGGAGACGGTGGGAGCCGAGGGCGGGCCGGGTGGCCCGGGGCCCGGCCCCGGAACCGCCTGACCCTCACACTCGTGGGAACCGGCGCCTACGCCGACTCCCGCCAGCCGTTGGTGATCGGCAGGCGCCGGTCCTTCCCGAAGCCCTTCGCGGAGATCTTCGTGCCCGGCGGGTACTGGCGCCGCTTGTACTCGGCCGTGTCGACCATGCGGAGCGTCTTCGCGACCAGCTCGCCGTCGTACCCGGCCGCGACGATCAGGTCGGCGCCCTTGTCCTGGTCGACGTAGAGCTCGAGGATCGCGTCCAGCACCGGGTAGTCCGGGAGCGAGTCGGTGTCGACCTGGCCGGGGCGCAGCTCCGCGCTCGGCGGCTTGGTGATGGAGTTCTCCGGGATCGGCGGGGTCTCGCCCCGCTCGGCCGCGGCCCGGTTGCGCCACTCGGCCAGCCGGAAGACCGACGTCTTGTACACGTCCTTGATCGGGCCGTACGCGCCCACCGAGTCGCCGTACAGCGTCGAGTAGCCCACCGCCAGCTCCGACTTGTTGCCGGGCGCGAGGACGATGTGGCCCTCCTGGTTGGAGACCGCCATCAGCAGCGTGCCGCGCAGCCGGGACTGGAGGTTCTCCTCGGCCAGACCCGTCAGGCCCAGGGAGCCCATGTAGGCGTCGAACATCGGGGCGATCGGGACGGTGCGGAAGTTCAGGCCGGTGCGACGGGCCAGCTCCGCGGCGTCGTCCTTGGAGTGCTCGGAGGAGTACTTGGACGGCATGGAGACGCCGTACACGTTCTCCGCGCCCACCGCGTCGCAGGCGATCGCCGCGACCAGCGCGGAGTCGATGCCGCCGGACAGGCCGATCAGCACGGAGCGGAAGCCGTTCTTGCGCACGTACGCGCGCAGGCCGACGACCAGGGCCGTGTAGACCTCCTCGTCGTCGTCCATGCGCGCGGCGACCTCGCCGGCCGGCAGCGGCTCGTAGGCGGCCAGCGGCTCCTCGGACAGCACGACGCGGTCGATGCGCAGACCGTCGTCGACCACGCCCGTCGGTGCGTCGGCCGCGGCGGCGGGCAGGTCCAGGTCCAGCACCCCGAGGTCCTCGGCGAACTGGGGCGCCCGCGCGACCACCTCGCCGTCCGGTGAGACCACGATCGAGTCGCCGTCGAAGACCAGCTCGTCCTGCCCGCCGGTCATGGCGAGGTAGGCGAGGGTGCAGCCGGCCTCCTGGGCACGCTTGCGGACCAGGTCGAGGCGGGTGTCGTCCTTCAGGCGCTCGTACGGCGAGGCGTTGATCGAGACGAGCAGCCCCGCGCCCGCGCTGCGCGCGGCAGGCACCCGGCCGCCGTCCTGCCACAGGTCCTCGCAGATGGCGAGCGCGACGTCGACGCCGTGCACACGCAGGACCGGCATGGTGTCGCCGGGGACGAAGTAGCGGAACTCGTCGAAGACGCCGTAGTTGGGCAGGTGGTGCTTGGCGAAGCTCAGCACCACCTCGCCGCGGTGCAGCACCGCCGCCGCGTTCTGCGGCGCGCCGGCCGGCATGCCGTACTTCGGCTGGGCGGTCTCCCCGCGGTCGAGGTAGCCGACGATCACCGGCAGCTCCCCGAGGCCCTCCGCGGCGAGCCGGGCGGCGAGGGCGCGCAGCGCGGCGCGGGACGCCTCCACGAAGGACGACCTGAGGGCCAGGTCCTCGACGGGGTAGCCGGTCAACACCATCTCCGGGAACACCGCGAGGTGCGCTCCGCGCTCGGCGGACTCCCGGGCCCGGCGGACGATCGCCTCGGAGTTCCCGGCGAGGTCTCCGACGCGCGAGTCGATCTGGTTCAGGGCGAGACGTAGTTGAGGCACGCGCCCAGTGTAATCGTCAGAGCGACGCGATAGCCGGTCCCCACCTGTGGCCCACCCCACGCCCGCCCCGGACCACCGTCGCACGTCGGTCCCGAACACCGGGGCCCTCCCACCCCGGACCGGCGCGAGCACCGGCCTGCGCGGGCCGGGCCCCGAGCCGGACGGCTTCCCGGCCTGCGCGGGCCGCGCCGGGCCCCGCGCCTGCGGTGGCGTCCGCACCCCGCGCCTGCGGGGCGATCGGGCTCCGCTCCCGCGGGGTGGCCGTGCCCCGAGCCAGGCGGTGCTACGAGCCCAGCCGTGTCACCCGCCTGCGAGGTGGCCGTGCCCCTCCCGCGCAGGTGCCATACACGCGTGTGCCCGCCCCCGGACGGAGGGGCGGGCGGGGCCACGAGCCCGGCTGTGCCCCGTGCCTGCGGGGCGGTCCGCACCCCGTGCCTGCGGGGCGTCCGCACACCGCGCCCGCGAGGTGGCCGTGCGCCGCGCGGCCGTGCCCCGCCGGGCGGGGCCACGAGCCCGGCTGTGCCCCGCGCCTGCGGGGCGGTCCGCACCCCGTGCCTGCGGGGCGTCCGCACACCGCCCCCGCGAGGCGGCCGTGCGCCGCGCGGCCGTGCCCCGCCGGGCGGGGCCACGAGCCCGGCTGTGCCCCGCGCCTGCGGGGCGGTCCGCACCCCGGGCCTGCGGGGCGTCCGCGCCCCGCTCCCGCGAGGTGGCCGTGCCCCGCCCGGCCGTGCCCCCGGCCGGGCGGGGCCACGAGCCCGGCTGTGCCCCGCGCCTGCGGGGCGGTCCGCACCCCGCGCCTGCGGGGCGGTCCGCACCCCGCTCCCGCGAGGTGGCCGGGCCCCCTTCCGCGCAGGCGCCCGTACACGCGTGTGCCCGCCCCCGGATGGAGGGGCGGGCACACGCGCGTAGGGCCGGGGTCAGCGGCGGGGGTAGGACTCGACGTAGCCGGCGGCGGGGGAGCCGACGCCGGTGACGGTGTCGTAGCCCTTGACCGCCTGGAGCGAGCTGTCCTTGCCGAGGCTGCGGACGGAGTAGCTCAGGCCGTCCGCGGCGTCGACTCCGTTGACGTAGTCGACGCGCGCGACCGCGAGGTCCTTGCCGGTCGGCCGGTCCACCACGTCGTGGTAGACCTTCGAGCCGTACTTGGAGTAGATCGCCGGGTTGGCGAAGCCGATCGCCTTGCCGCCGCGGGCCTCCTGGGCGAGGGCCTGGACGCCGGCGATGACCGGCGCGGCCAGCGAGGTGCCGCCGATGCGGTACTCGCTGTACTTCTCCGAGCCGTTCGGGAAGGTCTGCGTCTGGCCCACCAGGAACCCGGTGTTCGGGTCGGCGATCGCCGCGATGTCCGGGACGACGCGGTTGCCGGCCTTGTTGTTGGCCGTCGCCAGCGCCTTCGGCACCACGTTCCTCTGGTACGACGGCTGCGGAACCGTGCGGCTGGTGCCGCCGCCCGCGCCCGAGGTGAACGCGCCCGGGAAGCCCGCCCAGCTCTTGCCGTCCTTGGACAGCGAGGCCTTCTGGGTGCCCCAGCCGGTCTCCCACAGGTACTTGTGGCCCTTGCCGACGGCCAGCGAGGTGCCGCCGACGGCGGTCACCCACGCCGAGTTGGCCGGGGTGTCGACCTGCTTCGTGCCGGTGTTCGCGACCTCGTCGCCGTCGTCGCCGGAGGAGAAGTAGAAGCCGATGCCCTCGACCGCGCCGAACTGGAACACCTGGTCGTAGGCCGCCGCGACGTCCGGCGTCTCGTTGGCCTCGATGTCGCCCCAGGAGTTGGAGACGATGTCGGCCAGGTGGTTGTCGACGATCTTGCTCAGCGAGTCGAGCAGGTCGTCGTCGTAGCAGGACGCGGCGCCCACGTAGACGACGTTCGCGTCCGGCGCGACCGCGTGCACGGCCTCGACGTCGAGGGTCTCCTCGCCGTACCAGCCGGCCGCTCCGCACTCCTCGGTGTCCGTGTAGCCGGCCGGGAGCACCTGGCGCAACTGGCCCGTCTTCCAGGGCTTGTCGCCGTTCTTCTGCGCGTAGGTCGCGGCGTCGTAGGCGATGGTCGGCGAGGCGTAGGCGTCGGTGATGGCGACGCGGACGCCCTTGCCGGTGTACTTGCCGGCGCCGTAGGCGGACCGCAGCTCCTTGCCGGTGTAGCCCTTGACGGCGTACGGGACCTTCTGGCCGTACGCGGAGGGCAGCGTGCTCGCCACGTTCGAGCCGTGGTACGTGGAGAACGGCCCGGCGTTCTTGAACACGTCGTCCGGCGGCGGCAGCTGGTCCTTGTGCTTCGCCTTGTGCGGGGCGTTGTCCAGGCCGGTGACGGTCAGGACGGCGCCGTTCAGGGAGGACGGCACCGACGCCGTCTGCGCCGGGGCGCGGTAGGTCCTCGAACCCTTGGCGAAGTTGTGCAGCTGGGTGCCGAACGCCTTCTCGGCGGCGGCGACGTCACCGGAGACGGCGACGTAGTGCGGGGTCACGGAGGTGACCTTCAGCCCCGCCGACGCCAGCCATGACTTCACGGCGTCCACCTGGGCCTGCGTCGCGCCGAAGCGGGCCTGCGCCTCCTCGGCGCTCAGGTGCTTGCCGTACGAGGCCGACGACGGGTCGGAGACCGCCGCGGCGTACTGGGCGAGGCCGGCGGCGTCCCGTCCGGCCAGGTAGACCCGGGCGTGGACCTGGGCGCTGTCCGAGGTGGCACCCTTGTCCGCCGTGGCCGTAGCCCAGACGGGCTTGGTGCCCGCGAGCGCGCTGCGGCTCGGGTGGTCCGCTGCGTGCGCGGGTATGCCGAGCGCCAGTGCGCCGGCGAGCAGCGGCAGGGTCGCCGCCAAGCTCATTCCGGCGCGCGCTGTGGCACGGTTGGATCTCATAGAACCCCCTGCGATGCGTTCGCATGTGACGCAATGAGTGGTTGGCCCTCGCGCGATCCGCGCGCAGCCGGCGGCGGTTCGGCCTCGAATGGATCACACGAACGGGGTCACTCTTCCTGATGAACCGTTCATGTCAGGGGAATGAGGAGACCAAGAGAAGCCCAAAGAACCGGCCGGACAGGGGGAATTGCGGCTTTCGTCCCCACGTCGCACGTCGGAAGACGCGTGGCGAAAGGGACGACCGGACCACGAACGGGCGTCCGGGCCGGGAACGGGACGTCCGGGTCAGGAGAAGCGTGGTGGCCGGGGCAGGAGCGCGGAGGCCGGGTCAGGAGCAGCGTGGTGGCCGGGTCAGGAACGGGGCGGCCGCCTCACGAACGGGGCGCCGCGCCACGCTCCTTGAGCATGTCGGCCATCAACCGCAGCTCCGACCGCTGCGAGGCGACCATGCCCCGCGCGAGCCGCTTCTCCACGCCGACCGTGCAACGGGCGACGCAGCCCTCGGCCATGTGCACACCGCCCTTGTGGTGGTCGGTCATCAACTGGAGGTAGAACACCTCGGCCTGCCTGCCGTCGAGTGCGCCCAGCTCGCGCATCTCGGTGTTGGTCGCCATGCCGGGCATCAGCGCGCCGTCCGCACCGGCCGGCATGCCGCCCATGCCCATCCACGCCATCGGCGGCTTCGCGGACACCTTCGGCAGCTCCCACAGGTCGAGCCAGCCCAGCAGCATGCCCCGCTGGTTGGCCTGCGTCTGCGCGATGTCGTAGGCGAGGCGGCGCACTTCGGTGTCCGTGGTGCGGTCGCGCACGATGAACGACATCTCGACGGCCTGCTGATGGTGGACCGCCATGTCCCGGGCGAAACCGGCGTCCGCCGAGTCGGCGGCGGGCGCCGTCGCGGCGGAGCGCGCCCCGCCGCTGTCCTCGGCGACCGCGTACGTGATCGCGCCCGTCGCCACCAGCGCCGCCGCCGCGGCCCCGGCGATCAGCCCGACGTGCCTCACCGGTCGAGACCCCCCGTGCAGGTGGCACCCGGCTCCGGCGTCTGCGCGCCCTGGACGAACTCGGCGAGGAACTTGTCCACTTGCGGGTCGTTCGCGCCCGTCACCGTACGCTGGTGCGCCCAGGCGGACAGCATGAGGGGATCCTTCTGGTCCTCGACCGGGCTCATCAGCGTGTACGGCGTCTTCCTCACCTTCGCCGCGAGCGCGGCCACGTCCGCCTTGGACGCCTTGCTGTTGTACGTCACCCAAACGGCGCCGTGCTCCAGCGCGTGCACGGCGGCCTCGTTCTTCACCGGTTCGGCGTAGACGTCGCCGTTGCAGTTCTGCCAGACGGGGTTGTGGTCGCCGCCGACCGGGGGCTCCATCGGATAGGTCACCGGGGCGGTGGTGTGGTTGCGGTCCAGCGTGCCCTGCCACGTCCGTACGCCGTCTCCACGGGTGACGAAGTGCCCCGTGCCACTGCCCTTCCCGCCGCCCTTCCCGTCGCTCGCCGCGGCCGGTGCGGCGTTCGACGACCCGGAGTTCAGCAGCACCACGCCGCCGGTGGCCAGCCCGGCCACGACGACCACGCCCGCGGCCACCGCGAGCCACCGGTTGCGCCGCTCACGGACGCGCTGTGCCCGGCGCATCTCCTCCATACGGGCCTTGTGCTGTTCGGTACCGGTCCGGTGCGCGGCATCCATGGCGGAGTCCTTCGTGGGGGAGGGCGGTCGCATGTGGAGGTCGGGTGCGGCTTGCGGGTGTGGCGTGAGAGGTCTGCGTGCCAAAACGGGGCCCGCTGATCGTAAGGGGACGGAAGCGTCCGCAGGGAGACCGCAGATAAGTTGAACGGCGGATGCGCATTATCTACCCTGGCTCCCATGCGGCTGCTGCGCTCCACCGACATGGCGCTGCGCGTCCTGATGAGGCTCGCGGTCGCCGGCGAGTCCAGTCCCACGACCCGGGAGGTCGCGGGCGACATGGGCGTGCCGTACACGCACACCGCGAAGATCGTCGCCGAGCTCCAGCACCGCGGTCTGCTCGCGGCCCGCCGTGGCCGCGGCGGCGGACTGACCCTCACCGAAGCGGGCCGCAACGCCTCCGTCGGCGCCCTGGTGCGCTCCCTGGAGGGCGAGGGCGACGTGGCCGACTGCGAGGGCAGCAGCATTCCCTGCCCGCTCAGCTCCGACTGCCGCCTGCGCGGAGCCCTGCGCACGGCCCAGGAGGCCTTCTACGCGGCGCTCGACCCTCTCACGGTCGCCGACATGGTCGCGGCCCCGACGGGACCCCTGCTGCTGGGCCTGCCCACCATGCGGTCGGCGACCTGAGCGCGCAGGGACGCGCGCGGCCGGATCGGGGGCCCCGAGACTTCTCATACGGGCACACGAAAGGCCGACCGGGACGGTGTGAGCCGCCTCGGCCGGCCTTCGGGGCACGTCGGCCGGATCGGTCAGGCCGCCGGCTGGGCCAGCCAGAGGTCGGGGCCGAAGACCTCGTAGTGGATGTCGGCCGGGGACACACCCTTGCCTATGAGCTGCTCGCGCACCGCCCGCATGAAGGGCAGCGGGCCGCACAGGTACGCGCGCGTACCGGCCGGGACGTCGACGTCGCCGAGATCGACCAGGCCGGACCGCCCGGCCCCCTCGGCGTCCTGCTCGTAGAAGAAGACCGGCCGCGCGTCCGTCAGCTTGGACGCGTACGCCAGGTGGTCGGAGCGGAGCGCGTGCGCGGCGGGGGAGCGGTCGGCGTGGACCACGGTCACCGGGGCGCGGTGGCCGACGAGGGCGAGCTGCTCCAGCATGGCGATCATCGGGGTGACGCCGATGCCCGCGGAGGCGAGCAGCAGCGGAGCCTCGGTCTCCTCCAGGACGAGGTCGCCGTACGGGGCGGACAACTGGAGGACGTCACCCACGCGCACCTGTGCGTGCAGGTGGTTCGAGACCTCGCCGTCGGGCGTCGTGGCGTCGCCGCTCACCCGCTTGACGGCGAACTGCCGCACCGGCGAACCGGGGGCCGCGGTCAGGCTGTACTGGCGGATCTGGCGGGCCCCGTCCGGCAGCTCGACGCCGACCGAGACGTACTGGCCGGCCCGGTAGCCGGGCACCGGGGCGTCGTCGACGGGGCGCAGCCTGAAGGTGGCCACGTCCCCGGTCTCCTCCGTCCGCTCGACGACCTCCCACTCGCGCCAGCCCTGCTGCGCGCTCTGCTCGTACAGGCGCTTCTCGATGGCGATGAGGGCGTTGGCCATCAGCCAGTAGACCTCGGTCCAGGCGTCGGCGACCTCGGGGGTCACCGCGTCGCCGAGCACCTCGGCGATGGCCGCGAACAGGTGCTCGTGGACGATCGGGTACTGCTCCGGAGTCACCCCGAGTGAGGCGTGCTTGTGGGCGATGCGCTGGAGCATCAGGTCGGGGCGCTGGTCCGGGTTCTCCACGAGGTAGGTGGCGAAGCTTGCGATGGAGCCGGCCAGGGCCTGCCGCTGGGTGCCGGCGGCCTGGTTGCCGCGGTTGAACAGGTCGCGCAGCAGCTCGGGGTGGGCGTCGAACAGTCTGGCGTAGAAGCGCTCGGTGATCCGGCCGATGGTCGCTCCGACGGCGGGAAGGGTGGCGCGGACGGTGGCTGCTGACTGCTCGGACAGCATGGTGACTCCTCGATGACTCGATCGGACGGGCTCGATCGCTCGACTGACCGAAACGGTATTGAAACTTGCATTTGAGATGCAAATTTAAGAGGCGTGGTTTCGGTCACTTGGGTGACGGATCGGCCATTACGGATGACGGTGCGAGCGGGCAAGATGGGCGGCAGAGCGGTACACCTGCCGTACACAGGGCGATCGCCCCGTGTGGCGGCCGGACGACAGGGCTCCGCAACACGTGCGAAACGCGGCCGTGGTGGGATGCTCAGGTGCCCGACGGTCACCCGTGACAGCGCACACAGGCGGCCTGACCAGCAAGGATGGGGAAGCGGAAGATGGACAAGCAGCAGGAGTTCGTGCTCCGGACGTTGGAGGAGCGCGACATCCGGTTCGTACGCCTGTGGTTCACGGACGTGCTCGGCTTCCTCAAGTCCGTGGCCGTCGCGCCCGCCGAGCTGGAACAGGCCTTCGACGAGGGGATCGGCTTCGACGGCTCGGCCATCGAGGGCTTCGCCCGGGTCTACGAGTCCGACATGATCGCCAAGCCCGACCCGTCCACCTTCCAGATCCTGCCCTGGCGTGCCGAGGCCCCCGGTACGGCGCGCATGTTCTGCGACATCCTCATGCCGGACGGCTCGCCCTCCTTCGCCGACCCGCGCTACGTCCTCAAGCGCGCCCTGGCCCGGACCTCCGACCTCGGGTTCACCTTCTACACCCACCCCGAGATCGAGTTCTTCCTGCTCAAGAACCGCCCGCTGGACGGCTCCCGGCCCACGCCCGCGGACAACTCCGGCTACTTCGACCACACTCCGCAGGCCATCGGCATGGACTTCCGCCGCCAGGCGATCACCATGCTGGAGTCGATGGGCATCTCGGTGGAGTTCTCCCACCACGAGGGCGCCCCGGGCCAGCAGGAGATCGACCTGCGCTACGCCGACGCCCTGTCCACCGCGGACAACATCATGACGTTCCGCCTGGTCATGAAGCAGGTGGCACTGGAGCAGGGCCTCCAGGCCACGTTCATGCCCAAGCCGTTCTCGGAGTTCCCCGGCTCCGGCATGCACTCGCACCTGTCACTGTTCGAGGGCGACCGGAACGCGTTCTACGAGTCCGGCGCGGAGTACCAGCTCTCGAAGGTGGGCCGCTCCTTCATCGCGGGCCTCCTCCGCCACGCCGCCGAGATCTCCGCGGTCACCAACCAGTGGGTGAACTCCTACAAGCGCATCTGGGGCGGCTCCGAGCGCACCGCGGGCGCCGGCGGCGAGGCCCCCTCGTACATCTGCTGGGGCCACAACAACCGCTCGGCCCTGGTCCGCGTCCCGATGTACAAGCCCGGCAAGACCGGCTCCGCGCGCGTGGAGGTCCGCTCCATCGACTCCGGCGCGAACCCGTACCTGGCCTACGCCGTCCTCCTGGCCGCCGGCCTGAAGGGCATCGAGGAGGGCTACGAGCTCCCGCCGGGCGCCGAGGACGACGTCTGGGCCCTGTCCAACGCCGAACGCCGCGCGATGGGCATCGAACCCCTCCCGCAGAACCTCGGCGAGGCCCTGACCCTGATGGAGAACAGCGACCTGGTCGCCGACACCCTGGGCGAACACGTCTTCGACTTCTTCCTCCGCAACAAGCGCGCCGAGTGGCACGAGTACCGCTCGGAGGTCACGGCGTTCGAGCTGAAGAAGCATCTGCCGGTGCTGTAGCGCTCGGCTGGACGGGCGACGCCTGTTCAGCGTGATGCCCCTGCCCCGTACCCCTACGGGGTAGGAGACGCCGGGCCGGGGCGTTGGGGGGCTACAGCTCTTCGGGCAGCAGCCGGAACGCCTTGTGTCCGGTCAGCGGGCGGATCATGCGGAAGTGCAGGTCCGAGGTGAACATCGCTTCGGTGCGGTAGGCCGCGGCCAGTGCGACGTTCATCGCATCCGTCAGCCCGATGCCCTTGCCCCCATCGGCGTCCTTGTAGCTTTCCGCGACGGCGACTGCGGCACTCAGATGATCGCTCACAGACGGCACTTCGAACCGTCGGGTGGCCACATTGCGTTCTACGAACCGCGCAGCCACGACGGCCTTCCCCGCTCCGGCTCTGGTGGCGATGAGGTAGTCCAGCTCAGCCAGGACCATGGGAGAGATGACGAGGTGACTGATGGAGGTCAGGGCCTTCCTGTGCATTTCGTGTCCGGTCAGCTTCGGGTCCAGCAGCCGGTACAGCGCGTTGGTGTCGGCGATGGCGATGAGACTCAAGAGCCCATCCCCCTCAGGGCGTCCTCGATTTCGTCGTTGTCGAGGTCGGGCAGCCCGAGGTCGGGGAGGTCGAGTTCGCCCATCGGATCCGTGGGATACGGGGGGACGTCATCCGCGGTTATCGGCACGACGCGTGCGACGGCGACGCCGTTCTTGGTGACCGTGACGGTCTCCCCGCGCGCAGCCGCAGCAAGGATCTGCGAGGATTTCTGATTGAATTCGCGAGCAGTGGCCTCCATGTACTACATCGTACTACATGCCCTCTCGGTCATCGTAGGGGGCGACATGCCCTGGTGCTCCGACGGGCACCGGCCTCGCCTTTTCGCTTGAGCTGCCAGTCGAGTGCCGCGCTGAGAAGGCTGTAGAGCTTCACCAAGGCCGGGTCGTCCAGCTGCTCGTACTTCCTGGCGATCTCGGCGTCGATCAGGTGCGGCACCTGGGTGGCGACCATGATCCAGGCATCCCGCTCCATCTAGATGTAGCGCTCCTCGACGCCGAGACCGCGTAGCCGGTCGAGGTAGTCCACGACGCTCTGCGGGAGCGCCAGGTGCTCTCCGACGGCGAGCCGGGCGAGCTGTTTGCGGGTGTCCTGCAGCCGCGTTTTGCGGGGCAGCCCGACCACAGAACCGTCGCAGTGCCCCGTAGGGCGCTGCGACGGCACTCACGGCACGGAACAACTGCCTTCGGTGACTACGCCTTATCAACCTGAGTCAGGCCCTGGAGGCGACGCAGCGAGCTCTGCATACCCTCGACACTCCCGTCGAGGAAGATCACGTTGCCGTCGCCCTCCTTCGCGGACTCGCGAATCGTCTCCGTCCACATCGTGAAGGCCAGCAGGCCAGGGTCGACCCCGTGATCCGTCAGGGTCTGCGCGGACTCGGACAGGCCCTTAGCCAACTCCATACGGAACTGCGCCAGACCCTCACCGCGCAGTCGTGCGGCCTCCGCCTCGTTCTGCGCCGCGATCCGGATCGCGGCACCGTTCGCCTCCGCCTCCTTCGTCCGCGTGATCAGCAGCGCCTGACCCTCGAACTCAGCGGCCGACTGCGCGTTCTTCGCCGCCACCACACGAGACATCGACGCCATGACCTCGGCGTCGAAGGTGATGTCGTTCACCGTCAGGTCGACCAGGGTGTAACCCCACGAAGCGAGCTGCTCATCCAGAGTCGACTTCGCGTGCGAGACGATTTCCGACCTCAGGCCCAGAACCTCAGCCTGCTTCTTCGTCGAAACGAACTCCCGCACACTCGCCTCGACGGCGCTGGTCATCGCCATATGGAACGAATTGTCGTTAATGAACTTGAAGGCCACGAGCTGCACGGTCTCCGGGGAATGGTCGGACACCGTGAAGATGATCGTCGACGTGAAGTGGACCGCGGCCTGGTCGCCCGTGATGGCGGAGAACTGCAGACGGGAGGTCTGGTTCTGAACAGGCACCTTGCGGTGGACGCGTTCGAGAATCGGGATGATGAGGTTCAGGCCAGGGTTCAGGACCCGGCGGTACTTCCCGAACAGGGTGACGACTGCGACATGCGCCTGGTCGACAGTGCGTATGGAAGTGAAGAGCAGTACGAGCACTATGACGCCAACGGCGACCAGCGCGACAAGAAGAGACACAAGAAGACCTTTGGATCGGGCGAAACTGACGAAGTGCGCGGTGCACCCCACACGAAGGGCGGCAGTAGAGCGCATACCTGAGCAGCGATGGAGACCTCGGAAGACAGGCCGCCCTGCCGCTTTCCGGGAACACGACCCCCAGCGGCCTGCACCAACACTGCCTTCTCATACCGGGAAGGGGCCGGTGCTGTCCAGCCGAGACGGACGTCGCCATCAGGCTGGTCGACAGCATCGACCTGGCAACACGACCAACCGCGGGCGGCCGGTGCCCGGCGTCGCGCGCCCTCGCCGCGTCAAGGACCCTCTGATGCCGATGAACTTCGACAAGCTCCCCGCCGGCCTGGTCAACCTCACCAAGACCAGCGACATCCCTGGAGAAGAACAACCTGACGGGGCAGCGGGCGGCCGTCTACCTGGACCTCGACCGGTCCCGCAGTATGAGTCGCTACTACCGCGATGGCAGCGTGCAGCACCTCGCAGAGCAGGCATTGGGGCTGTCCGCCAATCTCGACGACGACGGCATCGTCCCCGCCTTCGTCATCTTCCAGACCGATGGCGGGCCCGACTCACGGCGGGCAGCCGAACAGATGCTGTGCAAGGCGGCCCGGCTGCCCCTTTTCTGGCAGTTCATCGGCTTCGGCCCCGACCGGTTCGACTTCCTCCGCAAGCTCGACGGAGTCTCCGTTGTTGCGTTGTCGGACCATCCGGTTGGTTTCCGCTGCGCTCTTCGAGATGCACGACGAATGGATCACCTTACCGCGCCGCCACCTCCCCGAAGCCGATATGGGTGATATCCACCGTAAACTCTCTTTTGGTTCCTCCGCGCTACCCAACGCACCGAAATGCAACCGCCAGTTGATCCCCAACACCATGACGAGGGACACTGCCTGGCGGATGCGCGTTCCCGACCGAGTGGCACTCGCTTCGGTATCCTCCCGTGCAGGTCATCGGAGGCCATTTACCCAAAGATTGCTGGGCAGTTGACCTCAGGGTTTCGTGGTAGCGTCCTTGTTCGGAGGGACAGTGCAACCTGAAAGGGAAATCGTGAACACGGAGAAGATCGCCGCTCGCCGCCTCTCGCTGGAAGAGGTGACGAAGCTCGGCGTGAAGGACAGGCTCTTCGTTTCCGCCGACACGGCAGAACTCAAGCTTCCCGACTGCTATGTCCCTGCTTTTCTGACCAAGTCCGGTGAGAATTTCGAGGGCGGCTCGATCACGGCGAGAACCGTATTCCAGGAAGAGGTCTCCTGCCTTCCCGACGACGAGAATGAAGCCGGAATCTACTTGGCCGACGAGAACGGCTCGGTGACCATCGAGGTCCTCCAGTCCGCCGGTGTCGTGCTGGACCTGGCACTCTTCGTCCCTGGTGGGGACAAGGGGGCCCTCACGGCCCTTTACGCTGCGGCCCGGCAGGCGTTCGGCGCCGACATCGTGCAGATCTGGCGCCAGGGCCTCAAGGAGGTTCCCGACGTGAAGGTCGACATCTTCGAGGAGCAGATTCCCCGGGGGCGCAAGGGGAGCGACAGCCCCAAGCGTGACCGTCGCGCGATCGACACCTACCCCACCCGTGCGGACTTCATCGAGTTCTCCGCGGGGTGGAAGCCGGTCGTTGAGATTCACAGGCCGATTGTTGACAACACCCCGACCATCTGAGGCGGCGTTACCTCTCGGCGTTCTCGGCCTCAGAGAACGCCGAGAACGCATGCGCGGGACCCGGTCGACCCCTTAGCGGCCCAGGGGTCGTCGGAATATAACTCACGAACGCCGAACGCCGTTCCACTCGATGACCTCGCGAGACAGCCCGCCTGACCAAGATCAAAGCCTGAAGTTATTCTGCGACAGCCCTCAGGGCTTCGACGTAGTCGAGTGACGTCCACTTCGTGCTCAGGCGAGGCCGAGGAGCGTGAGGGGTCGGCGGGCGTCACGCGCATTGGTGCGCTGTCGGTCCGCCACCGCGCGTGGTCAGGTCGAGGACTACGGCCAGCGCGCGCCGCACTCCTCGCAGCCGGATCATCTGCTATCAGCCCGAACGCCCAGCCCAGCCGCTCATCCCATGCGCGAGCGTCGTCCGCATCTGCACCGTCTCTTCAGCCACGCAGGGGGCATCCCCCGGCACCGTCGGCTGGCTCCGCCCGACGGTGCGCGGAGACGCAGGCCACCGAGGCGCAATGGACATGAGACAGGAACCGTCCGCTCGCGCTCCCTTCACCGCAAGTGGTCCGAAACGGACGCCCGCCGACTACGCCGAAGCCCTGCCCGCGAAGGTCACGAAGTCCGTCCAGGCGGCCGGTGCGAGGGTGAGGCGGGGGCCTCGGGGGTTTTTGGAGTCCCGGACGTGGACGGTGGCGGGGGTCGTGGCGACTTCGACGCAGTCGCTGGGGTTGCTGCTGTCGCTGTAGCTGCTCTTGAACCAGGCCAGATCGACGACGTTTCTCGCCGCTTCGTTGCCGTTCATGTCTCCCCCAGCAGTTGTTCGACGAAGGTGAGCGACTCGCGTGTGGTCAGAGCCTCGGCGCGGATGATGCCATAGCGCAGCTCAAGGATCCGCAACTGCTGCGGGATGGAGACCGGCCGACTGCCGAACTCGTCGTCGGCACGGCCCATCGCTGTGCCGTCCGGGAACTTCAGCACCTGGATCCGGCCTCCCGTTCCCGGATGGTCTCCACGAGACGTGGGCATTACCTGGACGTCGACGTGCCGCAAGTGCGCCACCTCCAGCAGGTGTTCGAGTTGCCTGCGCAACACCATCTTGCCCCCGACGGGGCGGCGGAGGGTCACCTCTTCCTGGACGAAACTGAGTTCCGGAGCGGGGACCCGCTCGAAAATCGACTTGCGGGCCATTCGGGCGGCGAGTGCTCGCTCAAGTTCGTCATCCGACAGCGCGGGTCGCCGGGTGCTCAGAAGGGCCCGCGCGTACTCCTCGGTCTGCAGGAGCCCGTGCAGGTTGTGGCTGCCGTACGACAGAAGCTCGACCGCCTGGGACTCCAGCTTCGCCAGATCCCGGACCTTCTTCGGGTACCGGACCCGCTTCACGTCCTCCTTCATCGCCGAGAGCAGCCCACCCGCGCCGAGCACCTCGTCCGCCTTGTCCAGATACTCGGGCCGGGGGATCCGCTTCCCGCTCTCGATCTTGTAGACCAGATCGTCGCCGTACCCGACCGCCGCCGCGAAATCGCCGACCCGCATCCCCGCAGCCTCCCGCCGCAGCCTCAGCTGCCGCCCCACGGTGGCGACGACCGCGATGCCCCAGTCGTCGTCCGGGTCCACCTCCCACCCAGGCTCGTCCGCCTCGCTCCTGACCCGTACCGCTTCACCGTCCACCGACATCCGAACCCTCCGTCGTACGCGTCGTATCGCGATCTGCCCGACGGTAGGCATGGCGGCCACTCTGAGTGACGGGAACGGCTGGCCGACACACCTACGGGTGACACGGCCTCCGCCGCGGCCAGGCGCGCTCTGCACCATGTCCCTATGGGGCTGAAACGCATCCATGTCCGCGTCGACGACAGCGACCTGCTCCTGATCAGGGAGGCCGCCGCCCGTCTGGGCGTGTCGGAGGAGGAGATGATCCGCGAGGGAATCCACCGCGTCGCGCTGGCGCACCGTGGCTGGGACGCCCCCTTCGTGTCCGATGAGGAGACCTACGATCTCGGCGCTCCCGCGGAGAAGGACGAGACCAGCGCCAGTCGTCGGCTCGTTCCGCGAAGGCGGGGAGCCCTTGAGGCTCGTCCCACACCCGACGGTGATCGCGGAAAGCCGGGGCCGCCACCAGGGCCCCCGCCCCCGAGTCCGGATAGGCTCTGGCCAGGACGGGCTGATCCGACGGGAGGCCGGGATGACGGCGCCGGGGCGCAGGAGCAGTACCTTCACGCGGCTGCTGCGGCACGGCTTCATCCATGCCTCCGACGCCGAGCGGCTGCTGGACGGCCCGGACCTCGCGCCGCTCAGGGACGATCCGGTGCTGCTGGAGGCGCTGGGCGCCACCGCCGACCCCGACCTCGCGCTGGCAGGGCTGGTCCGGCTGCTGGAGGCGCAGCCGGACTCCAAGGCCCGCCGCGAGCTGCTCGACACCCTGATAGCGGCCAAGCCGCTGCGCGACCGGCTGCTCGGGGTGCTCGGCGCCTCCGCCGCCCTAGGCGACCACCTCGCCCGGCACGCGAGTGACTGGCGGGCGCTGGTCACCTACGAGCCGCGCGACCTGCACCCGGGGGTCGAGGAGTTCGAGCAGGGCCTCGCCGGGGCCGGCGACCCGGTCGCGCTGCGCGTCGCCTACCGGCGCTGCCTGCTGTCCATCGCCGCCCGCGACGTGTGCGGCACGACCGACGTCGCCGAGACCGCCGCCGAGCTCGCCGACCTCGCCACCGCCACCCTGCGCGCCGCGCTGCGGATCGCGCGGGCCGCCGCGCCCGGGGACGACGCGCTGTGCCGGCTCGCGGTGATCGCGATGGGCAAGTGCGGCGGCCACGAGCTCAACTACGTCTCCGACGTCGACGTGATCTTCGTCGGTGAGGCCGTGGACGGCGCCGACGAGGTCAAGGCCCTGCGCGCCGCGACCGCGCTCGCCTCGCACATGATGCGGATCTGCTCCGAGACGACCGTGGAGGGCTCGATCTGGCCGGTCGACGCCAACCTGCGGCCCGAGGGCCGCAACGGCCCGCTGGTGCGCACCCTCAGCAGCCATGTCGCCTACTACCAGCGGTGGGCCAAGACCTGGGAGTTCCAGGCGCTGCTGAAGGCCCGCCCGGTGGCCGGCGACCCGGAACTGGGCGGGCAGTACATCGCCGCGCTCGCCCCGCTGGTCTGGCAGGCCGCCGAGCGCGACAATTTCGTCACCGACGTGCAGAAGATGCGCCGCCGCGTGGTCGAGACCATCCCCGTGGCCGAGGTCGAGCGCGAGCTGAAGCTCGGTCCCGGCGGCCTCAGGGACGTCGAATTCGCCGTGCAGCTCCTTCAGTTGGTGCACGGACGGACCGACCCGTCGCTGCGCAGCGGCTCCACCCTGGACGCGTTGCAGGCGCTGGCCGCCGGCGGCTACGTCGGCCGCGTGGACGCCGTGCAACTCGACGACGCCTACCGGTTCCTGCGCTCGCTGGAGCACCGCATCCAGCTCTTCCGGCTGCGGCGCACCCACCTCGTCCCCGAGGACGAGGCCGACCTGCGCCGGCTCGGACGGTCGCTCGGCCTGCGCAGCGACCCGATCACCGAGCTGACCCGCGAGTGGAAACGGCACACCAGCGTCGTACGCCGGCTGCACGAGAAGCTGTTCTACCGGCCGTTGCTCGACGCCGTCGCCCAACTCGCGCCCGGTGAGGCACGGTTGAGGCCCGACGCGGCGCGGGAACGGCTGGTCGCGCTCGGGTACGCCGACCCGGCCGCCGCGCTGCGGCATCTGGAGGCGCTGGCCTCCGGCGTCACCAGGAAGTCGGCCATCCAGCGCACCCTGCTGCCCGTCCTGCTGGGCTGGTTCGCGGACTCCGCCGACCCGGACGCCGGGCTGCTGAACTTCCGCAAGGTGTCGGACGCGCTCGGCAAGACCCCCTGGTACCTGCGGCTGCTGCGCGACGAGGGGGCCGCCGCCGAGAACCTGGCCCGGGTGCTGTCGGCCGGGCGGCTCGCGCCCGACCTGCTGATGCGCGCGCCCGAGGCGGTGGCCCTGCTGGGCAACGGCGACGCGGGCGGCCTCGAACCCCGCGGGGGCACCCAGCTGGAGCAGGAGGTCCTCGCCGCCGTCCGCCGCGCCGAGACCGCCGAGCAGGGCGTCACGGCGGCCCGCGGTGTACGGCGGCGGGAGCTGTTCCGTACGGCCGCCGCCGACATCGTCGGCTCCTACGGCACCGAGACCCGGCCCGCCGAGGCCGACCAGGGCGCGCTCGTCGACCAGGTGGGCGGCGCGGTGTCCGACCTGACGGCGGCGACACTGGCCGGCACCCTGCGGGCGGTGGTGCGCAAGGGCTGGGGCGACACCCTGCCGACCCGGTTCGCGATCATCGGCATGGGGCGGTTCGGCGGGCACGAGCTGGGCTACGGCTCGGACGCGGACGTGCTGTTCGTGCACGAGCCGTGGGAGGGCGCGGACGAGCGCGAGGCCGCCGAGGCCGCGGCCAAGGTGGTCGCCGAGATGCGCCGGCTGCTCCAGGTTCCGAGCGCGGACCCGCCGCTGCTGGTCGACGCGGATCTGCGCCCCGAGGGGAAGTCCGGCCCGCTGGTGCGCACGCTCAAGTCGTACGAGGCGTACTACCGGCGGTGGTCGCTGGTGTGGGAGTCGCAGGCGCTGCTGCGGGCCGAGCCGGTGGCCGGGGACGAGGACCTGGGGCGGCGGTTCGTCGAGCTGATCGATCCGCTGCGGTATCCGCGCGGCGGTCTGCGCGAGGACGCGGTGCGGGAGATCCGGCGGCTGAAGGCCCGGATGGAGTCCGAGCGGCTGCCGCGCGGCGCCGACCCCAAGCTGCACACCAAACTGGGTCCGGGCGGGCTGTCCGACGTGGAGTGGACCGTGCAGCTCATCCAGATGCGGCACGCGGCCGGGGAGGCGTCGCTGCGGACCACACGCACGCGTGAGGCGCTGGCGGCGGCGCGGGAGGCGGGGCTGGTGTCCCCGGAGGACGCCTCGACGCTCGACGAGGCGTGGGTGCTGGCCACCCGGGTGCGCAACGCGGTGATGCTGGTGCGGGGACGGGCCGGGGACACGTTCCCCACCGAACCGCGGGAGCTGGCCGCGGTGGGGCGGTACCTGGGCTACGGGCCGGGGCACGCGGGCGACATGCTCGACGCGTACCGGCGGACCGCCCGACGGGCCCGTGCGGTCATGGAGGAGCTGTTCTACGACGCGTGAGACGGCCGTGCGGCGACACGGCCGTCCGGTGGTGAAAAGGCCGTTCAGCAGGACCGCTGCACCGCCGCCGCGCCCCTAGGTCCTGTCGTCAAATTCCCGTCGTCGCCCGAAGGGCGGTCCTGCGGCGTCTGGTGCGTGCTCTGGGGGTCCCCCCTGCTCGAAGAGCTTGGGGGAGTGTGCCAGGCGTCGCGGGGCAGACGGGAATTTGACGACAGGGCCTAGGCCCCCGTCGGACGCAGCGCCGGCGTCAGCCGTGGCAGGGCGTGCGGCAGCGCGCCGTACCAGACGCGGGCCACCGTGAAGCCGAAGGAGAGGCACAGGACGCCGCCCACCGCGTCGAGCCAGAAGTGGTTGGCGGTGGCGACGATGACGACCAGCGTGGCCACCGGGTAGAGCAGCCCGAGGACGCGCAGCCACGGAACCGCGGACAGCGCGAAGACGGTCAGACCGCACCACAGGGACCAGCCGATGTGCATGGACGGCATCGCGGCGTACTGGTTGGACATGTTCTTGAGGTCGCCGGAGGCCATGGAGCCCCAGGTGTGGTGCACCTGGACCGTGTCGACGAAGCGGCCGCCGGTCATCAGGCGCGGGGGCGCCAGCGGGTACAGGTAGTAGCCGAGCAGGGCCACGCCCGTCGTCACGAACAGGGTGAGCCGGGCCGCCGCGTAGCGGCCGGGGTGCGTGCGGTAGAGCCATACCAGGACGCCGATGGTGACCACGAAGTGCAGCGTCGCGTAGTAGTAGTTCATACTGATGATCAGCCAAGTCGCCGAGTTCACGGCGTGGTTGACCGAGTGTTCGACGGCGATGCCGAGGCGGTGCTCGGCGCTCCAGACCCAGTCCGCGTTGCGCAGCGCCTGGGCCTTCTGCTCCGGGACCGCGTTGCGGATCAGTGAGTACGTCCAGTAACTCACCCCGATCAGCAGGATCTCGAACCACAGCCGCGGGCGGCGGGGGGTGCGCAGCCGCTCCAGGGCGGTGGGGCGCTGTTCATCCGTGACGAGGTGTGGAACGGCCTTTTCCCGGCCTTCCCGTCGTGTCACGGTCGAATCACCCATAGGCACAGAGTCTGCCAGAAAAGCGTTCGTCCACCGATCATCCCCCGGTCGGGTTCCGTTCGCATGTTCTCCGTCTCAGGGACGATGGCGGTCCCCGGGGGCCGAAGCGGTCGAACCACGCACCACCAGCTCCGGCATGAACACGAACTCGCTGTGCGGCGCGGGCGTCCCGCCGATCTCCTCCAGCAGTGTGCGCACCGCGGCCTGGCCCATCGCCGGCACCGGCTTGCGTATCGTCGTCAGGGGCGGGTCGGTGAAGGCGATCAAGGGGGAGTCGTCGAAGCCGACGACGGAGACGTCCCGCGGAACCTCGAGTCCGCGCTGCCGGGCCGCCCGGATCGCGCCGAGCGCCATCATGTCGCTGGCGCAGACGATCGCCGTGCAGTCCCGTTCGATGAGCGCGGTGGCCGCGGCCTGGCCGCCCTCCAGGGTGTAGAGGGAGTGCTGGATCAGCTCCGACTCGACGACGTCCGCGGCCAGGCCGAGCTGGTCCCGCATGGCGCGGACGAAGCCCTCGATCTTGCGCTGGACCGGGACGAAGCGCTTCGGGCCGAGGGCCAGGCCGATGCGGGTGTGCCCCAGGGAGGCGAGGTGGGTGACCGCCAGGGTCATCGCGGCCCGGTCGTCGGGGGAGATGAACGGCGCCTGCACCTTGGGGGAGAAGCCGTCCACGAGGACGTAGGGCACGCCCTGGGCGCGCAGGCGCTCGTAGCGCTCCATGTCGGCCGTCGTGTCCGCGTGCAGTCCGGAGACGTAGATGATCCCGGCGACCCCGCGGTCCACCAGCATCTCGGTCAGCTCGTCCTCCGTGGACCCGCCGGGGGTCTGGGTGGCGAGCACCGGGGTGTATCCCTGCCGGGTCAGCGCCTGGCCGATGACCTGCGCCAGCGCCGGGAAGATCGGGTTCTCCAGCTCCGGGGTGATCAGTCCCACCAGGCCCTCGCTGCGCTGCCGCAGCCGCACCGGGCGCTCGTAGCCGAGGACGTCGAGGGCTGCCAGCACGGACTGGCGGGTGGTGGCGGCGACGCCCGGCTTCCCGTTGAGGACGCGGCTGACGGTCGCTTCGCTCACCCCCGCCTGGAGAGCGATGTCGGCAAGCCGTGTGGTCACATGACCGGACTGTACCGGTCGTCCCCCGCCCTGCCCACCGATGGGGCGCCTGGTGCGAGCCGTTGAACGGCCCGCTGCGGGCTGCTGCGTCATCGCGATCCCTCGTGTTCGGTCGGCGTCCGGTCGACGTCCGGGTCTCGGCGTCCGGTCCGCAACGGGATGATTCCTTCCCCGCCACGGTCTGGCAAGGGCTTGCAGAGTCTTGCACAAGTGTCCGATCGGCCGCCTGTCCGCGTGAAATCAGGTGCGTAGGCGCTTCAGGCGTGGGTCACGAAGCGGTAACTCGTCCGGTGCCTTGCACTTTTTTTCTGCAAGGTCTTTCGCGGAGCTTGCAACGCTGTTACGTTCTGCGTCGCCCGGCGGCGGCAACGGCGCGGCCGGCAAGGCGGCAGGGCGGCGGACGGGGCCGTTCCCTGTTCACGGGCTTAACCCTCAAGGAGAACTCATGCGGCGTGGCATAGCGGCCACCGCGCTGGTGGCGTCCCTCGCCCTCACGGCGACGGCGTGCGGCGGGAGCGACAACGGCGACAAGTCGGACGGTCCGGTGACCATCACCTGGTGGGACACCTCCAACGCCACCAACGAGGCGCCGACGTACGAGGCCCTGGTCAAGGAGTTCGAAGCGGCCAACAAGGGCATCAAGGTCAAGTACGTCGACGTCCAGTTCGACCAGGCGCAGAACAAGTTCGACACGGCCGCCGGCTCCAAGGGCGCCCCGGACGTGCTGCGCTCCGAGGTCGGCTGGACCCCGGCCTTCGCCAAGAAGGGCTACTTCGTGCCGCTGGACGGCACCGAGGCCCTCGCCGACCAGGACAAGTTCCAGCCCAGCCTGATCAAGCAGGCCCAGTACGAGGGCAAGACCTACGGCGTCCCGCTGGTCACCGACACCCTGGCCCTGGTCTACAACAAGGCCCTGTTCAAGAAGGCCGGCATCACCGAGGCGCCGAAGACCTGGGACGAGCTGAGGTCCGCCGCCGCGAAGATCAAGGACAAGACCGGCGTCGACGGCTACTGGGGCTCCACCCAGGCCTACTACGCCCAGAACTTCCTCTACGGCGAGGGCACCGACACCGTCGACGCCGGCGCCAAGAAGATCACCATGAACTCGGCGCCCGCCAAGAAGGGCTACGGCACCTGGCTCAGCCTGTTCGACGGCAAGGGCCTGCACAAGGCGGACACCACCGCCGAGGCCTACCAGCACATCCAGGACGCGTTCGTCAACGGCAAGGTCGCCGCGATCGTCCAGGGCCCCTGGGAGATCACGAACTTCTACAAGGGCCCCGCGTTCACGGACAAGTCCAACCTGGGCATCGCCACCGTCCCGGCCGGCTCCTCCGGCAAGGCGGGCGCCCCGACCGGCGGCCACAACCTCTCCGTCTACGCCGGCTCGGACAAGGCCCACCAGGACGCGGCCCTGAAGTTCGTGAACTGGATGACCTCGGCGAAGACGCAGGAGACCATCGCCCTGAAGAACGCCACGCTGCCCACCCGCGACGACGCCTACACCGCCGAGGTCAAGGCCGACCCGGGCATCGCCGGCTACCAGGGCGTCCTGTCCGCCGCCCAGCCGCGCCCGGCGCTGCCCGAGTACAGCTCCCTGTGGGGCCCGCTCGACACCGAGCTGGCCAAGGTGGCCGCCGGCAAGGAGTCCCTGGACAAGGGCCTGGACAACGCCGAGCTCGCGATCTCCAAGCTGGTCCCCGACTTCGCCAAGTGAGCCGGCGTGGCCGCCGGAGTGCCCCGCCGACGCGGAAGGGGAGCACTCCGGCGGCCACCGGCCTGCGCCCGGCCCCATTCCCTGATCTTGCAAAAGGTGTCGAACCATGACAGTCGCCATCGACCGCGCGACCGGCAGACGCAGCGGTGACCGCGCGCCTCGGCCCGGGCCGGCGCAGCGCCTGAGGAACGCGTTCCAGAAGCACTGGTACGCCTACGCGATGATCGCGCCGGTGCTGTTCGTGCTCGGCGGCATCGTCGGCTACCCCCTGATCCGCGGCTTCTACCTGACCCTCACCGACGCCAACAGCCTGAACTCGGCGCGCACCATCGGCGTCAACCACATCGAGGCCACCTACAAGTTCATCGGGCTGGACAACTACCAGGACATCCTGTTCGGCCCGACCTCGTACGACCGGTTCTGGTCGCACTTCCTGTGGACCGTCTTCTGGACGGCCGCCTGTGTGTTCCTGCACTACAGCATCGGTCTCGGCCTCGCGCTCATGCTCAACCAGAAGCTGCGCGGGCGCACCTTCTACCGGCTGCTGCTGGTCCTGCCCTGGGCCGTGCCCGCCTTCGTCACGGTCTTCTCCTGGCGGATCATGCTCGCCGACTCCGGTGTGCTCAACCAGATGCTCGGAACTCTGCACCTGCCCCAGCCGCAATGGCTGGAGGACGCCTTCTGGCAGCGGTTCGCCGCGATCATGGTCAACACCTGGTGCGGTGTGCCGTTCATGATGCTCTCGCTGCTCGGCGGGCTCCAGTCCATCGACTCCACGCTCTACGAGGCAGCGGAGATGGACGGCGCGAACGCCTGGCAGCGGTTCCGGTACGTCACCCTGCCCGGACTGCGCTCGGTCAGCTCCACCGTGGTGCTGCTCGGCGTGATCTGGACCTTCAACCAGTTCGCCATCATCTTCCTGCTGTTCGGCCCCACCAGCGCGCCCGACGCCCAGATCCTCGTCACCTGGGCCTACTACCTGGGCTTCGGACAGCAGCCCCGCGACTTCGCCCAGTCCGCCGCGTACGGCGTACTGCTGCTGTCGATCCTCACCGTCTTCACCTCCTTCTACTTCCGCTGGCTGAAGCGCAATGACCAGCTCGCCGTCTGACGCCGCAGGAGCCGCCCCCATGAGCACCACGACCCTCGCGAAGACACCGGCAGGCCAGGCCCCCGCCGCGGCGCCTCCGGGCGGCACCCGCCGGCGGGGCGAGCGCGGCCGGCTCGGCGGCGCCCTGCTGCACGGCGGCCTCGCCCTGGCGAGTCTGATCGCGCTGGCCCCGGTGGCCTGGCTGTTCTTCCTGTCCCTCGGCCCGGACAAGGACGACTACCTGCACCCGGGCAAGATCCTCGGCAAGCTCACCTTCTCCAACTACGGCTTCGTGCTGCAGCACACCGCCTTCTTCGACTGGTTCAAGTCGACGATGATCGTGGCCCTCGGCACCACCCTGATCGGTGTCTTCGTCGCCGCCACCACCGGCTACGCGGTCTCGCGCATGCGGTTCCCCGGCTACAAGCAGCTGATGTGGGTGCTGCTGCTCACCCAGGCCTTCCCGATCGCCATCCTGATCGTGCCGATGTACGAGATCTTCAGCCGGTTCGGTCTCATCGACACCTACTGGGCCCTGATCGTCATCAACTGCACCACGGCCGTGCCCTACAGCGCCTGGCTGCTCAAGGGATACTTCGACACCATCCCGTTCGAGATCGACGAGGCCGGACGCGTGGACGGGCTCAGCCCCTTCGGCACCTTCGCGCGGCTGATCCTGCCGCTGGCCCGCCCGGGACTGGCCGTCGCGGCCTTCTACAACTTCATCACCGCCGTCGGCGAGGTCGCCTTCGCGACCACCTTCATGCTGGACGACTCCAAGTACACCTTCGCGGTCGGCCTGCAGAGCTTCGTCAGCGAGCACGACGCCCAGTGGAACTACATGGCCGCCACCGCGGTGTTGATCGCCGTTCCGGTGTCGGTCTTCTTCTACCTTGTCCAGAAAAACCTCGTCACCGGCCTCACCGCGGGCGGCACCAAGGGCTGACCGCCCCCCACGCCCGACAACGGCTCCCGCGCGCCTGACCCGCGCGGGTGGCGGCCGCGGTGAACGACCCGACCCCGCTGTCACCGCGGCCGCCTCGTCACCCCGGCGCCGTCCCCGCACCCATGACAAGCAAGCGCCCCGAGCTCTCGCCCCCGCCCGAGCACACCCGACGCACCAAGGACGCCATGAGCAAGCAGCACTTCCCGGCCGAATCCCCCCTCTCCGAAGCGGCTGCCACCACCGTCGCCACGCGCCGCGACTGGTGGCGGGACGCGGTGATCTACCAGGTCTATCCGCGCAGCTTCGCCGACAGCGACGGCGACGGCATGGGCGACCTGGAGGGCGTACGCTCCCGCCTGCCGTACCTGCGCGACCTCGGCGTGGATGCCGTCTGGCTCAGCCCGTTCTACGCCTCCCCGCAGGCCGACGGCGGCTACGACGTCGCCGACTACCGTGCCGTCGACCCCATGTTCGGCAGCCTGCTGGACGCCGACGCGATGATCCGCGACGCCCATGCGCTGGGCCTGCGGATCATCGTCGACATCGTGCCCAACCACTCCTCCGACCAGCACGAATGGTTCAAGCGCGCGCTCGCGGAGGGCCCCGGCTCCCCGCTGCGGGACCGCTACCACTTCCGCCCCGGCAAGGGCGCGGACGGCGAACTCCCGCCCAACGACTGGGAGTCCATCTTCGGCGGCCCCGCCTGGACCCGGGTCACCGAGCCGGACGGCACCCCGGGCGAGTGGTACCTGCACCTGTTCGCGCCCGAGCAGCCCGACTTCAACTGGGACCACCCGGCCGTCGGCGACGAGTTCCGCTCGATCCTGCGGTTCTGGCTCGACATGGGCGTCGACGGCTTCCGCATCGACGTGGCCCACGGCCTGGTCAAGGCCGAAGGGCTGCCCGACCTCGGCAGCCACGACCAGCTGAAGCTGCTGGGCAACGATGTCATGCCGTTCTTCGACCAGGACGGCGTGCACGCGATCTACCGCCAGTGGCGGCACATCCTCGACGAGTACTCGGGCGACCGGATCTTCGTCGCGGAGGCGTGGACCCCGACCGTCGAGCGGACCGCGAACTACGTGCGCCCCGACGAGCTGCACCAGGCGTTCAACTTCCAGTACCTGGGCACCGAGTGGGACGCCGACGAGCTGCGCGAGGTCATCGACCGCACCCTGGAGGCGATGCGGCCGGTGGGCGCCCCGGCCACCTGGGTGCTGTCCAACCACGACGTCACCCGGCACGCCACCCGGTTCGCCAACCCGCCCGGCCTCGGCACCCAGATCCGCAGCGCGGGCGACCGCGATCTCGGCCTGCGCCGGGCACGCGCGGCCACGCTGCTGATGCTGGCGCTGCCCGGTTCGGCGTACGTCTACCAGGGCGAGGAACTGGGCCTGCCGGACGTCGTGGACCTGCCGGACGAGGTGCGCCAGGACCCGGCGTACTTCCGCGGTGCGGGCCAGGACGGGTTCCGCGACGGGTGCCGGGTGCCGATCCCGTGGACCCGCGAGGGCTCCTCGTACGGCTTCGGCGGCGGGGGGAGCTGGCTTCCGCAGCCCGCGCACTGGGGCCGGCTGAGCGTTCAGGCCCAGCAGGGCGTGCCGGGCACCACCCTGGAGCTGTACCGCTCGGCCCTCGCCGCCCGCCGTGCCCACCCCGACCTGGGCGCCGGTGACGCGGTGGAGTGGCTGCGCGCCCCCGAGGGCGTCCTCGCCTTCCGGCGCGGCGAGTTCGTCTGCGTGGCCAACACGACCGGCGAGTCGGTGACCACCCCGGCGTACGGCCGTGTGCTGCTCGCGAGCGGCGAGGTCACGGAGGCGGACGGCGAGGCGAAGGTGCCCTCCGACACGACGGTGTGGTGGACCACGGCCTGACCCGGCAGGTCACAGTTTCACATCAACTCCCCACGGCCCGCTGCCCGTTGAGGCGGCGGGCCTTCTACCATCCGGGGTCAACGACTTGCTGAACCTTTCAGCAAGAGCCTTCAACGACGAAGGAACCCCCACATGACCATCCGCAGACCCCTTTCATGCGCGGCCGCCCTCGCCGTGGCCGCCTCGGTGGCCCTCGCTGCGCCCGCCGCCGCCTCCCCGCCCGGCACCAAGGACGTCACCGCGGTCCTCTTCGAGTGGAACTACGCCTCGGTCGCCAAGGAGTGCGCGAACACCCTCGGCCCGGCCGGCTACGGCTACGTCCAGGTCTCCCCGCCCGCCGAGCACATCCAGGGCCCGCAGTGGTGGACCTCGTACCAGCCGGTGAGCTACAGGATCGCCGGCCGGCTGGGTGACCGCGCGGCGTTCCAGAACATGGTCAACACGTGCCACACGGCCGGGGTGAAGGTCGTCGTCGACACGGTCATCAACCACATGTCGGCGGGCAGCGGCACCGGCACCGGCGGCTCCTCGTACACGAAGTACGGCTACCCGGGCCTGTACTCGAACAACGACTTCAACGACTGCAGGACCGACATCACCAACTACCAGGACCGCTACAACGTCCAGTACTGCGAACTGGTGGGCCTCGCCGACCTCAGGACCGGGTCGGACTACGTCCGCCAGGCCATCGCGGGCTACATGAACGACCTGCTCTCCCTGGGCGTCGACGGCTTCCGAGTCGACGCGGCCAAGCACATCCCGGCCGCCGACCTCGCCACCGTCAAGTCGCGGCTGAAGAACCCTTCCGCCTACTGGAAGCAGGAGGTCATCTCCGGCGCGGGGGAGGCGGTCCAGCCGACCGAGTACACGGGCAACGGCGACGTCCAGGAGTTCCGCTACGCCTACGACCTCAAGCGGGTCTTCACCAACGAGAAGCTCGCCTACCTCAAGAACTACGGCGAGGGCTGGGGCTACATGAACAGCTCGGTGGCCGGCGTCTTCGTCGACAACCACGACACCGAGCGCAACGGCTCGACCCTCAGCTACAAGAACGGCGCGAACTACACGCTGGCCAACGTCTTCATGCTGGCCTGGCCCTACGGCGCCCCCGACATCAACTCCGCCTACGAGTGGTCCGACGCGGACGCCGGTCCCCCCAACAGCGGCAAGGTCAACGCCTGCTGGCAGGACGGCTGGAAGTGCCAGCACGCCTGGCCGGAGATCAAGTCCATGGTCGCCTTCCGCAACGCCACCCGCGGCCAGGCGGTCACCAACTGGTGGGACAACGGCAACAACCTCATCGTGTTCGGCCGCGGCGCCAAGGGCTACGTGGTGATCAACCACGAGAACACGACGGCCGATCGCTCGTACCAGACCTCGCTCCCCGCGGGCACCTACTGCGATGTGCAGAGCAACAGGACCGTCACGGTGGACGGCAGCGGCTGGTTCAAGGCATCGGTCGCCCCGAACACCGCCCTCGCCATCTACGCGGGCAAGTCGAGCTGCTGACGACCCCGCGCCTGCTCCTGCGGCCGGTCGAGCCGGCCGACGTACCGGCTCGCCGTCCGTTGAAAATGCTTGCTGTGACTTTCAGGGGTATTGCAGTAAGCCTTTCGCGGGCGATACGGTCGCGGCCGCGCCCGGTGGTGTGGTTGAACGCCGGGGCGAGGGGGCGCAGTCAAGTGAGCCGTACCGCCAAGGAGTTCACCCCGTGATACCGAGATGGCCGGCGCCCTCGCGGCGCCGCACCCCGTCAGGCAGACGCGTCGCCGCCGTCACCGCGGCCGCGATTGCCGCAGCACTCCTCCCGCCGCTGACGGCGCGGGCCGCCGAAAAGCCGCCCGCGCCGCCCTCGGACGCGAAGCTGGCCGCCGAGCCCGCCCGGCACGACAGCACCCGGGAGCAGTTCTACTTCGTCCTGCCGGACCGTTTCGCCAACGGGGACACCGCCAACGACCGGGGCGGGCTGACCGGTTCACGGCTCGTCACCGGCTACGACCCCACCGACAAGGGCTTCTACCAGGGCGGCGACCTCAAGGGCCTGACCAGCCGGCTGGACTACATCAAGGGTCTGGGCACCACGGCCATCTGGCTGGCGCCGATCTTCAAGAACCAGCCCGTGCAGGGGACGGGGAAGGACGCCTCGGCCGGCTACCACGGCTACTGGATCACCGACTTCACCCGGGTCGACCCGCACTTCGGCACCAACAAGGACCTCACGACCCTCATCTCCAAGGCGCACGCCAAGGGCATGAAGGTCTTCTTCGACGTCATCACCAACCACACCGCCGACGTCGTCGACTACGAGGGCGGCGCCCACGAGTACCTGTCCAAGGGCGCGTTCCCGTACCTGACGAAGGACGGCCGGCCCTTCGACGACGCCACCTATGCGGACGGCACGGGGAAGTTCCCCGCCGTCGACACGTCCTCCTTCCCGCGCACGCCGGTCGTCCCGGCCGCGAAGAAGAACGCCAAGGTCCCGTCGTGGCTCAACGACCCCACGATGTACCACAACCGCGGCGACTCCACCTACGCCGGCGAGAACGCCACGTACGGCGACTTCTCCGGCCTCGACGACCTGTGGACCGAGCGCCCCGAGGTCGTCAGCGGCATGGAGAGGATCTACCAGCGCTGGGTGAAGGACTTCGGCGTCGACGGCTTCCGCATCGACACCGTCAAGCACGTCAACATGCAGTTCTGGACCCAGTGGGCCACGGCGCTCGACGCGTACGCCGCCGCCCACGGCCGCAAGGACTTCTTCATGTTCGGCGAGGTCTACTCCGCCGACACCTCCGTGAACGCCCCGTACGTCACCGAGGGCCGCCTCGACGCCACGCTCGACTTCCCGTTCCAGGACGCGGCCCGCGCCTACGTCTCCCAGGGCGGCAGCGCGAAGAGGCTCGCGGGGGTCTTCGGCGACGACTACAGGTACACGACCGACAAGGCCAACGCCTACGAGCAGGTCACCTTCCTCGGCAACCACGACATGGGCCGCTTCGGCTACTTCCTGAAGCAGGACGACCCGAAGGCCACCGACGCCGAGATCCTGCGCAAGGACATGCTCGCCAACGAGCTGATGTTCCTCAGCCGCGGCAACCCCGTCGTCTACTACGGCGACGAGCAGGGCTTCACCGGCTCCGGCGGCGACAAGGACGCCCGCCAGACCATGTTCGCCTCCAAGGTCGCCGACTACCTCGACGACGACCGGATCGGCACGGGCCGCGGCCACGCGAGCGACGCCTACGACACCTCCTCGCCCCTCTACCGGCAGATCGCCGCCCTCGCGAAGCTCCGCAAGGACAACCCGGCCCTCGCCGACGGGGTCCAGACCGAGCGGTACGCGGCGGACGGGCCCGGCGTCTACGCCTTCACCCGCACCGACGCCCGGACCGGGGCCGAGTACGTCGTCGCCGTCAACAACGCGGGCGAGGCGCGGACGGCCACGTTCGCCACCGGCTCGGCGCGCATGACGTACCGCGGGATCCACGGCACCGAAGCCGCCGTGACCTCCGGCGCCGACCGCAGGGTCACCGTCACCGTCCCGGCCGGATCGGCCGTCGTGCTCAAGGCCGCGGGCACCCTCGACCGGCCCGCCACCGAGCCGGCCGTCACCCTCACGCCCCCCGCCGCGGGCGCCACCGGCACCGTCGAGCTGAACGCCGACGTCACCGGCGGGCAGCTCGACCGGGTCGTCTTCGCCGCGCAGACCGGCAACGGCCCCTGGAAGGTGCTCGGCTCCGCCGACCACGCCCCCTACCGGGTCACCCAGACCCTGCCCCGTACCGTCCCGGCCGGCACCGCCCTGCGCTACAAGGCCGTCGTCGTCGACTCCGCTGGGCGCACGGCGGGCGCCACCGCGGCCTCCACCACCGGCACCCCGCCGGCCCCCGAGGTCCCCACCGCCGCCTCCCGCGACTACGCCGTCGTCCACTACAAGCGCGCCGACGGCGACTACGCGGACTGGGGCCTGTACGCCTGGGGCGACCTCGCCGACGGGGAGTCGACCACCTGGCCGGACAGCCACCCGTTCACCGGCCGCGACGCCTACGGAGCCTTCGCGTACGTCAAGCTGAAGCCGGGCGCCTCCGACGTCGGCTTCCTGGTCATCGACAAGGACGGCACCAAGGACGTCTCCGCCGACCGGACCATCGACGTCACCCGGACGGGCGAGGTCTGGATCGAGCAGGGCAAGGAGGACGTACGGACCACGCGCCCCGGGTATCCGGCGCAGGACCCGGCCAAGGCCGTCCTCCACTACCACCGTGCCGACGGGAACTACGACGGCTGGGGTCTGCACGTGTGGACCGGCGCCGCGAACCCCACCGACTGGTCGAAACCCCTCCAGCCGGTCAAGACTGACTCCTATGGCGCGGTCTTCGAGGTACCGCTCACCGACGGTGCCACCAGTCTCGGCTACATCATCCACAAGGGCGACGAGAAGGACCTGCCCGCGGACCAGTCCCTGGACCTCACGGCGGCCGACGGCCACGAGGTGTGGCTGATGAGCGGCCAGGACAAGCCCCTGCTGCCGCAGCCCGCCGGCGGCGCGGGCGCCCTCGACCTCACCACCTCGAAGGCGGTCTGGATCGACCGGGACACCGTGGCCCTCAAGGGCGTGGAAGGCGCCGCCTCCACCCAGCTGCTCTACTCCCACGACGGCTCGATCACCGTCCAGGACGGAACGCTGACCAGCGACGACGAGCGCTGGCTGCGCCTGGCGAGGACCACGCTCACCGACGCCCAGCAGGCGAGGTTCCCGCACCTGAAGGACTACACCGCCTGGTCCGTGGACCCGCGCGACCGCGCCCGCGTCCGCGAGGCCCTGCGCGGCCAGGTCGTCGCCTCCCAGCGAGCCGCCAACGGCGCCGTAATCGCGGCGACGGGCGTCCAGCTCGCGGGCGTGCTCGACGACGTGTACGGCACCCCTGCCGCCAAGGCGCAACTCGGCCCCTTTTTCCACCAGGGCAGGCCCACACTCAGCGTGTGGGCGCCGACCGCGCGGAACGTGGCCCTGGAACTGGACGGCAGGACGGTCGCCATGCACCGCGACGACACCACCGGCGTCTGGTCCGTCACCGGCCCGGCGTCCTGGAAGGACAAGCCCTACCGGTACGTCGTGACCGTCTGGGCGCCCACCGTCCGCAAGGTGGTCACCAACAAGGTCACCGACCCCTACTCGGTCGCCCTCACCGCGAACTCCGAGCGCAGCCTCGTCGTCGACCTCGACGACCGGGCGCTCACCCCGAGCGGCTGGCCGGGCCTGGCCAAGCCCAAGGCCGTACCGCTCAGGGACGCCCAGATCCAGGAGCTGCACATCCGCGACTTCTCCGTCGCGGACCGGACGGTCCCGGCCAAGGACCAGGGCACCTACCTGGCCTTCACCGACAAGAACAGCGACGGCTCCCGCCACCTGCGCGAACTGGCGAAGGCGGGCACGTCGTACGTGCACCTGCTGCCCGCCTTCGACATCGCCACCATCCCGGAGAGGAGGGCCGACCAGGCGGTCCCGGACTGCGACCCGGCCTCCTACCCGGCCGACTCCGAGCGGCAGCAGGCGTGCGTGGCGGCGACCGCCGCGAAGGACGCCTACAACTGGGGCTACGACCCCTACCACTACACGGTCCCCGAGGGCTCCTACGCCACCGACCCGGACGGCACGGCCCGTACCGTCGAGTTCCGGCGGATGGTCCAGGCGCTCAACCAGGACGGGCTGCGCGTCGTCATGGACGTCGTCTACAACCACACGGCCGCCGCCGGCCAGGCGGACACCTCCGTGCTCGACCGGATCGTGCCCGGCTACTACCAGCGGCTTCTCGCCGACGGCTCGGTGGCCGACAGCACCTGCTGCGCGAACACCGCGCCCGAGAACGCCATGATGGGCAAGCTGGTCGTCGACTCGGTCGTCACCTGGGCCAAGGAGTACAAGGTCGACGGCTTCCGCTTCGACCTCATGGGCCACCACCCCAAGGCGAACATGCTCGCGGTCCGCAAGGCACTCGACGCCCTCACGCTCAAGAATGACGGCGTCGACGGCAGGAGCATCATCCTGTACGGAGAGGGCTGGAACTTCGGCGAGGTCGCCGACGACGCGCGGTTCGTCCAGGCCACGCAGAAGAACATGGCGGGCACCGGCATCGCCACCTTCTCCGACCGGGCCCGTGACGCGGTCCGCGGTGGCGGCCCCTTCGACGACGACCCCGGAGTCCAGGGCTTCGCCTCCGGCCTCTACACCGACCCCAACTCCTCGCCGGCCAACGGCGGCAGCTCCGAGCAGAAGGCCCGCCTGCTGCACTACCAGGACCTGATCAAGGTCGGCCTGAGCGGCAACCTCGCCGCGTACCGCTTCACCGACACCGGCGGCAGGGAGGTCACCGGCGCCGAGGTCGACTACAACGGCGCGCCCGCCGGGTACGCGGACGCCCCCGGCGACGCCCTCGCCTACGCCGACGCCCACGACAACGAGTCGCTGTTCGACGCCCTCGCCTACAAACTGCCGTCCTCCACGAGCGCGGACGACCGGGCCCGGATGCAGGTCCTCGCCATGGCGACGGCCGCGCTGTCCCAGGGGCCCGCGCTGTCCCAGGCCGGGACCGACCTGCTGCGCTCCAAGTCCCTCGACCGCAACTCCTACGACAGCGGCGACTGGTTCAACGCCATCCACTGGAACTGCGCCGACGGCAACGGCTTCGGCCGCGGGCTGCCCATGGCGGCCGACAACCGGGACAAGTGGCCGTACGCCAAGCCGCTGCTCACCTCCGTCGCGGTGGGCTGCCCGCAGATCCAGGGCGCCTCGGCCGCGTACCGGGACCTGCTGCGCATCCGTACGACGGAGCAGGTGTTCTCCCTGGCCACGGCGGCGCAGGTGCAGCGGGAGCTGTCCTTCCCGCTGTCGGGCGGCGACGAGACGCCCGGCGTGATCACCATGAGGCTCGGCGATCTCGTCGTGGTGTTCAACGCCACGCCCGAACGGCAGCGGCAGCGCGTCGCGGAGCTGGCGGGCACCGGGTACCGGCTGCACCCGGTGCAGACGGCGGGCGCCGATCCGGTGGTCAGGACCTCGTCGTACGAGAGGGCGACCGGGACGTTCACGGTCCCGGCGCGTACGGTCGCGGTGTTCAGGAACTAGCGCGGGTCCCCGGTCGGCCCGGAACAGGAGAGCTCATGCCGCAGATCACCGTCGACTACTCCGAGCGGCTGGCCGACGCCTTCGACCGGCGTGCCTTCGCGCGGGAGCTGCACGCCCGCACGGTCGAGATCGCGGCCGCCAAGCCCCCGGCGTGCAAGACGCAGTTCCGCCGGACCGAGGACACCGTCGTCGGTCCGGACACCGAGGGGCACGCGATCGTGCACGTCACCGTCGGCCTGCTGACCGGGCGCACCGACGAGACGAAGGCACGCCTCACGGAGGCGGTCCTGGAGGCGCTGCGGCAGCATGTGAAGCCGGCCGAGGGCCTGGCGCTGCACGCGTCGGCCGAGGTCCGCGACCTCGACGCCTCGTACCGGAAGTTCGACGCCTAGCGAGGCTGGAGAGCAGCGTCAGGAGGCGAGGGCGACGAGCCGGCCGACCAGGTCCAGGAAGGGGCCGTCGGCCGGCTCGTCCTTGAAGGCCCCGCGCATGAGTGCGCCCATCTCCTCGTCGTGGGCGGCGCCGACGGCGACCAGCGCGCCGAAGTCGTGCACGAGCTGGACCTCCAGCTCGGCACGCGGGATGCGCCGGCCGTCCAGCCAGATCAGCGCCGTCGACTCCGCGAGGGAGATCCACGAGCGGACGACCAGTTCCAGCCGCGCGGGCGGCTGATCGATCCCGAGATGCGAAAGGATCTGGTCGTACGCGGCCTGCCGGACGGAGTCGATGAGCGCGTTGGTCGTCGAAGAGCCAACCGCCGGGCCGCCGCGCATCAGCGCCGAGAAACCGGGCCCGTGCTCGTCCACGAAGTCGAAGAACCGGCGCATCACCCGCAGCAGCCGCGCTCCCAGCGGGCCCTCGTGCGGCTCCGCGAACCGGCCCGCCAGATCCTCCGAGGCGCGCTTCAACGCGGCCTCGTACAGGCTGAGTTTGCCGGGGAAGTAGTGGTAGACCAGCGGGCGCGAGATGCCCGCGGCCGACGCTATCTCGTCGATGGAGACCTCGTCGGGCGAGCGGCGGCTGAACAGTTCGAGGGCGACGCCGATCAACTGCTGCCGTCGTTCGTCGACTCCCATCCTGCGGCGAACCCCGGTAGTCATACGAACACCTTACCGATCGATTCCGGCCCCGAACGGACCGGCAAGGACCGACCGCGGTGTTCGACCGCGGCTCGTCACACCCCGCCGCGCCGGCCGGTCACTTCCCGCGCAGCACGGTGACGGACCTGCCGTCGTCCAGCGTCCCCTTCAGGTCGGCCTGTGCGCCCTGCCGGGTCCGTACAGCGAGCAAGTGGCCCTGGGCGGAGGCGCTGACCCCTCCGGTGGCGCTGACCGAGGCGGTGTCCCGGCTGCCGGCGGCCAGCAGGTACCAGGCGCCCTCCTGCGACTTCCACAGCACCCCGGCCAGGACGTGCGGATCGCGCGCGCCGCACGCGGGCACGTTCTCGGCCTGGGCCGCGACCGCCGCGTACTTCCCGCCGGGCGTGTGGAACTGGGCCTGCACCAGGGGTCCGTCGCCGCGCCAGGTGTCGGCGCGGGTGCACACCCACGCGGCCGAGCCGGTCGCGTCGGGCAGCGGCTGCTCGGCGTACTCCCAGGCGTTGACCGACCGGACGCCCTGCGCGCGCACGGAAGCCAGCGAGCAGGCCAGCGGCGCCCAGGCACGCAGCCCCGCCGCACCCGACGCCTCCTGCGGGGCGTCGGGGCGGCCCGTGGTGAGGTGGGCGGGGGCCAGTTCGCCGAGGTCGGCCAGGAGAGGCGTGCCGGGCTCACCGGTGAGCTGGAGCACGTTCCACGAGGTGCAGCCGTTGGTCTGCTGGACCGGGCTGGCCAGCGGCGCGGTGACGCCGCCCGTGAGGCCGAGGTCCATCGCCCCGGCGTCCGGCTTGAGCAGGTCCCGCTCGGCCGCCGCCTTCACCCAGGGCGCCGTCAGATAGCGGACGTTGCCGTCGGCGCGGCCCAGCACCACCGCGCTCGCCTCGGCGCCGGCGGCGCCGTCGACCCGGGCGAAGTCGAGGGCCGCCCCGGCCGCGGAGTCCTTCGGCTCGGCGTAGCGGGCGATGCGCAGTCCGTCGTGGAAGAGCACCACGCGCGCGTTGTCGACCTCGCCGGCGTAGAGCAGTTGCGGCGGTCCCGCGGGGCCGCCCGTGGCGGTGCCGGGGGTGGCCGAGACCCGTACGGTGTCGCCGGGGCGGGCCCAGACGGCGAGGGCGCGGCGCAGCAGGGCCGTGTCGCCTGCCAGGTTCCCGCGGGCCGGCCACACGGAGAGGTCGAGCCGCGCGGAGGTCCGCCAGGCGGTGGGGGCGATCCTGGTCAGCCTGCCCGGGTCGAGGGCGGCCTCCGCGGACGGGTTGTGCGCGTAGGCGGGCGCGGCGGCGCCGTCGGGGCCCCAGCCGCCGCCCGGCAGCGCGACCAGCGCACCGCACACGGCGAGGGCCGCCGCCGCGGCGAGCGCGGCCCTGGTGTGCTGCCGGCGCCGCTTCAGATCGGTGGGCCGGGCCTGCAACGAGCAGGGGTCGAACTCCGGGGAGTCGAGGAGCGCGTACTGGGCGGGCAGGCGGTCGGCCTGGCGCAGCGCGGCGACCGGGTCGGCGACGCCCGCGGCCGTCAGCACCTCCCGCACGGCGGGGTCGGGGAGCCTTTCCAGACCGCGCAGGACGTAGGCGGCACGGGCCGGCCCGGACAGGGTCGCCAGCTTCTGGTCCAGGGCGAGTTCGTCGGCGCCGCCCGAGCGCGGGAACAGGCGCAGCCCCCACACCAGGGGCAGCAGCGGCCGCAGGCGGGCGCGTCCGGGCCGGATCCCGCGCCGCGGCGGGCGGCCCGCCCCCAGCGCCGTGCGGATCACCTGGAGGCGGACGAAGGCGTAGCCCGGGTCGGACTCGCGGCCGGCCGACTGGGCCGGGATCACGGTCGCCGACGTCCTGCCCCGCGGCAGCGCCCGCTGGGCCAGCGCGTGCGCCGTCAGCACCCGGCGGCCCCGCCCGAGCCCGGGCGGCAGCACCAGATAGGCGAGCCGGACCAGACGCGGATAGTGCTCGACGAGCGCGGCCTCGGCCCGCTCGGCATCGACGACCGGCCCGGGGGAGGACTTGTGACGCGGGGCGACATCCTGTGACTGCACGTCCAGGCAAACGAGCGAGCCGGTCCTTGGTCACACCGTGGCCCGCGGTCTCAGTCCTCCGGCTCCACCAGCAGCCGGGCGTAGTTCGCCATCGAGCGCTGGTAGCGCGGCAGATGGGGCGCGAGGGCGCCGAGGACGAGGGACAGGCCCTCGCGGTCACGGCCGAGACCGGACAGGCACAGCGCCAGGCACGCCCGTACGGCGTCGTCCAACTCGTCGGAGGGACCGTCGAGTTCGGGGGTGAGCAGCTTGACGCCCTCCTCCGGCCGGCCGAGGTTCCGCAGCGAGCTGGCCAGTTGGATCCTGGCCCGGCGGCCCCGGTAGCCGCTCAGCCCGCGCTCCAGGGCCTCCTGGTAGAGCGGCACCGCCTGGTCCGAGCGGCCGGTGGAGTCCCAGGCGCAGGCCTGCTCGAACGGGCCGAGCGGGCTGCCGTCCGGCAGTTCGGCGACGAGCGCGTCGATCCCGGCCCGGAACGCGGGCGCCTCGTCCTCGGAAAAGTCGTCGATGCGGGCCCAGGCGGCGGCCACGCGGTCTTCCCAGTCCTGGTTCACCGGCTCACGTTCGCACGCGTGTGCAGGCGGCGTCCACCCGATTGAGCGCTGTGCGCGCCGGAGCCGTATCGAAGGGCGGCCCCCTGCCGGGGCCCGGCGCGGCATGCTTGTGGCGCGTGCCGCCGGGAACGGAGTGCCGGAAGCTACCGGAGGAACAGATGAGGGTGACCCGACCGATGCTCGCGGTGGCCGGTGCCGCGGCGGCACTGGCGCTGACGGGGTGCGGCTCCGGCGACCGCGCGGCGGCGAAGGTGCCGCCGACGGCGACCGGCAGCCTGGAGAGCCTGGCCGCCGAGGTCGAGTGCGAGCCGGACATGCAGACCGACGCCGACACCATCCGGCAGGCGATCTGCACCGTCTCCTCCGGCAAGTTCGTCCTCGCCACCTTCGCCACCGACCGCGGCCAGCGGGAGTGGATCGACGACGCCAAGGACTACGGCGGCTCCTACCTCGTCGGCCGCAAGTGGGTCGCCGTCGGCGACAGCGGCGTGGTCACCGCGCTGCGCGCCACCCTCGGCGGCGACGTGGAGACCGGCACCGACCACAGCGCCCACGGCGGCTGAGTCACTCGGGCACACGGCGAAGGCCGGCGGCGGGATCTCTCCCGCCGCCGGCCTTCTTCACGAGGTCACCGGACCGGTGTCACCGGATCAGGGCGTCACTTGCAGTTCCGGCCCGTGTTGAGGCAGTTGGCGATCTTGTTCGCCAGGCCGCCGGTCGTGATGTTGATGAAGTCGTCGTGGTCGGTGTGCGCCTTGTGCAGCTGCTCGGGGAAGCCGTCGACCGCGTAGGCGTTCTTGACCACGCCGTTCTCGACGGTCGGCCGCGGCACGTCGTAGACCAGGCGCATGGTGAGCTGCGGGATGGCCTTGAAGCCGCTGGGGCAGTTGCCGCGATCGTCGGCGAAGGCGATGTGCGTACGGTGGTTGGCGCTGTCGGTGTTCTGCCCGTCCCAGCAGCTCTGGAAGGCGAACGTGCGGACCATCTTGCTGCCCTCGGGGCAGATCGGGTACTGCTCCGTCAGCTGGACCTTGTTCTCGAAGCCGGTGCAGCTCCAGTGCGCGTTGGCGTTGGCCAGACCGTTGGTCGTGGTCTTGGCGTCACCGGTGATGATGCGCAGGAACTGCGGCATGGCGACGACCTTGCCGGTCGGGCTGCCGACGTACTTGATCTCCGCCTGGAGCGGCTTGAGGATCCGGCCGACGTTGCCCTCCTTGCCGCCGCCGTCCGCGTCCTGGTCGAAGTCCTGCGAGCCGTCCTGGACCCGGATCACCGGCCAGTAGTACGCCGACAGGTCGTTCTTGTTCTGGCAGCTCGTGCCGCCCTGGAGGAACGTGTCGTTGCTCGCGAACGCGTCGATCTTCTGGTTGCCGACGTAGTCGTGCAGGTGGTGGGCGCCGTTGGCCACGCCGGGCGCCACGATCACGTTGTCGGTGTTGTGGTTGCCGTTGGCGTTCACACCGCAGCGTGTGGTGAAGGTGCCGTTCGAGGCGCCCCGGCTCTTGCGCGGCTTGGCCTTGACGTTGGCCTGGACCGTGGTGATGTCCACGAAGTCCGCCGCGACCGGGCCGTTTCCGGCCTGACCGCCGGTGCCCTGCTGCCCGTCGTCTCCGCCCTGCTGCCCGCCGTCGTTCTGACCGCCGTTGTCCTGGCCGCCGTTGTCGCCCTGCTGCCCGTTGTCCTGCCCGTTGTCCTGGCCGTCGTTCTGGCCGTTGTCCTGACCGCCTTCGCCGTTGCCCGCGTCCGTCTGGTTCTGCTCGACGGGGGTGCCGGTGCAGGGCGCCATGTCGTCCAGGTTGCCCGGCGTCCTGCCGCCGGCCCGGTTGATCTCCAGCCTGATCCGGTCGAGGATCGCCTTCCGCCGGTCCTTCAGCGGGCCCAGGATGGAGTTCTGGACGAAGCTCGCGTCCCTGGCCTGCGCGTCGCGCGTGGTGGCCAGCCGCTGGTAGGCCTCGGTGATCTGCTGGTCGAGCGTGGCGAGTTCGCCGTCGACCTCTCCACGGGCCTGCTCCGGCACGGCGGTGAGCTGCTGACCGATGTCCGGGCACTTGATCGTCGCGACCTGCGCGTTGACGGCCTTCGTCCGGTTGCCTCCCCACGCGTCGTTCTTCGACTCGTGCGCGGATGCGTAGTAGTTCGCCCAGACAAGCCCGCCCCCACCGAGCGCTAGGGCCGCCGCCCCGGCTATGGCCTTGGTGGCCAGCGGCATTCGGCGTTTGCGTGTGTTGCGTCCCATGGAACTCCTCTGACTTCCTTGCGGGGCAGCATCGAGGCGCCCGACAGGAGTGAAGCGGCTCCCATGGATACGGACGTGGTCCCGGGCGTGTTCAGCCGACCCACGAATTGATGCGCGATTCTCGGGTCACTCAGGCCGCAACTGCCGTGTCTGCCCTGGCAGTTGCGGCAGCACCAACTGAAACTCAAGGCCGCCTCGAGTCCGGGAATTCTCTTCGCTCTAGAGCCCGAGCACCTTCGCCTCCACGGCCGGATCCAGGCCCAGCGGAGGCCGGCCCGGGCGCTGCGGGGCCGCACCACCCAGGGCTTGGAGCCAGGTCCAGGTGTCCGCGACCGTCTCGGTCACGGGGCGGCAGCGCAGGCCGGTCGCGAGGGCACGGCCGACGTCGGCGCCGCCCAGCGCCCGGTGGGCCTCGCTGCCCGGAGGCGTCCAGACCGGCAGCTCCGTCCAGGGCTCGATGCCCGCCGCGAGCACGGTCTCCGGATCGGTCCAGCGCAGCTCGGCGTCGGCGCCGGTGGCCCGCACGCACGCCTCAAGGAGCTCGCCCATCGTCGCGTGCCCCGCCGGGCTCACCATGTTGTACGGCCCGCTCAGCTCCCGCTCCAGCGCCCCGAGGATCCACGCGGCGAGGTCGCGGACGTCGATGTACTGGAGGGGCAGGTCCCGCGGACCGGGCGCCAGCACGGGGCCGCCCCGCGCGATCCGGTTCAGCCACCAGGGCAGCCGCCCGATGTTCTCGTGCGGCCCGAGGATGAGCCCGGCCCGTACGAGCACCGAGCGGTCCGCCCCGAAGGCCTCCACCGCGGCCAGCTCGCCGCCCCGCTTGTCCTGCGGGTACTCCGTCTGCCCTGCGCCTGCCTCGGCGCCCTCGACCAGCGGCGCCTCCTCGGTGTAGCCGGCGGGCGGGGCCCAGGCGTACACCGAGCAGGTCGACACGTACACGTACCGGCCGGCGCGGTCCCGCAGCAGCCGCGCCGCGTCCCGGACCGCGCGGGGCGCGGCCGACCAGGTGTCGACGACCGCGTCCCACGCGCCGTCCGTCAGGGCTTCGAGCCCGTCCGGCGTGGTGCGGTCGCCGCGCAACGACCGCACTCCGGGAACGGGCGCGTGCCGCCCCCGGTTCAGGACCGTCACATCCCAGCCGCGCCCGGCCGCCGCCTCGGCGACGGCCCGCCCCGCGAACTCCGTACCACCCAGCACCAGAAGTCTCATACCGGTGACTGTGCCCGTCCGGGCCGTGGCAGGGAACCGGATTCTGCCCTCGGCAGAGATCAACGTCCGGCCGGCGGAGCGTACTTGTAGCCTACGCGGCGTACGGTCTGGATCGCCCGGCGGTGCTCGGTGCCCAGTTTGCGGCGCAGCCGGGCGATGTGGACGTCGACGGTGCGACCGTCGCCCACATGGCCGTAGCCCCAGACCGTGGAGACGAGCTGGTCGCGGGTGTGCACGCGGTGCGGGTGCGCCACGAGATGGGCCAGAAGCTCGAACTCCAGGTAGGTGAGGTCGAGTTCGTGCCCGTCCACCTCCGCGATCCGCCGTGCGGTGTCGACGCGGACGAGCGGGTCGCCGGCAGCGGGCGCGGTGTCGCCGTCCGCCCCGGCCTCCGGGCGGCCCGGATGGCCGGGCACCGCCACCGGCAGATGCGGCTGCTGCTGGTCGGCGGGCACGAGCACCAGGTATCCGACCATCGGCGGCCGGCCCGGCAGCCTGGGCAGGGCGTGCGGCGGAGCCGGCAGCCAGGTGGCGCCGGGCGGCAGGAGATCGGCGATCCCCACGACGTCGTCCCGGCCCACGGCCCGCAGCCGGTGCCGTGCGGAGACGGAGGCAGGGGCAGAGGCGGAGAAGGGCGAGGGGGAGCGGGAGGAGACGGGGGCGGGAAGGGAGGCGTCGGTCAGAGAACGGGTGGTCGCCATGACAGGTCAGCTCTTTTCGCGGGAGAGGTTCGCCGGAGGGCCGACGGCCGCGAGTTCGTGGTCGGGCGCGTCGGGACGTACGTCGTTCCGCGCGGGCCGGAGACCGGTGGGTTACGGCTTCACCGGGTCCGCGCGTGCGGCGCGCGGCAACAGAGCCGGTCGAAGTCGTGGTGCTGACGGGAGGGCCAGAACGGCTCCAGATCGTCGCGGCTCGTCGCGACGCACTCCCGGAAACCGACCATGCCCCCATTGAAGCAGACCCCGTGTTTGGACAGGACCCTCTTCTCACTGCGCGGACACCTCCCGCCGGGCAGCCGGCGCCCGGCGGTCGCGCCACCCGTCCGGAAGTGCGGGCCGGTGAGGCGGTCGTCGATCCCGGCGCCGCGCACGGCGAGGGCCCGCCGCTCCCGGTTGGGAACAGCGGGCCCCTTCCCGTCGTGGGGTGGGTGTCAGCCCACCTTCTCGATCAGCGCGCGCCGGATCAGGAACTTGCCCGGCTCGCGGACCTCCTCGAAGGCCGCGTCGTTGAGCAGGACGCAACTGCCGGAGACGGACGTGACCTTCACCGTGATGGCCTTGTCGTTGTCCAGGTTGGTGACCTTCAGGGTGGTGCCCGCCGGGAACTGGTTGCTGGACGCGGCCGGTGCGCCGCCCTCGCCGGAGAGCGTCACGGTGGAGCCCTCGCACACCTGCCGGCCGGACGCGGCGACATCGCCGCCGGCGTTCCCGGCGGCACCGGCCTGCTGTCCGTTCTCCTGTCCGGCCTGCTGTCCGGCTTCCTGGCCGTTCTGCGCCTCCTGCTGCCCGGCCTGGGAGTCCTGAGCCGACTCCCCAACCGTGCATCCGGACGCGGCCTGCTTGCGCTTGATCTCCTCGATGACCTCCTGCCGGTTGGCGATCCGCGCCTCGGACAGCGCGTCCGGGTCGGCCCGCTGGCCGTCGATGAACTTCTGGTTGTTGCCGAGGGCGGTGGCGAGCCCCTGACAGGCCGTCGAGTCCGCGGCGGACAGGGTCCGCGGGGTCTCCGGCTGCGCGGCGTTGGACGTGGCGGCGAGGGCGAAGGCCCCGCCGCCGGCCACCGCCGCGGCCGTGACCAGCAGCGCGACCTTCTTCTTGGTGCTGACAGTGCGCCTACGCGACATGCGCGCCTCCTGAAGAGGTGGGGGAGCGTACGCCGCTAGGTACGAGATGCCGCACGAGGTTACTCAGCGGTTGCGATGTCAGTTGAAGTGACCTGCGTCATAGGAGAGTTGGCGACACGTCACGCCGCTTCGGCGACGCCGCACGCCGTCGCGCCGGCGCTCACCCGCGCCCCAGCGCGTCCCGCACCGCCTCCTCGCTCCGCGCCACGACCGCCGTGCCGTCGTCGGCCGTGATGATCGGACGCTGGATCAGCTTCGGATGCTCCGCCAGCGCCGCGATCCACCGCTCGCGCGCCCCGGAGTCCCGGGGCCAGTCCTTGACACCGAGCTCCTTCGCGGCGGCCTCCTGCGTCCGCGTGACGTCCCACGGCTCCAGCCCCAGCCGCCCGAGCACCTCCCGGATCTCCTCCGCGGTCGGCACGTCCTCCAGATAGCGGCGCACGGTGTACTCGGCCCCCTCGGCATCGAGCAGCCCGATGGCGCTGCGGCACTTGGAACAGGCCGGATTGATCCAGATCTCCATACGGCCCACGGTACTTCAGGGGCCGGGACCGGCAAATCCGTCTGTTCGAATTTCTGCCGCACCCTGCGTCCCGTGCGAAACATTGGTGACAGGGCGTCAATTATGGTGTTTCACCTGCGCAGATTCATGAACTTCGCAGGCCCCGGTTGTCAGTGCCGGGCGGTAGAATTGACCCAGTGTTCGAGAGCGTCGCCGGAGTTTTCCGCGGCGCTCCCACCGCGACAGGAGGATGCCTGTGGCCGCTGCCGCACTGAAGCCGAAGCCGTTGCCGACCCAGTCCACCGTGAAGCGTCCCGTCCTGCTCGACCTGCCCTACGAACCCGTGGCGAAGCGGCCGTTGCCGCCGGGGCGGCCGCGGGAGTGGTACGTCATCCACAACCGCCGTCTGAAGGCGATGCGGCTCGCCATCGCGCTGCTCGACTCGGGCGTCCACCTGCCGCACCAGGCCCGCGACGAGACGATCCGCGGCATCGCCGAACTCATCGGCGTGCACCGGCCGTCGGGCACGACCTGTCACATGGTGCGGGCGCTGATGCGCTACTCGCGCTGAGCCCGGACGCCGGGCGCCCCGTGGACGCGGGCGCCCGGCCCGGCCTACGACGCCGCCAGTTCCTTCTCCAGCGGTGTGCGGAAGCGCGGTGTGACCCGGGTGGGGCCGAGCCGGCTCTCCAGCTCCCGCGCCAGCCGGTCGATCGCCGCCTCCGCCTCCGCGCCCAGCCCCTCCCGGTCCAGGATCCGCCAGGCGATCCCGCCGTCGGCTCGCTGGGCCCAGGCCCCGACGACCCGGCCGTTCCACCACACCGTCGGGCCGACGTTGCCGCTGCCGTCGAACAGGGCCGGCCGCAGCCGGGGCGCGAGGTACCAGTCCCGCTGCTGCCAGCCCATCGCCGTGGGGTCGAGGCCGGGCAGCAGGGCCGCCCACGGTTCCTCCGGACCGGTCACCGGGGCGACGTCGTCCCCGGTGACGTACGCCGTGCCCTCGTCCACCCTCACCTCCCGCGCCCCCACCGCGGCCAGCGCCCGCCGCACGTCCGTCACACGCCACCCCGTCCACCACTTCAGGTCGGCCTCGGTCGCCGGGCCGCAGGCCGCCAGCCAGCGGCGCAGCAGATCGCTCTGCGCGCCGGCGACGTCCAGCTCGGGATGCTCGGGCGCGAGGGCCCAGCGGAACTGGGTGGACGTCCAGGAGCCGAGCGGCCGGCCCCTGACCACCTTGCCCTCCACGCCGAGGACGCGCAGGAGCCGCGAGGAGACCGTGTGCACGCCCTCGTAGCTCTTCCCGGCCGCGTACGCGAACTGCTCCCGCAGCCGCGGCTCGTCCTGGGCCAGCTCGGCGGCCGTGGCCTGCCCACGCCGGGCCAGCGCGGCCAGCGCCGACTCCTCGACCTCCGTCAGCCAGGCCGCGTCCGGCGCGCCCGCCTTCGCCATGTCCTTGATCAGGGCGGCGCGGGCACGGGCGGCGACGGCGATGCCGGTCGAGGCGTGGACGACGGCGGTCAGCTCCGCCGGGAAGACGAAGACCGTGTGCCGCATGCCGTGCATCCGCACCAGCGTGCGGTCCTCGTACAGCGCGTGCTCCGTGCGCGGCACCGTTCCGGCCGGGTCCGCCAGGCGGGCGCCCACGCCCAGGTACACCGTCGCCGGGTCCGTCCCGTGCAGTGCGACCAGCGCCCGGGCGACCTCCTCCGGTGTGCTCGCCCGCGTGCCGGTGGCCAGCCGGTGCCGCAGGGCGAGCCTGGCCCGCCGCTCCGCCACGTCGATGTACCGCGGTTCCTCGCCCACGAGACCTCCGCCCCCAGTAGTGCCTGACCGCATCCTCCCCGACGCCACTGACACCGGCCCCGTCCCGCCGTCGCCGAACCGGCCTCAGCCGTACCGTTCCATCAGCCCGAGCACGTACGCCCGCAGCCGGTCCTCCAGTACCTCCGGGGTGAGGTCGGTCCGCCCGAGTTCGCGCCACGGGCCGGCGAGTGCGGCGGCGTCCGGGGCGTAATGGAGGGCGTTGAGCAGCCGCCAGTACAGGTGGGCCGGGCCGTCGGCGAGCGGACGTCCCCCGTGGGCCTGGTAGCGGTCCCGGAAACCCAGGCCGTGCTCGGGGCCGTGCAGCAGCGCGAGAGCCGTCGAGCAGTGCGCCACGTCGAGGTCGGCGGGACCCCACGAGGTCTCCACCCAGTCGACGACACCGCTGATCCGCGCATCGTCGCCCGCACCGGTGAACAGCACGTTCCCGGGGTGGAAGTCACGGTGCAGGAAGCAGCCCTCGTACTCCGGAGGCTCACGGCGGAGCACGTCCACCGCACGCTCCCACGGCGCACCAGGCCGGGCACGCACCCGCTCCGGTGACGTCCACGCCTCGTACCGCCGGGGGCGCTCGTCCGGCACGACACCGTGGATCCGTACGAGCTGCGCCGCCAGCAGGTCCAGACGCGCGGCGCACACATCGCGGCGGCCGGCCCGGCTCGTGCGCCGGGGCCCGGTCACAGGCCGGGGGCGCCCCACACCGGGAACCAGCGGGTCAGGTCCTGCTCGATGCGCAGATCGTCGGCCAGGGCCGCCTTCACCCGGAGTTCCAGGGAGTTGTCGCGCCGCTGTGCCCGGCCGGCCAGTGGCGCGAACGGGTAGAAGGTGCCCCGCTTGTAGAGGTACACCAGCGCCAGCCGCCGGTCGGCGTCGTCGTGGAAGCCGGCCAGGGAGCACAGGAGCTGGGGGCCGAAGCCGTTGACCTCCATGGCGCTGTTGACCGCGTGCAGGTCGTTGACCAGCTCGGGCAGTTGGTCCGGGCCACGGCGGGAGACCAGCCACGAGTAGCCGTAGGCGTCCTGGGACAGCTCCACGGGCGGCCCCTCGCGGTCGGCGTCCGCGTCCAGCAGGGCCTGGACCTCGCGGTGCGTCTGCTCGAAGGCGGCGCCCTCGACCGTGGCGAAGCACACCGCGCCCTGCCCGGTCGGGGTGAAGCCGGCCGCCGCCTCCAGGGTCACGGCCGCCGACGGCAGCGCGAACAACTGGTCGAGGTCGGGCAGGGCGGGTTTGGTACGGCCGAGGAGAATGTCCAGGAGCCCCATCCTCAGCCCGCCTTCCCGGGCGTCGCGGCCTCGCCCAGCTCGGCGGAGATCCGCGCCAGCTCCTCCAGCCGCCGCTCCAGGGTCGGGTGGGTGGAGAACAGCCGGGAGATACCGGGCTCGGCGCCCAGTGCCGGAGTGAAGTAGAACGCGTTGAAGGCCTGTGCGGTACGCAGGTCCTCGGACGGGATCCGGCCGATGTCACCGGTCACCTTGGTGAGCGCGGAGGCCAGCGCCGAGGGCCGTCCGGTCAGCAGCGCCGCCGCCCGGTCGGCGGCCAGCTCCCGGTACCGGGACAGTGCCCGGATCAGCAGGAAGCTGATCGCGTACACGGCCGCGGAGACGCCCATCACCATGGCGAACAGGGCCAGGGTGTTCTGGTCCTTGCGTCCGCGCCCGCCGAACAGCTCCGAATAGAAGGCGAACCGTACGACCAGGCCCGCGACTACCCCGAGGAAGGAGGCCACCGTGATCACGGCGACGTCCTTGTGCGCCACGTGCGACAGCTCGTGCGCGAGCACGCCCTCCAGCTCGGCCGGTTCCAGCCGCCGCAGCAGCCCCGTGGTCACGCATACCACGGCGTTGTCCGGGTTCCGCCCGGTCGCGAACGCGTTCGGCATGTCCATGCTGGACACGGCGACGGTCGGCTTGGGCATGTCCGCCATGGCGCACAGCCGGTCGACCACCGCGTGGAGCTGGGGGTACTCCTCACGCTCCACCACCTGTCCGTGCATCGCGAACAGGGCGATCCGGTCGGAGAACCAGTACTGGGCGCCGAGCATGCCGGCCGCGATCACCACGACCAGCACCCAGGACTTCAGCAGCACGATCAGCACGGCCACGAACGCCACGTAGAGCAACCCGAGCAGGAACAGCGTGACCCCCATGCGCACGGTCAGCCGTCGGTCGCTCCGGAAGCGGCTCTGCATCTTCCATCACCCCGCAGTCAGGCACTCGTCCCGCCATCCAGTGTGCACCTGCGGATGCCCATGAAGCGGTCCCGATCAGCTCCAGGAGGGGCAAAAGCCGCCTGTGAGCCCGCGTGCGCGGGGGGTGAGCGCCCGGGGGCCCCGGAACTCGGCGAAAGGCCTCAGAGGTAGCCGTGCGTCCGGCCGTAGCCGAGCAGCACGATCACCGCGGCGACGCAGCCGAGCACCAGGACCGTGGATATCCACGAGGAACGGCGCGGAGCGACCGGGTCGGGGTCGGCGCGGAACGGGACCGGCCCCGGCGGGTTGTGCTTCCAGCGCGCGGCGAGCATCCGGGCACGGGCCGACGGCTCCTTGTGCTCGGCGGCACGCGCCCACCGGTGATCGAACTCCCGCTCAAGGTCGTCGTGCTCGGTCATCCCCGTTACCTCTCCGGTCCTTATCCGTCCTTGATGCCGACGAGGAATCATCCCCTGACCACGGGAGTGCTGTGAAGCGATCGTTGCTGTGAAGCGATCGCTCGAGATGCTGCGCGCCCGCAGGGAAGCTAGCCTCTATGGGTGAGGGCGGCGGTCCGGGAACAGGCCCGGCGTCGGCCGAAGACCCTGCTCACGGGGGCTGACAGCGCGTCCGCGCGGGCCCTGCCGCCTGTACCCACGCGGCAACACCTACGACCGCGCCGCCGAACCCTTTCCGGCTGCGGCCGCGGCCATTCTTCTCGTGCCCGAACCCGCACGAGGGGGTGGAAAGGAAGGTATTCCCATGAAAGCACAGCGTGCAAGGCGTCTCCTCGCAACGTCCGCAGTCGGTGTTCTGATGGCGGCCGGCACCGCCCTCGGTGCGGCGGGCACGGCCTCGGCAGCGACCCCGGCCACGGCTCCCGCCCACGTCTCCGCCGTCTCCACCAACCTCACCCACGGTGGCGGCTGCGGTTGGTGGTCCCGCTGGTGCGGCGGCTTCGGCCGCGGCGGCTTCTTCGGCCCCGGCTACGGCTTCGGCCCGGGCTACGGCTTCGGCCCCGGCTACGGGGGCTACGGGTACGGCTTCGGCGGCGGCCCGGTGGTGGTCGTGGTCCGCTGACCCGCCCCACGAGCCGTGCTCCGCTGACCCCACCACGGCCGAGGGCCGCCCCCCGGAAACGGGGGGCGGCCCTCACCGTGAGGCCTGCGCCATGAGATCTTCGCCGATCACACGTCGAAGTACAGCTCGAACTCGTGCGGGTGCGGGCGGAGCTGGAGTGGTGCGATCTCGTTCGTGCGCTTGAAGTCGACCCACGTCTCGATCAGGTCGGACGTGAACACGTCGCCCTGGAGCAGGAACTCGTGGTCGTCCTCCAGCGCCTGGAGGACGGCCTCCAGCGAGGTCGGGACCTGGGCGACGTTGGCGTGCTCCTCGGGTGCCAGCTCGTACAGGTCCTTGTCGATCGGCTCGGCCGGCTCGATCTTGTTCTTGATGCCGTCGAGGCCCGCGAGCAGCAGCGCCGAGAAGGCCAGGTACGGGTTGCCGGAGGAGTCGGGCGCGCGGAACTCCACGCGCTTGGCCTTCGGGTTGGAGCCGGTGATCGGGATGCGCATCGCGGCGGAGCGGTTGCGCTGCGAGTACACGAGGTTCACCGGGGCCTCGAAGCCCGGCACCAGGCGGTGGTACGAGTTCACCGTCGGGTTGGTGAAGGCGAGCAGCGCCGGGGCGTGCCTGAGGATGCCGCCGATGTAGTAGCGGGCGGTGTCCGACAGGCCCGCGTAGCCGGCCTCGTCGTAGAACAGCGGCTCGCCGTTGCTCCACAGCGACTGGTGGACGTGCATGCCCGAGCCGTTGTCGCCGAAGATCGGCTTCGGCATGAAGGTCGCCGTCTTGCCGTTGCGCCAGGCGACGTTCTTCACGATGTACTTGAAGAGCTGGAGGTCGTCCGCGGCGGCGAGCAGCGTGTTGAACTTGTAGTTGATCTCGGCCTGGCCGGCGGTGCCCACCTCGTGGTGCTGGCGCTCCACCTTCAGGCCGTTCTTCGCCAGCTCCAGGGAGATCTCCGCGCGCAGGTCGGCGAAGTGGTCGACCGGCGGGACGGGGAAGTAGCCGCCCTTGTAGCGGACCTTGTAGCCGCGGTTGTCCTCCAGCGCGCCGGTGTTCCAGGCGCCCGCCTCGGAGTCGATGTGGTAGAAGGACTCGTTCTCGGCGGTCCGGAACCGGACGTTGTCGAAGACGTAGAACTCCGCCTCGGGGCCGAAGAACGCGGTGTCGGCGATCCCGGTGGACGCCAGGTACGCCTCGGCCTTCTTCGCCACGTTGCGCGGGTCACGGGAGTACTGCTCGCCGGTGATCGGGTCGTGGATGAAGAAGTTGATGTTGAGAGTCTTGTCCCGGCGGAACGGGTCCACCCGCGCGGTGGACAGGTCGGCGCGCAGGGCCATGTCGGACTCGTGGATGGCCTGGAAGCCGCGGATCGAGGACCCGTCGAACGCCTGCTCCTCGTCGGGGTCGAACGCCTCGGCGGGCAACGTGAAGTGCTGCATGACGCCCGGCAGGTCGCAGAACCGGACGTCGATGAACTTGACGTCCTCGTCCGCGATGTACTTCTTGGCCTCGTCGGCGTTCTGGAACATCCAGCTCCTCCTACTCCCGACCGTCCCGCCGGGGTGGTAGATCGTTGGTGCGGCCGGTGCGGTGGCACACGCTGTGCTCGACCCTAGGGACGGGTGATTTCCCGGGCGTGACTCATTTGTTTCGCTGAAGTTAACCGGCTCGGGTGGCGGTCACGGTCGCGGACACCCCGCCGACCCCCCTGATTCCAGCGTCGCAGTACGGTGGTCGGGTGGACAACAGGCAAGCAATGGGATCATGGCTGTCCGGCCCGCGCGCGGCCATGGAGGACGCCGGCGCGGACTTCGGCTACCGGGGTCGGCAACTGGGGCTGCCGGAGGAGGGACCCGGTTCGATCGCGGGTCCGGGCCGGCGGCTCGGCGCGCTGGCCGTCGACTGGGCGCTGTGCCTGTGGATCGCCTACGGCCTGATCACGCACGGCTACCACCAGGCCACCAGCAACTGGGCGCTGCTCATCTTCCTGGCGCTGGGCGTCCTCACCGTCGGCACGATCGGCTTCACGCCCGGCAAGCGCCTGTTCGGCCTGCGCGTGGTCGCCCTCGCCACCGGCCGCGTCCAGCCGCTGCGCGCCCTGCTGCGCACGGTCCTGCTGTGCCTGGCCGTCCCCGCCCTGATCTGGGACCGCGACGGCCGCGGCCTGCACGACCGGCTGGCGGGCACCGTGGAGGTCCGGATCTAGGGCCTGTTGCGAAAGTCCCGTCGTCCGCCCGGAGGGCGGGCCTCGCGGCGTCAGGTGCGTGCTCTCGGCGTGCCGGGCCCTGGCCCTCGTACTGGATGTACTTGGGTCAGGGCCCGGTGCGGCGAGAGGGCGTGCATGGCGTCGCGAGGCAGGCGGGACTTTCGCAACAGGCCCTAGCGGTATCCGTAAGCAGAAGCGTTCCTACGACGACGGGGCGCCCGGAGAGTGGTCTCCGGGCGCCCCGTCGTCGTAGAGGTGTCTGTGCGGGATCAGCGGGTCTTCGGGCCGCCCTTCGGCATCCGCATGCCCTTGGGCATCGGACCCTTCGGCACCGGCATGTTGCTCATCAGGTCGCCGAGGGCGCGCAGCCGGTCGTTGGTGGCGGTGACCTGCGGGCCGGTCAGCACGCGCGGGAACTTCAGCAGGGTCGTGCGCAGCTTCTTCAGCGGGACCTGGCCCTCGCCGTTGCCCACCATCACGTCGTGCACCGGGACGTCCGCGACGATCCGGTTCATCTTCTTCTTCTCGGCGGCGAGCAGGGACTTCACCCGGTTCGGGTTGCCCTCGGCGACCAGCACGATGCCGGCCTTGCCGACCGCTCGGTGCACCACGTCCTGGCTGCGGTTCATGGCCACCGCCGGAGTGGTGGTCCAGCCGCGGCCCACGTTGTCCAGGACCGCCGCGGCGGCGCCCGGCTGGCCCTCCATCTGCCCGAACGCGGCGCGCTCGGCCCGGCGTCCGAAGATGATCGCCGTCGCGAGGAAGGCGAGCAGCAGGCCCAGGATGCCGAGGTAGACGGGGTGGCCGATCGCGAAGCCGATCCCGAGAAGGACACCGAAGGTGATGATGAAGACACCCGCGAGTACCAGACCGATCTTGTTGTCGGCCTTGCGGGTCATCTTGTAGGTCAGAGCGATCTGCTTCAGTCGCCCGGGGTTGGCAGCCTCGGCTGCGTTGTCCTTCCTCGCCATGCCACGAAGTCTACGTGGCTCCCGGAGCGGCCCTCGACGGCAGTGCCCGTGCGGGCCTTGGGCAGCAGGTGGGAAGGGGTGGGGAGGAGCGATCAGGGGCCGACGGCGGGGAACTGGTCGAGGACGCGCTGCGCCTCGACGCGGTCCTTGGCCCGGCGGCGGTCCTCCAGGACGGAGGTCCAGGCGTTGCGGCGGGCGGTGCGCTGGCCGCTGCTCATGAGCAGGGACTCGACCGCACGCAGTGCGACGGTGAAGGACGGGATCGCGGTGGCGCGAACGTGCGCGGCCTGCATGGGAGGTCCCCCTCGTGGCGGCTCTTGGTGTACGGGGCGTGAGTCCAGGGTCACTGCTTGGTGTTACCAGGACGTGACCGGCCGGTCAAACACCGATGAAGCCTCGCGGCCGCGGTCCGAAAGGCTGACGCGGCCCTGCCGAGGCGCTCATCTGCGGCGACGGTCAGGACCGCGTCGTATCGGCCACTACCGGGCAGTAGGTTCTTGTGCCCGATTTCACACACTCTCCGCCCGCCGGTGGGGCGGGAGTGGTGACGGCTGGTCAGCCGGGTCAGACCGCCTGGGCGGCGATGTACGTGCCCCGCTTCTCGACGGCCATCCGGTACAGCCGCCCGGCGCGGTAGGAGGACCGTACCAGCGGACCCGACATCACGCCCGAGAAGCCGATCTGCTCGGCCTCCTCCTTCAGCTCCACGAACTCCTGCGGCTTGACCCACCGCTCCACCGGGTGGTGGCGCACGGAGGGGCGCAGGTACTGGGTGATGGTGACCAGCTCGCAGCCCGCGTCGTGCAGCTGCTTGAGCGCCTCGACGACCTCCTCGCGGGTCTCGCCCATGCCGAGGATGAGGTTGGACTTGGTCACCAGGCCGAAGTCGCGGGCCTCGGTGATGACCTTCAGGGAACGCTCGTAGCGGAAGCCGGGGCGGATCCGCTTGAAGATCCGGGGCACCGTCTCGACGTTGTGGGCGAAGACCTCGGGGCGGGAGTCGAAGACCTCCGCGAGCTGCTCGGGGACGGCGTTGAAGTCCGGGGCGAGCAGTTCGACCTTCGTACGGCCGCTCTCGCGGTCCGCCGTCTGCTGGTGGATCTGGCGCACGGTCTCGGCGTACAGCCAGGCGCCGCCGTCCTCCAGGTCGTCGCGGGCGACGCCGGTGATGGTGGCGTAGTTGAGGTCCATGGTGACCACGGACTCGCCCACGCGGCGCGGCTCGTCGCGGTCCAGGGCCTCCGGCTTGCCGGTGTCGATCTGGCAGAAGTCGCAGCGCCGGGTGCACTGGTCGCCGCCGATGAGGAAGGTCGCCTCGCGGTCCTCCCAGCACTCGTAGATGTTCGGGCAGCCGGCTTCCTGGCAGACCGTGTGCAGGCCCTCGCTCTTCACGAGGTTCTGCATCTTGGTGTACTCGGGGCCCATTTTCGCCCGGGTCTTGATCCACTCGGGCTTGCGCTCGATGGGGGTCTGGCTGTTGCGGACCTCCAGGCGCAGCATCTTGCGTCCGTCGGGTGCGACTGCGGACACGACCGGCTCCCTGTAGCTTCGATTCTTCGGCGTACACCAGGGTACGCCCGTGCTTGTTGCGCCCCGTGGGGGAGGCCAACCTGCGGGCCTGGGGGATCATTCCCCCCGGCGGTCCCCGGTCAGGCGGTGGCCTTCTCGATCTCCCGCGGCTTCAGGTCCGCGTTCTCCAGGACGTCCCGCAGGTGCCGTTCGACGACCGGCAGCACCTCCTCGATCGTGACGTCCCGGCCGAGCTCGCCCGCCAGCGAGGCCACGCCCGCGTCCCGGATCCCGCACGGGATGATCTTGTCGAACCACTTGTTGTCCGGGTTCACGTTCAGCGCGAAGCCGTGCATGGTGACGCCCTTGGCGACCCGGATCCCGATCGCCGCGATCTTGCGGTCCTCGCGGCGCTGGCCGGCGTTGGAGGGCGCGTACTCCGGACCGTTCAGACGGGGGTCGAACTCGTCGTCGGCCAGGCGCGGGTCGAAGTCCAGGGACAGTCCGCCCAGGGTGGGCCGCTGCTCCACCGGGTCGCCCAGCACCCACACGCCGCTGCGCCCCTCGACCCGCGTGGTCTCCAGGCCGAACTCCGCGCAGGCGCGGATCAGCGCCTCCTCGAGGCGGCGCACGTGGGCCACCACGTCCACCGGGCGGGGCAGCTTCTGGATCGGGTAGCCGACAAGCTGGCCGGGGCCGTGCCAGGTGATCTTGCCGCCGCGGTCCACGTCGATGACGGGCGTGCCGTCGAGCGGGCGCTCGCTGTCCTCGGTCCGCCGGCCGGCCGTGTAGACCGGGGGGTGCTCGAGCAGCAGCACGGTGTCGGGGACCTCGTCCGCGAACCGGGCGGCGTGCACCCGGCGCTGCTCGTCCCAGGCCTGGACGTAGTCCACGGCCTCGGCACCGAATCCCATGCGGACGAACCGCAGCTCACTCACGGCGAACGCCTCCCTGGAAGGTCGTAAGGCACGAAACGTGCCCACGTCACTGTACGTCCGGCCGGAACGCGTCAGCTCCGCGGGCAATCCTCACACGATCGGATGAATGGTGGTCGAACTCTGCGGTCAGCTGCTCACTCTCCGCTACATTCGCGCCGTTCATGAGGCCATAAGGGCTGCTCACAGGCAATCCGGACACCACGCGGCCGCGTGGCTGCCCGAGAGGCAGGAGACCGCACCGCAGATGACGGAACGACCCGCGCAGCGCACTCCCAACCGCCAGCTCGCCGCGCTCATCGCAGAAGCGGGATTCTCCAACGCGGGTCTGGCCCGTCGTGTCGACCAGCTCGGTCTCGAACACGGGCTCGACCTCAGATACGACAAGACGTCGGTCACCCGCTGGCTGCGCGGCCAGCAGCCGCGCGGGACCACGCCCGCCCTCATCGCGGAGGTCTTCACCCGGCGCCTGGGCCGCCGTCTGACCGCCCAGGACCTCGGTCTGGACGCCTGCGCCCCGGTCTACGCGGGACTGGAGTTCGCCGCCACCCCGGAGGAGGCCGTCGACATCGTCGGCGGGCTGTGGCGCAAGGACTGCGGCAGCCACGCCGAACTGCGCAGGATCGCCTTCACCCCGGCGGGGCTCGTCGTGCCCAGCCGGGACTGGCTGATCGGCCGGGCCGACGACCGGGTCGCCCGCGCGGAGGCACCGGCCGCCCGGGTCCCCGTCCAGGGACGCCCGGACCGGCCCGCCCTCGTCGTGCCCGACCCCTCGGTGCCCGGCGTGCCCCGGCAGCGGGTCCGGGCCGACCGGGTCCCGGCCGGACGGGAGCCGGGCCTGAAGGTCACCGGCGGCGACATCGCCGCCCTGCGCTCGGTCGGCGAGCTGTTCCGCACCCTCGACGACCTGTACGGCGGCGGCCACGCCCGCCAGGCCCTGGTGCGCTATCTGGAGCACGAGTGCGAGCCGATGCTGCGCGGCACCTACGGCGAGCAGACCGGCCGCCGGCTCTTCGGGGCCGCCGCCGACCTGACCCGGCTCGCCGGCTGGACGTCGTACGACATCGCCGCGCACGGGCTCGCCCAGCGCTACTTCGTGCAGGCACTGCGGCTCGCCCAGGCCGCCGGGGACCGGCCCTACGGCGCCTATGTGCTGGTCACCATGAGCCGGCAGGCCGTCTACCTCGGACACGGGCGGGAGGCCGTGCAGCTCGCGCGGGTGGCCCAGCAGGGGCTCGGCGGCTCGGCCCCGCCCGCGATGCAGGCGCTGCTGCACGCCGCCGAGGCGCGCGGGCACGGCGTGCTGGGCGAAGTGCGCGCCTGCACCGCGTCCCTGGTGCGCGCGGAGCGCTCCCTGGAGGCGGCCAGGCCCGGGGACGAGGTGCCCTCCTGGGCCCGCTTCGACGAGGGCCGGCTGGCCGACGAGTCCGGGCACTGCCACCGGGACCTCCAGCAGTACCGCGCCGCCGCCCAGCACGCCGAGCGCGCCCTCCAGCTCCGCGCACCGGCGCACGCCCGCAGCCGGCTGTTCTGCCGGGTGGTCCTGGCCACCGCCCGTCTCGGCCTCGGCGACCTGGACCAGGCCTGCCGCCTGGCCGCCGAGGCGGCGGCCCAGGCCGCCGACATGCGCTCGGTACGGGCGGTGGAGTACGTCAAGGACTTCGAACGCCGCCTGGAGCCGTACAGGGACGCGACCCCCGTACGCGGCTACCGGGACAGGGTGGCGGCCTTGGGCTGAGGCCCGGGCAGAGGCCCGGTGGTGGTGCCGGGCCTCTGCCCCAGGTGCCGGGGCCGGGTCTCAGGCGGCCGCTCGTGCCGTCGGGTCCGCGCGGTGCATCGGGCGGCCGGCGCCCAGGTCGCCCAGGATCGCCGCAGCGGCCCGGTGGGCCGAGTGCAGCGCCCCCTGGACGGTGCTGGTGTCCCGGTGGTCGCCGCACACGTACAGGCCCGCCAGCAGCCGTACCGGGCGCCTCATGTCGTGCGGCGGGCGCATGGCGGGAACGGCCTCCGCGGTGTGGTGCACGGCGAGCGTCTCCCAGCGGGCCGTGGAGGTGCCGTAGAGGCGGGACAGATGGCGGCGTACGGCCGTGTCGGTGTCGGCCGGGGGCACGCCCAGGACCGTCGACGACACCAGGGCCCGGCCGGCGGGCGCGCGGGCGGGGTCGACGCGGCTGACCACCGCCGTGTGCGCCACCGGGCCGCCGCGGTCGGCGTCGAGCAGCAGGTACCCGCCCGTCTCCGGGGGCTCGTCGGTCGTGTGGTGGACCACCGTCACCGGGTGGAAGTCCGGTACCCGGAGGCCGGGCAGCAGCTCCGCGGCGGCGCGCGCGTCGGTGGCGACCAGCACGGCCCGGCAGCGGATCTCGCCGTGCTCGGCGGTGGTGACCGCGGTCGTGGAGACCGAGGTGACCCGTACGCCGGTGTGCACGGTGCCGGGCGGCAGGGTGCGCGCGAGTATTTCCGGCAGGACCTCGGCGCCGCCCTCCGGCAGGCACAGCCGGCCGCTGGCGAAGGAGTGCAGGGCGAGGTCCGCGCAGCGGCTGGACGTGGTGAGCTCCGGGTCGCACAACAGGGCGGCGAGCAGCGGACGCAGGAACCCGTCGACGGTGCGGGCGGGCAGGCCGCGGGCGGCCAGCGCCTCCCGGGCGGTCAGCTCGGGGCGCGACAGCAGCCGTTCGACCGGTGTGGCGGCGATCCGGCCGAGCGCGGAGCGCAGCCGCAGCGGCGCGCCGATCCCGCGGCGCCCGGCAGGCACACCGTCGAAGAAGGGCGCGGCGGACGAACGGGGGACGGACGAGCCGGGAGCGGAGGGCCGGGGGACCGGCGGGCGGGGGGCGCTCGCCAGGGCGCGCACTACGTGAAGTGCGCTCCTTGCGCTCCCGCCGTGCGCCGGAGCGCCCGCGCGGAAATGCCGTCCGTCGTTGTGCAGCAGGACCCCGGCCGCGAAGGGACGCAACACGAGCGCGTCGAGCCCCGGGCTCAGGGCCAGTTGGGGATACGACGTGTTCAGCAGCTGTCCGATCCGGTCGAGCCGGAACCCGTCGACCTTCTCGGTCGACATGCGGCCGCCGACGTAAGGGGCGGCTTCCAGTACCGCGGTCGTCACTCCTGCGCTGGTCAGTCGATGCGCTGCCGCGAGTCCGGCGACCCCGGCCCCCACGACGACGACGTCCGCCTGATACGCGGGCTCAAGCACGTGCCCCTCCTCGAGGTTGCGCGGCCGGTGGAGCGGTGATGCCCGCGACCGGCGTCAGGAATACCCGAGTTCGCGTCGAGATTAGGGCCGTGTGCGGTCAGGGACAGTCGCGCATCGACAGGGCACGGTCGCACGGCGGTCGCACACGGTCGCAAGGTGGCACGGCGAGATGTCACAGGCGTCACAGCGCGGCACGGACGGCGTCCTCGATCCCCGGAAACGCGAACGAGAACCCCGACTCCAGCAGCCGCTTCGGCACCACCCGCGCACTGCCCAGCACATCGCCCGCCATCTCCCCGAGCACCGCGCGCAGCACCGGCGCCGGCACGGGGAACGGCGTCGGCCGCCGCAGCACCCGGCCCATGGCCGCGGTGATCTCACGGTTCGTCAGCGGCTGCGGCGCGGTCAGGTTGACCGGCCCGGACAGGCTCTCGGTGTCCAGCAGATGGCGCAGCGCCGCCACCTCGTCGTGCAGCGCGATGAACGACCAGAACTGCCGCCCGTCTCCCATCCGCCCGCCCAACCCGGCCTTGAACAGCGGGAACAGCCGCCCCCACGCCCCGCCCTCACGGGCCACCACCAGCCCGGTGCGGGCGAACACCGTCCGCACGCCCGCATCCCGTGCCGGAGCCGCGGCCCGCTCCCACTCCACGCACAGCTCCGGCAGGAAACCCTCCCCGGGCGGCGCGTCCTCGTCGACGGCGCGCTCGCCGGTGTCGCCGTAGTAGCCGATCGCGCTGCCGCCGACGAACACCCGCGGGGGCGTGTCCAGGGCGGCCACGGCCTCGGCGAGCGCCGCCGTGCCGAGCACCCGGCTGTCCCGGATCGCCTTCTTGTACTCCCGCGTCCACCGGTGGTCGCCCACGCCCGCGCCCGCCAGGTTGACGACCGCGTCGCACCCGGCGAGCCCCGCCGCGTCCACGTACCCGCCGGCGGGATCCCAGCAGACCTCGTCCTCGGCACGGGCCGAACGGCGCACCAGGCGCACCACCTCGTGCCCGTCGGCGGCCAGGGACCGCGCCAGGGCACTGCCGATCAGACCGGACGCGCCGGCCACCGCGATTCGCGCACGTTCCATGCGCTCATCCTGCCCGCCGCGCCACAGAAATCCCGGCGGCCCGGTCAGATCCGCGCCGTAGAGTGACCGCCATGCCGGTTCCCCTCATACGCAACGCCACCCCCGACGACGAGGACGGCCTCGGCCGGCTCGACCGCGAGACCTGGTCCACGACGCACGCGGTGGCCCCGGCCCCGTGCCGCCCCTACGAGCCCTTCTTCACCCACCGGTCGGGGCCGCGCGACCACCTGGTCGCCGAACTCGACGGCCGGCTGGTCGGATACATCCGCCTCGGCTTCCCCACCGGCCTGGCGTCGAACGCGCACGTCCGGCAGATCCGCGGCCTCGCCGTGGCCGAGGAGGCCCGCGGCGCCGGGGTGGGGCGCGCCCTGCTGCGCGCCGCCGTCGAGGAGGCCCGCCGCCAGGGCGCCCGCCGCATCACCCTCCGGGTGCTGGGCCACAACACCCCCGCCCGCAAACTGTACGAGTCCGAGGGCTTCGTGGTGGAGGGCGTCCAGCCGGAGGAGTTCCACCTGGACGGCGCCTACGTCGACGACGTCCTCATGGGCCGCTTCCTGTGAGCCGGCAGACCCGAGCAGCCGGCAGGCCCCGGGGTCACGAGGTCACCAGGCGGCCCGTGCCCACCGGCGCGGTCGCGTGTGCCGCGCTCCGCGCGTCCGGGGCGACCTCGGCCGCGGTCAGGACGTACCCCGTCTCGTTGTCGGAGGTGGAGCGGGCGAACACCACGCCGAACACCCGGCCGTCCGTGGTGAGCAGCGGACCGCCGGAGTTGCCGGGGCGGACCGTGGAGCGGATGGAGTAGATCTCCCGGGTGACTGTGCCGCTGTTGTAGATGTTCTGGCCCGTCGCCCGGATCCGGTTGGCGACCGTCGCCGCCTGGAGGTTCAGGTCGCCGTCCTGCGGATAGCCGGCGACCACCGCCGAGTCCCCGCGCGCGGCGGTGTCGTCGAACCGCAGCACGGGGGCTTTCAGCCCGGGGACGTAGAGCACGGCGACGTCCCGGTGCGGGTCGAACAGCACCACCCGCGCCTGGTAGGACCGCCCGACGCCGCCGATCCGTACGGCCGGGTCGTCGATGCCCGCCACCACGTGGGCGTTGGTCATCACACGCTCCGGCGCGTACACGAAGCCGCTGCCCTCGCGGCCCTGGTTGCCCGCGGCGCCCTCGATCTTGACCGTGCTGAACCGGGCGGCGTTCGTCGCGTTCTCCGTGACGCTGTCCCCGGTGGGCCGGGCGACGCCCGCCGCCGGCTCGTTCTCGAACGGGTTGAAGACCTGCGGGAAGCCCGCCTCGGTCAGCGCGGAGGTGGCGCGCGAGAACCAGGCCGGGGTGGTGTCCGGCATCGCGTTCTGCACGGCGCCCAGAAGCCGGGAGTCGCGTATCGCCGTCGTCACCACCGGGGTCGAGGAGGCGGCCAGGACGCTCGCGGCCACCCAGGCCACGATCAGCACCGCCACCGTGTTGGCGGCGGCCCCGCCGATGCCGTCGGCCACGCGCAGCGGTCCCCGGTCCAGCTCGCGCCGCAGCCGCAGCGCCAGACGGCCCGCCAGCTCGTGCCCCACCACGGCCGGCACCAGCACCGTGAGCACGGCGGTGACCGTCGCCGTGGTCGTCCCGCGCGTGACGAAGTCCATCACCCACGGCAGGATCCACACGCCGACGACGGCGCCGCCGACGAAACCGGCCAGCGACACACAGCCGGCCACCAGCCCCCGCCGATAGCCGGACGCGGCGTAGACGAGGATCACCAGCACCAACAGCAGGTCGAGCAGGTCCACTCGGGCCGCCTTTCTCCTCGGATCCCCACATACGCACGGGACGGTCCCAGTGATCAGCCACGTGCACGTGGATCCGGGGACCGGCCACGTGTACGTGTACCCACAGAAACGTCCTGGACCAGGACGATGGTTCCACCAGGTGGCAGAACGTACATCGCGGACGGACCGGAGCCGCCCGGCAGTGGGCCCATGCCCGTTGTGCCGAGTCTTTCGCGGGACGTCACGGGGAGCCCGCGGGCCCGCCGTGACGCCCGGCACTAGTCACGGAACCGGTCCCACAGCTTCGGATAGCGCAGCGCCAGCGCCCGGTCGTCCTCGAAGTCGACCGGGGTGCCCTCCGGCTCCGCCGGGGCGGCGGGGATGCCGAGGTCGGGGGCGACCGTGCCGGTGAGCTGCTCGTAGGCCTCGTCGGCCGCGTAGCCGAGATCCTCGGCGTCGCCGTCGACCTCCTCGTCGAAGTCGTCCAGCAGCTCGGCGAGCGAGTCCGGGTCGTGCAGGGCGCCCTCGAAGACCTCCCGGCCCTGGCCGATCAGCCAGCACCGGAAGAAGTCGAAGGCGTCGTCGCTGGCGCCGTCCAGGAGCACCCAGGCGGCGCCCCACAGATCCCAGCGGTAGGCCCGGTTGTACCGGGACTCGAAGTGACGGGCGAAGTCCAGGACCACCTCGGGGTCGCAGCCCAGCAGCCGTTCGACGAGCAGGTCGGCCTGCTCCTCCGGATCGCCCTCGGCGGCCTCGCGGCTGCCGTCGATCAGCTCCCAGAACTCCGTCTCGTCCATCACGGCTTCAAGCATCGGCCCTCGCGCCGGGGGGCGCACGCGGAGTGCGCCGGGCCGTCAGGGGCGGTACAGCGCGGCCAGCCGCTCGGCGTCACGCGCGAAACGCTCCCGCAGCGCCTCGGGGGCCAGCACCTCGGCCTCCGGCCCGAGCGCCGTGAGCTGCTGGTGGGCGACCTCTTCGGACTCCACCGGCAGGGTCACCGTCACCCACCCGCGCCCGTCGCGGCCGGCCGCCGCCCCGACGGCCTCCAGCGCCGCCCGGGCCGGCACCGGACCCACGGCGTGCGGCAGCCGCCGTACGCCCTCCTCGGACAGCCGCACCACCACCTCGGCGCGCAGCACGGACCGCGCGAACTGCGCGGCCCGCTCCTCCCAGAAGGCGGGCAGGTCGAAGCCGCCGTCCCGTTCGAAACGCTTCCCCGCGCCCGCGTCGACGGCCGCGAAACGGTCCACGCGGTACACCCGGAAGGAGCCGGGGCCGACGACCCGGGCGCACACGTACCACACGCCCGCCTTGAGCACGAGCCCGTACGGCTCCAGCTCCCGTACGACCTCCTCCTCACCGCGCCGGTAGCGCGCGGTGATCCGCCGGTCGTCCCACACCGCCTCCGCGACCGCCGGCAGCAGCTCGGGCGTCTTCGGCTCACGGAACCAGTCGGGCGCGTCCAGGTGGAAGCGCTGCGCCGCCGTACGGGAGGCGTCGCGCAGGGAGGGGAGCAGGGCCGCGGACACCTTCAGCCGGGCGGCCGAGGCGGCGTCCTCGAGCCCCATCTCCCGCAGCGCTCCCGGCACACCGCTGAGGAACAGCGCCTCCGCCTCACCGCGGTCGAGGCCGGTCAGCCGGGTGCGGTAACCGCCGACCAGCCGGTAGCCCCCGGCCCGCCCCCGGTCGGCGTACACCGGCACGCCCGCCTCCGACAGCGCCTGCGCGTCCCGCGTGACGGTACGCTCCGACACCTCCAGTTCCCGGGCGAGCTCGGCGGCGGTCATGACGGGCCGCGACTGGAGCAGCAGCACCATTTTGATCAGACGGGCGGCACGCATACGGCCATCATGCCGGGCCGGCGGCGGTGGACACCGGAACGACGAAGGGGTACGGCCGCGGGCCGTACCCCTTCGTCGTTCACGCGATGCGCCTCACAGGCCGTACTTCTCCCGGGCCTCCTTGACCGCCGAGGCCTTCACCTCGCCGCGCCGGGCGAGCTGGGCCAGGGCCGCGACGGCGATCGACTGGGCGTCGACGCCGAAGTGGCGGCGGGCGGCGTCCCGGGTGTCCGACAGACCGAAGCCGTCGGTGCCCAGCGAGGTGTAGTCCTGCTCCACCCACTGCGCGATCTGGTCCGGGACCTGGCGCATGTAGTCGGAGACCGCGAGGACCGGGCCGTCGGCGCCCTGGAGCGCCCGGCGGACGAACGGCACCCGCTCCTCGCCGCGCAGCAGCGCCGCGTCGGCCTCCATGGCGTCCCGGCGCAGCTCGCCCCAGGAGGTCGCGGACCACACGTCGGCGGCCACGCCCCACTCCTCGGCCAGCATCCGCTGGGCGGCCAGCGCCCAGTGGATCGCCGTGCCGGAGCCGAGCAGCTGGATCCGCGGCGCGTTCGCCGGGACCGTCAGGCCCGCGGACTCCGCCGTGTTGAAGCGGTACAGACCCTTGACGATGCCCTCGTCGATGCCGGGGGCGGACGGCTTGGCGGGCTGCGGCAGCGGCTCGTTGTAGACCGTCAGGTAGTAGAAGACGTCCTGGTCCTCGCCGGGCTCGGCCTGGCCGTACATCCGGCGCAGACCGTCCTTGACGATGGCCGCGACCTCGTAGGCGAACGCCGGGTCGTAGGTCAGCGCGGCCGGGTTGGTCGCCGCGATGACCGGCGAGTGGCCGTCGGCGTGCTGCAGACCCTCACCCGTGAGGGTGGTGCGGCCCGCGGTGGCGCCGACCAGGAAGCCGCGGCCGAGCTGGTCGCCGAGCTGCCACATCTGGTCGGCCGTGCGCTGCCAGCCGAACATCGAGTAGAAGATGTAGAACGGGATCATCGCCTCGCCGTGCGTCGAGTACGACGACGATGCGGCGATGAAGTCGGCCATCGAGCCGGCCTCGGTGATCCCCTCGTTGAGGATCTGGCCGTTCTTGGCCTCCTTGTAGTACATCAGCTGGTCGCGGTCGACCGGCTCGTACGTCTGGCCCTTGGGCGAGTAGATGCCGAGCGAGGGGAACAGCGACTCCATGCCGAAGGTGCGCGCCTCGTCGGGGACGATCGGCACCCAGCGCTTGCCGGTCTCCTTGTCGCGGACCAGGTCCTTGACCAGGCGGACGAACGCCATGGTGGTGGCCACGCTCTGCGAACCGGAGCCCTTGTCGAAGGCGGCGAACGCCTTGTCGGCGGGGGCGGGCAGCGGGGCGACCGGGTGGACGCGGCGGGCCGGGGCGGGGCCGCCGAGGGCCGCGCGGCGCTCCTGGAGGTAGCGCACCTCGGGGGAGTCGGCGCCGGGGTGGCCGTAGGGGACCTGGCCGTCGGCGAAGGCGCTGTCCGGGATGGGCAGCTCCAGCAGGTCGCGCATCTGCTTGAACTCGTCCACCGAGAGCTTCTTCATCTGGTGGTTGGCGTTCTTCGACGCGAAGCCCGTGCCGAGGGTGTGGCCCTTGACCGTCTGGGCCAGGATCACCGTCGGCGCGCCCTTGTGCGCCAGGGCGGCCTTGTAGGCGGCGAAGACCTTGCGCGCCTCGTGACCGCCGCGCGAGAAGTGGAAGCACTCGGTGATCTTGTCGTCGCTCAGCAGCTTCGCCATCTCGGCCAGCGCCGGGTCGGCCCCGAAGAAGTCCTGGCGGATGTAGGCGGCGTCGCGGGTCTGGTACGTCTGGATCTGCGCGTCCGGTACCTCGCGCAGCCGGCGTACCAGCGCGCCCGTGGTGTCCAGGGCGAACAGCTCGTCCCAGGCGGAACCCCACAGCGTCTTGATCACGTGCCAGCCGGCGCCGCGGAAGAGGGCCTCCAGCTCCTGCACGATCTTGAAGTTGGCGCGGACCGGGCCGTCCAGGCGCTGGAGGTTGCAGTTGATGACGAAGGTCAGGTTGTCCAGGCCTTCGCGGGAGGCGAGCGTCAGCGCCGTGGTGGACTCCGGCTCGTCCATCTCGCCGTCGCCGAGGAACGCCCAGACGTGGGAGTCGGAGACGTCCTTGATGCCGCGGCTGGTCAGGTAGCGGTTGAACCGGGCCTGGTAGATGGCGGAGATCGGGCCGAGGCCCATCGACACCGTCGGGAACTCCCACAGCCAGGGCAGACGGCGCGGGTGCGGGTAGGAGGGCAGACCGTTGCCGCCGGCCTCCTGGCGGAAGTTGTCCAGGTGCTGCTCGGTCAGCCGGCCGTCCAGGAAGGCGCGGGCGTAGATGCCCGGGGAGGCGTGGCCCTGGATGTACAGCTGGTCGCCGGAACCGTCGCCCTCCTTGCCGTGGAAGAAGTGGTTGAAGCCGGTCTCGTACAGCCAGGCCGCGGAGGCGAAGGTGGCGATGTGGCCGCCGACGCCGTACTTGCTGCCGCGGGTCACCATCGCCGCCGCGTTCCAGCGGTTCCACGCGGTGATCCGGGCCTCCATGGCCTCGTCACCGGTGACGGCCGGCTCGGCGGCGGTCGGGATGGAGTTGACGTAGTCCGTCTCGAGAAGCTTCGGCAGGACGACGCCGGCGCCCTCGGCGCGCTCCAGCGTGCGGCGCATCAGATACGCGGCACGGTGCGGCCCGGCCGCCTGGGCGACGGCGTCCAGGGAGGCCTGCCATTCGGCGGTCTCCTCGGGGTCGCGGTCCGGGAGCTGGTCGAGCTCGCTCGGCTGGATGGCGTTGGGGTCGGTCATGTCGCCGCCTTCCTCAGTCGAAGGGGGTTCCCTCATCGGTAAGGGTTCGGGGGTGCCCTAGGTCTTTGGCAGGACAGGGCGTGAGGCTCTGGTGGAAGCCCAGCGGTGACTGTAACTCCCTGATCGATGATCGATCAAAGATTTCCCGGGTAAAACCCTTCGATTTCGAGAAAGTCGGCACCCGGTGCCTGGGAAACGGGCACGCGGTGCCGCATTTTCGAACGATTCTCCCAGGTGAGCGTACAGGTGCTCGACTGCCTCACGGTCGCGGCGCGCAGCCGAGAACGTGCGACTTGACCAGGTCGGCGATCCGCGGATCCCGCCGCTTGAACGCCTGCACCAGCTCCTCGTGCTCCTCCGCGTACGACTGCTGGACGGTCCCCAGCCAGCGGATCGACAGCGCGGTGAACACCTCGATGCCCAGGCCCTCCCAGGTGTGCAGCAGCACCGAGTTCCCGGCCGCGCGGACCAGCTCGCGGTGGAAGGCCACCGTGTGCCGCACCTGGCCGGTGCCGTCGGACCTGAGGTCGGCCTCGTACAGCGCCGCGACATGCGGCTCCAGGGCCGAGCAGTCGGCGGCCAGCCGCTCGGCCGCCAGCTCCGCCGCGATGGCCTCCAGACCGGCCCGGACCGGGTAACTCTCCTCCAGGTCGGCGGCCGTCAGATTGCGCACCCGTACGCCCTTGTTCGGTGCCGACTCGATCAGCCGCAGCGACTCCAGCTCGCGCAGCGCCTCCCGCACCGGCGTCTGGCTGACCTCCAGCTCGGTGGCGATCCGCCGCTCCACGATCCGCTCGCCCGGCTTCCAGCGCCCGCTGACGATCCCCTCCACGATGTGCTCGCGGATCTGTTCGCGCAGCGAGTGGACGACGGGCGCGGTCATGGAGGGCTCCTTCAAGGGGGGACCCACGGGCCCCCGGGGGGCGTTCGACCTTTAGACAATACGGCCGTCGGCGCCTCGCGGTAGGGCGCATACGGGCGCTTTGATGCAGGTGAGACGAGACTTACACCCCGTCATGGCCAAGAAACGGCAAACGCGACGCCCCCGCCCGGAAGGTTCCGGACGGGGGCGCCGTACTGCTGGGTCCCTGGTGGCGGGGTCAGAGTCCGAGCTCGACCTCGAACTCGCCGGCCTCCAGGATCGCCTTGACCGCCGTCAGGTAGCGGGCGGCGTCGGCGCCGTCCACCAGGCGGTGGTCGTAGGAGAGGGTCAGGTACGTCATGTCGCGGACGCCGATGACCGTGCCCTCCTCGGTCTCGATGACGGCCGGACGCTTGACGGTGGCGCCGATGCCGAGGATCGCGACCTGACCCGGCGGCACGATGATCGTGTCGAACAGCGCGCCGCGCGAACCGGTGTTGCTGATGGTGAAGGTCGCCCCGGACAGCTCGTCCGGAGTGATCTTGCTGGCCCGGACCTTGCCCGCCAGGTCGGCGGTGGCCTTGGCGATACCGGCGATGTTGAGGTCACCGGCGTTCTTGATGACCGGGGTCATCAGGCCCTTCTCGGAGTCCACCGCGATACCGACGTTCTCGGTGTCGAAGTAGGTGATGGTCCCCTCTGCCTCGTTGATCTTGGCGTTGATGACCGGGTGGGCCTTCAGCGCCTGGGCGGCGGCCTTGACGAAGAACGGCATCGGGGAGAGCTTGACGCCCTCGCGCGCCGCGAACGAGTCCTTGGCCTGGGCGCGCAGGCGCATCAGGCGGGTCACGTCGACCTCGACCACCGAGGAGAGCTGGGCCTGCTCGTGCAGCGCCTTGACCATGTTGTCGCCGATGACCTTGCGGATCCGCGGCATCTTCACGGTCTGGCCGCGCAGCGGGGAGACCTCCAGGACGGGGGCCTTCTTCGCGGGGGCGGCGGCCGGGGCGGCCGCGGCGGGGGCGGCGGCCTTCGCGGCCTCGGCCGCGGCGAGCACGTCCTGCTTGCGGATACGGCCGCCGACGCCCGTGCCCTTGACGGTGGCCAGGTCGACGCCGTTCTCGGCGGCGAGCTTGCGCACCAGCGGGGTCACGTACGCGCCCTCGTCGGTCGGCTGGGCGGCGGCCGGAACGGCAGCCGGGGCCGGGGTGACCGGGGCGGGCGCGGCCGGCGGGGGAGCCGGAGCCGCGGGCTGGGCGGCGGCCGGGGCGGCCGGAGCCGGAGCGGCCGGGGCAGCGGGGGCAGCGGGGGCTGCCGGAGCCGCGGGGGCCGGAGCCGGAGCGGCGGCCGGGGCCGGGGCGGCCGGGGCGGCGGCGGGAGCCGGAGCGGCACCGGGTGCGCCGATGACGGCGAGCTTGGCGCCGACCTCGGCGGTCTCGTCCTCACCGACGACGATCTCCAGCAGCACACCGGAGGTGGGCGCCGGGATCTCGGTGTCGACCTTGTCCGTGGAGACCTCGAGCAGCGGCTCGTCGGCCTCGACGGAGTCGCCGACCGACTTCAGCCAGCGGGTGACGGTGCCCTCGGTGACGGACTCGCCGAGCGCGGGCAGGACCACGTCCGTGCCGGAGGCGCCGGCGCCCGCGGGGGCTGCCGGAGCGGCGGGTGCGGGGGCGGCCGGGGCCTCGGCGACCGGGGCCGGGGCGGGCTCGGCGGCGGGGGCCGGAGCCTCGGCCGCGGCCGGGGCGGGGGCCGCCACGGGGGCGCCGGAGCCGTCGTCGATGACGGCCAGCTCGGCGCCGACCTCGACGGTCTCGTCCTCGGCGACCTTGATGGAGGCCAGCACACCGGCGGCGGGCGAGGGGATCTCGGTGTCGACCTTGTCGGTCGAGACCTCGAGCAGCGGCTCGTCGGCCTCGACGCGCTCGCCCTCGGCCTTCAGCCAGCGGGTGACAGTGCCCTCGGTGACGCTCTCGCCGAGCGCCGGAAGGGTTACGGAAACCGCCATGGTTTCGGTTGCTCCTAACGAATTACGGAAGTCTGTGTCGTCGCGCCCGATGACGTGAGGCGTCAGTCGTGGGAGTGCAGCGGCTTGCCGGCCAGGGCCAGGTGGGCCTCGCCGAGCGCCTCGTTCTGGGTCGGGTGGGCGTGGATGAGCTGGGCCACCTCGGCCGGCAGCGCCTCCCAGTTGTAGATCAGCTGGGCCTCGCCGACCTGCTCGCCCATGCGGTCGCCGACCATGTGGACGCCGACCACGGCACCGTCCTTGACCTGGACGAGCTTGATCTCGCCCGCGGTCTTGAGGATCTTGCTCTTGCCGTTGCCCGCCAGGTTGTACTTCAGGGCGACGACCTTGTCGGCGCCGTAGATCTCCTTGGCCTTGGCCTCGGTGATGCCGACGGAGGCGACCTCCGGGTGGCAGTACGTCACCCGCGGAACACCGTCGTAGTCGATCGGAACGGTCTTCAGACCGGCCAGACGCTCCGCCACCAGGATGCCCTCGGCGAAGCCGACGTGCGCCAGCTGGAGCGTCGGGACCAGGTCACCGACGGCGGAGATGGTCGGGACGTTGGTGCGCATGTACTCGTCGACGAGGACGTAGCCGCGGTCCATGGCGACCCCGGCCTCCTCGTAGCCCAGGCCCTGGGAGACCGGGCCGCGGCCGATGGCGACGAGCAGGACCTCGGCCTCGAACTCCTTGCCGTCGGCCAGGGTGACCTTGACCCCGTCCTGGGTGTACTCGGCCTTCTGGAAGAAGGTGCCCAGGTTGAACTTGATCCCGCGCTTGCGGAAGGCGCGCTCCAGCAGCTTCGAGGAGTTCTCGTCCTCGACCGGGACGAGGTGCTTCAGGCCCTCGACGATCGTGACGTCGGTGCCGAAGGACTTCCATGCGGACGCGAACTCGACGCCGATGACACCGCCGCCCAGGATGATCGCGGACTTCGGCACGCGGTCCAGGACGAGGGCGTGGTCGGAGGAGATGATGCGGTTGCCGTCGATCTGCAGGCCCGGCAGGGACTTCGGCACGGAACCGGTCGCCAGGAGGACGTGGCGGCCCTGGACCCGCTGCCCGTTGACGTCGACGGAGGTCGGGGAGGACAGCCGCCCCTCACCCTCGATGTAGGTCACCTTGCGGGAGGCGATGAGCCCCTGCAGGCCCTTGTACAGGCCCGAGATGACGTCGTCCTTGTACTTGTGGACGGCGGGCACGTCGATGCCCTCGAAGCTGGCCTTCACACCGAACTGCTCGCTCTCGCGGGCCTGGTCGGCGATCTCGCCCGCGTGCAGCAGGGCCTTGGTGGGGATGCAACCCCGGTGCAGGCAGGTACCGCCGACCTTGTCCTTCTCGATCAGGGCGACGTCCAGGCCCAGCTGCGCCCCGCGCAGGGCCGCGGCGTAACCACCGCTGCCACCGCCGAGGATCACTAGGTCGAAAACGGTGCTGGCGTCGTTCGCCACGTCACGTCCTCCATGCATGTGCGCCGCCGGTCGTCGGTGACCGGCAGGCGGCTGGTGTCCGGCCGCTTGAGTTTCGGCCCTTCGATGGGGGCCCTGTCCTGCCGACGCCCATCTTCGCACTTGTCGGGAGTGAACGAGACGCGGGGCTGGAGTGTGATACAGCCCACGTCCACGAGCCCCGGGAGGACCGCCGGCCGAGGAGGAGCGGCGCGGACCTCGCCGGGTGCGGCCGCGCCGCGTGGGCGCGGGCGGCGCCCACGCGGCACGGCCGTCGTCCGGCGGACCGGACGACGGCCGTGAGGCGTACTCAGCCGAGGTCGCCGGCGGCGGCGAGCTCGGCGAGACGCACCAGCGTCCGGACCGCCGACCCGGTGCCGCCCTTCGGCGTGTAGCCGAACGGACCGCTCTCGTTGAAGGCCGGGCCCGCGATGTCGAGGTGCGCCCACGTGATGCCCTCGCCCACGAACTCGCGCAGGAACAGACCGGCGACCAGACCGCCGCCCATGCGCTCGCCCATGTTGGCCAGGTCGGCGGTGGGGGAGTCCATCCCCTTGCGCAGGTGGTCCGGCAGCGGCATGGGCCACGCCTCCTCGCCGACCTCCTCCGCGGCCTCGTGGATGGCGGAGCGGAACGCGTCGTCGTTCGCCATGATCCCGAAGGTGCGGCTGCCCAGCGCCAGCACCATCGCGCCGGTCAGCGTGGCCACGTCGATGATCGCGTCCGGGTTCTCCTGCGAGGCGGCCCACAGCGCGTCCGCGAGGACGAGCCGGCCCTCGGCGTCGGTGTTGAGCACCTCCACCGTCTTGCCGCTGTACATGCGCAGCACGTCGCCGGGGCGGGTGGCGGAGCCGGAGGGCATGTTCTCGGCCAGCGCCAGCCAGCCGGTGACGTTGACGTCCAGGCCGAGCCGCGCGGCGGCGACGACGGCGGCGAACACGGCGGCGGCACCGCTCATGTCGCACTTCATCGTCTCGTTGTGGCCGGCCGGCTTGAGCGAGATGCCGCCCGAGTCGTAGGTGATGCCCTTGCCGACCAGGGCCAGGTGCTTCTTCGCCTTGGGGCTGGTGTACGACAGCTTGACCAGCCGCGGGGCCGACGCCGAGCCGGAGCCGACGCCCAGGATGCCGCCGTAGCCGCCCTTGGCGAGCGCCTTCTCGTCGAGCACCTGCACCTTCAGGCCGTGCTCCTTGGCCGCCTCCTCGGCGACGGCGGCGAAGGCGGCCGGGTTCAGGTCGTTCGGCGGGGTGTTGATCAGGTCGCGGGCGCGGTTGAGCTCCTCGGCCACGGTGGTGGCACGCTCGACGGCCGCCTCGAGCTCCTTGTCGCGGGACGCGCCGCCGAGCAGCACGGCCTCGCCGAGCGGCGCCTTGCCGTTGCGGGCCCCGGCGTCCTTGCCGTTCTCCTTGTAGGCGTCGAAGGAGTACGCGCCGAGCAGCGCGCCCTCGCCGACCGCGGCGGCACCGGCGACGTCCGCCACCGGCAGCGCGAAGCCGGCCTTCTCCGTCCCGGCGAGCGCGCGGGCGGCGGCGCCGGCGGCCCGGCGCAGCGTCTCGGCGTCGTAGCCGGAGTCCTTCTCGGGCCGCGGGCCGAGGCCCACCGCGAGGACGAGCGGGGCCTTGAAGCCGGACGGCGCGGGCAGCTTGGTCACCTCGCCCTCGGCACCGGAGGCGCCGAGGGTCCCGAGGACGTCGGCGAGCTTGCCGTCGTAGGCCTCGTCGACGGCCTCGGCGCCCGGTGCTACGACCAGGTCCCCGGACTGTGAACCGGAGTCCTTGGCGACACCGACGACGATCGCGTCGGCCTGCAGGCCGGGCGCCGCGGTGGTGCTGAGAGTGAGAGCAGTCACGGTGGTGAAATCTCGCTTCCCTGTGAAAGGTGGTTGGCCGAATTCGGGTGGGTCGACCGGGCCCGACCATAATTCCTTCATACGGTGCGGTCTTCACCCGGGCAGGCAAACACCCGGCACGAGCCTACGCGCGGTACGGCATCGCACACTCCCGCGGGTGTTCACCCGGGGGAGGCGCCGCCGTCACGTGCCGGTTCCGGCGCCGTGGCCGGAACCGGCACATGACGGCCGCGGCGCGAGGCGCGCACCGCCCACCGGCCGGGCAACTCGCGTGCCGGCCAACGGAATCGGAGAGGATCGTCGGACGTACCTCCGTCACGGCACCCAGGAGCCCGCCCGTTGAGAGCACTGATCCTGCGCGTCCTCGCGCCGACCGCCGCACTCCTGCTGCTCGCGGGCTGCGCCGCCCACCCGGACGACGACGGCCGCGACGACGGCCGCCCCGCCGCCGCGCGCTGGCAGCCGCGTCCGGGCACGAGCTGGCAGTGGCAGCTCAGCGGCCGCCTCGACACGTCCGTACAGGCCGCGGTCTACGACATTGACGGCTTCGACCACCCGGCGGCCACGGTCGCCCGGCTGCACCGCGAGGGCCGCAAGGTGATCTGCTACGTCTCGACCGGCGCCTGGGAGGAGTTCCGCCCGGACGCGAAGAAGTTCCCGGCCTCCGTCCTCGGCCGGGGCAACGGCTGGAAGGGCGAGCGCTGGCTCGACATCCGCCGTACCGACGTCCTCGAACCCCTGATGGCGGCCCGCCTCGACATGTGCCGCGAGAAGGGCTTCGACGCCGTCGAGCCGGACAACATGGACGGCTACAGGAACCGCACCGGCTTCCCGCTGACCGCCGCCGACCAGCTTCGCTACAACCGCCTGGTGGCGAAGCTGGCCCACGACAGGGGCATGGCGGTCGGCCTGAAGAACGACCTGGACCAGATCCCGGAGCTGGTCGCGGACTTCGACTTCGCGGTCAACGAACAGTGCGCCCAGTACGGCGAATGCGCCGCACTGAAGCCGTTCGTCGCGGCGGGCAAGGCGGTGTTCCACGCCGAGTACGAGCTGCCGACCAGCAGCTTCTGCGCGCAGTCCGGCCGGCTGGGGCTCAGCTCGCTGCTGAAGAAGTACGAACTCGGCGTGTGGCGCCGCACCTGCTGAGCCGCGCCGCTCAGCGCAGGGCCAGGACGACCAGCGCGGTGGTGGCGGCCGTCTCGGCGAGCGCGCCGAAGACGTCGCCCGTCACTCCGCCGAAGCGGCGCGTGCAGTGGCGCAGGAGGAGTTCGGCGGCGGCCGGGGCGGCGACCACGGCAAGCGCCGTGAGCGCCCAGCCGTGGGTGCCGAGGAACGCGCCCGCCGCCGTCGCGGCCGCCGCGACCACGAGGGCCGCGCCGATCGCGCCCCGCAACGGGACCACCCCCGCGACCGCGGCCCCCAGCCCCTCCGGGCGGGCGGCAGGCACCCCGGTGCGGGCGGCCAGCGTCAGGACCAGCCGGGCGACCGTCGCCGAGACGACGGCGGCGAACGCGCCGCGGGCCCAGGAGCCGTCGTAGGCCCGGGTCAGGGCGGCCACCTGGGCCAGCAGCACGAACACGAGCGTGATCACCCCGAAGGGGCCGATGTCCGACTGCTTCATGATCCGCAGCGCGTCCTCGGCGGGCTTGCCGCTGCCGAGCCCGTCCGCGGTGTCGGCGAGCCCGTCCAGATGCAGGCCGCGGGTCAGCGCGGCCGGCACGGCGACGGTGCCGACGGCCGCCAGCGGGGCGCCCGCGCCGGCCAGGAGCAGCAGCAGTCCCACGGCCGCCGCCGCGACCCCGACCACGAGTCCGGCGAGCGGCGCGCAGAGCATCCCGCCGCGTGCCGCCCCGCGGTCCCAGCGGGTCACCCTGACCGGCAGGACGGTGAGGGTGCCGAAGGCGAACCGCGGCCCGTGCGGCGAGGGGATCTGGAACACGCGGGCAGACTACGGGACCTGCGCGGGCCCCTCGGCGGCCGGGCGGGCGACCGGCGGAGGCGGCACACTGCATACATGGGCCACTGGCTGGAGCGGAACATCGTCGAACCCGGCAAGCTGCCCCTGCTCCTGGCCCTGGCCGGCTTCGTCCTCACCTTCGTGGTCACCCGGGTGATCACCCGGCAGATCCGCGCCGGCAAGGGCCCCTTCCGCAACGTCAAGGCCGGCGGGCTGCACATCCACCACGCCGTGCCCGGTGTCGTGCTGACCATTCTCGGCGGTTTCGGCGTGGTGGCCGGCAGCGGCCGGCACGAGGCCGCCACGGCGGCCTTCGCGGTCGTCTTCGGCGTCGGCGCGGGCCTCGTGCTGGACGAGTTCGCGCTGATCCTGCACCTGGACGACGTCTACTGGACCGAGTCGGGCCGCAAGAGCGTCGAGGTCGTGGTGCTCACGGCCGCGCTGGTCGCGCTGGTGCTCGCCGGTTTCTCCCCGTTCGGCGTCAACAACCTGACCCAGGCCGAGTTGCAGGACCGCGGGGCGGTCATCACCAGCGTGGTCGTGAACTTCCTCTTCTCCCTCGTGGCCCTGAGCAAGGGCAAGGGCCGTATCGCCCTGTTCGGCGTGATCATTCCGTTCGTCGCGCTGTTCGGCGCGATCCGCCTGGCCCGCCCCGACTCCTACTGGGCCAGGCGCTTCTACCGCCACCGCCCGCGCGCCCTGGCCCGGGCCGGCCGGCGCGCCGACCGGCACGACCGCCGCTGGTCGCGCCCCCGCCGGGCGTTCCAGGACTGGATCGCGGGCAAACCGGACCAGCAGCCGACCCGCCTCACCGGGCGCAGATGACGCCGCCCCGGGCGCGGGCGGCGCCGTCCCGGGCTCGCGCGGCGCCGCGGCGCACCGCGCCCGGCCCCGGGCCGCCGACAGCGCGCACAGCAGCAGCGCCCCCGCGATGGCCGCCAGATGCTCCTTGCCGGCCAGGTTCTGCTTCAGGCCGACCTCCAGCGCCATGGCCGCGGCCACCGCGCCCGCCGTGACGTACGCCCCGTAGCGGCAGCCGACGTAGACCGCGAGACCCACCACGGCCGCCGACGGGCCGGTGTCCACCACGTGCGCGTCCGTGCCGGGCAGACCGAGCGGGTGGTGCGGGCCGAGAGCGATGCCCAGGCGCGCGTAGAGGGTGCCGGAGAGGGTGGCGACGTAGGCGACGGCGAGGGTACGCGGCCGGCCCAGGCAGATCTCGGCGATGCCGAACACGCACAGGACCTGCGCCAGCGCGCCCCACACCGGCAGGTCGAGGGCCGGCACGAACAGCGACAGGGGAGTGCGCAGCAGCGCGAGCCACAGCGGCTCCGCGGCCCGTACGGCCCCGATGTACTGCACCGGGCCGTAGCCCCAGGACTGGTTCTGCACCCACTGGAGCACCGCCGTCAGGCCGACCGCTGTGACGGTCAGCGGGACGGCCCGCAGGCGCCGCCCCAGCAGCGGCTCCCGCACGCCGGCGTACAGCGGCCCCCATTCGGCCCGGGCCCGGTGGGCGAGCGCGGTCATCCGCGCGTCTCCAGGTGCCCTCGGCGCAGCCACTTCGGCGGTCGCGGCCCCTCCAGGAACCCCTCCGCGCGGGCCGCCGCGAGGCCGATGCGCAGCAGGTCCGCGCTCTTCTCGAACAGCAGGAACCGCGGCTCCCAGATGGGCCGGTACTTGGCGTTCGCGCGGTACAGCGACTCGATCTGCCACCAGCGGGAGAACAGCCCGAGCAGCGATCGCCACAGCCTCAGCACCGGTCCCGCGCCGAGGCGCGCCCCCCGTTCGAAGACCGAGCGGAACACGGCGAAGTTGAGCGAGACCTGGGTGATCCCGAACTCCCGGGCCCGGCGCAGCAGGTCGAGCACCATGAACTCCATGAGCCCGTTGCCCGCGTGCCGGTCGCGCCGCATCACGTCCAGGGACAGCCCGTGCGGCCCCCACGGCACGAAGGACAGCAGTGCCCTGAGCTCACCGCGGGCGTCATGGCACTCCAGCATCACGCACTGCCCGTCCCGCGGGTCGCCGAGCCGGCCGAGGGCCATGCTGAAACCACGTTCGGTGGGCCCGTCCCGCCAGTCGTCCGCCCGGTCGGTCAGGTACGCCATCTCGTCCGCGGGGATGTCCTGGTGCCGCCGCACGCGCACCGAGTACCCGGCCCGCCCGACCCGGTTGTAGGCCTGCCGCACGGTGCGCATGGCCCGCCCGTCCAGGGTGAAGCCGTCGACCTCGACCACGGCCTCGTCACCCAGCTCCAGGGCGTCGAGGCCGTGCCGCGCGTACACCGTGCCGGCCTCCTCGCTCGCGCCCATCACGGCCGGGATCCAGCCGTGCGCCCGTGCCGCGGCCAGCCAGCCCTCGATGGCGCCGGGCCAGGCCTCCGGGTCACCGAGCGGGTCGCCGGAAGCCAGGGACACCCCGCCGAGGACGCGGTAGGCGACGGCAGCCTTGCCGGTCGGCGACCAGATCACGCTCTTGTCCTGGCGCAGCGCGAAGTAGCCGAGCGAGTCGCGCTCGCCGTGCCGCGCGAGCAGTTCCCGCAGCCGTCTCTCGTCGTCGGCGGTGAGCGGGTCGACGGCGCGGCGGGAGCGGAAGGCCGCGTACAGGACGGCGAGGACCAGGAGCGTGGACAGCACGTTGATCGACACGTTCACCCAGTTCGGGGTGTCGATGCCGGGGAAGCGTGCCTCGGAGACGGCGACCGACACCAGCCGCAGCGTGCCGTAGTGCCAGCGCTGGAGGTACGTCGAACGGGCCGCGTCCGGCGCCTGGTTGGTGACCGTCACCAGCAGCGTGGCGAGCAGCGAGGAGAGCAGCAGCCCGCCGAGGCCGACGGCGGCGGCGAGCCGCGGGTTGGCGCGGTCGCCCTTGGCGTAGAACTCGCGGCGGCCGAGCAGCAGCGCGGCGACGAACGCGGCGGTGAGGGCCAGGGAGATCCAGTTCTGGGGGGAGCGGCGGATCTCCGGGAAGGTCATGGTGAACGCGAACAGCACCAGAAATGGCCCGGACAGCGCCAGGTTCAGGATCCAGGCGGCCCGCTTGCGCCGCCGCATCGTGATGGCCAGGAAGGCGGCGAGCACGCCGGAGGCGAAGCCGGCGGTCAGCAGGTACGGCGTGAAGAGGTCCTCCTGGTTGTGCCGCCGCACGTCCCGCTCCAGAGAGACCCACACCGCGCTGAGGAAGTTGACGAACGCCACCGCCCGCAGGTACCAGACGGCGAACGCGGCCGCCCGGCGCGAGGCCCCGCCGCCAGGCCGCCCCGCCTCGGCCACGCGGACCGGCGCCCGCTCCTCACGCACGGCAATTCGGGCATCTCCCATGAACAGTGATCATATGGGCGCCTCCTCGGCGACCCTCCCTTTTCACCCGCCGTCCGTGCGCGACGGACCGCGCCCGCCGGAGGCTGTCCGATTCAGGCGCGGCTGACCGCCGCGCTCCCGCGCCGGTCGGTGCGGCTTGGCCACGGCGCGCCGGGCATCCGTTCGCTGCGACGGGGACGCCCGGCCGTGCGACGCGGGGGCCGCCGGTCGGTACCGGGTTCCGGGTGGGCGATTGCAGCCCGCCGGGCGGTGTCGGGGGCACGGTGCTGTGGGGCCGGGCCCATGCCTGGACCGCCGGCCGGTGACGGCCGCGGGCGACAGCCCGTCCCCGGCCGTGGCGGTTGTCGGTTCGGCCGGGCGGGTTCCGTTGTGGGGAGGGCGGCGGTTGGTTACTCCTCCGTCGACTTTTCCTCGGCCTCGTCGGCCTCGTCGGCCTCGGTCGGTCCGGGCTCCGGGGTGGCCGAGGTCTCCTGCGGGCGTTCGGGGAGTTCCGCGGCCAGGGCGGCGGCGTTCTGGACCAGGGGAAGGGCCAGCAGCGCGCCCGCACCCTCGCCGACGCGAACGCCGTGGTTCACGAGTGGTTCCAGGGCCATCCGGTCCAGGGCCTTGGCCTGGCCCGGCTCGCCGCTGTCGTGGCCGGCCAGCCACCAGTCCGGCGCCCGGAACGCCACCCGCTGCCCCACCAGCGCGCAGGCCGCCGACACCACGCCGTCCAGGATCACCGGCAGCTTCCGCACCGCGCACTGCAGCAGGAAACCCGTCATCGCGGCGAGGTCGGCGCCGCCCACCGTGGCCAGCAACTGCAACTGGTCGCCCAGGACGGGCCGGGCCCGGCGCAGCGCGTCCCGGATCGCCGCGCACTTGCGCATCCACGCGAGGTCGTCGATCGGCTCGCCACCGCGGCCCGTCACCACCGACGCGTCCGTCCCGCACAGCGCGGCGATCAGCACGGCGGCCGACGTCGTCCCGCCGACGCTGATGTCGCCCAGCACCACGAGGTCCGTACCGGAGTCGGCCTCCTCGTCGGCCACCGCCACACCCGCCCGGAAGGCCGCCTCCGCCTCCTCCAGGGTCAGCGCGTCCTCGATGTCGACGCGCCCGCTGCCGCGCCGCACCCGGTGCCGTACGACGGCCTCGGGCAGCGACTCGGGCGCGCAGTCCAGCGCCATGTCGACCACCCGCACCGGCACGCCGAGCCGCCGGGCCAGCACGGACACCGGCCGGCCGCCGTCGAGGACGGCCCGTACCAACTGCTCGGCACTGCCCGCCGGACGGACCGACACGCCCAGTTCCGCGACCCCGTGGTCGCCGGCGAACAGCACCGCCTTCGGCCGATCGACCGGCCGCACCGCTACGGCGGACTGCGCCGAGGCCAGCCACTCACCCAGGTCGTCGAGGCGGCCCAGTGCGCCGGGCGGCACGATCTGACGCTCCCGGCGCGCCTCGGCGTCACGGCGAACGCCGCCGTCCGGGCGCTCGATCAGATCGGTGAAGTCGTCGAGATTCAGCGAGCTCATTCGCCGAACAGTACCGGCCCGGATTCCACCGGGCGGCGCCACATCGCCACCACACCCGTACGGCGTCTTTCCGGCCAAGATCCGGATCCCATACGTTCCCTTTGCAGTGACTTGTTCTCACGACGTGTTCTCACAGTGACCCACCGGGAGCCGCCCATGCCGCCCCTGCCGTACGCCCCGGGGTTCTACGACCCGCGCCGCCTCGCCTACGCCGCCGAACTCGCCCGGGGCACCGGCCGTTTCCAGGAGCCGCCCCGCGCGGACTGCCCCTGGTGCGGCTCCGGGCGGCTGCGCACCCGGCTGCGCGCGCCGGACCTGCTCCAGCACAAGCCGGGCACGTTCGCGGTCGACGAGTGCCGGGACTGCGGCCACGCCTTCCAGAACCCCCGGCTCACGGCCGCCGGACTGGCCTTCTACCACCGGGACTTCGACGAGGACGACCCGGAGGGCCTCGCGGACCCGGTGCTCGCGGCCCGCCGCAGCCGCCGCCGGCACCGCTCCGACGCGCGCCTGATGAACCGTCTGGGCGAGCCGGAGAGCTGGCTGGACGTCGGCACGGGCCACGGCGCCTTCCCCGGGGCGGCGCGGGAGGTGTTCCCGTACACCGCCTTCGACGGCCTGGACCCCACTCAGCGCGTGGAGCGGGCCCGCGAGCGGGGACGGGTCGACGAGGCCCACGTCGGGCACCTGGCCGACCCGCACATCGCCGAGCGGCTGCGCGGACGCTACGACGTGGTCAGCGTCTTCCACCATCTGGCCCATGTGCCGGACCCCCGCGCGGAACTGCGGGGCGCCCTCGGCGCGCTGCGCCCCGGCGGGCACCTGCTGGTCGAACTGCCCGACCCGCACTGCCTGCCCGCCCGGCTGCTGGGCCGGTGGTGGCTGCCGCACGGCCAGCCGCGCCATCTGCACCTCCTGCCGCTGGACAACCTCCGCGCGGAACTGGAGGCCCAGGGCTGCACCGTCCTCGTCACCGACCGCCGCACCCCGCACCGGCCCAACGACCTCTCGGCGGCCGCCGCCCTGCTCCTCGCCCATCTGCTGCCCGCCGCCGACGCCCCCTGGCGCGACCACCCGCCCACCAGTCTCCAGCAGACCCTGCGCACCGCCCTGACCGCCCTCACCGGCCCCCTGGTGGAGGCGGTGGCGCTCCTGGACCTGCTCCTCTCGCCCCTCCTCCGCCGAGCCCCCGGCCTCTCCAACACCTACCGCCTCGTCGCCCGCCGTCCCCCGGGCTGACGCCGGCCGGCCCGCGCCGGGTCAGCCGCGCAGCACGAGTGCCTGGCCGGCCACCACCAGCAGGACCTGCTCGCACTCCGCGGCGAACGCGGCGTTCAGGCGGCCGAGTTCGTCGCGGTAGCGGCGGCCGGAGGCGGTGGCGGGGACGATGCCGGAGCCGACCTCGTTGGAGACCGCCACCACGGTGCGCCGGGTGGTGCGGAGGGCGCCGGTCAGGGCGGTCACCCGTTCGCGCAGGGCGCGTTCGCCGCCGCCCGTCCACTCGGCGTCGTCCCAGGCGCGGACGGAGTCCATCGCGTCCGTCAGCCACAGCGACAGGCAGTCGACGAGCAGCGGCGGGCCGTCCTGTTCGAGGAGCGGCACCAGGTCGCACGTCTCGGTCGTCCGCCACGAGCCCGGCCGCCGCTCCCGGTGCGCCGCCACCCGGGCCTCCCACTCGGTGTCCCCGCCGCGGGTGCCGCCGGTGGCCACGTACAGCACACCGGGGAAGGTCTCCAGCCGCCGCTCGGCCTCCACCGACTTGCCCGACCGTGCCCCGCCGAGCACGAGCGTGCGCCGGGGCACCTCCGGAACATCCGGGCCGCCCCCGTATGCCCCGACCGTCAGCGTCGTTCCGTCCGGCACGGCCCGCGCCCCCGCCGCCGCGAGCCGCCGCCGCAGCTCGGGTCCCGGCGGCACGTCGTGGTCCAGATGGACCGCGACGACGTCCGTTCCCGGCCCCACCGCGCCGACCGCCCGCAGCTTGGCCGGCGCGTCGGGGCGCCCCAGCACGTCCGCCAGGACCATGTCGTACGTCTCGGCGGAGCCCTCCTCCAGACCGGCCGGCGCGCCGCCCGGCGGCAGGTACAGCAGCCGCCGCCCGTCCGGGCCGGTCACCGCGTACCCGGTGCCGGGGGCGTCCAGCGCCACCGCCCGCACCCGGTGCCCCGTCCGCAGCGTCAGCTCCCGCCCGTCCGGGGCCCGCCCCGGCTGCGGCAGCCCGGCCGGCACCTCGACCGCGGGACCGTCGTGCGGGTGCGACAGGAGCACGTGCCCCACGCCGCCCAGCGAGAGCCCCGCCCGCGCCGCCGCGAACGCCGCGCCGGGGGTCAGGTCCAGCAGCAGCACCCCGTCCACGAGCAGCGCGGTCGCCGCCCGCGCGTCCGCGCCGAGCGCGGTCGCGCAGGCCGCGCAGGGACAGTCGGGGCGGGGCAGTCCCGCGGGGGCACCGGTGCCGAGCAGAGTCACGTCCACGAACCCGATTTTCGCCTGCAGCCGTGGGTCCCGCGCACCCGGCCGGGGTCTGTCCGGCGGACCGGGGCGGGGAGGCCGACGCGTGCCGCCGGCCCGGGAAGGCGTGCAGGACCCCGCGTCCGGGGCATGATCCACCGCACGGGCGGGAAGCTCCCGAGAGGCCCTAGGCTGCGGGCAGGAGGCCGGACCGGGTCCGGCCCGAGCTGTGCAGTGTGCTCATACCAGGGAGGCGTACATGGCGGCATGGACGTGGCGGTTCGAGACGACCGACGGGACGGAGGTCCAGCCCGCGGTGCAGCCCGAGGAGTTCACCACGCAGGGCGACGCCGAGTCCTGGATCGGGGAGAACTGGAAGGCCCTGGCCGACGGCGGCGCGGACCAGGTCCGGCTGTTCGAGGACGCCAAGGAGATCTACGGCCCGATGAGCCTGCACGCGGACGAGGCATCGGCCTAGGCCCTGTCGTCAGGGACGATCGGCCCTGGGGGCGGGCGGCCGCCGGTGGCCGCCCGCCCCCGCTCACTGCTCGCCCAGCGTCACGTCCACCGTCTTCCGGCTGTTGTCGCGCGAGAACGTCACCGTCGTCCGCTGTCCCGGCCGGTCGGCGGCGAGCACCTCCGACAGCGAGGTGACGGTGGTGATGTCCTTGCCGCCGACCTTGGTGATGATGTCCCCGGACCGGATGCCCGCGCGCGCCGCGGCCCCGCCCGACTTCACGTCCACAACCGCGACCCCGGCGGGCTCGTAGTTCACGTCGACGACGGTGCGCCCGGTGATGCCGAGCGCGGCACGGCCGGAGTCGACGACCTTGCCGTACCGCACGATCTGCCCGGCGATCGTCTTCACCGTGGACGCCGGGATCGCGAAGCCGATGCCGGGCGCCGCGCTGCCGCCGAGCTGCGGGTCGGCGGCAGCGAGCGTCGGGATGCCGATGACCTGGCCGTTCAGGTTCACCAGCGCGCCCCCGCTGTTGCCCGGGTTGATCGCGGCCGACGTCTGCACCATGCCGGCGATCGTGGCCCCCGTGCCGCTGTCGCTCTGCCCCTCGCTGACGGTGCGCCCGGTCGCAGACACGATCCCCTGGGTCACGCTCGACGACAGCCCGAGCGGCGAGCCCATGGCCAGCACGATCTGCCCCACCTCGACCTTCCCCGACTCGCCGAAGGCGGCCGCCCGCAGCCCGTGGGGCACCTTGTCCAGCTTGACGACGGCGAGGTCCTGGTCCGGGTACGAGGAGACCAGCGTGGCGGTGAGCGACGCCTCGCTGTTCGCCGTGGTCACGCGGAACGTCTTCCCCGTCCCGACGACGTGCGCGTTGGTGACGACGTGCCCCTTGTCGTCGTACACGACCCCGGACCCCAGCTGGTTGCCGGACTGGATCTGCACGACCGACGGCAGCACCGTCTTGATCACCCGCAGGTAGGCGTTCTGCAGATCGTTCGCCGAGTTCGAAACGGCCGGCCGGCGGACACCGGCGGGATCCGGCCCACCGGAGGCGTCCCGCGACCCGCTGGCCGCCGCCTGCGGGTCGGCCGCCGGGTGACATCCGGACAGCAGCGCGGCACAGCAGACGAGCACGATGACCGCGGCGACCGGCCGCGAAGCACGGGCAAGGGCACGCACGGGAAGGACGTCCATGCCCCGAGTCTCTCCACGCCCCGCACCCCCGGCTCCCGGTACGCACCCGAACGAGCGGCGGCCACGGGTGGCCGGCGGCGGGGCCCGGAGCGTCAGCCGCGCACCCCGCACAGATGCAGCAGCGCCGCCACCGCGCGGTAGGGGTCCGTGCGGCCGGCCCGTTCCTCGGCCGCCAGGAGGGTCTCCAGCGTTTCGGTGTCGGCCGGCGGCTCCGCGTCGTCCGCCGCCGTGTCCGTGAAGATGCGTACGCCGTACCAGGTGCGCAGCGGCGCCCCGATCCCGGCGAGGGTCGCCGTCAGGTGGGCGAGCCGGTCCGCCCGTACTTCGAGCCCCAGCCGGTTGCGGTACGCCGTCGTGTCGAACGCCGCCAGCGCCGTCGGCCACTCGCCGGACAGCCCCGGGCGCAGCGCCAGCGCGTCGCCGTTGCGCACCAGCAGCGACAGCAGACCGCCCGGCGCGAGCATCCGGGCCAGCCCCGCGAGCAGCGGGTCCGGCTCCTCGACGTACATCAGCACCCCGTGGCACAGCACCACGTCGAAACTGCCCGGCAGGAAGTGCACGCCGGTGTCCTGGCCGTCGCCCTCGACGATCCGCATCCGCGCCCGGATGCCTTCCGGCTCGGCGGCCAGCGCGGCACGCGCCACGGAGATCATCGTCTGGTCCCGTTCGAGACCGGTGACCTGGTGCCCGGCCCGGGCCAGCCGCAGCGCCTGAGTGCCCTGGCCCATGCCCACGTCGAGCACCCGCAGCCGCTGTCCGACCGGGAACCGCCCGGCTATCTGCTCGTCGAGCTGCCGGGCCACCAGTTCCTGTCGTACGACGTCACGCAGACAGCCCAGCTTGTTCAGCCAGGCGTCCGCGGCACTCCCGGAGAAAGCGGTCGCGCTCAGGGCCGCTCCCCGCGCTTGACCTGCGGCTTGGGCAGCCGGAGCCGGCGCATCTGGAGGGAGCGCATCAGGCCGTAGGCGACCGCGCCGCGCTTGTTCTGGTCCGGGAAGCGCTCGTTCAGGCGCTTCTTCAGCCGGAAACCGCTGAGCGCCGAGTCCAGCACGATCAGGACGATCACGACGAGCCACAGCAGCAGCGCGATGTTCTGCAGCGCGGGCAGCCGGATCATGCTCAGCACCAGGATGACCACGGCCATCGGCAGGAAGAACTCCGCGATGTTGAACCGCGAGTCGACGAAGTCCCGCGCGAACCGGCGCACCGGGCCCTTGTCGCGGGCCGGCAGATAGCGCTCGTCACCGCTCGCCAGCGCCTGGCGCTGCCGCTCCAACTGGACTCGGCGCTCCTCGCGCTGCCGCTTGGCGGCATCCTTGCGCGTCGTCGGCGTGTTGGCGACACTGCGGCGCTGGGAGCGCGCCTCACTCCGCTTGGGCGTGGGGCGGCCCTTGGGGGCCTGCGGGTCGCGGGACTGCTTGGAGATGCTCACCGGTGCCTTGTCGGCGACCGGGGCCTTCTCTTCCTTGGCACGGCTACGGAACACAAAACCCAAGGGTAAGGGCTTGACCCGCATGGACCCCAGTCCCGCGGGGAACGATCCGGCAACACCGATCGTCTGTAGGGGGACAGAGGGGACGTCGCGACCACTGTCGCCCGGCGGTCAGGGGGGCCACCTCCTCCCTGCGCCGGAGCGGAGGCGGACGCAGTCGTCCTTGGGGATGACCGTATCCGCTCCCGAACAGTGCGGTAATGGTCACAGGGCCCGTACTGTGGGTTCTGTCGCAGAGCTGTGAGCTGGAGTCCGTCAGAAGGGGGCGCGCGAAGCCCATGAGCGGTGTCATGAAGCGTATGGGGATGATCTTCCGCGCGAAGGCGAACAAGGCCCTTGACCGGGCCGAGGACCCGCGCGAGACCCTCGATTACTCGTACCAGAAGCAGTTGGAGCTGCTCCAGAAGGTGCGGCGCGGTGTCGCGGACGTGGCGACCAGCCGCAAGCGACTGGAGCTCCAGCTGAACCAGCTGCAGCAGCAGTCCGGCAAGCTGGAGGACCAGGGCCGCAAGGCGCTCGCCCTGGGCCGCGAGGACCTGGCCCGCGAGGCGCTCTCGCGTCGTGCCGCGCTCCAGCAGCAGGTGACGGACCTCGAGACGCAGCACGCCACGCTCCAGGGCGAGGAGGAGAAGCTCACTCTGGCGGCCCAGCGCCTGCAGGCCAAGGTCGACGCCTTCCGTACGAAGAAGGAGACCATCAAGGCGACCTACACGGCGGCCCAGGCGCAGACCCGGATCGGCGAGGCGTTCTCCGGCATCTCCGAGGAGATGGGCGACGTCGGCCTGGCCATCCAGCGGGCCGAGGACAAGACCGCGCAGCTCCAGGCCAGGGCCGGCGCGATCGACGAGCTGCTCGCCTCCGGCGCCCTGGACGACCCCTCCGGCCTGGCCAAGGACGACATCCAGACCGAGCTGGACCGGCTCTCCGGTGGTACGGATGTGGAGCTGGAGCTCCAGCGCATGAAGGCGGAGCTGGCCGGAGGCTCGTCCGCGGACCGGCAGGCGATCGAGGGCGGCGCGGGCGAGGGCCGGAACCAGCAGCAGCCGCAGGACACCCCCCGCTTCGACAAGCAGTAGCCGCGTCGAGGCAGCCATGTCACCGGACCGCCGGGGCCACGCCGAGGAGGGCGACATGATCGTACGGATCATGGGAGAGGGACAGGTGAGGCTGGCCGACGGCCACCTCGCCGACCTGAACGAACTGGACGACGATCTCCTGGCCGAGATGGAGAAGGGCGACGGCCCTGGCTTCCGTCGCACCCTCGAGGCCCTGCTGTCCAGGGTCCGCGAACTGGGCGAGCCCGTGCCGGACGACTCCCTGGAGCCGTCCGACCTGATCCTCCCCTCCGCGGACGCCACCCTGGAGGAGGTCCGGGACCTGCTGAGCGACGACGGCCTCATTCCCGGCTGACGCCGGCTGAGGTCCGGCGGGGGCCGGGCGAGATTCGGGGTGAGGCCCCCGGTGGGGCCCCAGTGACGAGCGACGGCCCGTCCGGGGAGCACGGCACCCCCCGTGCAGGGCCCGCGCCAGAACGCGCCCCGGCTGTTCCCGTGCCGGTCGTCGCCGTCCCGGCCCCGGTTGTCGCCGTTCCCGTGCCGGGCAGCGGCGTTCTCGTGCCGGACACTGCGGGTCCCATGCTGGGCAGCGGCGTCCTGTGCCGGTTGTCGCCGTTTTCGCGCCGGGCAGCGCCGTCCCTACGCCTGGACGCTGCCGTTCCCGTGCCGGACAGCGCCTCCCTGGGCCGGATGCCGCCGTCTCGCTCCGGTTGTCGCCGACCCCGTGCCGGGCAGCGCCGTTCCTGTGCCCAGACGCTGCCGTTCCCGTGCCGGACACCGCCGCTCCCGCGCCCCAGGCTGTCGTCCCCGCCCCGGACGCCCCCGTCCCCCCGCCGCCCGGACCCCGTACCGTAGGCAGGCGTGACCACCCTGGACCGCGCTCGATGCCGGCTGAAGGCGCATCCCCTCGCACTGGACGCGGCCCTCGCGGCCGGCGTCCTCGTGTGCATGGTGGTCGGCTCCTTCGTGGGTCCGCGCGGCGACCACGTCGTGAGCTGGGGCGTGCGCCGGCCGGATCTGCTCAGCCTGCTCCTCATGGTCCTCGGCGCCGCCGCGCTCGTACTCCGCCGCCGCGCCCCCCGCACCGTCCTCGCTGTCACCGGCACCATGTCCGTCGTCGAGTTCGTCACCGGGGACCCCCGCGCCCCCGTCGCGATGTCCGCCGTGGTCGCCCTCTTCACCGTCGCGGCCGTCACCGACCGTCTCACCACCCTGCGCCTGGGCCTGACCACCATGACCGTGCTGACCGGCGCCGCCATGCTCGCCGGGCCGATGCCCTGGTACGCGCAGGAGAACCTGGCGATCTTCGCCTGGACCGGCATGGCAGCCGCCGGCGGTGACGCCGTGCGCAGCCGCCGGGCCTTCGTGCACGCCATCCGGGAACGCGCCGAGCGCGCCGAGCGCACCCGCGAGGAGGAGGCCCGCCGCCGGGTCGCCGAGGAGCGCCTGCGCATCGCCCGCGACCTGCACGATGTCGTCGCCCACCACATCGCCCTGGTCAATGTGCAGGCCGGCGTGGCGGCCCACGTCATGGACAAGCGGCCCGACCAGGCCAAGGAGGCCCTCGGCCACGTCCGGGAGGCCAGCCGCTCCGCGCTCGACGAACTGCGCGCCACCGTGGGCCTGCTCCGGCAGTCCGGCGACCCGGAGGCCCCCACGGAACCGGCCCCAGGACTCGACCGCCTCGACGAGCTCGTCGGCACCTTCCGCAGCGCCGGACTGCACGTCGAGGTCGCCCGCGCCGACCACGGCACCACCCTGCCGGCCGCCGTCGACCTGGCCGCGTTCCGGGTCATCCAGGAGGCCCTCACCAATGTGCAGAAGCACGCGGGCACGCAGGCGAAGGCCGAGGTCAGTGTCGTACGCGTCGGACCGCACATCGAGATCACGGTCCTGGACGACGGCGCCGGCCGGACCGTGGGAGCACAGCCGGGCGGCGGACACGGGCTGCTGGGCATGCGCGAGCGGGTCACCGCCCTGGTCGGCACCCTCACCACCGGCCCCCGCTACGGCGGCGGCTTCCGCGTCCATGCGATCCTGCCGGTCGAGACCCGCACGCGCGCCCCGGGGGACCCCGTATGACGATCCGTGTCCTGCTCGCCGACGACCAGGCGCTGCTGCGCAGTGCCTTCCGGGTGCTCGTCGACTCCGAGCCGGACATGGAGGTGGTGGGGGAGGCGTCCGACGGCGCCGAGGCCGTACGGCTCGCCAAGGAACAGCGGGCCGACGTGGTGCTGATGGACATCCGCATGCCCGGCACCGACGGCCTCGCGGCCACCCGCATGATCAGCGCCGACCCCTCCCTCGCCCAGGTGCACGTGGTCATCCTGACCACCTTCGAGGTGGACGACTACGTGGTGCGCTCGCTGCGCGCGGGCGCCAGCGGCTTCCTCGGCAAGGGCAGCGAGCCCGAGGAGCTGCTGAACGCCATCCGGATCGCGGCGCAGGGGGACGCGCTGCTGTCCCCCGTGGCCACCAAGGGCCTGATCGCCCGCTTCCTCGCCCAGGGCGACGCGTCGGACGACGGCCGCGACCGGGCCCGCCCCAGCCGGCTGGACGCGCTGACCGTGCGGGAGCGCGAGGTGCTCGTCCAGGTCGCCGGCGGCTACTCCAACGACGAGATCGCCGAGCGCCTGGAGGTCAGCCCGCTGACTGTGAAGACCCACGTCAACCGGGCCATGGCCAAGCTCGGCGCCCGCGACCGGGCACAGCTCGTGGTCATCGCCTACGAGTCCGGACTGGTGCGTCCCAGGCCGCAGTGAGCGGCCCGGGCGGCGGTACGTCCAGGGGTGGAGCGCCGCGCACCCGCGCGTACTGCGCAGGGAGTAGGTGCCGCCGCGGAAATGGACCAGGGGGCTACGGATCCGCGTCCGCGCGTGCCCGAAGGTGTAGGGGTGGCGCTCCCTGTGTGCGCCCGTGCCGCCTGCCGCTCACAGAATAGAGACCCTGACCCATGTCCTGGCTGTCCAGATTCAGCCTCGCGCAACGGGCCCTGATCGGGCTGATGTCGATCGTCGCACTCGTCTTCGGGGCGATCGCGATACCCCAGCTCAAGCAGCAGCTCCTGCCCAGCATCGAGCTTCCCATCGTGTCCGTCCTGGCGCCCTACCAGGGCGCGTCCCCGGACGTCGTGGAGAAGCAGGTCGTCGAGCCGCTCGAGAACAGCCTCAAGGCCGTCGACGGCATCACTGGCGTCACCTCCACGGCCAGCGAGGGCAACGCCGTGCTCATGGCGTCCTTCGACTACGGCAACAACACCAAGCAGCTCGTCGCCGACGTCCAGCAGGCCGTCAACCGGGCCCGCGCCCAGCTCCCGAGCGACGTCGACCCGCAGGTGGTGGCCGGTTCCACCGACGACATGCCCACCGTCGTCCTCGCCGTCACCTCCGACAAGGACCAGCAGGCCCTGGCCGACCAGCTCGACAAGGCGGTCGTGCCGGAGCTGAAGAACATCGACGGCGTGGGCCAGGTCACCGTCGACGGCGTACGGGACCTCCAGGTCACCGTCACCCCCGACGACAAGAAGCTCGCCGCGGCCGGCCTCAGCTCCGCCGCCCTGAGCCAGGCCCTCCAGGCGGGCGGCGCCACCCTCCCGGCCGGTTCCTTCGACGAGGACGGCGCCAACCGCACCGTCCAGGTCGGCGGCGGCTTCACCTCGCTGAAGCAGATCCAGGACCTGATGGTCGCCGGCGAGGCCGCGGGCGCGGGCGCGAAGAAGCCGGTCCGGCTCGGCGACGTCGCCACCGTCAAGCAGGAGCCGGCCAAGGCCGACTCCATCACCCGTACCGACGGAAAGCCCAGCCTCTCCGTCGTCGTCACCATGGACCACGACGGCAGCGCGGTCGCCATCTCGAACGCCGTCGAGGACAAGCTGCCCGCGCTGCGCGACGCGCTCGGCTCCGGGGCGAAGATCACTGTCGTCAGCGACCAGGGTCCGGCCGTGGCCAAGGCCATCGACGGCCTGACCACCGAGGGCGCGCTCGGCCTGCTCTTCGCGGTCCTGGTCATCCTGGCCTTCCTGGCCTCGGTCCGCTCCACGCTCGTGACGGCGGTGTCGATCCCGCTCTCCGTGGTCCTCGCGCTGATCGTGCTGTGGACCCGCGACCTGTCGCTGAACATGCTGACGCTGGGCGCGCTCACCATCGCCATCGGCCGGGTCGTCGACGACTCGATCGTGGTCCTGGAGAACATCAAGCGCCACCTCGGCTACGGCGAGGAGCGCCGCGAGGCCATCCTCACCGCGGTGCGCGAGGTGGCCGGCGCGGTGACCTCCTCCACGCTCACCACCGTCGCCGTGTTCCTGCCGATCGGCCTGGTCGGCGGCATGGTGGGCGAGCTGTTCGGCCCGTTCAGCCTCACCGTCACCGCGGCCCTGCTGGCCTCGCTGCTGGTGTCGCTGACGGTCGTGCCGGTGCTCTCGTACTGGTTCCTGCGCGCGCCGAAGGGCACGCCCGCCGAGGCCGAGGAGGCCCGCCGCCGGGCGGAGGAGAAGGAGGCCGCCAGCCGCCTCCAGCGCCTCTACGTCCCCGTCCTGCGCTTCGCCACCCGGCGCCGGCTGACCAGCGTGCTGATCGCGGTCGTCGTCCTGTTCGTCACCTTCGGCATGACCCCGCTGCTGAAGACGAACTTCTTCGACCCCGGCGACCAGAAGGTCCTCAGCGTCAAGCAGCAGCTCATGCCGGGCACCAGCCTGGCGGCGACGGACGCCGCGGCCCGCAAGGTCGAGCGCGAGCTCGCCGAGGTCGACGGGGTCAAGGACTACCAGGTCACGATCGGCTCTTCCGGCTTCATGGCGGCCTTCGGCGGCGGCACGGACACCAACCGGGCCTCCTACCAGGTGATGATCGAGGACTCCGCGTCCGCCGACGACGTGCGCACCCGTATCGAGGACCGCCTGCACAAGCTGTCCGGCATCGGCACCACCACGGTCGCGGCCGGCAGCGGCTTCGGCGACCAGGATCTGAAGGTGGTCGTCAAGGCGGGTGACTCCGACGCGCTGCGCCGGGCCGCCGAGCAGGTCCGCACGGCGGTCGCCAAGCTGGACGACGTCACCGACGTCACCAGCGACCTGTCGCAGAGCGTGCCGCGCATCTCGGTGCGGGCCAACGACAAGGCGGCGGCGGCCGGCTTCACCGACCAGAGCCTCGGCATGGCCGTCACCCAGGCGGTCAAGGGCACCAACGCGGCCAAGGCGATGCTGGACGACACCGAGCGGAACGTCGTCATCCGGTCGGCGAAGCCCGCGACGACCCTGGACGAGCTGAAGAACCTGCGGCTCGGCCCGGTGAAGCTCGGCGACATCGCGACCGTCAAGCTGGTCGACGGGCCGGTGTCGATGACCCGGATCGACGGTCAGCGTGCCGCCACGATCACGGCCAAGCCGACCGGTGACAACACCGGCGCGGTCAGCGCGGACCTCCAGTCCAAGATCGACGCGCTGAAGCTGCCCGCGGGCGCGACGGCCGAGATCGGGGGCGTCACCTCCGACCAGGACGACGCCTTCAAGAACCTGGGCCTGGCCATGCTGGCGGCGATTGCGATCGTCTTCATGCTGCTGGTCGCGACCTTCCGCTCGCTGGCCCAGCCGCTGATCCTGCTGGTCTCCATCCCGTTCGCGGCCACCGGCGCGCTGGGTCTGCTGATCGTCACCGGCACGCCGATGGGTGTCCCGGCGATGATCGGCATGCTGATGCTGATCGGCATCGTGGTGACCAACGCGATCGTGCTGATCGACCTCGTCAACCAGTACCGCGAGCGCGGTTACGGGATCGTCGAGGCTGTGGTGGAAGGCGGCCGTCACCGTCTGCGCCCGATCCTCATGACGGCCCTGGCCACGATCTTCGCCCTGCTTCCGATGGCCCTGGGCGTCACCGGCGAGGGCGGCTTCATCGCCCAGCCGCTGGCCGTGGTCGTGATCGGCGGCCTGATCACCTCCACCCTGCTGACCCTGCTCCTGGTCCCGACGCTCTACGCCATGCTGGAACTCCGCAAGGAGCGCCGCGCGAAGAAGCGCGCGGCGAGGCGGGCGGCGACGGAGGAGAAGGTGCTGGAAACCGCCGGCGTGTAGGCACACCGTGTGAGCAACGCGAAGGCCCGGTCCACGCTCGTGGACCGGGCCTTTCCCGTCGGAACCGCGGCGCGGGGGCCGCGGAGCCGCTACGGCAGCGCCAGCATGCGTTCCAGGGCGAGCTTGGCGTGGTCCTCCGTCTCCTTGTCCACCTGGATGCGGTTGACCAGGTTGCCCTCGGCGAGGGACTCCAGGGCCCAGACCAGGTGGGGCAGGTCGATGCGGTTCATCGTGGAGCAGAAGCAGACCGTCTTGTCGAGGAAGACGATCTCCTTGTCCTCGGAGGCGTAACGGTTCGCCAGCCGGCGTACCAGGTTCAGCTCCGTGCCGATGGCCCACTTGGAGCCGGCGGGCGCGGCGTCGAGCTTGTTGATGATGTACTCGGTCGAACCGACGTGGTCCGCCGCGGCCACGACCTCGTGCCGGCACTCGGGGTGCACCAGCACGTTCACCCCGGGGATCCGCCCGCGGACGTCGTTCACCGAGTCCAGGCTGAAGCGGCCGTGCACCGAGCAGTGGCCCCGCCACAGGATCATCTTCGCCGCTCGCAGCTCCTCGGCGGTCAGGCCGCCGTTCGGCTTGTGCGGGTTGTAGACGACGCAGTCGTCCAGCGACATGCCCATGTCCCGTACGGCCGTGTTCCGGCCCAGGTGCTGGTCGGGCAGGAACAGGACCTTCTCGCCCTGCTCGAAGGCCCACTCCAGCGCCCTCTTCGCGTTCGACGACGTACAGATCGTGCCACCGTGCTTGCCCGTGAAGGCCTTGATGTCGGCGGAGGAGTTCATGTACGACACCGGCACGACCTGGTCGGCGATCCCGGCCTCGGTGAGCACGTCCCAGCACTCGGCGACCTGCTCGGCCGTGGCCATGTCGGCCATGGAGCAGCCGGCCGCCAGGTCCGGCAGGACCACCTTCTGCTCGTCGGACGTCAGGATGTCCGCGGACTCGGCCATGAAGTGCACACCGCAGAACACGATGTACTCGGCCTCCGGGCGCGCGGCCGCCTCCCGGGCCAGCTTGAAGGAGTCGCCCGTGACGTCGGCGAACTGGATGACCTCGTCGCGCTGGTAGTGGTGGCCGAGCACGAAGACCTTGCTGCCGAGCTTCTCCTTGGCCGCGCGGGCCCGTGCCACCAGGTCCGGGTCGGACGGGGCGGGCAGGTCACCGGGGCACTCGACGCCGCGCTCGCTCTTCGGGTCGGCCTCGCGGCCGAGCAGCAGGAGGGCGAGCGGCGTCGGCTGGACGTCGAGGTCCTGGGTCTGGGCGGTGGTCACGACACGCACCCTTTCTACTTTTCGTCGAATTGACGCTATCTATGATAGCTGCTTCACGTCACTTTGACGATCGCCATAGTGTCCATGTGACGTGAATCCCGGCGTCGGAGCCGCATTCCCACTCGTGTGCGAGCATGAAGTGGACGAGCCTGGAGAAGAGAAAAAGCACGCGCCCGGCCCGGAATGATTCCGCGGCCTTGCCGGTTGCACTCGTCGGCAAGCAGTCTCCGTACAACCCGGGAGAGATGTAGATGTCCGTATCGGACGAGACCACCACCGTCACCGACGGCATCATCCTGACCGACGCCGCCGCGTCCAAGGTCAAGGCCCTGCTCGACCAGGAAGGCCGTGACGATCTCGCCCTGCGCGTCGCCGTCCAGCCCGGTGGCTGCTCCGGCCTGCGCTACCAGCTCTTCTTCGACGAGCGTTCCCTCGACGGCGACGTGGAGAAGGACTTCGGCGGGGTCAAGGTCGTCACCGACCGCATGAGCGCGCCCTACCTGGGCGGCGCCACCATCGACTTCGTGGACACCATCGAGAAGCAGGGCTTCACGATCGACAACCCGAACGCGACCGGTTCCTGCGCCTGCGGCGACTCCTTCAGCTGATCCGGGCACGGTAGGACACGGAAGGCGGCGGACCCTTTCACGGGTCCGCCGCCTTCGTTCTGCTCCCGCGCCCGCGGGCCCGCGCCGGTGTCAGCGGGCGAGCGAGGGCGACCCCGGCAGCCGTGCCCCCGGCCGCTCCAGGGGGATGGCCTGCCCGTCGGAGCCGACCACCTCGCGGTCGTCGAGCGGCCGGTCCAGGCGCACGGTGCGGTGGTACTCCTCGGCGATCATGATGCAGACCGTGTCCGGCCACGCGGTCTCGGTCACGGTGACCGTCACCCGGCCGGAGCTCTCCCGCGCCGACGCCCGGTAGTCGGCGCACACCCCGCCCTCGAAGCGGACGGTCAGCTCCTCTCCGTCGACGCGGTAGCCGGTCACCTTCACGTCACGCGTGACCGGGGCGCCGTCCGAGTGCCTCGGCGCCGGACTCGTCGGCCGGGGCTGCCCGGAGGGCGGCGGGGTCGAGGTCAGGTACTCCGGTTCGACGGCCGGATACGTCACCGTGGAACCGGCGCCCTGCCCGTCCTGCGGCCGGACCTCGAAGAGCCAGGACGGGACGAGCGTCTGCTGTCCCTCGGAGGAGTACGCGGCAAGACCGAAGACCGCCTTGCCGATGGCGACGGCGTCCTCCGGGGCGGGAGCCTCCGTGTCGGGGGCGGTGTTCGACGTCCCGCACGGCGCCTCCAGACGGTCCTTGTGCGGTACGGGGGTGGCGCAGCCGCCGATGCCCACGCGGTGGCCGGCCCGCCGCAGGGCGCCGTTCATCAGGTCCAGCGTCCTGCGCGCGCTCAGCACCGGGTAGGTGTCGCCCTTCACCGGCGCCTTCAGCCGACCGCTGCCGCCGACCACCTCGCCCTGCCGGTCGATGTTCAGGCCGGTCGCCCAGCCGTATGTGGGCAGCCCGCCGATCCGCGGATCGGCGTTGACGACCCGGAGGTCACCCATGGTCTGGGTGGCCTCCGCCTTGGCGTCGTCCTGGCCCAGGGCCTTGAGCACCGGGGCCGCCGCCTTCAGCGCCGTCGCCGTGTTCACCGGGGTGGCGGGCGGGGTCGCCGGGTGGTTCGTGCACTGGGCGCCCTTGCAGTCGTCGGAGCCCGGCGCGTACCGGCTGAACGTCCAGGCGCCCGGTGCCTTCCGCTCGACGCGGAGGACCGGCCCGGAACCGTCCTTACCGGACCCGACCCGCCACGCCTGGGCGTCGGCCACCGGCGTGCCGTCGACGCCGAGCGCCTCGGCGAGCCGGGCCACCTCGTCCCGGCCGACGTCGCCACGCGCCCGGTACACCGGCGCCGAGCCGGGCCCGTCGGGCAGGGGGCCGTCCACCCGGTAGACCGTGCCGTACGGGTTGGGCTCACCGGGCGCGATCCCGTTCGTACCGCCCGCGCCGCCGGAGCCGGGGGCGGTGTACCCGTCGAGGACGAGCGGCCGCGGCGTGCCGTGCCCACCGGACGAGGCCGTACGCCCCCCGGGATCCGAGGCGAGCACGACCCCGCCCCCACCCACCAGCAACACGGCGGCGGCCACGGCCGCGACCACCACAGGCGACCGCCCCCGACCTCGCCTGCCACCGGGGTGCCGGGCGGTGTCGGTCATCCCGGTGACATCCGGGACGCCGACCGCCTGCGAGCCCTGCCGGCCCTCCGGGCCCCGCGTGACCGCGTCCGAGCCCACCGAGCCCTGAGGCCCCTCGGAGGCCTGGCCCGCCGACTCGGCCCGGGCGTCACCCACCGGCTCACGCCAAGGCTCGGCCCCGACCGTGGGCTCGGCGTCAGCCTCGGGCTCGGAGTGGGCGTCGGAACTGGTCCCGGCTTCGCCTTCGGACTCGGCCCGGGCCCGGGACCTTGCCTCGGCCTCCGGCCCGGCCTTGCGCCCGGCCCCGGCCCGGTCGTCGGGCCCGGTCCGGTCTTCGGATCC
>NZ_JBIBWH010000001.1:286104-458963 GCF_043081205.1 Streptomyces sp. NPDC014889
CTCCGGCCCGGCCTTGCGCCCGGCCCCGGCCCGGTCGTCGGGCCCGGTCCGGTCTTCGGATCCGGCCCTGGCCTGCTCCTCGGGCTCGGCCCCGACTGTGGGCTCGGCGTCAGCCTCGGGCTCGGAGTGGGCGTCGGGACCGGTCTCGGCTTCGCCTCCGGAGTCGGCCCGGGCCCGGGACCTTGCCTCGGCCTCCGGCCCGGCCTTGCGCCCGGCCCCGGCCCGGTCGTCGGGCCCGGTCCGGTCTTCGGATCCGGCCCTGGCCTGCTCCTCGGGCTCGGCCCCGACCGTGGGCTCGGCGTCAGCCTCGGGCTCGGAGTGGGCGTCGGGACCGGTCTCGGCTTCGCCTCCGGACTCGGCCCGGGCCCGGGACTCCGCGTGGGTCTCCTGCCCGGCCTCGCGGCCGGATTCGGCCCGGTTCTCCGGCCCGGTCCGGTCCTTGGACCAGGCTCCGGACTGGTCCTCGGACACCGACTGGCCCTCGGGGCCGGATCGAGTCCCGGACTCGGGCTCGGTTCCGGGCTGGGTCTCCGTGTTGGGCTCGGGGCGGTTCTGGGGAGCGGATCGGGAGGATCCGGTCCCGGCCTGGTCCTCGGGCCCGGACGCGGTCCGGGGTTCCGGGCCCGAAGGACCCGCCTCCGGTCCCTTCCCCCGGTTCCGGGATTCCTCGGCGGTGTCCGGGGACTCGTTGTCGTGGTCGGGTCGCTCGGTGTTCACCGCATCGCTCCTTCGCCTGCACAGGTGCTGTTCCACACGGCGCCGCGGGCCGGTGGGTCGTATCCCGCATCCCCCGGGTGGGGGACGGCGATGGGACGCGGTGGGGGAGCGCGCGGTTCCCTGCCGTACGCCGGTCGGGGCACGGGTGGCGGAACGGCGGCCCGGTCGGGTGGGGGATACGGCGGACGCGGCCCGGCGCGGCGAGCGGCGGCGTGGGCAGGGGCCGTCGGAGCGGGTAGCGTGAACTGTCAATCCCCCCTGACTCCAGGAGCGTCCACGCCGTGCGCATCGCAGTCACCGGCTCCATCGCCACCGACCACCTCATGACCTTCCCCGGCCGCTTCGCCGACCAGCTCGTCGCGGATCAGCTGCACACGGTCTCGCTCTCCTTCCTGGTCGACCAGCTGGACGTCCGGCGCGGCGGGGTCGGCGCCAACATCGCCTTCGGCATGGGCCAGCTCGGCACCCGGCCGGTCCTGGTGGGCGCCGCCGGACCCGACTTCGGCGAGTACCGGGCCTGGCTGGACCGGCACGGCGTCGACACCTCCTCGGTCCGCATCTCCGAGACCCTGCACACCGCCCGCTTCGTGTGCACCACCGACGCCGACCACAACCAGATCGGCTCCTTCTACACGGGCGCGATGAGCGAGGCCCGCCTCATCGAGCTCAAGACCGTCGCCGACCGCGTCGGCGGTCTCGACCTGGTCCTGATCGGCGCGGACGACCCGGAGGCGATGCTCCGGCACACCGAGGAGTGCCGCTCGCGCGCCATCCCGTTCGCCGCCGACTTCTCCCAGCAGATCGCCCGGATGAACGGCGACGAGATCCGGATACTGCTGGACGGCGCGACGTACCTGTTCTCCAACGAGTACGAGAAGGGCCTCATCGAGTCCAAGACCGGCTGGAACGACGCCGAGATCCTCGACCGCGTCGGCCACCGGGTCACCACCCTCGGCTCGCGCGGCGTCCGCATCGAGCGCGCCGGCGCCGACCCGGTCGAGGTCGGCTGTCCGGACGAGGAGCGCAAGGCCGACCCGACCGGCGTCGGCGACGCCTTCCGCGCCGGGTTCCTCTCCGGCCTCGCCTGGGGCGTCTCCCTGGAGCGCGCCGCCCAGGTCGGCTGCATGCTGGCCACCCTGGTGATCGAGACCGTGGGCACCCAGGAGTACCAGCTCCGCCGCGCCCACTTCATGGAGCGCTTCACCAAGGCCTACGGCGACGACGCGGCCCGCGAGGTCCGCGCCCACCTCGCCTGACGCGGCGCGGGACCCGGCACCCGGCGCCGGGACCCGGGAGAGCCGCTCCTAGGAGACCCGGCGGACGACGTAGGCCGAGCCCTCGTCCGCCGGCTCCTCGCCCACGTACTCCTGCCCGCGCATCTCGCACCACGCCGGAATGTCCAGCCGCGCCGCCTCGTCGTCGGACAGGACGCGCACCGTGCCACCGACCGGCACGTCCCCGAAGACCTTGGCCAGCTCGATCACCGGAATCGGGCAGCGCCTGCCGAGGGCGTCCACGACCAGCGCGTCCTCCCGCCCGGCGGCCGGTGCCGCCGGAGCCGGCGCCCCGAGCTTCTCCCGCACCCCCGCCACCACGCCCGGCAGGACGGCCAGGAACCGCTCGACCTCCTCCTCCGGCGTCCCGGACGGCAGCGACACCCGCACATTGCCCTCGCTCAGCACGCCCATCGCCTTCAGGACATGGCTCGGCGTGAGCGTGCTGCTCGTGCAGGACGAACCGGAGGAGACGGAGAAGCCCTCACGGTCCAGCTCGTGCAGCAATGTCTCCCCGTCGACATAGAGACAGGAGAAGGTGACGACACCCGGCAGCCGGCGGACCGGATCGCCCACGACCTCCACATCCGGCACCAGCCGCGGCACCCGTGCCCGGATCCGCTCCGTCAACTCCCGCAGCCGTACCGCCTCCTCGGCGGCCTCCGCCCGCACCGCCCGCAGCGCGGCCGCGGCCGCGACGATCGCCGGGATGTTCTCGAACCCGGCCGCCCGGCCCGACTCCCGCTCGTCCACCGGCCCGCACGGCGCGAACCGCGCCCCCTTGCGCACGACGAGCAGCCCGGTCCCGGGCGGCCCGCCCCACTTGTGGGCGCTCGCCGTCAGCAGCGACCAGTCACCGCCGACCGGGCCCCAGCCCAGCGACTGCGCCGCGTCCACCAGCAGCGGGACGCCCGCGGCCCGGCACACCGAGGCCACCTCGGCGACCGGCTGCTCGGTGCCCACCTCGTGGTTGGCCGACTGAAGACAGGCCAGCGCGGTGTCCTCGCGCAGCGCCGCCTCGTACGAGCCCTCGGCCACCCTGCCCTGCCGGTCGACCGGCACCCGCGTCACCGACCCGCCGTCCGCCTCGTGCGCCTCGGCGGCGTGGAGCACCGAAGAGTGTTCGACCTCTGACACGATCAGGTGGCGTCCGACGCGGCGGCGCCCCGCCAGCGCCCCCGCGATCCCGCTGTGCACGGCCCGCGTCCCGGACGAGGTGAACGTCAGCTCGTCGGCCCGGCAGCCCACCGCCTCCGCGGCCGCCTCCCGGGCCGCGTCCAGCAGCAACCGGGCCCGGCGGCCCTCGCGATAGAGACGAGCGGGATCGGCCCACCCCTCGTCGAGGGCGGCGAGCAGCGCCTGCCGGGCGACGGGATGAAGGGGAGCACTGGAAGCAGCGTCGAAGTAGGCCACACGCCAACGCTAAGCGCTGCCGGGGTCACCCAGTCACGGCAAAAGGCGCATTACGCTCCTCATCGGGCGCCCCGAAGCCCCCTCACAAACCGGCCACGCAGGGGTATCCCACCCCTTCGGAGCGACCCGCCGCGCGTATGGCACCCTCCCCGCGACCCCCCGGAAGGCGTCCAGTAGGGTTTGGTCCGCATAAACATCCAAACCCCTGCCCGACGCAGGGCCGCGACCGACCAGCGAGAAGGCCGCAGCCGAACAGCGCGGGCGAGACTCTCGGGAAGGCGCTACGTGAGTCCCAACGGCTCCGACCGCTCGCCGCGGCGCCCGATGCGGCGGAAGCTGCTGCAGGCACTGACTGCGGGCCTGGTCCTGGCGACCGCAACCGGTTGCACATACAAGGACTTTCCCCGGCTGGGTATGCCCACCCCGGCCACGGAAGAGGCTCCCCGGATCCTCTCGCTGTGGCAGGGGTCCTGGGCGGCCGCGCTCGCCGTCGGCTGCCTGGTGTGGGGTCTGATCCTGTGGAGTGCTTTCTTCCACCGGCGCAGCCGCACCAAGGTGGAGGTTCCTCCGCAGACCCGGTACAACATGCCCATCGAGGCGCTGTACACGGTGGTCCCCCTCGTCATCGTCTCGGTGCTCTTCTACTTCACGGCCCGTGACGAGTCCAAGCTCCTGGACCTCTCCAAGAAGCCGGACGTGACGGTGAACGTCGTCGGCTACCAGTGGAGCTGGGCCTTCAACTACATCGAGCCCGTCGCCGGTTCGACCGGCGACGCGAAGACCGACAAGAACCTGAACGCGATTCCGGACCGGTTCAAGGCGGACTTCCCGGCGAACGCCGGCGGTGTCTACGACTACGGCATCCCGGGGACCCGGAACCCGCAGAACGGCAACCCCGGCCCCACCATGTGGCTGCCCAAGGGCAAGACCGTCCGCTTCATCCTCACCTCGCGCGACGTCATCCACTCCTTCTGGGTGCTGCCGTTCCTGATGAAGCAGGACGTCATCCCGGGCCACACCAACTCCTTCCAGGTGACCCCCACCATGGAGGGCACCTTCCGGGGCAAGTGCGCCGAGCTGTGCGGCCAGGACCACTCCCGGATGCTGTTCAACGTGAAGGTCGTCTCGCCCGAGCGCTATGAGCAGCACCTCAAGGACCTCGCCAAGAAGGGGCAGACCGGTTACGTTCCCGCAGGCATCGCGCAGACGAGCCACGAGAAGAACCGGGAGACGAACAAGCTGTGAGCATCCTCAACGAACCTCAGGGTGCCGCGGCAGCTGAGGACTCTTACGAGAGCGAGCTGCCGGTCCGGCGCAGGCAACCGGGCAATCTCGCGGTGAAGTGGCTGACGACCACCGACCACAAGACGATCGGAACGCTGTACCTGGCGACGTCGTTCGCGTTCTTCTGCATCGGCGGCGTGATGGCGCTCCTCATGCGCGCCGAGCTGGCCCGCCCGGGCCTGCAGATCATGTCGAACGAGCAGTTCAACCAGGCGTTCACGATGCACGGCACGATCATGCTGCTGATGTTCGCGACGCCGCTGTTCGCGGGCTTCACGAACTGGATCATGCCGCTGCAGATCGGCGCCCCGGACGTGGCCTTCCCGCGGCTGAACATGTTCGCCTACTGGCTCTACCTGTTCGGCTCGCTGATCGCGGTGGGCGGTTTCCTCACCCCGCAGGGCGCGGCCGACTTCGGCTGGTTCGCGTACGCCCCGCTGTCGGACGCGGTGCACTCGCCGGGCCTGGGCGGTGACCTGTGGATCATGGGTCTGGCCTTCTCCGGCTTCGGCACCATCCTCGGCTCGGTCAACTTCATCACCACGATCATCTGCATGCGCGCGCCGGGCATGACCATGTTCCGCATGCCGATCTTCACCTGGAACGTGCTGCTGACCGCGGTGCTGGTCCTGCTGGCCTTCCCGGTCCTGGCGGCGGCCCTGTTCGCCCTCGAGGTGGACCGCAAGTTCGGTGCCCACGTCTTCGACGCGGCCAACGGCGGCGCGTTGCTGTGGCAGCACCTGTTCTGGTTCTTCGGGCATCCAGAGGTGTACATCATCGCGCTGCCGTTCTTCGGCATCGTCAGTGAGATCATCCCGGTCTTCGCCCGCAAGCCGATGTTCGGTTACATGGGCCTGATCGGCGCGACGATCGCCATCGCCGGTCTGTCGGTGACGGTGTGGGCGCACCACATGTATGTCACGGGTGGCGTGCTGCTGCCGTTCTTCTCCTTCATGACCTTCCTGATCGCGGTCCCGACCGGTGTGAAGTTCTTCAACTGGGTCGGCACCATGTGGAAGGGAAGTCTCTCCTTCGAGACACCGATGCTGTGGGCGACCGGCTTCCTGATCACCTTCGTCTTCGGTGGTCTGACCGGTGTGATCCTGGCCGCGCCGCCGCTGGACTTCCACATCTCGGACTCGTACTTCGTGGTGGCGCACTTCCACTACGTCGTCTTCGGCACCGTGGTGTTCGCGATGTTCGCCGGATTCCACTTCTGGTGGCCGAAGTTCACCGGCAAGATGCTCGACGAGCGGCTCGGCAAGATCACCTTCTGGCTGCTGTTCATCGGCTTCCACGGCACCTTCCTGATCCAGCACTGGCTGGGCGTCGAGGGCATGCCGCGCCGGTACGCCGACTACCTGGCGGCCGACGGCTTCACCGCGCTGAACACGGTGTCGACGATCTTCTCGTTCGTGCTCGGCCTGTCGGTCCTGCCGTTCTTCTACAACGTCTGGAAGACGGCCAAGTACGGCAAGCCGGTCGGCGTCGACGACCCGTGGGGCTACGGCCGCTCCCTGGAGTGGGCCACCTCCTGCCCGCCGCCGCGGCACAACTTCCTCACCCTGCCGCGGATCCGCAGCGAATCCCCGGCGTTCGACCTGCACCACCCCGAGATCGCCGCACTCGACCAGCTCGAGAACGCCGGCCATGGTGAGAAGGCCCTCGCTGGCGGCAAGGAGGCCGGCAAGTGAAGATCCAGGGCAAGATGTTCATGTGGCTGAGCGTCTTCCTGCTCATCACCGCCATCGTCTACGGCGTGTGGTCGAAGGAAGCGGTCGGCGCGACGGCGCTCTTCATGGCCTTCGGTCTGTCCATCATGATCGGCTTCTACCTGGGCTTCACGGCCCGGCGGGTCGACGTGGGCGCCCAGGACAACAAGGAGGCCGATGTCGCGGACGACGCCGGCGAGCTGGGCTTCTTCAGCCCGCACAGCTGGCAGCCGCTCGGCCTCGGCATCGGTGGCGCGCTCGCCTTCCTCGGCATCGCGGTCGGCTGGTGGCTCGTCTACTTCGCCGCGCCGATCATCTTGATCTCGCTGTGGGGCTGGGTCTTCGAGTACTACCGCGGCGAGAACCGCACCCAGTGACCCCCACGGGACACCGCTGAACACCAGGGAGTCCGGACTCTCCACCTGGAGAGTCCGGACTCCCTCTTTTGGCCTACAGATTCCCTCGGACGGGTGATCCACCGCGCCGGAGGTGACGAAGCTCCCTAGCGTGAGGGCCATGACCACCACTGTGATTTCCCGTGGAGCGGGAGCCGCCCTGCTGGTCGCCGCCCTCGGCGCGAGTGCCACCGCCTGCGGGTCGGACGGCAACCCGCTGGCCGCCTACCCGTACGACGCGGCGGACCAGATCTCCTTCAGCGGCCCCAAGGACGCCGGGAAGAAAGCAGACCCGGACAAGCCCCTGGAAGTCACCGCTCAGGGCGCGGACGGGCGGATCACGGACGTCACGGCCATGGACGCCACGGGGCGCCACGTCTCCGGCGAACTGGCCGCCGACGGCAGCCGCTGGCACAGCACCTCACCACTCGCCGCGGGCGCCCACTACACGGTCCGCGTGAGCACCGAGGACGAGGCCGGAAAGCCCGGCCGCAAGGTCCTCACGTTCGACACGGACAAGCCCCCGGGGCAGCAGCGCCTGAACGTCACGTTCGGCCCTGAGGCGGGCACCTACGGCGTCGGGCAGCCCATCACGGCCGAACTCGACCAGCCCATCAAGGACAAGGCCCAGCGGGCCGTCGTGGAGCGCGCTCTCAGGGTCGACTCCAAACCGTCCGTGCAGGGTTCCTGGTACTGGGTCAGCGACAAGGAGCTCCACTACCGCCCGCAGGACTACTGGCCCGCCAACGCCACCGTCGAGGCGCACAGCAACCTGGAGAACATCAAGATCAGCGACCGGTTGCGGGGCGGCGCGGCCAAGCCGCTGAAGATCACCACCGGTGACCGGATCGTGGCGCTCACGGACGCCGCCAAGCACCTGATGACGGTCTACCGGAACGACGAGAAGATCAAGGAGATCCCCGTCACCACCGGCAAGCCCGGCTTCGAGACGCGCAACGGGATCAAGGTCGTCCTGGCCAAGCAGTACTACGTCCAGATGAAGAGCTCCACCGTCGGCATCGCCGCGGGCTCCAAGGACTCGTACGACCTGCCCGTGTACTACGCCACCCGGGTCACCTGGAGCGGCGAGTACGTCCACGCCGCCCCGTGGTCCGTCGGCTCGCAGGGCGAGGCCAACGTCAGCCACGGCTGCACCGGCATGAGCACCCCCAACGCCTCCTGGTTCTTCAAGACCGTCCACGAGGGCGACCTGGTCCAGGTGGTCAACTCGGCCGGCGACGACATGGAGCTGTTCGACAACGGCTTCGGCGACTGGAACATGCCCTGGCAGAAGTGGCTCCAGGGCAGCGCCATCGCCTCCGACGGGGACGGCGCAGGGGCGCAGAACAAGGCCCGGCTGAGCCCGCAGAGCGTGTGAGACGAGGCCAGGGGGTGTCTGACACCCCCTGGGTGGCGCACGACGGCCCGCGGCCGGACAGGACACGGGCCGTCGTCAGCCTGGCCCCGCCCAGGGCCTCAGACGCCGCTCAGCGCCTTCTTGCGCAGCAGGGACGCCAGGGCGGCCGCGAACTCCACCGGCTCCACCGGAAGAGTGACCGCAGCGTCCGCCCGGCTCCACGTGGCCAGCCACGCGTCCTGCGGCCGCCCGATGAGCAGCAGCACCGGAGGGCAGTTGAAGACCTCGTCCTTGATCTGCCGGCACATCCCCATGCCGCCCATGGGCACGGCCTCGCCGTCCAGGACACAGACGTCGATGCCGCCCCTGTCCAGCTCCTTGAGGACCGCGGCGGGCGTGGCGCACTCCAGGAACTCCACCACGGGGGCGTCCGGAGCCGGCCGCCGGCCGCAGGCCAGCCGCACCTGCTCCCGGGTGTTGGCGTCGTCGCTGTAGACCAGCACCGTGGCGGTCGCCTGCATTGTTCCTCCGCGTCGTTGGTCGGGGAAAACCCCGTCGGGAACTGTCGGGAACTTCCGGGTACCGATGGCGCGGATGCTACCCCCTTCAACTCCTGGTAGACAGCGGTTGGAACAGCCCTTCGACGGGCCGTACGGGCAGGGCACACCCCCGGGACACTCCGAACGGCACCCCCCGGGGTGAGGGCGGGATAAGCGACCGACATAATGTCGGCGTGGCGACAGCAACGACAGTAGAAACCGGGCACGCGCACCCGTCGGTCAATCGACCGAACCTCACCAGCGTCGGAACCATCATCTGGCTGAGTTCCGAGCTGATGTTCTTCGCGGCCCTCTTCGCGATGTACTTCACCCTGCGATCGGTGACGGGTCCGGCGCACTGGAAGGAGATGGCGGGCGCTCTCAACGTCCCCTTCTCGTCGGTGAACACCACGATCCTGGTGCTCTCCTCGCTCACCTGCCAGCTCGGCGTCTTCGCCGCCGAGCGCGGTGACGTGAAGAAGCTCCGGGGCTGGTTCATCGTCACCTTCATCATGGGTGCGATCTTCATCGGCGGTCAGATCTTCGAGTACACGGAGCTGGTGAAGAAGGACGGCATCTCGCTCTCCTCCGACCCGTACGGCTCGGTGTTCTACCTGACCACCGGCTTCCACGGGCTGCACGTGACGGGCGGTCTCATCGCCTTCCTGCTGGTCCTCGGCCGCACCTACGCGGCCCGGAGGTTCACCCACGAGCAGGCGACCGCGGCCATCGTCGTGTCCTACTACTGGCACTTCGTCGATGTCGTCTGGATCGGACTCTTCGCCACGATCTACCTGATCAAGTAGCCGAACGAACCGATCCAAGTCCGCAAAGCATCGACGCAGAAGATCCTGACACCGGGGTAATCCGTGAAAAAGCTCTCCGCACGACGACGCCATCCGCTGGCGGCGGTCGTCGTCCTACTCTTCGCGCTGGCGGCCACTGGGGGGCTGTACACCGCGTTCGCACCCGCGAGCAAGGCGAAGGCCGAGGACACCGCCCAGTCCCTCACCATCGAGGAGGGCAGGAAGCTCTATCTGGTCGGCTGCGCCAGCTGCCACGGCACCGGTGGGCAGGGCACCACCGACGGTCCCAGCCTCGTGGGCGTGGGCGCGGCGGCGGTCGACTTCCAGGTGGGCACCGGCCGTATGCCGGCCCAGCAGCCGGGCGCGCAGATCCCGCGCAAGAAGGTCATCTACAACCAGGCCGAGATCGACCAGCTCGCCGCGTACATCGCGTCCCTGGGCGCCGGTCCCAACGTGCCGACGGCGAACCAGTACAGCCCCGAGGGCGCGGACGCCGCCAAGGGCGGTGAGCTGTTCCGCACCAACTGCGCCCAGTGCCACAACTTCACCGGCAAGGGCGGTGCGCTGACGCACGGCAAGTTCGCCCCGAACCTCACGGGTGTGAGCAACAAGCACATCTACGAGGCCATGCAGACCGGCCCGCAGAACATGCCTTCCTTCCCCGACACGCTGCTGACGGAGAAGAACAAGAAGGACATCATCGCGTACCTCGACGCGGTCAACGGTGACGAGACCACGACCCCGGGTGGTATGGACCTGGGTGGCCTCGGACCGGTCACCGAGGGTCTGTTCGCCTGGATCTTCGGACTGGGTGCCCTTGTCGCGGTCGCCGTCTGGGTCGCCGCTCGGACCGCAAAGGCCAAGAAGTCATGAGTAGCCAAGACATTCCTGAAGAGAACCTGCCCGCAGCGCAGGCAGCCCCCGAGCACGGGCGCGGCGCGGTCTCCGTGGCGGACGAGCGGGCTCCGTTCGCCGACCCGGGACTGCCGCCCCACGAGCCCCGGATCCAGGACATCGACGAGCGGGCCGCCAAGCGGTCCGAGCGCACCGTCGCCCTGCTGTTCACGGTGTCGATGCTGGCCACTCTCGGCTTCATCGCCTCGTACGTGACGATCCCGCACGACCAGTCGATCTTCGTCTTCCCGCTCGGGCACATCAACGCGCTGAACTTCGCGCTCGGCCTGACGCTGGGTGTGGCGCTGTTCGCGATCGGCGCGGGCGCGGTCCACTGGGCCCGCACCCTGATGTCCGACGTCGAGGTCGCCGACGAGCGTCACCCGATCGAGGCATCCCCCGAGGTCCGTGCGAAGGTCCACGCGGACTTCAAGCAGGGCGCCAAGGAGTCGGTGATCGGCCGTCGCAAGCTGATCCGCAACACGATGCTCGGCGCGCTCACGCTGGTGCCGCTGTCCGGTGTCATGCTGCTGCGCGACCTGGGCCCGCTGCCCGGGACGAGCCTGCGCCACACGCTGTGGGCCAAGGGCAAGCGCCTCGTCAACATGAACACCAACCTTCCGCTGCGTCCCGAGGACGTCTCGGTCGGCTCGCTCACCTTCGCGATGCCGGACGGTCTGAAGGACACGGACGAGGACTTCGCCAACGAGATCGCCAAGGCCGCCCTGATGATCATCCGGCTCGAGCCGGCCGACATCAAGGACAAGCGCGAACTCGACTGGGGCCACGAGGGCATCGTCGCCTTCTCGAAGATCTGCACCCACGTGGGTTGCCCGATCTCCCTGTACGAGCAGCAGACGCACCACGCCCTGTGCCCGTGCCACCAGTCCACCTTCGACCTCTCCGACGGTGCCCGAGTGATCTTCGGCCCCGCCGGCCACGCTCTGCCGCAGCTGCGCATCGGCGTGGACAGCGAGGGTTACCTCCAGGCGCTCGGCGACTTCGAGGAGCCCGTCGGTCCTGCATTCTGGGAGCGCGGATGAGTACATCAGCAGCCAACACGAATCCGTCTGCCGCTGACGGGGCGGGCCGCTCTCGCGGGCAGGCACCGGCCGGCGAGAGGCTCGCCGACTGGGCTGACGGCCGGCTCGGGATCTACTCCCTGGCCAAGGCCAACATGCGCAAGATCTTCCCCGACCACTGGTCGTTCATGTTGGGTGAAGTCTGCCTGTACAGCTTCATCATCATCATCCTCACGGGTGTGTACCTGACGCTGTTCTTCCACCCCTCGATGAACGAGGTGGTGTACAACGGCTCGTACGTCCCGCTGCAGGGTCAGCTGGTGTCCGAGGCGTTCAACTCGACCATGCACATCTCCTTCGAGGTGCGCGGTGGTCTGCTCATCCGGCAGATCCACCACTGGGCCGCGTTGATCTTCCTGGCCGGCATGTTCGTGCACATGATGCGCGTGTTCTTCACCGGCGCGTTCCGCAAGCCGCGGGAGATCAACTGGCTGTTCGGCTTCCTGCTGTTCGCCCTGGGCATGTTCACCGGTTTCACCGGTTACTCGCTCCCGGACGACCTGCTCTCCGGCACCGGTGTCCGCTTCACCGAGGGTGCGATCCTGTCCATGCCGATCGTCGGCACGTACATCTCGTACTTCCTCTTCGGCGGCGAGTTCCCCGGCCACGACTTCGTGGCGCGGTTCTACTCGATCCACATCCTGCTGCTGCCCGGCATCATGCTGGGCCTGGTGGTCGCCCACCTGATCCTGGTCTTCTACCACAAGCACACGCAGTTCGCGGGTCCCGGCAAGAGCAACAAGAACGTCGTCGGCATGCCGCTGCTGCCGGTGTACATGGCCAAGGCCGGCGGCTTCTTCTTCCTGGTCTTCGGCGTCCTCGCGATCATCGCGGCGATCGTGGAGATCAACGCGATCTGGGTGATCGGCCCGTACCGTCCGGACCAGGTGTCCACCGGCGCCCAGCCCGACTGGTACATGGGCTTCGCCGAGGGTCTGGTCCGCTTCATGCCGGGCTGGGAGGTCAACTTCTGGGGCCACACGCTCGTCCTGGGCGTGTTCATCCCGCTGGTCCTCTTCGGCCTGGTCCTGGCGGCGCTGGCGGTCTACCCGTTCATCGAGTCCTGGATCACCGGCGACAAGCGCGAGCACCACATCCTGGACCGCCCGCGCAACGCCCCCACGCGTACCGCGTTCGGTGTCGCCTGGATCACGATGTACATGATCACGCTGGTCGGCGGCGGCAACGACCTGTGGGCCACGCACTTCCACCTGTCGATCAACGCGGTCACCTGGTTCGTCCGGATCGGCTTCTTCGTCGGACCGGTCATCGCGTTCGTCGCCACCAAGCGGATCTGCCTCGGCCTCCAGCGCCGCGACAAGGAGAAGGTGCTGCACGGCCGCGAGACCGGCATCATCAAGCGCCTGCCGCACGGTGAGTTCATCGAGATCCACGAGCCGCTCAGCCAGGAGCAGCTCTTCACGCTCACGGCGCACGACCAGTACGAGCCGGCCGAGATCGGCCCGACGGTCGACGAGAACGGTGTCGAGCGCAAGATCAAGGGCTCGCAGAAGCTCCGCGCCAAGCTCAGCAACGCGTACTACGGCGAGGACAACCAGATCCCGAAGCCGACTGTCGAGGAATACAGGGAGATCACGAGCGGCCACGGCCACCACTGATCACTGACCGCTGCGCGTCGCCACGCCACGGTCGAAGGGCCCCGTCCGATCTCCGGACGGGGCCCTTCGCGGTGTCCGGGGCTGGATAGGGTGGACCTGTTCGAGACACGCGTCCCGCATACGGGACACCGACCCAGGAGCGGCATATGAACGCTGTGACCCCCGCTGGAGGCGACACCGCGGCGGGCCGTTCCTGGCCCCGGGTGCTGAACGGTCTGCTGGAGGGCCGCGACCAGAGCGCGGACGACACCGCCTGGGCCATGGACCGGATCATGGGCGGTGAGGCGACGGACGCGCAGATCGCCGGGTTCGCGGTGGCGCTGCGGGCCAAGGGCGCGACCGTCGAGGAGATCACCGGGCTCGTGCGCACGATGTACGAGCACGCGAATGTGATCGAGGTGCCGGGCGCCACCGTAGACATCGTCGGTACGGGCGGCGACGGCGCGAAGACGGTGAACATCTCCACCATGTCGTCGATCGTCGTCGCCGGCACGGGCGCGAAGGTCGTCAAGCACGGCAACCGGGCCGCGTCGTCCGCCTCCGGGGCGTCCGACGTGCTGGAGAAGCTGGGCGTCAACCTCGACCTGACCCCGCAGCGGGTGGTGCAGGTCGCCGAGGAGGCCGGGATCACTTTCTGCTTTGCGGTGAAGTTCCATCCGGCGCTGCGCCATGTGGGCGCCGCGCGCGGGCAGTTGGGGATCCGGACCGTGTTCAACCTCCTCGGTCCGCTGACCAACCCGGCGAAGGTGAAGGCGCAGGCGGTCGGTGTGGCCGTCGCGCACGAGGCGCCCATCGTGGCGGGCGTCTTCGCCGAGCGCGGCAATTCCTCCCTGGTCTTCCGGGGCGACGACGGCCTCGACGAGCTGACCACCACGTCCACTTCACGGGTGTGGGCCGTCCGGGACGGCAAGGTCACCGAGGAGACCTTCGACCCGCGGGACGTCGGCATCGAGCTGGTGCCAGTGGAGGCGCTGCGAGGCGCGGACGCCTCGTACAACGCGGAGGTGGCCCGGCGCCTGCTGGACGGCGAGAAGGGGCCCGTACGGGACGCCGTCCTGCTGAACTCCGCGGCGGCGCTGGTGGCCCTGCGGCCGGGCCCGGGCAGCCTCGCCGAGCAGATCCGGGCCGGTATGGACCGTGCGGCGGAGTCCATCGACTCAGGGTCCGCCAAGCGCGTGCTGGAGCGCTGGGTGGCCGTCAGCAACGCCTGAGACCCTCGTCCTTCCCCGCAGGGCGCAGTCCACGATCCGGACTGCGCCTTGCGCGCGGAAGACCGTGTGGCAGGATGCTGAACCAGGTCATGAGTGACAGCCATGTGGCCCCGGCCGGCTGTCCGGCAACCCTCCGTCCGTGGCGGGGTGCCCCGGGTGAAGACCAGGCCGTAGGCAGCGAGGTCTACGGCAAGCGCGGACCCCTCGCGTCACCAGGGGTCCTGGTCGTTCGAGGGAGCCTTCCGTGAGCAAGCGAATGCGCTAGGGCGTAGAGCCCCGCCTCCGCATCCCCCTTTTCACCCCTCTCCACGCTCGAGCCGTGCCCGCTCGCGTGGCGATGCCGCCTGCTTTCACGGGAGTTCACCCATGTCCGTTTCCACCGTTGCCGCCGACCAGTCCGCCTGCCGTGACATCCCGGAGCCGCTGCCCGTGCTGGGCCGGGACGTCACCGTTCCGCTCGTCACCGGCGGGGAGGTCACCTACGCGGCGCTCGACTACGCGGCCAGCGCGCCCGCCCTCCAGCGGGTCTGGGACGACGTCGCCGCGTACGCGCCGTACTACGGCAGCGTCCACCGCGGCGCCGGCTACCTCTCCCAGCTCTCCACCGACCTGTTCGAGAACGCCCGCGAGACGGTCGCCCGGTTCCTGGACTGCCGTGCGGAGGACCAGGTGGTGTTCACCCGGTCCACCACGGACTCCCTCAACCTGCTCGCCCGCGCGCTGCCCGGTGACTGTCAGGTCTTCGTCTTCGAGACCGAGCACCACGCCTCGCTGCTGCCGTGGCGGGACGCGCGGGTGACGTACCTCGACGCGCCGCGCACCCCGGAGCGCGCCGTGGCGACCCTGGAGCGGGCCCTCGCCGAGCGCGCCCCCCACGGCCCTGCCCTGGTGTGCGTCACCGGCGCCTCCAACGTCACCGGCGAGCTGTGGCCGGTACGGGAACTGGCCGCCGCCGCCCACGCGCACGGCGCCCGGATCGTCCTGGACGCCGCCCAACTCGCCCCGCACCACCCGGTGTCGGTGCGCGACCTCAACGTCGACTGGGTCGCCTTCTCCGGCCACAAGCTGTACGCCCCCTTCGGCTCCGGCGTCCTGGCCGGCCGCGCCGACTGGCTGCGCGAGGCCGAGCCCTACCTCGCGGGCGGCGGCGCGAGCCGCACGGTGGCGCGGCGCGCCGACGGGTCCGTGGACGTGCGCTGGCACGAGTCGGCCGCCCGCCACGAGGCCGGCTCCCCGAACGTCATCGGCGCCTACGCCGTCGCCTCGGCCTGCACCGCGCTGACCGAGGCCGGCTTCGACGACCTCGTCGCGCGCGAGCAGCACCTGATCCGCAAGGTGCGGGCGGGGCTCGCCGAGGTGCCCGAGGTCAGGGTGCTGTCCCTGTTCGGCGACGACGCCCCGCGGGTCGGCGTACTGTCCTTCGTCGTGGCGGGCTGGAACAGCTCCCACTTCGCCGCCGCCCTCTCCGCCGAGTACGGCATCGGCGTCCGCGACGGCCTCTTCTGCGCCCACCCCCTGGTCCGCACCCTGCTGGGCGGCGACCCGCAGAGCCAGGGCGAGTGCGGGGCGCCCGAGGCCGCCCCGGGCGAGAAGTCCCTCAACGCCATCCGGGTGAGCTTCGGCGCGGGCACGCCCGACGAGCACGTGGACCGCTTCGTGGCGGCGGTGCGGGGGCTGGTCCGCGACGGGGCGAAGTGGACGTACCGCACGGAGGACGGCCGCTGCGTCCCGGCGGTGTGATCCGCCCGTTCAGGAGCCCCGGGCGGTGAGGAGCCCGGGGCGCTCGGGCGTCGGTGCAGGTCAGGAGTCCAGACCGATGGCGAAGGCCGCCTCCAGGTCGTGCTGCGAGTACGTGCGGAAGGCCACGTGCGTGTCCGTCCCCTCGACGCCCGGGATCTTGCTGATCCGCCCCGGGATGACCTCCGCGAGGTCCTCGTGCTGCCGCACCCGGACCATGGCGATCAGGTCGTACGTGCCGGTGACGGAGAACACCTCGCTGACCGAGTCCAGTGAGGCGATCTGCTCGGCGATCTCGGGGATCCGGTCCACGCTGGTCTTGATGAGGACGATCGCGGTGATCACGGCTGGTTCTCTCCCTCGGGGGCCGGAGCAGGGGCGGGCTTCACTCTAGTCTTCCGGCCGGACCAGGCCCACGTGCAGGCGAAGCCCAGGGCGAAGCCCACCACGTGGGCCAGGTAGGCGACCTGCGGTCCCTCGGCGGCGCGCCCCGCGGCCAGCCACTGCAGGGCCGCCCAGAAGGGCAGGACCACCCACGCGGGAAAGCGCAGCGGCATGAAGAACAGGAACGGGAAGAGGCTGGTCACCCGGGCACGGGGGAACAGCAGGAGAAACGCGCCGAGGACCGCCGAGATCGCGCCGGAGGCCCCCACCAGGCTCTGCACGGAGTTGGCGTTGGCGGCCGCGTAGCCCACCAGGGCCAGATAGCCGCAGCCGACGTAGAACAGCGTGAACCGGACGCGGCCCATGCGCTCCTCGGTCATCGCCCCGAAGACGTGCAGGAACAGCATGTTGCCGAGCAGGTGCACCCAGCTTCCGTGCACGAACAGGGCCGTCGCGGGGGTGAGGGCGGCCCGCGGTGAGCCCGTGAACAGGTCGGCGGGGACCACGCCCCACCGCCGGAAGTAGGCCCGCTGGGCGAGCAGCAGCGCGTCCCCGGTGCCGTAGGAGGGATTGAGACCCGAGGCCGGGCCGGTCACGAAGATCAGACAGCACAGGACGATCAGGGCGCACGTCACCGGCGCCTGCATGCTCCGTACCGCCCTGGCCGCCCTGATCGTCCGGGCGGCCACCGTGTACCTGTTGCCGATCATGTGCACAGAGCATGGCGTACCGGGACGCAACCGCACAGACCGCCTCGCCGCCATGGACGGACCGGCGCCGAGTCCCCGCCAGGCCGTAGGGTTACGTGCCACACGCCCAGGGAATCTGGCGCGTCACGGACACAGAAGGAAGCGAACAGTCACGATGACGGTTCCTCTGCCGACCGCCACGACGCGGTGGCGCTGCACCCTGTGCGGCAACCTCACCCGTTTCGACGTGACCCGCTCGTCGAAGGTCGTCGAGTACGTGCACCTCGACCTGGCGGGAGAGCCGCAGGTGGAGGAGCGCGAGGTGGTCAGTGAGACGATCGAGTCAGTGCGTTGCCGTTGGTGCAACGCCGTGGACCAGGTGGAACTCGTGGACAGGCCGGGCGCCGGTTCCTGAGCGGAACGGGCCCGTACGGGCGACCCCCGCAGGGGGCCGCGGGGAACAGAGGCATTGAGGCATTGGGGTGACGGATGGCGGAGACACAAGGCGGGGGGCCGGGCGACGGCGCCGCCGAGGTGCTCGACCGTCCCCTGCCCGACGGAGTGCGCCGCCGGGTCGTCCAGATCGTCTCCGACTCGTTCGGGGCACTGACGTTCGGGGAGCTGCCCGCGCAGCTGCGGCAGTACGCCCGGTTCACTCCCAGCCGCCGGGCGAAGTTCGCGGGCAACGCCATGGCGGCCGCCCTGGAGACCGATCCGCTGTTCCGCCAGCGCGTCGGCGAGAAGTTCAAGGAGGCCCAGCCGGAGCTGTCGGCCGCCCTCGACTCCGGCTCGCCACCCCCGGCCGCGGACCCGCTCGACGTGGCGGCCGCGGCGTACGTGCTGCGCCCGCCGGGCTGGGTGAAGCTGGTCGCCGCCGCGGGCGAGGAGGCCCAGCGGGCCGACGCCGAGCGCGCCGACGAGGAGAGCCGGGCCGAACTGGAGCGGCTGCGCGCCGAGCTGGCGGCGGCCCGCGAGCAGAACCGGGCCGACACCGAGCGGCTGCGGGCCGAGCTGGACGCCGCCCGGAAGGAGTCCGAGTCGCTGCACCGCAGGCTGCGGGCCGCGCACAGCGACGTCAAGCGCGGTGAGGCCGCGCTGCGCAAGGCACGGGGCGAGCTGGAGGCCGCGCGGGCCGAGGGGCAGGCGCAGGTGTCGGCCGCCGAGAGCGAGGCCAGACGGCTCAAGGCGCGTCTGGGGGAGGCGGAGGCGGCGCTGGAGACCGCCCGCCGGGCGGCCCGCGAGGGGCGCAGCGTGGAGGACATGCGGGTACGGCTGTTGCTGGACACCGTCCTCGACGCGGCCCAGGGGCTGCGCCGGGAGCTGGCGCTGCCGCCGGTGTCGGTGCGGCCGGCGGAGACCGTGGACGCGGTGGAGCCGGGCCGGATGACCCCCAAGGACATCGCCGCCCGCGCGCTGTCCGAGCACGACCCGGCGATTCTCGACCAGTTGCTCGCGCTGCCGCAGGCGCATCTGGTCGTCGACGGCTACAACGTCACCAAGACCGGTTATCCGCAGATGCCGCTGGAGAAGCAGCGGCTCAGGCTGCTGGGGCAGCTCTCGCAGCTCGCCGCGCAGACCGGCGCCGAGGTCACCTGTGTCTTCGACGGGGCCGAGCTGGTCGCGCCGGTGCTGCTCGCGCCGCCGCGCGGGGTGCGGGTGCTGTTCTCCAAGCCGGGGGTCACGGCGGACGAGCTGATCCGTCAGCTGGTGCGGGCCGAGCCGCCCGGCCGGCCGGTGATCGTCGCCTCGACCGACCGCGAGGTCGCCGACGGGGTCGCGAAGGCGGGGGCGCGGCCGGTGGCCTCGGTGGTGCTCCTGAAGCGGCTCTCCCGCGGCTGAAAACGGACTTAGGGTCGCGAAAAGCCTTTAGCGCAACATACGGGCCGCATTCCCGAATTGGTCGGAAGCGTCACGCGACACAGGGTCAAGTGGTCCTCACTGCTGGTGAGTTATGGGCAAAGAATGCAGCGAGTGGCGGGATTTTCCGCCCCAGGATTTGAATTCATCACGATGAGGTCACTAGGGTCAGGCTCGAACCTCCGAGCGGGTGATCACTCAGAAGAAGGAGCTCGCTTTCGTGGCGTCCCACCGTCGACCCAAGCAACCCAGCCGTGCGCGTGTGACTGTGCTCACCACCGCAGCGGCAGCGGCCGTAGCGATCAGTGCCCAGGCCGCCAACGCAGCCCCGAGCGCTAAGCCGAGCAAGGACGAGGTCAAGTCCAAGGTCGACGAGCTCTACCAGCAAGCGGAGCAGGCCACCGAGAAGTACAACGGGGCCAAGGAGAAGCAGGAGAAGCTCCAGAAGGAGATCTCCACCATCCAGGACAACGTCGCCCGCGGCCAGCAGGATCTCAACAAGCTGCGCGACGGCCTCGGTTCGCTGGCAGCGGGCCAGTACCGCACCGGCGGCATAGACCCCTCGCTCCAGCTCTTCCTGTCCTCCGACCCGGACGACTACCTCGACAAGGCCTCCACGCTCGACCAGTTGAGCGGCCAGCAGGTCGAGGCGCTGAAGAAGATCCAGGACAAGCAGCGGGAGCTCGCCCAGGAGCGGTCCGAGGCCTCCGCGAAGCTCAAGGATCTCGCCGCCACCCGCACCGAGCTGGGCAACAAGAAGAAGGAAGTCCAGGGCAAGCTCGCCGAGGCGCAGCGGCTCCTGAACAGCCTCACCGCCAAGGAGAAGGCCGCGCTCGCCGCCGAGCAGCAGCGGGCCAGCCGGGCCTCCACCGAGCGTGTGCAGATGGGCAACGCCGCCCCCGCCTCCGGCCGGGCCGGCGCCGCGTTCTCCGCCGCCCAGTCCAAGATCGGCTCGCCCTACGTCTACGGCGCCACCGGCCCGTCCTCCTACGACTGCTCGGGTCTGACCTCGTGGGCGTACGCCCAGGCCGGCGTCAGCATCCCGCGCACCTCCCAGGCGCAGGCCAACGCGGGCACCCGGATCTACTCGCAGAGCCAGCTCCAGGTCGGCGACCTGGTCATCTTCTACGGCGACCTGCACCACGTCGGCCTCTACGCGGGCAACGGCCAGGTGCTGCACGCCCCGCGCACCGGCACCGTCGTGCGCTACGAGTCGATCGGCAACATGCCCTTCCAGTTCGGCGTCCGCATCTGACGCCGATTCCGGAGAGCACGTCTCCCACTCGCCCGAACGGGCGAATCCCGGCACCTCACGGTGACCCCGCGCCCCGCCCATGACCTGCGTCTGAGGCGGGGCGGCCGCGTTCGGTGCCCCCTCGGCGGCTTTGGCCGCCGTGTGTCCGCGCGGCTACTGTCTGGCGCGTTTCCCGCCGGCCGGGCGCTCGGCGCCCCGGTCACGGGAAGCGGTCAGTGTCCGCCAGTGGAGGGAGTACGGCTTCCCGTGGGGTCTCATCGCCGCCCAGCACCGTCCGGGTTCGACCGGGGCGCGGGCGCCGCGTTCTGCGTTCTGTCCGTCGCCGCCGCCGCCCTCGGCGCCGTACCGGCCACCTCGGCCGTCGCCGCTCCGCACGGCGACGCCCGGTCCGAGGTCGACCGCCTCTACCAGGAGGCCGAGAAGGCGACCGAGGCCTTCGACCAGGCCGGCGAGCGCGCCGACCTGCTGCGCACCCGGGTGCACGAACTGCAGGACCGCATCGCCCGGCGGCAGCAGCGCGTCAACGACCTCAGGGAGTCGCTGGGTTCGCTGGCCGGGGCGCAGTACCGCTCCGGCTTCGACCCGTCGATCGCCCTGCTGCTCTCCCGCGACCCGGCCGACTACCTCGACAAGGCCGCCACGCTCGAGAGGATCACCGACCACCAGACCGGCGAACTGAAGAACCTGCGGCGGGTGCTGCGCGCACTCTCCCAGGACCGCACCGAGGCCACCGGCGCCCTCGCCGAACTGGACAAGAACCGCAAGGCGGCCGCGACCCACAAGCGGACGATCGAGCAGAAGCTCGCCCGGGCCCGGCAACTCCTCGGCGCCCTGCCCCCGTCGGAGCGCGAGGACTACGAGCGGGCCTCCCGCTCCGGCCGGGAGGACCTCTTGCCCGGCCTCGACGCCGGCCCGGCCGCCTCCGGGCGCGCGGCCGCCGCCTTCGCCGCCGCCCGCTCCGCCCTCGGCCGCCCCTACGTCTGGGGCGCCAACGGGCCCACGGGTTTCGACTGTTCGGGCCTGATGCAGTGGTCGTACGCGCAGGCCGGAGTGCATCTGCCGCGCACCTCGCAGGAGCAGCGCAACGCGGGCCGGCGGATCCCGCTGTCCGAGGCCCGGCCCGGCGACCTGGTCGTCTACCGCTCCGACGCCGGCCATGTCGCGATGTACGCGGGCAACGGCCGGGTGATCCACGCGCCCCACCCGGGCGCTCCTGTGCGCTACGACCCGGTGAACATGATGCCGATCTCGTCGGTGACCAGGGTCTGACGGCCGTCCCGGTGCCGCCGTACGATCGGGAAATGGCTGGTCGTGGGCGGACGTCGAAATCCTCGGTGACGGCGGTGTGCCTGCTGCTGGCGTCCCTGACGGCCTGCGGCGGGCCGTCCGCGGCCGACACCGCGAGGGCCGAGGTGCAGCGGGTGCTCGACCGGCGGGCGGCGGCGGTCCTGCACCACGATCCGGCGGCGTACGCGGCCACCGGGGTCCGGGACCCGTACGCGCGCGTGCGGGCCGTGCCGCTGACGGACTGGTCCTACCGGCTGAAGAGCCTGCGCCGCAGCGGCGACACCGCGGTCGCGCAGGCCGAACTGCGCTACCGGGTCACCGGTTACGACAAGGCGCCCGTCACCGCCGGCCGCACGCTGACCCTGTCCACCGGCGCCGACGGGAAGTGGTACGTCGACTCCGACCGGCCCGAGAGCGATTCCGCCGAGCAACTGTGGGACCAGGGCACGGTCTCGGTGGTGCACGGGCGCGGCAGTCTCGTGCTCGGCGTCGGACACGGCGACGCGGACCTGCGCGGCTACGCCGGCCTGGCCGACCGCGCGATACCCGCGGTCTCGGACGCGTGGGGCACGGACTGGAGCCGGCACGTCGTCCTGCTGGTCCCCAGGTCCCTCGACGGCATGGCCGGGCTGCTCGGCTCGACCGCGTCCAACTACCGCGGGATCGCCGCCGTCACCACGGGCGAGACCGGGGGCTCGGGCCGCGCGCCCGCGGACCGGATCATCGTCAACCCGGCCGCCTACGGCATGCTCGGGACGCTCGGCAAACGGGTCGTCCTCACCCATGAGACGACCCATGTCGCCACCCGCGCCCACACCAACGCCGCCACCCCGCTGTGGCTCTCCGAGGGCTACGCGGACTGGGTCGGCTACCGCGGCACCGGCCGCACCGCGGCCGAGGTCGCGCCCGAACTGCGGCGCGCGGTGGCCGGCGGGGACGCCCCCGCCGCCCTGCCGGCCGACGCGGACTTCGGCTTCGCCGGCGACCCGGCCCGGCTCGCCCGGGCCTACGAGAGCGGCTGGACGGCCTGCCGCATGATCGCCGACCAGTGGGGCGAGCGGCGCCTGGACGACTTCTACCGCGCCGTCGGCGCGCACGGCGTCCGCGAGGGCGCGGTCGAGGACGCCCTGCGGAAGGTCCTCGGCACCACCCTGGACCGGTTCACCGAGCAGTGGCGCGCGTACCTCGTGCGTCAGCTCGGCTGACCGAGCCGGGCGGCGGGCCGGGCCGCCCCGTCCGGCGGCCGTGCCCGGGGCGCGGCGGTGACCGCCGAGCGCCACAGGATCCGGCAGGCGGTCACGGCCGCGGCCACCAGCAGGCCGTTGCGCAGCAGCAGAAGGGTGACGCCGAGAAGGTCGCTCGCGACGACGTGCGCGAAGTACACCGGGAACTCCAGGACCGTCACCGGGGCCGCCGCCAGGACGAGACCGGCCGGCAGCCGCATCCCGCCGTCGCGGAAGCACAGGCAGACGGCGGCCAGGCCGATCAGCCACACCAGGTACTGAGGGCTGAGGACCCGGCTGGTGACCGTGAACAGCAGTACCGCCGTGAACGCCGCCTCGGCGGCCGTGTGCGGACGGAAGCGGCGGGCCCGCAGCCGCCACAGCAGCAGCCAGCCGAGGGCGGCCGCGGTCAGGGCCAGGGACGCGGTGCTCACCACGTCGGTGTACGGGCCGGCGAACTCCAGCGAGCCGTAGGTGAGCAGCACCTGTCCGTGCCAGCCGAGGTGCCGGGCCACGTGCAGGACGAGCGCGGCCGGGGCCTCCACCTCCGTGCCCCGGCCGCGCTGCGCGGTCACGAAGGACAGGGCGCCGGGCATGGTGAGCGCGAACAGCGAGGCGAGCGCCGCCGCGGTCACCGCCGCCGCCGTCCACGCCCGGCGCCCGGCCGTGCCCCGCAGGCCCGGCAGCAGCAGGAGCGGCCACACCTTCAGCAGCGCCCCGAAGCCGGCCAGCGCGCCCATCGCACGCGGGTGCCGGACACCCGCGAGCAACGCGGCCACGGCCACCGCGGTCACCATCACGTCGTAGCGCGCGTAGAGGACCGGGCCGAGCAGGGGCGGGCCCGCCGTCCACACCCGGGCGCCGCGCAGCGGCCGGCCGGGCCGCCGCCCGGCGCACAGCAGCAGGCACAGCACCGCCAGGTCGGCGAGCAGGGCCAGCACGTGGAAGGCCGTGGCGTAGCCGAGGAACGGCAGGGCGGCGGGGGAGAGGATCGCCAGCGCGGCGGCGGGCGGGTACTGCCAGGTCACGTCGCCGACCGGGAACCCGCCCTGCCGCAGCACCTCGTACCAGCCCTGATACGTCACCGACACATCCACCGTGACGTCGTCCGGCCCCGGAAAGCCGACCACCTCGAACACGCACAGCAGCAGCGCGACCCGGCTGACCGCCCAGCCCACGAGCACCCCGGCGAGCCCCCACCGGGTACCTGTCCCGTCCACCCCTCTCCTCTCCCGCAAGCCCGACCGGTCCGTCCGGTCCATCCGGTTCGCGCGGTTCATGCCGCGGGGCACATGATCCCGCGGCCGGTCGGCGCGGGGCGGGCGGCACGGCCGTGGGCCGCGCTGCCGAGCTGGTTCGGTAGGGTCGGCGGTTGTGCGCAAGACCCTCATCGTGACCAACGACTTTCCGCCCCGGCCGGGTGGGATCCAGGCGTTTTTGCACAACATGGCGCTGCGGCTGGACCCCGAGCGGCTGGTCGTCTACGCCTCCACCTGGAAGCGGGGCCGGGAAGGCGCCGAGGCGACGGCCGCGTTCGACGCGGAGCAGCCGTTCACCGTCGTGCGCGACCGTACGACGATGCTGCTGCCGACTCCGGGCGCGACCCGGCGCGCGGTCGGGCTGCTGCGCGAACACGGCTGCACCGCCGTGTGGTTCGGGGCGGCGGCGCCGCTCGGCCTGATGGCGCCGGCCCTCAGAAGGGCGGGCGCCGAGCGGCTGGTGGCCACCACCCACGGCCACGAGGCGGGGTGGGCCCAACTGCCCGCCGCCCGCGGGCTCCTGCGCCGCATCGGGGAGTCGACGGACACGATCACCTACCTCGGCGAGTACACCCGCTCCCGGATCGCCGCCGCGCTGACCCCTGAGGCGGCCGGACGGATGGCGCAACTGCCCCCGGGCGTCGACGAGAAGACGTTCCACCCCGGCTCGGGCGGCGACGAGGTGCGGGCCCGGCTCGGGCTCACCGGCCGGCCGGTGGTCGTGTGCGTCTCACGGCTGGTCAGGCGCAAGGGGCAGGACACGCTGATCCTGGCCATGCCCCGGATCCTGGCCGCCGAACCGGACGCCGTCCTGCTGATCGTCGGCGGCGGACCGTACGAGAAGGAGCTGCGCGCCCTCGCGGAGCGGACCGGGGTGGCCGGCTCCGTGCGCTTCACCGGCCCCGTGCCCTGGGCCGAACTGCCCGCGCACTACGGCGCCGGCGACGTCTTCGCCATGCCCTGCCGCACCCGGCGCGGCGGACTCGACGTCGAGGGGCTCGGCATCGTCTACCTGGAGGCGTCCGCGACCGGACTGCCCGTCGTCGCCGGGGACTCCGGCGGCGCGCCCGACGCGGTGCTCGACGGAGAGACCGGCTGGGTCGCGCGCGGAGGCTCTCCCGAGGAGGCCGCCGACCGCGTCGTCACGCTTCTGGCGGACCCCGCCCTGCGCCGCCGCATGGGGGAGCGGGGACGCTCCTGGGTCGAGGAGAAGTGGCGCTGGGACCTGCTGGCCCAGCGGCTGGAGGAACTGCTCTAGGGGGTCGCGCTACTTGGTGTAGAGCGCCTCGATCTCGCCCGCGAAGTCCTGGGCCACCACGTTCCGCTTGAGCTTCAGGGACGGCGTGAGGTGCCCCGACTCCTCCGTGAACTGGGAGGACAGGATGCGGAACTTCCGCACCGACTCCGCCTTCGACACCGCGGCGTTGCCGTCGTCGACGGCCGCCTGGACCGCCGCGTTCAGGTCCGGGTCGTCGCGCAGCGACGCCGCGGTGGAGTCCGCCGGCTTGCCGTGCTCGGCGCACCAGCGGTGCAGGAACTCCTCGTCGAGGGTGACCAGCGCGCCCACGAACGGCCGCCCGTCGCCCACCACCATGCACTCCGCGACCAGCGCGTGCGCCCGGATACGGTCCTCGATCACGGCCGGGGCGACGTTCTTGCCGCCCGCGGTGACGATGATCTCCTTCTTGCGGCCGGTGATCCTGAGGTAGCCGTCCTCGTCGAGGGTGCCGATGTCACCGGTGTGGAACCAGCCGTCGGCCAGCGCCTCCCGGGTCGCGCCGGGGTTGTTCCAGTACTCCTTGAACAGGTGCTCGCCGTGCAGCAGCACCTCCCCGTCGTCCGCGATGCGGATCACCGAACCGGGCAGCGGCTGGCCGACCGTGCCGATCTTCTGCCGGTCCCAGGGGTTGAAGGCGGTCGCCGCGCAGGACTCGGTCAGGCCGTAGCCCTCCAGGACCGTGAAGCCGATACCGCGGTAGAAGTGCCCGAGGCGCTCGCCGAGCGGGGCGCCGCCGGAGATGGCGTACTCGCCGCGCCCGCCGAGCACCGCGCGCAGCTTGCCGTAGACCAGCTTGTCGAACACCTTGTGCCTGATCCGCAGCCCGAGCGAGGGGCCCGAGGGGCTGTCCAGTTCCTTGCTGTAGGCGATCGCCGTGTCGGCCGCGCGGTCGAAGATCCGGCCCTTGCCGTCCGCCTGCGCCTTGGCGCGCGCCCCGTTGTAGACCTTCTCGAAGACCCGCGGGACACCGAGGATCAGCGTGGGGCGGAACGCGGCCAGCTCGTCGGTGAGGTTCCTGATGTCCGGCACGCAGCCCAGCTTGATCGGCGCCATCATCGGGGCGACCTGGACCAGCCGGCCGAAGACGTGCGCCAGCGGCAGGAAGAGCAGCACCGAGCATTCGCCGGTGCGGAACAGCGGGCGCAGCCGCTCCACGACGTTGCCGCACTCGGCGAAGAAGGCGCGGTGGGTGAGCACGCAGCCCTTGGGCCGGCCGGTGGTGCCGCTGGTGTACACGATGGTCGCCGGGTCGTCGGCCTTCGCCAGCGAGCCGCGCTCCTCCACCGCCGCGTCGCTGATGTCCCGGCCGGCCCGGCCGAGCTCCTCGACGCCGCCGGCCTCGATCTGCCAGACGTTCTTCAGCGCGGGCAGCGACTCGCGCACCGCCTCGACGGCGGCGGCGTGCTGGTCCAGCTCCACCACGCAGGCGGTCGCGCCCGAGTCGCCGAGGATCCACCGCACCTGCTCCGGCGAGCTGGTCTCGTACACCGGCACGGTGATCGCGCCGGCGCTCCAGATCGCGAAGTCCAGCAGCGTCCACTCGTACCGCGTACGGGACATCAGGCCCACCCGGTCGCCGGGCTGGATGCCGGAGGCGATCAGGCCCTTGGCGGCGGCGTGCACCTCGGCGAGGAAGTCCCGGGCCGTGACGTCCCGCCAGGCGCCGTCCACCTTGCGCGCGATGACGGCGACGTCGGGATGCTGCGCGGCGTTTCTGCGGACGATGTCGGTCAGATTCCCGTCCGCAGGGACCTCGTACAGAGCCGGAAGGCTGAACTCGCGCAAGACTGCTGCTCCTCATAGGGCGCCGGCGCCACGACGTTGTGGAAATCCAGAAACGACTGGACGGGCCGGACGTTACCCGCCGGTATCGTTCTTCGACAGGGGGACCCGGCGAGATGTTCGCTGCGTCACACGGATCGATGTTCCCCTGCGCACAGTAGTCGACGGGCCGAATGACCGGCCAGTAACGGCGTTTCCGGCCGCCACTGTTCACGTATGCCACGCCCGCCTACGCTTGATCACCATGGCACCCACATCGGCCCGTCACGGCAGAACGCGCGTCCACGTGGTCAGCGACGTGCACGGCAACGTGCGCGACCTGGCCCGAGCCGGAGAGGGCGCCGACGCCCTGGTGTGCCTAGGCGACCTGATCCTCTTCCTCGACTACGCCGACCACTCGCGCGGGATCTTCCCCGACCTGTTCGGCGTGGAGAACGCCGACCGCATCGTCGAACTGCGCACCGCCCGCCGCTTCGCCGAGGCGCGCGAGTTCGGCGCCCGGCTGTGGGAGGGCATCGACGGCGACCGGACCACGGTGATGGAGCAGGCGGTGCGCAAGCAGTACGCGGAGCTCTTCGCCGCGTTCCCCAGCCCCACGTACGCCACCTACGGCAACGTCGACATGCCGGCCCTGTGGCAGGAGTACGCGCGCGAGGGCACCACCGTGCTCGACGGGCAGCGGGTGGAGATCGCCGGCCGTGTCTTCGGCTTCGTCGGCGGCGGCCTGCGCACCCCCATGCGCACCCCGTTCGAGATCGGCGACGAGGAGTACGCGGCGAAGATCGAGGCGGTCGGCGAGGTCGACGTGCTGTGCACGCACATCCCGCCCGAGGTGCCGGACCTCGTCTACGACACCGTCGCGCGCCGCTTCGAGCGCGGCAGCCGAGCCCTGCTGGAGGCCATCCGCCGCACCCGTCCCCGCTACGCCCTCTTCGGCCATGTCCACCAGCCGCTGGTGCGGCGGATGCGGATCGGCACGACCGAATGCGTGAACGTGGGGCACTTCGCCGGGAGCGGCCGCCCCTGGGTGCTCGAATGGTGAGTATTCCGGCCGATCGCGCAGGTGGGGATGGAGTCCGGCGGCCGGGCGCGCGGTAGCCTTCACGCTGCACACACGTGCGCACGAGGAGCGCACCACCGGCCTCACCCGGCCGCACTACCGGCCCGCATCTGGAGGAGCCACGGCGATGGCGGAACACACCAGCTCGAGCATCACGATCGAGGCGCCACCGGCCGACGTCATGGGGGTGATCGCCGACTTCGCCCGCTACCCGGACTGGACCGGTGAGGTGAAGGAGGCCGAGGTCCTCAAGACGGACGACCGGGGCCGCGCCCACCAGGTCCGCCTCGTCATGGACGCGGGCGCCATCAAGGACGACCAGACCCTCGCGTACACCTGGACCGGCGACCACGAGGTCTCCTGGACCCTGGTGAAGTCGCAGATGCTGCGTTCCCTGGACGGTTCGTACGTCCTGCGGCCCGCGGGCGTGCACGCCACCGAGGTGACGTACCGGCTCACCGTGGACGTCAAGATCCCCATGCTCGGCATGATCAAGCGCAAGGCCGAGAAGGTCATCATCGACCGCGCCCTGGCGGGCCTGAAGAAGCGCGTGGAGTCGGGCGAGAAGTAGGGCTGCGCGGACGGCGGTCTGCGGACGTCGGCGGTCGGGGGTCGGGGGTCGGCCGGGGACCGAGGGCACCGGCTGAAGGCGCCCGTAGGCGACTGAGGCATCAACCCGCGCCATCAACCCGCGCCGTCAGATCCACTACCGTTCAGCATCATGCGCACCCTCCTGATCACGGGCCCGGGCGGCAGCGGCCGTACGACCGTTTCCGCCGCCACCGCACTGACCGCCGCCCGTGACGGCGTCGAGACCCTCGTGCTGAGCGCCGACCGCACGGACTCCCTCGGCGCGGCGCTCGGGGTGCCGACGGGTGCGGAGCCGGTGTCCGTCGCGCCGCGGCTGACGGCCTGGCGCCCCGACGCGGCGGCCGGCTTCCGGGCCGACCTCACCGCCTTCCAGGACCGCGCGGGCAACGTACTGGACCTCCTGGGGGCGTCCCGTCTGGACCCCGAGGAGGTCACCCCGCTGCCGGGAGCGGAGGAGCTCGCCCTGCTGCGCGCGCTGCGCGACGCGGCCCTGTCGGAGCGGTTCGAGCTGCTGGTCGTCGACCTGCCACCGGCGCCGCAGGCGCTCGCCCTGCTCGCGCTGCCCGAGGAACTGCGCCGCTATCTGCGCCGGCTGCTCCCGCCGGAGCGGCAGGCGGCCCGCGCCCTGCGGCCGGTGCTCGGCCGGCTCGCGGGCGTCCCCATGCCGACCGAGTGGCTGTACGAGACGGCGGCACGCTGGGACGTCGAACTGGCCGCCGTGGCGGCGGTCGTCGCCGACCGCGGCACCCGCGTGCGCCTGGTCGCCGAGCCGGGACCGGCAGGCGCCGACGTGGTCCGGAACGCGGCCCTGGGCCTGGCCGTGCGCGGCCTGGCCGTGGAGTGCCTTGTCGCCGGCCGGGTCCTGCCGGAGAGCGCCGCGGACTCCTGGCTGGCCGGCCCGGTGGCGCAGCAGCGCAAGACCCTCGACGAGTGGCGGGAGACGTACGCCGTCCGTCCGGCCGCCCATCTGGGCCGGGACCCGCGCGGCCTGGACGACCTGGCCGCCCTCGCCGTGCCCGGCGCGAACCCGGCGGCCGCCCCGGTCGAGTGGCCGGTGACCGACCGGCTCGCCGAGGACGGGGTCCTCGTGTGGAACATCCCGCTGCCCGGTGCCATACGCGAGGAGCTGGACCTCATCCGGCTCGGCGACGAACTCGTGCTCACCGCCGGGCCGTTCCGCCGTGTCGTACCGCTGCCCTCGGCGCTGCGCCGGTGCACCGTCGACGGGGCCGCCCTGCGCGACGGCGAGCTGCGGATCCGGTTCGCGCCCGACCCCGCGCTGTGGCCCCGCGAGAGATGAAGCGCGTACCCCCGTTCGGGTAACGTCGTAGGGACGAACCGTAGTCAGGAGCCCGCCATGAGCGAAGAGCGCCCACCGTCCGACGCCGCTCGGGACGACGCCGCTCAGGAGGAGCCCGGCGGCCGCGAGGACACCGCCCGTCCGGGCGAGGCCGGGGAGCCGGGGGAGCCGCGCGCCACGGACGCCGACGCCTGGTCCACGGCCTGTGCCGAGGACCTCGCGGCCGAGCAGGCCCGCCGCCGCGCGCGGTACGGCGCGCCGCCCGGCTCGGCCGCCGAGGAGCTGCGCAAGTTCGTCGACACCGTCGCCGACAAGCTGTCGTCGATCCAGGGGCCGCTGCTCGGCGCGCTCGCCGGACCCGCGGCCGAGCAGATGGTGCGGCAGGTGGTCCAGCAGGCGAAGGCGGCCGTCGAGCCGGTCGTGGAGCGCAACCCCGAGGTGTTCGAGCACCTGGCGGCGGCCGGCGGCGAACTGCTCGCCGCGTACCGTTCGGCCGTCGAGTCCCAGGAGCGCCGCTGGACGTCGTCCCGCGCGGGCGAGTCCCCGGGGGACGAACTCGACGACCCGGACACCCGCCCCGGCGAGCGCCGGGACCCCGGTGAGGGCACCGGCGGCGGCGAGCGCATCGACCTGGACTGACCGGCCGGACGACTTGTCGGGACGACTCGGACCGACCGTCCGGACGACGCGAATCCGACGGCAGGGGCTCGGGTACGGTTGGCCGTAGCGGGGCTCGACCGGAACTGAGGGATTCATGGGACTCACCATCGGCGTCGACATCGGCGGCACGAAGATCGCGGCCGGCGTGGTCGACGAGGAAGGCAACATCCTCTCGACCTTCAAGGTGCCGACCCCCACCACGCCCGGGGCCATCGTGGACGCCATCGCCTCGGCGGTGGAGGGAGCACGCGCGGGGCACGAGATCGTCGGTGTGGGCATCGGCGCCGCCGGATACGTCAACCGGCAGCGCTCCACGGTCTACTTCGCGCCCAACATCGACTGGCGCAACGAGCCGCTGAAGGAGAAGGTCGAGGCGCGCGTCGCCCTGCCGGTCGTCGTGGAGAACGACGCCAACGCCGCGGCCTGGGGCGAATACAGGTTCGGCGCCGGCAAGGGCCACCGCAACGTCATCTGCATCACGCTCGGCACCGGCCTCGGCGGCGGCATCGTCATCGGCAACAAGCTGCGCCGCGGGCACTTCGGCGTGGCCGCCGAGTTCGGCCACATCCGGATGGTCCCGGACGGCCTGCTGTGCGGTTGCGGCTCGCAGGGCTGCTGGGAGCAGTACGCCTCCGGGCGGGCCCTGGTGCGGTACGCCAAGCAGCGCGCCAACGCCGCCCCCGAGAGCGCGGAGGTGCTGCTGGCCCTCGGTGACGGCACCCCCGACGGCATCGAGGGCAAGCACATCTCCATGGCCGCCCGCCAGGGCTGCCCGGTGGCCGTCGACTCCTACCGCGAGCTGGCCCGCTGGGTGGGCGCCGGCCTGGCCGACCTGGCCTCGCTGTTCGACCCGTCCGCGTTCATCGTGGGCGGTGGGCTCTCCGACGAGGGCGAGCTGGTCCTGGAGCCGATCCGCAAGTCCTACAAGCGCTGGCTGGTCGGCGGCAACTGGCGCCCGGTCGCCGACGTCCTCGCCGCCCAGCTCGGCAACAAGGCCGGTCTGGTGGGCGCGGCGGACCTCGCCCGGGAGCCCGACCCGATCATGTAGCGCCGGTCGCGGCCCCGAGCGCGCCCACCGTCCCCGTCCGGCCGGGACCGGTGGGCGCCGCCGTACCGCCGGTGGACCCGGCCGCGGCGTATGTTGATCGTCATGCTGCTGCCCAACTCCCGGACGGAGCCCGATGGTTCCGCCGTCATCCGCGTCCTGAGCCACAACATCCGGTCGATGCGGGACGACACCGAGGCGCTGGCCCGGGTGATCCGCGCCTGCGCGCCGGATCTCGTCCTCGTCCAGGAGGCGCCGCGTTTCTTCCGCTGGCGCAAGAAGCTGGCGCGGCTCGCGGCGGCCTCGGACCTGGTGATCCTCACCGGGGGCGCGACGGCCGCGGGCACGGCGATCCTCTGCTCGCTGCGGGCCACCGTGGAGCGCACCGAGGACGTCCTGCTGCCGCTCACCCCCGGACTGCACAGGCGGGGCCTGGCGACGGCGGTCGTCCGGTTCGGTGACGCCCGGCTGGGCGTCGTCAGCAGTCATCTCTCGCTGAACGCGGACGAGCGCTACGAGCAGGCCGGGATGCTTCTGGACCGGCTGGCCGGGATGGGCGTGGAGCACGCGGTGGCGGGCGGCGACCTCAACGAGGGTCCGGACGGGCCCGCGTTCCGGCGGCTGGCCGCCTCGCTCCAGGACGGCTGGGCCACCGCCCCGTGGGGCGCGGAGGCCACCTGGCCGTCCACCGCCCCCCACCGACGCATCGACGCCCTCTTCGCGACCCGAGGTGTCGAGGTCCTCGCCTGCGGCGCACCACTGGGCCTGCCCGGAGTGACAGAGCCGGACCTGAAGGCCTCCACGGACCACCTGCCGGTCCTGGCAGCACTCAGAGTCCCGGCCCTTCCCTAGAACCGGGGCGGGGCTCGCGGGGCTGGTGCCGGCTGCGCGGTCGGCCCCTTGGCTCGTGGAGGTGGGGGAGGTTGGGTGGTCGGCCTCCCGGTTTGCCGGGCCGGGGCCGGGTTTGCGGCCGGCGGCCGGTTTGTGGGGCCTTACGGGGTCGGGGGCCGGGTGTGAGGGTTGGCCTTCCGGCTCGCGGGCCGGGGCGGTTTCCCTGGCCGAGCTCCGGCCCCCGGGCCGGGGAGTGGGTGGCCGGGCTGCTGCCGGGCTTTGTCGAGATGGGGGTCCGGCGGTTCGCCCGGCCGTCGCGGGACGGCCGGGTTCAGACCACCGCCCCGCGGCCCGGGTCGTCGTTGTCGTCGTCGTCCGGGTTCATCCGCATCACCAGCGTCGCGAAGCCGCCCAGGAAGCCGCCGATGCCCAGCAGGGTGAGCCACCACGTCATGTCCCAGCCGAACAGGACGGCCAGCAGGAGCAGGACGGGCCCGCCGATCACCGCCAGCCAGGCGAATTTCGCGGTCACGTCGGCGGACGGCAGCGGGGGCGGCTCCGGCGGGACGAAGTGGCCCTCGTCGCCCTCGTCGAAGTCGTCGTCGGACGGTTCGGCGAGCGAGTAGTCGCGCGGTCCCCCACGAGGGTTGCCGACACCGGGCGCGAAGGACACGGAGCTGCCCAGCCGCCCGGCCGCGCCGGACGGGCCCTCCTCGCGCTCGCCGTCCTCGCCGCTCCCGTCGCCCTTGGCGTCCTTACCGGTCCTGGCGGCCTCGTCCTTCCTGGCCTTCCACGGCTTCTCGACGTCCGTCGACGGGTCCGGCGGCAGTGCCAGGTCCTCGATCGGCCGGAAGGGCCTGGAGCCCGCCGGGTCCGGCGGCTCCTCGCCGTACCCGGCGACGATCGCCGCCCAGGCGGCGTCCTCGTCGAAGGAGGCGCCCTCCTTCCCGGCGGGCACGCCGGGCTCGGCGGGCTCCTCGGCCGGCCCGACGGGTTCCGCCGCTCCGACGGGTTCGGCCGGCCCCACGGGTTCCGCAGGCGTGACCGGGCCCGCCGGCGTGACCGGTTCGCCCGGCTCGACCGGCTCGCGGCCGTCCCGGTTCTCGCGGTCGGAGTCGTGCTCAGCCACCTGCCGTCGTCCCTTCCTTGCCGACACTGGGTGCGAGCCGGCCGACGAAGGCGTAGCTCTCATCGAAGATCCGGTCCGCATCGTGGTCCAACGTCGCGACGTGGTAGCTGTGTTCCAGCAGGACCTCCGTGACGTCCGTGGAGGAGATCCGGCCGAGAATCCGTGCCGAGTCGGCCGGCGGCACCACATGGTCCTGCGGGCTGCGCAGAAGCAGCAGCGGCTGCGTGACCTGCGGCAGCTCACCGTCGAGCATCCGGAAGAAGTTCCTGAGCGAGTGCGCGGCGTGCAGCGGCACCCGGTCGTACCCCAGCTCGGCGGCGCCCTCCAGCGCGATGTCGCTCGCGATGCCCTTCGTGGTCCGTACGACATGGCGGGCCACCGGCAGGGCGTACGCTGACAGACCGTGCACCTTGTTGGCCGGGTTGACGACCACCACGCCCGCGACCGCGTCCCCGTGCCGGGCGGCCAGCCGCAGCGCCAGCGCGCCACCCATGGAAAGACCGGCCACGAACACGCGCGCGCAGGACTCCCGCAGGATCCGCAGCTCGCGGTCCACCTCCGCGTACCAGTCCGGCCAGCCGGTGAGCTGCATGTCCTCCCAGCGGGTGCCGTGCCCGGGCAGCAGCGGCAGGGAGACGGTCAGACCGCGCTCGGCGAGGTACTGCCCCCAGGGGCGCAGGGACTGGGGGGAACCGGTGAAGCCGTGGCAGAGGAGGACGCCGACCTCCCCGCCCTCATGGCGGAACGGCTCGGCTCCGGGGAGCACCGGCACGTGGCTCTCCTGTGGTCGTCGATTGCAGGTACTTCACCGTACGCGACCGCACTGACACCGACCAGGGTCGTCGGTCCCCCGGACGGTACCCCGGCGGTATCGTCTGATCGACACACACAGGAAGGCACTCGGTTGTTCTACGGCACGATGAAGGTCGCCATCGGGGGGCCGCTGAAGCTCGCCTTCCGGCCCTGGGTGGAGGGCCTGGAGAACATCCCCGACGAGGGCCCCGCCATTCTGGCGAGCAATCACCTGTCCTTCTCGGACTCCTTCTTCCTTCCTGTGGTGCTCCACCGCAAGGTGACCTTCATCGCGAAGGCCGAGTACTTCACGACGCCCGGTGTGAAGGGCCGGCTGACCGCCGCGTTCTTCAAGGGCGTGGGCCAGCTCCCCGTGGACCGCTCCGGTTCGCGCGGCGCGGGCGAGGCGGCGGTGAAGAGCGGCGTGGAGGTGCTGGAGCGCGGCGAGCTGTTCGGCATCTACCCGGAGGGCACCCGTTCACCCGACGGCCGTCTCTACCGCGGCAAGCCGGGCGGACTGGCCCGCGTGGCCCTGGCCACCGGAGCGCCCGTCATCCCGGTCGCCATGATCGACACCGAGAAGATCCAGCCGCCCGGGAAGGTCGTCCCCAAGCTGATGCGCCCGGGCATACGCATCGGCAAGCCACTGGACTTCAGCCGCTACCAGGGCCTCGCGCACGACCGTTTCGTGCTGCGGGCGGTGACGGACGAGGTCATGTACGAGATCATGAAGCTCTCCGGCCAGGAGTACGTCGACATCTACGCGACGGCGGCCAAGCGGCAGATCGCGGAGGCGGCCAAGGCCGAGAAGGAAGCGGACAAGGCGGCGGGGAGAACGGCCGGGACGGCGGCCGACAGGGTCCAGCAGGCGGCGGGGACGGCGGCGGACCGGGTCCAGAAGGCGGCCGGCAAGGCCCAGGAGGCTGCGGGGAGGGCGGCCGGCAAGGCCCAGGAGGCGGCGAAGGCGGCGCTCGGGCGGGCCGAGAAGGCCGAGAAGGGCGAGAACGCCGAGAAGGGCGAGAACGCCGAGAAGGGGAAGCGGGCGGAGTAGGGCGAACCGCCGGGGGGGGACATGCCGAAGCGGCAACGCGTGATGACGATGTCGGTCGAGCAGCCGATGTGGCGCGCGCTCACCGGATACCGAGTGCTGACCATGCTCTACGCGGTCGGCCTGTTCGCCACCGGCTCCGACCAGTTCCCGCGCCCCGGCGTCGCCATCGCCTACTACTGCGTGCTGTCCACCTGGACCCTGGCCACACTGCCCAAGGTCGCGAACGCCGCGAGCTGCACCAGGCGCTTCCTGGCCGCCGACCTCACCCTGGCGCTGACCGGCATCCTCCTCACCCCCGTCGCCGACGCCCCGGCACGGATCGCGGACGGCGGCCCGACCCTGCCGTCGATCTGGACCGCCGGCTCCGTCCTCGCCTTCGCCGTCAAGGGCGGCTGGCGCTGGGCCGCCGTCGCCTCCACCGCGGTCGCCGCCGCCAACCTGGTCGAGCGCGGCGCCCCGACCCGCGACACCGTGCACAACGTGATCCTGGTCTGGGTCGCCTCCATCGCCATCGGCTACGTCGTCGAGGTCGCCCGCGCCTCCGAACGCACCCTCGCCCGCGCCCTGGAGATCGAGGCGGCCACCCGGGAACGGGAGCGCCTGGCCCGGGACATCCACGACAGCGTGCTCCAGGTGCTGGCCATGGTCCAGCGGCGCGGCGCGGTCATCGGGGGCGAGGCCGCCGAACTGGGCCGGCTGGCCGGCGATCAGGAGGTGGCGCTGCGCACCCTGGTCTCCGGCGGGCTGGTCCCGGTCCCCCGGGCGTCGGAGGACACGGACGGGGGTCCGGACGGGGGCATGTCCGCGGGCGCGGTCGTCCGGGCCGCCGACGAGGACACGGACGGCGACGCCGACGGGCCCGTCGACCTGCGCGCGCTGCTCGTCCCGTACGCCGGCGCCCGGGTCAGCCTCGCCGAGCCGGGCGCGCCGGTGCTGCTGCGACCCGCCGCCGCCCGCGAGGTGGCCGCGGCCGTCGGGGCCGCGCTGGACAACGTCCGCCGGCACGCGGGCGAGGGGGCGCGGGCCTGGATCCTGGTCGAGGACGAGGCGGAGTCGGTGATCGTGACCGTGCGGGACGACGGTCCCGGCATCCCCCGGGGGCGGCTCGCCCAGGCCGAGGGCGAGGGCCGGCTCGGTGTGGCCCTGTCGATCCGGGGCCGGCTGCGCGACATCGGCGGCACCGCCGAGCTGATCTCGGTACCCGGCCAGGGCACGGAGGTCGAACTGAACGTGCCCAGGGACGCGGGTGCGGCGGACACCACCGGCACCGGCACCACGAACGACACCGGGCACACGAGGGGCGCGAAGGGCGCGCCCCGGACACGGGGGAAGGCGGAGAACCGATGAGCGAGGGGCAGGGCCCGATCAGGGTGATGGTGGTCGACGACCACCCGATGTGGCGCGACGCGGTGGCCCGCGACCTGACCGAGGCCGGCTTCGAGGTGGTCGCCACCGCGGGCGACGGCGAGCAGGCGGTGCGCCGCGCCCGGGCCGCCGCGCCCGACGTGCTCGTCCTCGACCTGAATCTGCCCGCGAAGCCCGGGGTCCAGGTCTGCAAGGAACTCGTCGGCGCCGACCCGGCGTTGCGCGTGCTGGTGCTGTCCGCGAGCGGCGAGCACGCCGATGTGCTGGAGGCCGTGAAGTCGGGCGCGACGGGCTACCTGCTGAAGTCGGCCTCGACCCAGGAGCTGCTGGACGCGGTGCGCCGTACGGCCGTGGGCGATCCGGTGTTCACACCGGGCCTGGCGGGCCTGGTCCTCGGCGAGTACCGGCGTCTGGCCGCCGAGCCCGCGCCCGCCGCGGACGCCGGTGAGCCGAGGGCGCCCCGGCTCACCGACCGCGAGACCGAGGTGCTGCGCCTGGTCGCCAAGGGACTGAGCTACAAGCAGATCGCCGAGCGTCTGGTGATCTCCCACCGCACGGTCCAGAACCACGTCCAGAACACCCTGGGCAAGCTCCAGTTGCACAACCGGGTGGAGCTGGTGCGGTACGCCATCGAACGCGGACTCGACGGCGAGTAGGAGCGAGTCAACCCGCATACGTGCCGGCATACCCCTTTCGAGTGGTTTAGCTGTGATCAACTACTAGACAATTCAGTGGAATTGACTCTCCGCCCCATGCCGAAGTGACGTGCGTCACCATTAGCGTGACCTTCACCAGGCAACCGCGGCGAAGGGACTTTTCCATGCGGGTCGGAGTACTGACCGGAGGCGGCGACTGCCCCGGGCTCAACGCCGTCATCCGGGGCATCGTCCGCAAGGGCGTGCAGGAGTACGGCTATGACTTCGTCGGCTTCCGGGACGGCTGGCGGGGCCCACTCGAGAACGACGCCATCCGTCTCGACATCCCCGCGGTGCGCGGCATCCTGCCCCGCGGCGGCACCATCCTCGGCTCCTCGCGGACCAACCCCCTCAAGCAGGAGGACGGCATCCGGCGGATCAAGGAGAACCTCGCCAAGCAGGAGGTCGAGGCCCTCGTCGCGATCGGCGGCGAGGACACCCTCGGCGTCGCCGCACGGCTCAGCGACGAGTACGGCGTGCCCTGCGTGGGCGTCCCCAAGACCATCGACAACGACCTGTCGGCCACCGACTACACCTTCGGCTTCGACACCGCCGTCGGCATCGCCACCGAGGCGATCGACCGGCTGCACACCACCGCCGAGTCCCATATGCGGGTCCTGGTCTGCGAGGTGATGGGCCGTCACGCCGGCTGGATCGCCCTGCACTCCGGCCTCGCCGGCGGCGCGAACGTCATCCTCATCCCGGAACAGCGCTTCGACGTCGACCAGGTGTGCGCCTGGATCACCTCCCGCTTCAAGGCGTCGTACGCCCCGATCGTCGTCGTCGCCGAGGGTGCCATGCCCAAGGACGGCGACATGGTCCTGAAGGACGGCTCGCGCGACTCCTTCGGGCACGTACGGCTGTCCGGGGTCGGCGAGTGGCTGGCCAAGGAGATCGAGGCACGCACCGGGAAGGAGGCACGCACCACCGTCCTCGGGCACATCCAGCGCGGCGGCACGCCCAGCGCCTTCGACCGCTGGCTGGCCACCCGGTTCGGGCTGCACGCCATCGACTGCGTCCGCGACGGCGACTTCGGCAAGATGGTCGCCCTGCGCGGCACCGACATCGTCCGCGTGCCGATCAGGGAGGCCACCGCGAAGCTTAAGACGGTCGACCCGAAGCTGTACGAGGAGGTCGGGGTCTTCTTCGGCTGACCCCGCCACCGGCCTCCCCGCCCGCAGACCGCACCGGGGGCGCCGCCGGCCCGACCGGCGGCGTCCCCGGTGCGCGCGTCCCCGGCTACGGGACGCGCCGCGGCTCGCCGTGCGCGCCTGCGCCGTGCGACTGGCCGGCCAACAGTGCGCGGACGATCGCCCGGCCGTTCAGCGTCAGCACGGACTCGGGGTGGAACTGCACCGACGCGAACCGCGCGGAGCGCAACGCGTGCACCTCACCGGACGCGCTGCGGCTGACCTCGATCCCGTGCGCGGACAGTTCGGCGTCCGCCTCGTCGTCGCAGTGCGCCACGAAGCTGTTGTAGAAGCCCACGGTCTCCGTCCGGCCGAACAGGTCGATCGAGCTCTGGGCGCCCTGGTGGGGCACCGCCTTGCGGACGATCTCCAGCCCCAGCCCGGCGGCGATCAGCTCGTGCCCGAGGCAGACCCCGAGGACGCCGTGTCGGTGGGTGGCGAGCACCTCCGCGGTCAGTGCGCGCAGCAGCCGCATCTTCGGGTCGGCCGCGTCGCACGGGTCGCCGGGACCGGGCCCGAGGACGACCGGTCCCTCGTGCGCGAGCACGGCCTCGCGCAGCCCGGACTCGTTCCAGCGGCGCACGGTGACGGTCAGCCCCGACGACCGCAGCACGTGCGCGAGCATCGCGGTGAACGTGTCCTCGCCGTCCACGACCAGGGTGTGCCGCGAGAGTCCCGGCGCACCCGCGTCGGCTCCCGACTGCGGGGCGGGGACGCCGCTCCGCATCCGCAGCCAGAACGGCGCGAGCAGCGCGCGCCGGCCGTCCAGGGCCGCCTGCACCCGCGGGTCGTCGGCGAGCCGGGGCCCCGACCGCTCCGCGCGCGGCCGTGCGGGCCGTACGCCCAGCGCCGCCAGGACCCCTGCCGCCTTCGCGTGCGTCTCGGCGACCTCGCCCGCCGGGTCGGAGCCGCGGACGAGGGTGGCGCCGACCGGCACGCGCAGCCGGCCCCGGGCGTCGATGTCGGCGGTGCGGATGAGGATGGGGGAGTCCAGGGTCTGCGCGCCGCCGGAGCCGCGGCCGAGCAGGGCGAGCGCGCCCGCGTAGTAGCCGCGCCCGCCGGTCTCGTGGCGTCCGATGACCCGGCAGGCGTTCTGCACCGGCGACCCGGTGACGGTCGCGGCGAACATGGTCTCCTTGAGCACCTCGCGCACGTCCAGGGAGGACCGGCCGCGCAACTCGTACTCGGTGTGCGCCAGATGCGCCATCTCCTTCAGGCGCGGGCCGACGACCACCCCGCCCATGTCGCCGACGGTGCACATCATCTTGAGCTCCTCGTCGACGACCATCGACAGCTCCTCGATCTCCTTGCCGTCGGCGAGGAAGCCCAGCAGGTGCTCGGGCGTCGGCCCCCCGTCCGGGTAGCGGTACGTCCCGCTGATCGGGTTCATCACGACCGTCCCGCCCGACATGCGCACATGCACCTCGGGGCTGGCGCCGACCAGCGTCCGGTCCCCGGTGTGCACCACGAACGTCCAGTACGCCCCCCGCTCGCCCTCCAGCAGCCGCCGGAACAGCGCCAGCGCGTCGGCCCGCCCGAAGCCGGGGATCTCCCCCTCGTACGTCCGCCGGATCACGAAGTTCGCGCCCTCGCCCGCGCCGATCTCCTCGCGCAGCACCCGCCCGACGATCTCCGCGTACTCCTCGTCGCCCACGTCGAAGCCGCCGCCCTCGACGCGCACCCGGTGCGCGGGCAGCGCCGCCAGGGCCTCGGCGAGCGGGACCGTGCCCGTCTCCTCGGGCGTCAGCACCAGCAGCGGGGTGCCGTCGTCGCGGACGTCGAAGCCGCGCTCGCGGATCTGCCGGAACGGAACGAGCGCCAGGCCTTCGTCGGGCAGGTCGGCCAGCCGGTCCCGAGCGGTCACCGGGCCGAGCAGCACCTCGACCAGGTCCTGGTCGTGCCCCGGGGTACGGCGGCGCAGCAGGGCGAAGGGGCGGGGGTCGTGCAGCAGCCGTGCCAGGTCCATGGGTTCCTCTTCCGTCGATGTCGATCGATGCCGATGGAGGTCGGTCGATGCCGGTGAGGAACGGCCCAGGCGCCCAGAACGCCGAAGGCCGCCCCCCGGGCGGCCTTCGCGAAGTGTGGGATACGCGCAGTCAGCGGGCCGCCGGAGAAGCGGTCCACCACCAGTTCTGGGTCTGGGTCGAGTGCGCGAACATGCCCGGCACCCTACCGCATCGGTCCGCCGCGCGACCCTGTCCGGCCCCCGTCCGCCGTTTCGCCCGTACGCAGCACAGGCCGGTTTCCGGCCGCCGCGCGGGGTGGAAAGTGGGACCGCGTCGACCGTGTGTCGAGCGTGCCCCGGCGTCCGCCGCGCGCCCGTGCCCGACCGAGGAGTACGCCATTCCCGCCCCACGATCACCCCACCAGGCCCGGCCCCGTTCCGGGTTCGGACGCGCGCTGACCGCGCTGAGCGCCTGCGCGGTGCTCGCCGCCGGCGCCCCGGCCGCCGCCCGTCCGGCCGCCGACGACGCCACGAAGACCGTCAGCTACCGCGGCCACACCTTCACCGTCCCGGCCGGCTGGCCCGTCGTCGATCTCGACCAGGAGCCCACGGCCTGCGTCCGCTTCGACCGGCACGCCGTCTATCTCGGCACCCCCGGCGAGCAGCAGGACTGCCCGGCCCGCGCCGTCGGGCGCACCGAGGTCCTGTGGGTGCAGCCCGCGCCGGCGACGAAGGCCTCGGTGACCGAGGACCGCACCTCCCGCGTCTACCGGGCGACCGCCACCAACGAGGGAATCTCCGTCACGGCCCCCTACGGCGAGGACCGCGCGGAGATCCAGCGGGTGCTGCGCAGCGCCGGACTCCCCGTCGCCGCCGCCGTCGGCGGGGAACACCCCCAGGCGCCGTCCGCGCGCGCCGTGCCCGCCGACGCGACCGCCTACCAGGGCAGGGGCTTCGACACCTGCACCGCACCGAGCCGGACGGCCATGAACGCGTGGAAGGACAACTCGCCCTACGGAGCCGTCGGCGTCTACATCGGAGGGGTCAACCGCGCCTGCGCCCAGGCGAAGCTGACCGCCGAGTGGGTGCAGACGCAGTACGCGAACGGGTGGCGCTTCTTCCCGCTGTACGTCGGCCCGCAGCCCAGCTCCGGCGCCGGCAGTTGCCGGAACTCCTGCGCCTCGATCAACGATCCGGTGCCGCAGGGCAAGGAGGCCGCGGAGAACGCGGTCGCCCAGGCGGTGGCGCTCGGCTTCGCCAAGGGGTCGGTGCTCTACAACGACCTGGAGCAGTACACGCCGGGCGGCGCTCTCACCGCGCGCGTACTCGGCTACCTGGAGGCCTGGACCGAGCGGCTGCACGAACTGGGCTACCGCTCGGGCGCGTACGGCAGCGTCTCGTCCCTGGTCGCCGACCTGGTGGGCAACGCCGGCAAGGTCACCCTGCCCGACGTGATCCACTTCGCGCACTGGAACAACGAGAACACCACCGTCCACACCGCCGTCCCGGCCGACCTGTGGGACGCTCACCAGCGCATCCACCAGTACGCGGGCAACAAGACAGAGACGTACGGCGCGGTGACGATCAACATCGACCGCGACCAGCTCGACGTCGGCGCCGGCGCCTGAACACCCCGGGGAGGGACATTCCGCGGCCGGGCGCCGTCCGTCTCATTGGCTGAACGGAGGAGGGGGCCCGACGGGCGACCCCGTAATCTTGGTGGGGTGACCGTGAACGCTAAGACCAGCGCGAGCGCTGGCAACACCTGGCGAGACCTGCCCGCGGCGCAGCAGCCCGAGTACCCCGACCCCGAGGCTCTGCGCGCAGTGATCGCGGACCTCGAGTCGTATCCGCCGCTCGTCTTCGCGGGCGAGTGCGACCAGCTGCGCGCCCGGATGGCGGCCGTCGCCAGGGGAGAGGCGTTCCTCCTCCAGGGCGGCGACTGCGCCGAGGCGTTCGACGCGGTGTCCGCGGATCACATCCGCAACAAGCTCAAGACGCTGCTGCAGATGGGCGCCGTGCTGACGTACGCAGCCTCGGTGCCGGTGGTGAAGGTCGGCCGGATCGCCGGCCAGTACTCCAAGCCGCGCTCCAAGCCGACCGAGACCCGCGGCGGCGTGACCCTGCCGACCTACCGCGGCGACTCGGTCAACGGCTTCGAGTTCACCGAGGCCGACCGCGTCCCGGACCCCGAGCGGCTGAAGCGGATGTACCACGCGTCCGCCTCCACGCTGAACCTGGTGCGCGCCTTCACCACCGGCGGCTACGCCGACCTGCGCCAGGTGCACGCCTGGAACCAGGACTTCGTGAAGTCCTCCCCGTCCGGCCAGCGCTACGAGCAGCTCGCGCGTGAGATCGACAACGCGCTGAACTTCATGCGGGCCTGCGGCACGGACCCGGAGGAGTTCAAGACCGTCGAGTTCTTCTCCTCGCACGAGGCGCTGCTGCTCGACTACGAGACGGCGCTGACCCGCGTCGACTCGCGCACCGGGCGGCTGTACGACGTCTCCGGGCACATGGTGTGGGTCGGCGAGCGCACCCGGCAGCTCGACCACGCGCACATCGAGTTCGCCTCGCGCATCCGCAACCCGATCGGCGTCAAGCTCGGCCCGACGACCACGCCCGAGGAGGCGCTGCGGTACATCGACCGCCTCGACCCCGAGCGGGAGCCGGGACGGCTGACGTTCATCGTCCGCATGGGCGCCGACAAGATCCGCGACCGGCTTCCGGAGCTGGTGGAGAAGGTCACGGCCTCCGGCGCGGTGGTGGCCTGGGTGACCGACCCGATGCACGGCAACACCTTCGAGGCGGCCTCCGGCCACAAGACCCGCCGCTTCGACGACGTGCTCGACGAGGTCAAGGGCTTCTTCGAGGTGCACAAGGGGCTCGGCACGCACCCCGGCGGCATCCATGTGGAGCTGACCGGCGACGACGTCACCGAATGCGTCGGCGGCGGCGACGAGATCTTCGTCGACGACCTGCACCAGCGCTACGAGACGGCCTGCGACCCGCGTCTGAACCGCAGCCAGTCCCTGGACCTGGCGTTCCTGGTCGCGGAGATGTACCGGGACCAGTGAGGCGCCCGCCCGTCGCGGGGGCGTACAGGTGAAGTGGGGCGCGGATCACACGAAATCCGCGCCCCTGCCCTTTTCCGGCATGCACGTGGTGAGTAAGGTTAGGTTTGCCTCACCGAGATTCGGGACGGCGCCACTGAACCGATCCCGGTGGGAGGTGAACCGCGTGTACGTGTGCAGTTGCTTCGGTATCACCGAGCAGCAGGTCAAGCAGCACGCGGACAACGGCGCCTGCACCCCCCGCAAGATCGCCTCCGTCTGCAAGGCGGGCACCGACTGCGGCGGCTGCGTACGCCGCATCCAGGCACTGCTCGGCCGGGGCGCGTGCCCGCGCCGGGAACTGATCGACCAGGGCGGCCCGGCGCTCGCGCCGCTCACGGGCCGCACGTCCGGCGCCGGTCCGGAGGAGCTGGGCGACGCCGCCTAGCGCGCTGGGCGGCCTTGTGCCGCCTCAGTGGCCGGAGAAGCCGTGCGTGCCGGGGCCCGACGGGTCCGGCTGGCTCTGCTCGACGACGGTCGAGAGATAGAGCGCCTCGCCCAGCTTGTCGACCAGCTCGAGCTGGGTGTCCAGGTAGTCGATGTGGTGCTCCTCGTCGGCGAGGATCGCCTCGAAGATGTTCGCCGACGTGATGTCGTCCTTGTCGCGCATCAGCTCCACGCCCCGGCGCAGCCGGTCGATGGCCTCGACCTCGATCTGCCGGTCGGCGCGGAACATCTCGGTCACCGTCTCACCGACCTGGACGTGGAAGAGCCGCTGGTAGTTCGGCAGACCGTCAAGCAGCAGGATGCGGTCGGTCAGGAGCTCCGCGTGCCGCATCTCGTCGAACGACTCGTCGCGGGTGTACCTGGCGAGCTTCGTCCAGCCCTTGTGGTCCTGGAGCTTGGAGTGCAGGAAGTACTGGTTGATCGCGGTGAGCTCGGCGGTCAGCTGCTCGTTGAGCAGTTCGATCACCTCGGGGTCGCCTTGCATGGCGGCGGGGCTCCTTCCGGACGTGTCTGGGCCGATCCCGCGCATGATTGCACCGGCACACACAGCCGTCCAGTAAGTACAGGCTTAGTGTGAGTTGTCCGAATCGCCCCCGGGCTGGTCATGTGCACCCCCTCCGGTCTGTCAGGATGGAGACATGGGTCAGCCGGTGGAACGCGCGTCAGGAGACGCGTCTGGGGGAGTGCCGACGGGAGCGGCACAGCCGGAACTTCCGCCGGGACAGCGGCTCCAGCGCGGCTGGCCGGTGACGCACTACGGACCGGTGCCCAAGTTCCGTCCCGAACGCTGGGACTTCCGCGTCTTCGGCGCCACCGCGGACGGCGAGAAGCACTGCTGGACCCACGAGGAGTTCACGGCGCTGCCGTACACCACCGTGGTGGCCGACCTGCACTGCGTCACGAAGTACAGCATGCTCGGCGCCGAGTGGGGCGGCATCCCCGCGCGCACCGTCCTGGACATCGCCCCGCCCGCTGAGAACGTCACCCATGTGATGGTGTGGGCGGAGTACGGGTTCAGCTCCAATCTGCGCCTGTCGGACTTCACCTCGGAGCGCGCCCTCTTCGCCACCCACAAGGACGGCGAGCTGCTCACCGCCGAGCACGGCTTCCCGCTCCGCCTGATCGTCCCCCACCTGTACGCCTGGAAAGGCCCCAAGTGGGTCCGCGGCGTGGAGTACATGACCGCCGACCGCCGCGGCTTCTGGGAGGAGCGCGGCTACCACAACCTCGGCGACCCCTGGAAGGAGCAGCGCTACTCCTACCAGGAGGAACCGGGGGACGGACCGGAACTCTGACGCCCGCCCCGGTGCCCCCTCACACCTTCCTCATCCGTCCCTGAGCCGCTTCAGGCGCTCCACGTCCGCCGTGTGGCCCTCCTTGCCGCCCGGGGTCTCGATGACCAGCGGGACGCCCTCGGTGGCGGGGTGGGTCATCAGGGCGCGGAAGGGGTCCTCGCCGATGTGGCCGGCGCCGATGTTCTCGTGCCGGTCCTTGTGCGCGCCGGCCACGTCCTTGGAGTCGTTGGCGTGGATCAGCTTCAGCCGGCCCTTGCCGACCGTCTCCACCAGCAGGTCCAGCGTGCGGTGCATGCCGTCCGGGCCGGTCAGGTCGTGCCCGGCGGCGAAGACGTGGCAGGTGTCCAGGCACACGCCCAGCCTCGGATGGGCGTCCAGCGCCTCGAAGTAGGGCCCGAAGTCCCAGGTGCGCGAGCACAGCGAGGCACCCTGGCCCGCGGTGGACTCAAGCAGCAGGTACGGGTCGTCGTCGTGGGTGAGTTCGTCGAGCAGCGGCAACAGGTGCTCCCGTACCTGCTTCAGCGCGACGGACCGGTGCCGGCCGCCCGTCGCGCTCCCGGTGTGGACGACGACGCCCAGCGCGCCGATCTCCCGGGCGCGCCGCAGCGAGTGCCGCAGCGACTCCACCGACCGCTCCACGGTCGCCTCGGTGTGGGAACCGAGGTTGATCAGGTACGGGGCGTGGACGTACGCCGGGACCGACTGCTCGGCGCAGGCCGCGCGGAACTGCTCGTCCTGCCGCGGACTGCCCGCGGGCGTGGCCCAGCCGCGCGGATTGGCGACGAAGACCTGCACGGTCTCGGCTCCGAGGTCACGGGCGTAGGACAGGCCCACGGAATGCAGCCCGCCGGCGACGGGCACATGGCCGCCGATCGGGTTGCGGGAGGGGCCTGGGAGGGGACGGGACCGCTGACTGCTCACCCGTTCAGGGTGTCACGCGCCCGGCGGCCCGCGGCCGCCCGGCCGCCGTCACCGGATGGTGATCGTTATCGTCGAGCCCTTCGGCGCCCGGTCGCCGCCCTTCACCGACTGCTGCTTGACGGTGTCGCCGAACAGCCCGAGCAGTCCGCGGTCCTCTCGCACCTGGAAGCCGGCCTTCTGCAGCGTGTTCTTGGCGTCGCCGACGCTGTTGCCGGTCACGTCCGGCACCTCGACCATCTCCGGGCCCTTGGACAGCGTCAGTGTGACCGTGTCGCCCTCGGCGGCCTCGCTGTCGCCCTCCGGGCTCTGCCGGGCGACCTTGCCCTTGTCGAAATCGGAGGTGACCTGCTCGGAGGAGATCCGCACCTTCAGACCGGCGTCCTGGAGGTCGGACCGCGCCTCGTTCAGGTCCTCGCCGGTGACGTCCGGGACGTCCACCGCGCGGCCCTTGCTGACGGTGAGCGCGATCGCCGAGCCCGCGTGCCGGTCGGTGCCCGCCCCGGGATCCGTGCCGATCACGACGTCGCGGGGCACGTCGTCGCTGAACTCCCGGCTCACCATGCCCGGCTCCAGGCCCTCCTGCTTCAGCAGGGCCCGCGCCTCGTCCAGCCGGTGGCCCTTCAGATCGGGCACCCGCACGGTCTCCGGGCCGTCGGACACCGTGAGCGTCACGGAGCCGTGGCTGCGGATGCGCGCTCCCGCCTGAGGGTCGGTGCTGAGGACCGTGCCGCGCCCGACCGTGTCGCTGTAGGCGTGCTCGACCCGGTCGACACCGAGACCGGCCTTCTTGAGCTGCTCCCTGGCCTGCGCCTCGGTCTTCGTCAGCAGCGGCGGGACCTTCGTGAACTGGCCGGAGTTGATGTACCACACGCCTCCGCCGACTCCGAGGACCAGCAGGACGGCGGCGACGACCGTGAGCAGGGTCCGCCGGGGCCGCCCGGGGCGCCGGGCGCCGGCCGGCCGCGGTGGGGGCGGGGGAGCCTGGAGCCGGCTGGTGCGGTTGAGAGCGGCCTCGGACCGTGCGCTCTGCGCGTCGCGGACTCGCGTCGTCAGGGCGCGCGGGATGACGCTCGTACGGTCCTCGGCGTTGTCGTGCTCGGCGGTGAGGGCCTGCGGCGGCAGCGCGTCGAGCTGGTCCGCGCTGAGCGCGGACCGGGCCTCACGGACCCGCGCGAGCAGCGCGACCGCGTCGTGCGGCCGGATGTCCGGGGTGCGGGCGGTGGCCTCCGCGACCAGTTCGTCCAGTTCCAGGGGCAGTCCCGGCACGGCCGCCGACGGGGCCGGCACGTCCTCGTGCAGGTGCTGGTACAGCACCTGGGCGGGGGACTCCCCCTGGTGCGGCTTGCCGCCGGTCAGCATCTCGTACAGCACGACACCGCACGCGTACACATCGACACGGGGGTCTGCGGTGCCGCGCTCGATCTGCTCCGGCGCGAGGTAGGAGACGGTGCCGAGGACGGCACCGGTGGTGTTCGTCACCGTGTCCACGGACCGCACCAGCCCGAAGTCGGCGACCTTGACCCGGCCGTCATCCCCTATCAGGACGTTCTCCGGCTTCATGTCGCGGTGCACGAACCCGGCCCGGTGCGCGGCCCCCAGCGCGGCGAGCACCGGTTCCAGGATGTCCAGCGCCGCGCGCGGCTGGAGCGCCCCGCGCTCGCGCAGCACGTCACGCAGGGTGCAGCCGGCCACGTACTCCATGGCGAGGTACACGTACGTCCCGTCCGTGCCCTGGTCGAAGACCTGCACGACGTTCGGATGGGCCAGCCGAGCGACCGACTTGGCCTCCCGGATGAACCGCTCCACGAACGAGCCGTCGGCGGCGAGCGTCGGGTGCATCACCTTGAGGGCGAGGACCCGGTCGAGACGGGTGTCCAGGGCCCGGTAGACCGTGGCCATCCCGCCGACGGCGATCCGTGCGTCGACGCGATAGCGGCCGTCGAGCACCTGCCCGACGAGAGGGTCCTGAAGGGTCGTATCCACGCAGGCGAGTCTACGAGCCGTCACGGACACACACCGATCGCGGACAGTGTCGCGGCGGGACTGAAGCCGACCTGTGACGCGGTACACGCACCCGTACGGGGCGATGACCGGCCGGTGCCCCGGCAGCCGACGCACGCCCCGTCGCGGGCGAACGTTGCCCGTCGCGGCATTAGAACGCGGGCCGCTCCGGGTCCAGCCCGGCCATGCCCTCCGCCGGGGACGACGCCTGGGCGAAGTGCCGCTTGGGGATCCGCCCGGCCAGCCGGGCCAGCCGCCCCGCCTCCACGGCGGAACGCATCGCCGAGGCCATCATCACCGGCTCCTGCGCCCGTGTCACCGCTGAGGCGAGCATCACCCCCGCACACCCCAGCTCCATGGCAAGCGCCGCGTCCGAGGCCGTACCGGCCCCGGCGTCCAGGATCACCGGCACGCGCGCGTGCTCCACGATCAGCTGGAAGTTGTGCGGGTTGCGGATACCGAGCCCGGACCCGATGGGCGAGCCGAGCGGCATGATCGCGGCGCAGCCCACGTCCTCCAGCTTCCGCGCGAGCACCGGATCGTCGTTCGTGTACGGCAGCACCGTGAACCCGTCGTCGACCAGCGTCTCCGCAGCGTCCAGCAGCTCGATCGGGTCCGGCAGCAGCGTGCGCTCGTCGGCGATGACCTCCAGCTTGACCAGGTCCGTGCCCAGCGCCTCCCGCGCCAGCCGGGCGGTGAGCACCGCCTCGCCCGCCGTGAAGCAGCCCGCGGTGTTGGGCAGCGCCCGGATCCCGAGCGACTCCAGCACCGACAGCACGGAGCCGTGCACGGAGGGGTCGACCCGCCGCATCGCGACCGTGGTCAGCTCCGTGCCGGAGGCCACCAGTGCCCGCTCCAGCACCTCCAGGCTGGGCGCGCCGCCGGTGCCCATGATCAGCCGGGAGGTGAAGGACGTACCACCGAGGACGAAGGGGTCGTCGGCCATGGCTCAGCCTCCCTGGACGGCGGTCAGCACTTCGACGCGGTCGCCCTCGGCCAGGGCCGTGGACGACCAACGCGCGCGCGGGACGACGGTCTCGTTGAGGGCGGCGGCCACGCCGGAGGGTGCCGCGCTCAGCGCCTGCACGACGGTGCCGAGGGACGTGCCGGGCTCGACGCGGCGGGGCTCACCGTTGACAGAGATGTTCATGCGGGCTGCTCCGTGAGTGCCGTGGCGTGGAAACGCCTGGGGGAGAAGGGGCGGACCTCGTCCGGCAGCTCGCCGGTGGTCAGGACGTGCGCCATGGCGTCACCGGTGACCGGCGTGAGCAGCACGCCGTTGCGGTAGTGCCCGGTGGCGAGGAGCAGGCCGTCCAGGCCGGTCGGGCCGAGCAGCGGCGCGTTGTCGGGGGAGCCGGGCCGCAGTCCCGCCCGGGTCTCCGTGAGCGGCAGCTCGGTGATCCCGGGCACCAGCTCGTGCGCGTCGCGCAGGAGCTCGTACACGCCGCCCGCCGTCACTGTCGTGTCCCAGCCCAGCTCCTCGCTCGTGGCCCCGACGACCAGCTCGCCGCTCAGCCGCGGCACCAGGTAGACCTGGCTGCCGCGCACCACGGCCCGCACGGTACGGCTCAGGAACGGCGCGTAACGCTTCGGCACCGTCAGCCTCAGCACCTGCCCCTTCACCGGCCGCACCGGCGGCAGCACCTCGTCCGGGACGCCCGCGAGCCGTCCGCTGCGGCTGCCGGCGGCGAGCACCACGCGGTCCGCGGCCGGCGCGGTGCCGTCGCGCAGCACACACCCCGTGGCCCGGTCGCGGGCCACGGTGAGCCGCTCGGCCCAGCCGCGGTGGAAGACCACGCCGGCCCGCTCACAGGCGTCGACCAGGGCGCGGGCGAGCCGCCGCGGATCGATCTGGTGGTCGCCGTCCACCCGCAGACCGCCGCGCACGCCCGGCGCGAGCATCGGTTCGAGGCGGCGGCAGTCCCGCCCGGACAGCCACTCGGAGTCCAGGCCCGAGCGGCGCTGAAGGTCGTGCAGTTCCCGCAGGTGGGCGCGGTCGTCGGCGTCCAGTGCCACGGCGAGGGTGCCGCAGCGGCGGTAGCCGAGGTCGTGGCCGGTCAGCTCGGTCAGCTCGGCCGCGAAGTCCGGGTAGCGGCGGGCGGAGGCCAGATTGAGTCCGAGCAGGGTCTGCTCGCCGTAGTGCAGTTCGGTGACGGCGGCCAGCATCCCGGCGGCCACCTGCGCGGCCCCGCCGCCCGGCTCGGGGTCCACCACGGCCGTGGCGAACCCGCGCTGCGCCGAGCGCCAGGCCGTCACAAGGCCGATGATCCCGCCCCCCACGACGAGGACGTCTGACGTACAAGGCGACGACATGGGCGTCCAGCCCCTCCCTTCGCCGGCATGACCCGGATCAGGTTCGTACGGTCGGAGGCCGCCAGCCTCCCTCTCAGCCCGGTGCGTCCGGGCTCCCGCGAGTGCTTGTACGGGCCACCCTAGCCCGCGGAGCACCGCCCCGGTAAGGGAGCCTGCCACGGACCGGGGCGGCCGGGCATGAGGGAAGAGTCTGTCGGGCAGGTTGAGGGAGCCGGTTGTGGAGCAGGTCACTCCGCACACCCCTGACTGACGCTCCGTCAGTTGACTTAAGGTGATCAGGTGAGCGACCAGACGCAGGAACAGGGCACATCGGGGCCGCGGCGCGTGGTCGTCGCGGGCGCGGGCATGGCCGGTGTGCAGACCGCGGTCGCCCTGCGCGAGCAGGGCTTCACCGGCACCGTGACACTGATCGGCGCCGAGCCCCACCAGCCCTACGACCGGCCACCGCTGTCCAAGGCCGTCCTGCTCGGCAAGGCCGAGGGCTCCGCCTTCGACATCGACTTCGAGGCGCTCGGCCTCGAACTGCGGCTCGGCTGCGAGGCGCTGGCCGTGCGGCCCGGCGCGCACGTGCTGGAGACCTCGGCCGGGCCGGTGCCGTACGACGTCCTCGTCCTGGCCACCGGCGCCGAACCGATCCGGCTGCCCGGCGCGGAGGGCGTTCCCGGCGTCCACCTGCTGCGCACCCTGGACGACGCCGAACGGCTGCGGCCGGTGCTCTCCGAGCAGCACGACATCGTGGTCGTCGGCGCCGGCTGGATCGGCGCCGAGTTCGCCACCGCCGCGCGCGAGGCGGGCTGCGCCGTGACCGTCGTGGAGGCCGCGGACCGGCCGCTCGCCGGGGCGCTGCCCGCCGAGGTGGCCGAGCCGATGACCGCCTGGTACGCCGACAGCGGCACCGAACTGCGCACCCACGCGCGCGTGGAGCGCGTCGAACCCGGCGCGGTCGTGCTCGACGACGGCTCGCGGCTGCCCGCGGGCGCCGTCGTGGTGGGCATCGGCGCGCGCCCCGCCACGGGCTGGCTGGCCGGCTCCGGCATCGCACTGGGCCCGCACGGGGACGTCCTGGCCGACGACCGTCTGCGCACGTCCGTGCCGGACGTGTACGCGGTCGGCGACTGCGCCTCGTTCCCCTCGGGACGGTACGGCGAGCGCCTCCTGATCCACCACTGGGACAACGCGCTCCAGGGCCCGCGCACGGTCGCGGCCGACATCGTCGGCCTCACCCCCGTGGTCTACGACCCGGTGCCGTACTTCTGGTCCGAGCAGTTCGGGCGCTTCGTGCAGTACGCCGGACACCACACGTCGGCCGACACTGTCGTCTGGCGCGGCGATCGCACCGGACCCGCCTGGACGGTCTGCTGGCTCCGCGAGGGCCGGCTCGTCGCCCTGCTGGCCGTCGGCCGGCCGCGGGATCTGGCGCAGGGGCGGCGGCTGATCGCGTCGGGCACGCCCATGGATCCGCTGCTGCTGGCGGACCCGGCGAAGCCCCTGAAGGCGGCGACGGCGTGAGGCGCGTGTCCCCGAGTGGACGGGCCTGGCTTCCGAGTGTCGGTGGCAGATGGCACGCTTGTTTCCGTGACCGAGATTGACACGAAGATCGACGCTCTCGTCCCTGCCTGGCTCACCCTTCCCGACATCGCCGAACAGCTCGGCGTCGAGGTGACACGTGTGCGGCAGCTGGTCAAGGAGGGCCAGCTCATCGCCGTACGCCGGGGTGAGAACCGCGCGCTGCACGTCCCCGCCGCCTTCATCGACGGCGACAAGGTCGTCAAGGGCCTGTCCGGCACCTTGACGCTCCTGAGGGACGACGGCTTCACGGTCGAAGAGATGATCGAATGGCTGTTCACCCCCGACCCGACCCTGCCCGGCACCCCCGCCCAGGCCCTGAGTGAGAACCGTGGCACAGAGGTGAAGCGCCGCGCCCAGGCGCTGGCCGTCTGACCCGGCCGCTTCTCCGCGCCCCCCGGCCGCGGCCCCCCCGCGGCCGGGCGGGCGGAGGCGGAGCCGGCCGGTCGGGAGGGGCGGGTAAGGTCCGTCCGAGTGGCCGGACGAGCCACCGAACCGACGAGCCCGGGGGACCCTCGTATGCCCGAGACCGCTGCCGCAGCCGTTGCCGACGCCGCGGCCGACACCCGTGACCGGCTCGGTGCGGCGCGCCTGTACCTGTGCACGGACGCCCGCAGGCGGCAGGGGGATCTGGCCGGTTTCCTGGACGCTGTGCTGGCCGCGGGGGTCGACGTCGTGCAGTTGCGGGACAAGGGCATGGAGGCGGGGGAGGAGCTGGACCTGCTGGAGGTGTTCGCCGACGCGTGCTCCCGGCACGGGAAGCTGCTCGCGGTCAACGACCGGGCGGACGTCGCCCACGCGGCCCGCGCCGATGTGCTGCACCTGGGGCAGGGGGACCTCCCGGTGCCCGCCGCGCGCGCCATCCTCGGCGACGGCGTCCTGATCGGCCGGTCCACGCACGCCGAGGACGAGGCCGCCGCGGCGGCCGTCCAGGACGGCGTGGACTACTTCTGCACCGGGCCCTGCTGGCCCACGCCCACCAAGCCGGGCCGGCCCGCCCCCGGCCTGGACCTGGTCCGGTACACCGCCTCGCTGGGCACCGACCGGCCCTGGTTCGCCATCGGCGGCATCGACCTCGGCAACCTGGACCAGGTCCTGGAGGCCGGCGCCCGCCGTGTCGTCGTGGTCCGGGCGATCACCGAGGCCGACGACCCCGGAGCGGCGGCGGCCGAGTTCGCCGGGCGGCTGCGGCAGGCGGCGTAGAGCGCGGTGCGGAACGGCCGGGCGCGGTGGCTGGCCCAGGGCGCGACACGACCGGAGGCCGGTCGCTCCGGCGTCTCACTTTTCGGACAGTCGGTCGGGTCCGACCCGCTCATTTCCGCCCCGTTGTCCGAAGGGTGGACAAGAAGCCGACAATCCAGGCAAATTTCCGGTGCTCGGTTGGGGGAGCGCCGCGCCCTGGATAGCCTGCCAGTATGGCCCTCGGAACCGCATCCACCAGGACTGATCGCGCACGCACCGTGCGTGACATGCTCGCCACCGGCAGGAGCACGTACTCCTTCGAGTTCTGGGCGCCGAAGACGGCGAAGGGCGAGCGCAACCTGTGGAACGCGCTGCGCAGGGTCGAGGCCGTCGCCCCCGACTTCGTCTCGGTGACGTACGGTGCCGGCGGCTCCACCCGCGCGGGCACGGTCAAGGCGACCGAGCAGATCGTGTCCGACACGACGCTCACCCCGGTCGCGCACCTCACCGCGGTCAACCACTCCGTCGCCGAACTGCGCAACATCATCGGCCAGTACGCCGACGCCGGGATCCGCAACATGCTCGCCGTGCGCGGCGACCCGCCCGGCGACCCGATGGGCGACTGGGTCCCGCACCCCCGCGGACTGACCTACGCCGCCGAACTCGTCCGGCTCATCAAGGAGTCGGGCGACTTCTGCGTAGGCGTGGCCGCCTTCCCCGAGATGCATCCCCGCTCGGCCGACTGGGACACCGACGTCGCGCACTTCGTCGACAAGTGCCGCGCGGGCGCCGACTACGCCATCACGCAGATGTTCTTCGAGCCGGAGTCGTACCTCCGCCTGCGCGACCGGGTCGCCGCCGCCGGTTGCGCGACACCCGTCATTCCCGAGATCATGCCGGTCACGAGCGTGAAGATGCTCGAGCGTCTGCCCCAACTCAGCAACGCCGCCATCCCGGACGACCTCCAAGAGCGGATCCGCGCGGCGGCGGACGATCCGGCGGCGGTACGCTCCCTTGGGATCGAGTTCGCCACCGAGTTCTGTGCGCGACTGCGGGCCGAGGGAGTGCCCGGGCTGCACTTCATCACGCTCAACAACTCCACGGCGACGCTGGAAATCTACGAGAACCTGGGTCTGCACCACCGGCCGCGGACCTAGACCGGCCGCACCCGCGTACGACACACTGCGTAGCGGCCACTGGGAGAGGGGCGTACATGGGCTGGACGGTCCTCTACATCGCGTTCGGCATCGTCGCGCTGTGGCTGCTGGGCGAGGTGCTGCTGCAGTACAAGGCACGGCTGCGCTGGCGGCTGCTGGCCTTCGGCGGCTTCCTCGGTGTCGTTCTCGGGGTCCTGATCCCCTCCGTCATCGTGATCGGTCTCGGCGCGGCCGCCTTCGCGGTCGGCCAGACCTACGTCACCCTGTCCTTCCGGCGCGGCTTCGCGGCGGGCTGGGCGGTCAACCGGCCCGAGGCCGACGGCGGCAAGCCGCGCCGCCGCGGCAAGGCCGAGCACCAGGACCCGACCCTGGAGGTCTCCGACCTCGAGGTGTCCGACGGCGCCACCGGCACCATGGAGGCTCTGCACGGCCACGAGGGTGAGTCCTACGACCACGAGGGCCGGCCCTACGCCCACGGCGACGACGACCGCGACGACGTCTTCACCCCAGCTCTCGCCACCACCGAGCCCACGGCCGCCGAGGCCGCCGCCGTGTACGAGCCGCAGCCCATGCCCGACGACACCGGTTCCTACGGCGTCTACGGCGACTCGGCCCACCAGGGCGGCACGCAGTCGCCCTACCCGGGGGCCGACCAGACCCAGGACCAGTACGCCACCGCGGCCCAGGGCGCCGACCAGAGCCACGCGTACGACTACTCCGGCTACGGGCAGCAGGGCTACGGCTACGACGCCTCCGGCCAGCAGCAGTACGCCGCCTACTCCGACCCGTACGCCGGCACCCAGACCTATGACGGCTCCTACGACACCGGCTACGCCCAGCAGGGGTACGGCCAGCAGGACTACGGCACCCAGGACGCCTACGCCGGCTACGGCGGCGAGACGCCGGCCGGCGGGGTGTGGGTCCCGCAGCAGCGCACCGACGAGGCCTACGGCGGGGAACTCCCGCAGGAGCAGCAGGCCTACCCGTACCAGGGCGACAGCCACGGGCAGCCGCAGCACGGCACGGGCTACGACGAGCAGTACCGTTTCTGAACGCTCCCGGGCTCACTGGGAGCCGCGGAACTCCGGCCCCTCCACGATCAGTCCGGCCACCAGCGCCCCCGACATCCCGGCGTGCGGCAGCCCGCCCCCGGGGTGGGACCAGCCGCCCACGGTGAACAGGCCCGCGAGGCCCGTGGTGTTCGCCGGGTGCAGCAGGCGCCCCTGAGCGGCCGCGAGCGTCGGCGCGGGGACGGCCCCGCCCTCCGCTCCCGTCACCCGCGCGATGTCGGCCGGGGTGCGCACCTCGTGCCAGAGCAGGCGGTCGCGGAGCCCGGGTATCGCCCGCGAGGCGACGGCGATCATCCGGTCGGCCTGCGCCCGGAGGTCCGCCGACGCGGACGCGGGGACCGTCGCCGTGAGCGTGACCGCCTCGTGCCCCGGGTCCGGGACCAGCGCCTGATCGCCGGGACGCGACACGGCGACCGTGGGCCGCTCGGGCAGCCCGGGGGCCGCGCCGAACAGCGCGTCGAGTTCGGCCGCCCGGTCCTCGGCGTGCACCACGGTCCGGTGCGCCGTCCCCTCGGGACGGCCGCCGCGCAGCGCCAGCAGCACGGTCAGGCGGCTGGGCGCCCGGGGCTGCGGCGGCACCTCGCCCGCACCCCGCAGGGCCGTACCCCGGACCATGCTTTCCAGCGTCCGGGGCGGCACACCGGCGACCACGAACTCCGCATCGGTCACGGTCCCGTCGGCGAGTTCCACGCCCGCCGCCCGGCCGTCCTTGCGGACGACCCCCGTGACCTCGGCGCCGAAGAAGAACTCGACCCGGCGGGCCAGACACCGCTCGTACACCGCGCGCGCCAGCTCGCGCAGGCCGCCGCGCACGTACCAGGTGCCGAAGGCGTGGTCCAGGTACGGCAGTACGGCCGCGCTCGCCGGTGCGGTCCGCGGATCGAGGCCGTACGCGAGCGCGTGGCTCTCCAGGAGGGCGGCGAGGCGCGGGTCGCGCAGCTCCCAGGCGGCGACCTCGGCGAGCGTGCTTGCCCGGCGGGTGCGCAGCAGGCGCTTGTGCGGCACCGCCGGGTACGGCTCGCGCTCGGCCAGCACCTGCCAGTTGGGCCACAGCGGCTCCTCCAGGAGCGGGCGGCGGGCGCGGTCCCAGGCCTCGCGGGCCCGCACCAGAAAATCGCCCCAGCGCTTGCCGGCGCCGGCGCCGAGGGCTTCGTCCAGCGCGGCGACGACGCCCGCGCGCGAGACGTTCGGCAGGGACACCTCGGTGCCGTCCGCGAAGACGTGCCGCGCGGACGGATCCACCTGGACCAGCTCGACGCGGTCCTCCAGTGGCTCCTTGCCGGTCTTGACGAACAGATCGCGGTGGACCGCGGGCAGCGGGAGCAGCCCGGGGCCGGTGTCGAAGGCGAAACCGTCCCGCTCGAAACGGCGCAGCGCGCCGCCGTACGTGTCCGTACGCTCGTACACCGCCACTCGGTGGCCCGCGACGGCCAGCCGGGCGGCGGCCGCCATCGCGCCCATCCCGGCGCCGATCACCGCAATCCGTGCCATGTGCGCGACTTTATCGACCGCCGCTGACAATCCCGGCCGCGGGGCGCTGACCAGCGGTTTCCCGGATGCGTGCGGCTGCGCGCGGGTCAGCCCGGCGGTGACCCCGCCCCGGCCGCGAGCCGGCGTTTCTCCTCCCGGCGCTGGGCCCGGCGGCGCAGGAAGCGGCGGATCCGGGAGACCAGGAAGGCGACGATCACGATCCCGGCGAGCAGCAGGACGCCCGCGACGACCGCCGCGGCCAGCGGGTGGAAGACCGCGAAGGTGACGAGCCCGGCCACTCCGAGGTCCTCGGCCAGGCTCACGACCATGTTGCTCACGGGCTCGGGCGAGGTGTTGACCGCCATCCGCGTCCCGGCCTTCACCAAGTGGCTGGCCAGCGCCGTACCGCCGCCGACCAGACCCGCGGTGACGTCCGACATCGAGCCGCTCTGCCCCGCGAGCAGCGCGCCGACCCAGGCACCGGCGACCGGGCGGATCACGGTGTGCGCCGTGTCCCACACCGAGTCGACGTAGGGGACCTTGTCGGCGACGGCCTCCAGCACGAACAGCACGCCCGCCGCGATCAGCACCTCCGGCCGCTGCAGGGTTCCGGGGACGTCGTCGCTCAGTCCCGTCGCACCGAACACACCGAGCAGCAGCACCACCGCGTACGCGTTGATGCCGCTGGCCCAGCCGCTTGTGAACACCATGGGGAGTACGGACACGGAGGCGATCGTAGCCAGCGGGCCGCGCGGAGTCCTGGGGGCGGGCACGCGGGACTGAGTATCCGTACCTAGTCGGCGAGATGAGTACGCGCACGGATGGGACGCGACCCGCGCGGACGGGAGAGTGGAGGGCACGGAAGGGGGCACGACGCCGGCACCGCCGACACGGGGCGGCGGAACGGCGCGGCCCTCGACCGGGAGACGCCGGTGCGCGGCGGCCCGCGGGGGACGCGGCCGGCGCGCGCCGGCGTTTCCCGTGCGCGGTCCGTGCCCGGCGCTGTTCGGGCGCGGGCCTCAGAGGCGGCCGCTGACCCGGCCCTGAAGGAGCCGGGACAGCGCCGCGTGCACGTCGTCCAGGGAACGCTGGGGCTGGAACGACTTCCAGTCCAGCGCGGCCACCAGCACCATGCCGACCAGCGCCGCGGCGGTCAGCGGCACGTCGACCTCCTCGCTGAACTCCCCGTTCGCCACGCCGTCGCGCAGCACGCCCTCGACGACCGCGACCGCCTCCTGCCGCACCACCAGGAGCGTGGCCTGCCAGGACCGGTTGGTGCGCCACAGCTCGGCCACGTAGAGCTGGGTGAAGGCCGGGTAGCGGTCGATGAAGACGAGCCCGGCGCGGACCATGGCGTCCAGGGCGTCGACCCGGCCGCCGCCCTCCCGCGCCGTCCGGTCGGCCGCCTCGCGCAGGGAGGCGGTGAGCAGCCCCACGCCGTGCCGCAGCAGCTCCTCGAAGAGGACGGACTTGCTGGCGAAGTTGTAGTAGACGGTGCCCTTGGCGACCCCCGCCCGCTCGGCGATCTCGTCCACCGTGGTGGCGGAGAACCCCTGCTCGGCGATGAGGGTCACGGCCGCCTCGTAGAGCTTCTGCCGGGTGGCCTCGCGGCGGGTACGGCCGCCCGGCGTGACGCTGCTGCGTTCCATGGCCCTGATTGTCACAGGTCGGCACCTCGCGAAGAGCGCGGCAGGGGCGGCGGGCGGCGCGGTCGCGGCCCCGGCGCCGGGTGCGGCGTAGGGGCCCTCCACACTGCGCGGCGGAGGCAAAATGCCAGGTCAGAACGGATTGTCAGTGCCATACCTCACGATGGGCACATACGGCACACGTGCCGTCACCCAGACGACAGGAGGTTCGTCATGGCCAACTCGTCCGCAGCCGCCGCCCGTCGGTACCGCGCCACCGGCCCTGCCCCCTCACTGACCGGTCCGGCGAGCGACGTGCACCCCGTCCCGCGCCGCGCCCCGGCCCCGCCCGCCGCCCTCGGCCTGCTCGCCCAGGCCCGCGAGGGCCTCGCGGAGGCCACCGCCCTGCGCACCCCGAACGAGCGGTACGCGACGGCCCACCTCGCCGCACTGCGCACCGCGGCCGCCGTGCTCGCCGCGCGGGGGCGCCCCGATCCCACCCCGCGCCGACGGGCCCGCATCAGGAGCGCCTGGGAAGTGCTCCCCGAGATCGCGCCCGAACTCGCCGAGTGGAGCGCCCTGTTCGCCGCGGGCGCCGCGCGCCGCGCCCGCGCCGAGGCCGGGATCCGGGGCGCGGCCGGCCAACGGGACGCCGACGACCTGATACGGGACGTGGCGATGTTCATCCGCCTGGTCGAACGCCTGCTCCTCCTCCAGCCGGTCATCCCCCGCCCCGGCCTCGGCGGGACGGCGAGCGCGGGGGCCGTGGAGCCGAGCGGCAGGTCGGGGGGTGGAGGCAATAGGGTGGAGGGCGCCTGAAGCCCTTCCAGTTCCCGCGCGCCGGGCGGGGAGGGGCAGTCCGATCGCTCCGCCGCGCAAGAGGCGGTGCCGCGCCGAGGAGTCAACTGCCGTGTCGGACCCGACCCGCCCGCCCGTCTCCCGCCACCAGCCTCAGCCGGCGTCGCTGCGCCCCGACCCCTCCCGCCCCCGCGCCTCACTCCGCACAGCCGTGGTCTGGGAGGTCCTGCACGACGCCCTCGACCGCCGGGTCAAGGCCGCGGGCCGGGACTCCCTGGACGTCCTCGACACCGGCGGCGGCAGCGGCAACTTCGCCGTGCCCGCCGCCCGGCTCGGCCACCGGGTCACCGTCGTCGACCCCAGCCCCAACGCGCTGTTCGCGCTGGAGCGCCGCGCCGCCGAAGCCGGCGTCGCCGACCGGGTGCGGGGCGTCCAGGGCGACGCCCACGGCCTCTTCGACGTCGTCGAGCGCGGCGGCTACGACGCCGTGCTGTGCCACGGCGTCCTGGAGTACGTCGACGACCCCGCCGAGGGCGTGCGCAACGCGGTGGCCGCCCTGCGCCCCGAGGGCGTCCTGAGCGTGCTCGCCGCCGGTCTCGGCGGCGCCGTGCTCGCACGCGCCCTGGCCGGGCACTTCAAGGAGGCCCGGCAGGCACTCGACGACCCCGAGGGCCGCTGGGGCGAGGGCGACCCGGTGCCGCGCCGCTTCACCGCCGAGCAGCTCACCGCCCTCGTCGAGGGCGCGGGCCTGCGGGTCGCCGCCGTGCACGGGGTGCGGATCTTCGCCGATCTGGTGCCCGGAGTGCTGGTGGACACCGAGCCCGGGGCGCTGGACGCCCTGCTGGAGTTGGAGGCGGCGGCGGCCGAGCGGCCCGCGTTCCACTCCGTGGCCACGCAGCTCCACGTACTCGGTGAGACCGAGGGCGCGGCAGAGGTCTGAGCGGCCCCGCGGGACGGGCCGCCGACCGGTGCCGCGGCCGGGCATGCAGTCCGCCACAGGCCGCCCGGACACGGGCTCGGAGCCGTATGATCGAAGGAGACCGTCCGGCATGACGGCCCGCCCGCCGGGGAATGCAAGCCTCAGCGGATCCGGACCGACATGGCGGATTCCGGTTGGCCAATTGGCGCAGAGGGGCGGGTTTCACGGGGGCGATTCCCTGCCTATCCTTAAGGGACCCCCCGAGTCGCCCCGGCGACTGCACGATGAGGAGGACTCCGTGCCGCTCTCGGAGCACGAGCAGCGCATGCTCGAGCAGATGGAGCGAGCGCTGTACGCCGAAGATCCCAAGTTCGCGTCGGCGCTCGAGGGAAGCGGGCTGCGTACGTACACCCGGCGGCGGGTCTACCAGGCGGTCGTGGGCTTCCTCGTAGGTATCGCGCTCCTCATGGCAGGAATGGTCGTCCAGAAGCTCATCTGGGTCAGTGTGGTGGGCTTCCTGGTCATGCTGGGCTGCGCCGTACTGGTCGTGACCGGCTGGCGCAAGGCTCCCAAGCCGGGCGAGCAGACCGCCGGCGCTCCGCAGGCCCGCCGTCCGGCCCGGCAGAAGCGTTCCGTGATGGACCGCATCGAGGAGCGCTGGCAGCGCCGCCGCGACGAGCAGGGCGGCCGCTAGCCCGCCGCACACCCACAGTTCTGCGTGAGGGGCTGACCGCCGATGGCGGTCAGCCCCTCACATGTGTCCTCTCAGCCGGAAGCCCCGGCCCCGTCCCCCGGGTCCCGCCGTCCCGACGGCCCGCTCAGCGCGGCCCGGACGGCGGCGACGCGGGCGGCGGCACGGGACCGGAACGCGTTCCACCGGGCCGAGGCCGCCCAGACCACGCGCACGGTCGAGCGCGGGGCGAGCGCGGCCCGCAGCCTGGTGCGGCGCGACGCCGTGTCCCGCAGGCCGCCGGCCACCCGCCGGACGTCCTCGGCGAGCCCCGCCACCGGACGCGGGCGCGGCGCGTAGAGGACCTGCTCCACCGCGTCCGCCAGCCGGTGTGCCGAGGCGGCGGCCACCTCGTCGAGACGCCCGAGGCGGACGATCCGGGCGGCCGCCCTGCGCGGGGTCTGCGACTCGTCCGGCAGGATCCCGAAGTCCCAGGCGGTGTCGCCCAGTTCCTGCCAGACCGCCAGGATGTGCGGCCCCGCGTCCGCCCCGCCGCGTCCGTGCGCGCCCAGCCGCACCGCACGTGTCCGCCGCCGCCACAGCAGCGGCGACAGCGGCAGGGCCAGGACCAGCAGGCCGCCCAGCGTCCAGCCCAGGAGGCTGTACCACCTCGGGCCGCCGTCGCCCTTGACCGGCACGGCCTGTGCGGACGGGCCCCCGCACTCCTGGAGCTTGCGCAGCTCCGGCGGGCAGCTCTGGTCCGCCGACGGCGCGGCCGAGGGCGCCGTGCTCGCGTTCTGGGACGGCGCCGAGTGCTCCGGCAGGCTGGTGCCCGGAGTGTCCGGTTGGGTGTACGACGGCGCCGTGCCCCGGGTCGGGGTCGGCTCGAAGCGGGTCCAGCCGACGCCCTCGAAGTACAGCTCGGGCCAGGCGTGCGCGTCCTTCAGACCCACCGCCACGGTGCCGTCGCCCCGTGCGGTGCCCGGCGCGAAGCCGACCGCGATCCGGGCCGGTATGCCCAGCGTGCGGGCCATGGCGGCCATCGCGAAGGAGAAGTGCACGCAGAAGCCGCGCTTGTCCTTCAGGAACCGCGAGATGGCCCGCGGTCCGCTGCCCGCCTCGACCTGCGTGTCGTACCGGAAGCCGCCTTCGAGGGCGAACCAGTCCTGGAGCTCGACCGCCTGCTCGTAGTGGTTCGCCGCGCCCCGGGTGACCCGGCGGGCGGTGCGCGCGACGTCCGCCGGCAGCGACCGGGGCACCTTGGTGTACTCGCGCCGCAGCGCCGCCGGCGGCTCCGGCGCCGCGGCGAGCTGCTCGGCGGTCGGCCGCACCTGAAGGCTCTTCACCTCGTAGGTCAGCCCGCGCGCGGTCTGCCGGTGGTCGCCGACCAGGGCCATGCCGACCGGCTCGTAGCGCCAACTGCCCTTGACCCGCACGGCGCTCGGCGGATACGGCATCGGCAGCCAGTCCTGGACGAACGACGTGGACGTCGAGATCGTCGTGGTGATCTCGGTGCGCTTGACGTCGCCGTCCAGGCCCTGGGGACTGGGCAGCCGGTCGGGCACGTCCACGATGTGCCGCTGGGACGGCTTCCAGGTGGTGCCGTCGAAGTCGTCCACGGACACGATCCGCAGATACAGGTTCGAGGTGTCGGACGTGTCCGTGCGCAGGGTGATGACCGTCTGGTCCTCGTCGACGTTCAGGCTGTCGCGCAGCGACACCAGCGGGTTCACCGCGGAGATCGTGCCGCCGTCGCCGCTGCCCGCGCCGACTCCGCCGCCGGCGGCGCCGAGCAGTCCGCCCCGCATCGACGGCAGGGCGAGCGGCACCACCAGGGCGATGCCGAGGACGAGGGCGCCGATCCGGCGCCCGTGGCGCACCGGCGCGGTCGCGCCGCTCGGCTCGCGGCCCCCCGCGCGCGGTGCCCCGGCGAACACCCGACCCCACTGCGAGAGCCGGTCCCGGCCCTCCGCCAGCAGCAGCATCAGGTAGCCGGCGGCCGCGACCAGGAACCACCACCCGCCGGTGCCGCCTTCGGACAGGCCCGCGGCCACGGAGTACACGGCGAGCAGCGGCAGACCCGCGGGGGCCGCGCTGCGGAACGTCACCGCGAGCGCGTCCACGATCAGCCCGATCACCAGGACACCGGCGACCAGCATCAGGCGGATGCCGTCGGTCTGCGGCGCCGGGATGGCGTACCGGCCGACGTCGTCCGCGCCCTCCTGCAGCAGTCCGGCCAGGTGCCGGAAGGCCTCAGGGCCGGGAACCAGCCCCGCGAAGGCATGCGCCCGGGCGAAGACCAGGGTGAGCAGCATCAGCGTGGCCAGGGCCTGCGCCGCCACGGTCAGCGGCCGCGCGAGCGGCACCCGCCGGGCCACCGCGCCGACCCCCGACTGCACCGTCAGCAGCAGCACGACCTGGAGGAACCACGAGGCGGGGGAGACCAGCGGCAGCAGCGCGCACGACGCCATCAACGTCGCCGCCGCCGCACACAGAGTCAACCGCGTGCGCCCGCTCATATCGACCCCTCCCCGGCGCCGGTGCCGCCCGCGGGCACGTCGAGCCGGTCCCGGCGCCGGTCCGGGGCCGCCCGGCCGTCGCCTCTCGGGGCACTGGTCAGGCTGGTCATGACCATCCCCCGTCCAGTCCCGTCCCACGGGCCGCGCCCGCACCGGTGCGCTCCTGCTCCGCCCGGCGCCACAGCTCGTCCAGGCGCGCGCCCCTGGCGACGGGCACGGCCGTCCAGCCCGCGTCGCGCAGCAGCCGTAGGCGGTCGTCGGCCTCGGACACGGGACCCGGTACGTCGCCCGGTTCCCCGGCCCAGACCCCGCTGTCCAGCACGAAGGCGACCGCGCCGCCGCTGCGCTGCCGCATCCTGGCGGCGACCGCGGCCTGCGCCTCGTCGAGGTCGCCGAGGAAGGCCAGCAGCAGTCCCTCGTTGCCGCCGCGCAGCACGTCGTAGGCGCGGGACAGGCTCGCCCCGTCGGAGTGGTCGATCACGGCGAGGGTGTCCATCATCAGCCCGGCCGCGTCCGCCGACTCCTGGCCGGAGCCCGCGAACCCCTCGCCGCCGTCGCCGGGCACCGAACTGCCGGTGTCGGTCAGCAGCCGCACCGAGAAGCCCCGCTCCAGCATGTGCACCAGGACCGACGCGGCACCGGACACGGCCCACTCGAAGGCCGAGTCGGGGCCCGCGCCCCGGTAGGCGAGCGCCCGGGTGTCGAGGAGCACCGTGCAGCGGGCGCGCTGCGGCTGTTCCTCGCGGCGCACCATCAGCTCGCCGTAGCGCGCGGTGGACCGCCAGTGCACGCGGCGCAGATCGTCGCCGTAGCGGTAGCCGCGCGGGATGACGTCGTCCTCGCCGGCCAGGGCCAGCGAGCGCTGCCGCCCGTCGCCGTACCCCCTGGCGTCGCCGCTCAGGCGCACCGGCGGCAGCGGCTCCACCCGCGGGATCACGGTCAGGGTGTCGTGGGCCGAGAAGGAGCGGGTCAGTTCGCACATCCCGAAGGGGTCGGTCAGCCGCAGTTGCAGCGGGCCCAGCGGATACCGTCCGCGCAGGTCGGAGCGGACCCGGTAGGACACCTCGCGGCGGCCGCCCGGCTCGACCCGGTCGAGCACGAAACGGGGCCGCGGTCCGAGCACGTACGGCACCCGGTCCTGGAGCATCAGCAGGCCGGTGGGCAGCCGCGAGACGTTGTCCATCCGCAGGTGCACCCGGGCCTCGCTGCCGGCGGGCACGCGCGCGGGGGAGAGCCGGCGGCTGCCGGAGACCCGGTAGCGCGTGCGCAGGAGCACCGTGGCGCACACCAGCGGCAGCGCCGCCAGCAGCAGCCCGACCCGCAGCAGATCGCTCTGGCCGAGGACGTAGGCGCAGGTCGCGGCGGCGACGCCGGCGGCCAGGAAGGAACGCCCGCGGGTGGTCAGACCGGCCAGCGCGGTGCGGACGCCGCCCCGCTCCTCGCGGTCGTCCTCCGCGCGCGCACTCCCCGCGTCCGTCATCACAGGCCCCGCGGCGGCCGCTGGTCGTACGCGGGCGCGCCGCGGCCCAGACCGAAGCCGCCGGAGCGCTGGTGATCCGCGGGCACCGGGGTGTGCTGGAGGATCTCCTGGACGACCTGCTCGGCGGTACGGCGGTTGAGCTGGGCCTGGGCGGTGGGCAGCAGCCGGTGGGCCAGGACGGCCACGGCCAGCGCCTGCACGTCGTCGGGCAGCGCGTACTCCCGGCCGCTCAGCGCGGCGGACGCCTTCGCCGCGCGCAGCAGGTGCAGCGTCGCGCGCGGCGAGGCGCCGAGCCTGAGGTCGGGGTGGGTGCGGGTGGCCGAGACCAGGTCCACCGCGTACCGGCGCACCGTCTCGGCGACGTGCACCCCGCGCACGGCCTCGATCAGCTTCACGATCTCGTGCGCGTGCGCCACCGGCTGGAGGTCGTCCAGCGGGCTCACCCCGCCGTGCACGTCCAGCATCTGCAACTCGGCGTCCGGGCTGGGGTAGCCGATGGACACCCGGGCCATGAAGCGGTCGCGCTGGGCCTCGGGCAGCGGATAGGTGCCCTCCATCTCGACCGGGTTCTGGGTGGCCACCACCATGAACGGCGAGGGCAGTTCGTAGGTCTGCCCGTCGATGGTGACCTGCCGCTCCTCCAGGGACTCCAACAGCGCCGACTGGGTCTTGGGGGAGGCCCGGTTGATCTCGTCGCCGATCACGATCTGCGCGAAGATGGCGCCCGGTTTGAACTCGAAGTCCCGGCGCTGCTGGTCCCAGATGGACACGCCGGTGATGTCCGACGGCAGCAGGTCGGGCGTGAACTGGATGCGCCGCACCGAACAGTCGATGGACCGCGCCAGCGCCTTGGCGAGCATCGTCTTGCCCACCCCGGGAACATCCTCGATCAGAAGATGCCCCTCGGCGAGCAGCACGGTCAGTGAGAGCCGTACGACCTCGGGCTTGCCCTCGATCACCTCTTCCACCGAACGGCGGATCCGCTCCACGGTGGCGGCGAGATCACCCCCCACGCCCTGCTCCGCTCGAGCGGGGGCACCCCCATGGCTCGCTCGATCGTCATAGGTCGTCACCCGGCGGCCCTCCTCGGCCCTTCCCCACGCTCGTCGGCGAGCGTGGGGATTACCCCAAAAATTTCCGGGCCGACGCTCTGCTGTGCGGACCGGCCCACCCCGAATCAGGCACCACGCGCGAAGGATTGCGCGTGAGGCCACCCCCGCATTCTTGCCGCCGTTACCGATTCGTGTCACTCGCCTGTGGACAACTGGCCGCGATATGTCGGTTCTTGCGGCTTTCGCTGGTGACGGCGGCATGCCGCGCACCGGAATCCCGGCGCGCGTGCGGCGGTCAGGCGGGGTCGATCTCGCGCAGCCGGCCCGTCCTGACGTCGAAGACGAAACCGCGCACGTCGTCGGTGTGCAGCAGGAACGGCGAGGTGCGCACGCGCTGCATCGACTGCCGCACGTCCTGGTCGACGTCCCGGAAGGCCTCCACGGCCCACGCCGGACGCTGCCCGACCTCCATCTCCAGCTCGTGCCGGAACTCCTCGGTGATGGATTCCAGGCCGCAGTTGGTGTGGTGGATCAGCACGACGCTGCGGGTGCCCAGGGCCCGCTGGCTGATGGTGAGCGAGCGGATGACGTCGTCGGTGACCACACCGCCCGCGTTGCGGATGGTGTGGCAGTCGCCGAGTTCCAGGCCGAGCGCGGCGTGCAGGTCGAGACGGGCGTCCATGCAGGCCACGACCGCGACCTGCAGCACGGGCCGGGCGTCCATCCCCGGATCGCTGAACGCGGCGGCGTACTGCTGGTTCGCCTCCGCGAGACGGTCGGTGACGGTGCCACGACGGTTTATGGCGCCCTCGGACCCGGCGGGAACTGATGCAGAAGTCGTCATACTCATGACGTTAGTGGGCGCCGGGGCCCGGGTCCTGTTGTGAGACGGTACAAAGAACCCCGTCATGGCTTGTTGTGACGGACCCCACAGCGAGGGCGAACCCACACCCGTACGAGTGAATTTTTGTCTCGCGGTGCCGCCGCTGCTCCGTCGGGCGACGCGCAGGCCGGTTGATTGACCGCACGACAGGGTGCACTAAAGTGACGCGAAGCGGGAGGCGTGGCTCTCCCTGCTGCACTGCATTCCCTACAGGCCCCGGCCGACGCGCCGGCGGTCTCCCCACGTGCGCGGCGCGTACGTACGGCTCGGCCTCCTCCCGCTTCCGGTCGGCTGACGCTTCCGGCGCCGGCAGGCCCTTTTCTTTACCGAGCGGTCGGGACCCGGCGGTGCGTGCGGGACGCGCCGGACTGAGAGGGCTCCTTGAGCGACAGCCGACACGTCCCCGTGATGCTCCAGCGGTGCCTGGACCTGCTGGCGCCCGCCCTGGAGCGGCCGGGAGCGGTGGTCGTCGACTGCACCCTCGGCCTCGGCGGGCACAGCGAGGCGCTGCTCACCCGTTTCCCCGAGGCGCGGCTGGTGGCCCTCGACCGGGACAAGGAGGCGCTGCGCCTGTCCGGGGAGCGCCTGGCCCCCTTCGGTGACCGGGCCACCCTGGTGCACGCCGTCTACGACGAGCTGCCCGACGTGCTCGGCCGGCTGGGGCTTCCGCGCGTGCGGGGCGTCCTGTTCGACCTCGGGGTGTCGTCGATGCAGCTCGACGAGGCCGACCGCGGCTTCGCCTACGCGCAGGACGCGCCCCTGGACATGCGCATGGACCAGAGCACCGGGATCAGCGCCGCCGAGGTCCTCAACACCTACCCGCCCGGCGAGCTGGTCCGCGTGCTGCGGGCGTACGGCGAGGAGAAGCAGGCCAAGCGGATCGTGGCCGCCGTCGTGCGCGAGCGGGATAAGGAGCCGTTCAGCAACAGCGCCCGGCTGGTGGAGCTGATCCGCGACGCGCTGCCGCAGGCCGCCAAGCGGACCGGCGGCAACCCGGCCAAGCGCACCTTCCAGGCGCTGCGGATCGAGGTCAACGGCGAGCTCGCCGTGCTGGAGCGGGCGATCCCGGCCGCCGTGAAGGCGCTGGAGGTCGGCGGGCGGATCGCCGTGCTGTCGTACCACTCCCTCGAGGACCGCCTGGTCAAGCAGGTGTTCGCGGCCGGTGCGACGTCGAGTGCGCCCCCGGGACTGCCGGTCGTGCCGGAGCGCTACCAGCCCCGGCTCAAGCTGCTCACCCGCGGTGCCGAACTTCCCACCGAGGAAGAGATCGCCGAGAACCGGCGGGCGGCGCCGGCCCGGCTGCGCGGCGCCGAGCGCGTCAGGGAGGACGTCGAGTGAGCCAGGGGGAGCAGTGAGCAGGAAACCCGAACTGAAGGGCCGGGCCGCCCGGCTCGCCCGGCTCTTCCCGGCGGGCCGGGGCCAGGCCGCCCGCACCCCGTTCGTCCTCCTCGTCGTGCTCCTGCTCGGCGGCGGCCTCATCGGGCTGCTGGTGCTGAACTCCGCCCTCAGCGAGGGCGCGTTCCAGCGGGAGGCGCTCCAGAAGGACGCCAAGAACCTCACCGACGAGGAACAGGCCCTCCAGCGGGACATCGACTCCTACTCCGCCCCGGACGCGCTCCAGCTCCGCGCCCGGCAACTGGGCATGGTGCCCGGCGGCGACCCGGCCTTCCTGGGCGCCGACGGAACCGTCAAGGGCGTCCCCTCGGCCGCCCCGGAGCCGCCTCCCGCGGAGGAGACGCCGCTGTCGCTCCTGCCGCCCGAGGCGCTCACCCCCTCGCCCTCCGCCACGGACACCACGGCCCCGGCGGCCACGGCCCCGGCGCCCGCCACCACGGACGCGGCGCCACCGGCCGCTCAGGCCCCGGCCCCGGAGAACACCGCCCCCACAGCCCCGACCCCGACTCCCGGCAGGTGACGACCGTGCCCGCCAGCGAACCGCCCCCGCCTCCGGCCCCCGGGCTGCCCGGGCCTGCCGGGCCGAGGGCTCGCCCGGGCCCGGTTTCCGGGTGGGGCGGGTGCGCCGGTCCGGTGGGTGACGCTGTGTTCCGGTTCGTTTCGATCTCGACTCTCGGCAGGTGACGGAAGTGTCCGACAGGGAACCGCCGCGCCGCCGGGTGCCCGGACCCGCCAGGCCGGCGCGGCCGGGCTCCCGGCAGCGGCCCGGCCCCGGTGCCCGGCCCGCCCGCCGTCCCGCCCCGGCCCGCCCCCAGGCCGCGCGCATCCGGCTCGGCAGCCCCCGTCCGCGGTTGCGTCTGGTCGCTCTGGCGCTGACCCTGGTGCTGCTCGTCTTCGCCGTACGGCTGCTCCAGGTGCAGGCCTTCGACGCGAGCGCGTACGCGGCCAAGGCCGAGGAGAACCGGTACGTGGTGCACACCCTGGCCGCCGAGCGGGGCCGCATCACCGACCGCAACGGCGTCGACCTGGCGACCAGCGTGGACGCCGACGACATCACCGCCGACCCCACCATGTTCACCCGCGGCGAGCTGGGCATCGGAGACGGCCCCGAGCAGGCGGCCGCGCTGCTCGCCCCGATCCTCGGCCAGGACCAGGCGGCCATCGCCGCCAAGCTCCGCACGCCGAACACCCGCTACGTCCTGCTCGCCCGCCGCGAGACCCCGCAGGTCTGGAAGCAGATCAAGGACCTGAAGACGGCCCTCGTGAAGAAGTTCCAGAAGGACAGGACCACCGTCAACGTGCTCGCCGGCGTCTTCTCCGACCCCAGCAGCAAGCGGGTCTACCCCAACGGCGACCTCGCCGCCGGGATACTGGGCTGGGTCAACGCCGAAGGCAAGGGCGGCGGCGGCGTGGAGCAGCAGCTGAACGAGCAGCTCGCCGGCAAACCCGGCAAGATCCGCTACGCCCAGTCCGGCGGGCGCGAGGTGCCCACCGCCGGCTCCACAGAGACCCGCGCGGTGCCCGGCTCCGACACCGAGCTCACCATCGACCGCGACATCCAGTGGGCCGCCCAGAAGGCCATCACCGAGCAGGTGGAGAAGTCCGGGGCGGACCGCGGCTACGTCATCGTCCAGGACACCCGCACCGGCGAGATCCTCGCCATGGCCAACTCCCCGGGCTTCGATCCGGGCGACCTCACCCACGCCGACCCCTCCGCGCTGGGCAACGCCGCCCTCCAGGACGCCTACGAGCCCGGCTCCACCGCCAAGGTCATGTCCATGGCCGCCGTACTGGAGGAGAACGCGGCGACACCGCTCACCCACGTCGTCGTGCCCAACCGGCTGCACCGCGGCGACCGCCTCTTCCAGGACGACGTCGACCACAGCACCTGGTACCTCACGCTGAACGGCGTGCTCGCCAAGTCCAGCAACATCGGCACCATCCTGGCCACCGGCCAGCTCGGCAGGACGCAGCCGGAGGCCAACAAGGTCCTCTACTCCTACCTGCGCAAGTTCGGCATCGGCGAGCCGACCGGACTCGGCTTCCCCGGCGAGACCAGGGGCATCCTCGCACCGCCCGACAAGTGGTCCACCTCGCAGCAGTACACGGTCCCGTTCGGTCAGGGCTTCTCCATCAACGCCGTACAGGCGGCCTCCGTCTACTCCACGATCGCCAACGGCGGAGTGCGGGTGCAGCCGACCCTGGTGCGCGGCACCAAGGGGGCCGACGGCCGCTTCGACCCGGCCGCCAAGCCCGAGAGGACACGCGTCGTGAGCGCGAAGACGGCGAAGACGCTCGCGCAGATGCTGGAGTCCGTGGTGGACGACGAGCAGGGCACCGGCATCAAGGCCCGCATCCCCGGCTACCGGGTCGCGGGCAAGACCGGCACGGCCAACCGCGTGGATCCGGCCACCGGCAGATATCACGGCTACACGTCCTCCTTCGCCGGTTTCGCACCCGCCGACAACCCCCGCGTCACCGTCTACTGCGCAATCCAGAACGCCACCAAGGGCAGCTACTTCGGCGGCCAGATCTGCGGCCCGATCTACAAGGAGGTCATGGAGTTCGCGCTGAAGACGCTCCAGGTGCCGCCGACCGGCGCGCAGGCCGCGAACCTGCCCGTCGACTTCAAGCCGTGACCGGACCAGAACGACCAGGAACCAGCCCGTGACAACGATCACTCCCGGCCCCGGGAACCACCCGTCGCACCGGCCCTCGTCCGCGCCGGACGGCGCTGCGCGCGATCCCCTTTTTAGCCCGACGGCGGGTACGCCCGGTACGCTCACCGCCGTGCCACACGCTGATCAGTCCCAAACCACCCAGAAGGGCGCTTCCGTGACATATCCGGGACCGCCGCGACCGGCTCGGGTCTCCGCCACCCCCCTCGCGGAGCTCGCCGATCAGCTGGGGGTCACCGCTCCGGACGGCGCCGACGGGGTCACGGGGATCACCCACGACTCGCGGGCCGTGCGCCCCGGCGACCTGTACGCGGCCCTGCCCGGCGCCCGCACCCACGGCGCCGACTTCGTCACCCAGGCGGCGAGCCTGGGCGCGGTCGCCGTGCTCACCGACCCGTCCGGCGCCGAGCGCGCCGCCGCCACCGGCCTGCCGGTCCTGGCCGTGGACGACCCGCGCGGGCGGATGGGCGAGCTGGCGGCCACGATCTACGGCCGGCCCGGCCGCGACCTGCTCCAGATCGGCATCACCGGCACCTCCGGCAAGACCACCACCGCCTACCTCGTCGAGGGCGGTCTGAAGACCGTGAAGTCCACCGGACTGATCGGCACCGTCGAGATGCGCATCGGCGACGAGCGCATCAGGTCCGAGCGCACCACTCCCGAGGCCACCGACCTCCAGGCCCTTTTCGCGGTCATGCGCGAGCGCGGGGTCGAGGCGGTCGCCATGGAGGTCTCCAGCCACGCCCTGGTGCTCGGCCGCGTCGACGGCTGCGTCTTCGACATCGGTGTCTTCACCAACCTCAGCCCGGAGCACATGGAGTTCCACTCCGGCATGGAGGACTACTTCCAGGCCAAGGCGCAGCTGTTCACGCCGGAGCGCAGCAGGCTCGGCGTGGTCAACTTCGACGACGAGTACGGGCGCCGGCTGGTCGGGGAGGCCACGGTCCCGGTCGTCACCTACTCCGCCGAGGGCCACCCCGACGCGGACTGGCGCGCCGAGGACGTCGAGGTCGGCCCGGTCGACTCCACCTTCACGGTGGTCGGGCCCGAGGGCCGGCGGGTCGCCGCCAGATCGCCGCTGCCGGGCCCGTTCAACGTCGCCAACACGCTGGCCGCCGTGGTCGCCCTGGCCGCCGCGGGCCTCGACCCGCAGTCCGCGGCCGACGGCATCGCCGCCGTCGCGGGCGTGCCGGGGCGTCTGGAGCGCGTCGACGTGGGCCAGCCGTACCTCGCGGTCGTGGACTACGCGCACAAGACGGACGCCGTCGAGTCGGTCCTCAAGGCGCTGCGCAAGGTGACCAAGGGCCGGCTGCACATCGTGCTCGGCTGCGGCGGCGACCGTGACCGGACCAAACGCGGCCCCATGGGCGCCGCCGCGGCCCGGCTCGCCGACATCGCCGTGCTGACCTCCGACAACCCCCGCTCCGAGGATCCCCTGGCGATCCTCGCCGCCATGCTCGGGGGAGCGGCCTCGGTGCCCGCGCACGAGCGCGGCGAGGTGCTCCTCTTCGAGGAACGGGCCGCCGCGATCGCCGCCGCCGTCGACCGCGCGCAGCCGGGGGACACCGTGCTGGTCGCGGGCAAGGGCCATGAACAGGGCCAGGACATCGCCGGAGTGGTCCGTCCCTTCGACGACCGCCAGGTGCTTCGCGAAGCTATCCAGAAGACCCAGGGATGAACTTGTGATCGCCCTCTCCCTCGCCGAGATCGCAGCAGTCGTCGGCGGGCAGACGTACGACATACCGGATCCGTCCGTGGAAGTCACCGGGCCGGTGGTCCGGGACTCCCGCGAGGTGGTGCCCGGCAGCCTCTTCGTCGCCTTCGTCGGCGAGCGCGTGGACGGCCACGACTTCGCCGCGGCCGTCGTCGAGGCGGGCGCGGCCGCCGTGCTGGCGTCCCGCCCGGTCGGCGTGCCCGCGATCGTCGTCGAGGACGTGCAGGCCGCCCTCGGCGCCCTCGCCCGTCACGTCGTCGAACGGCTGGGCGCGACCCTCGTCGCCCTCACCGGCTCCGCGGGCAAGACCAGCACCAAGGACCTCGTCGCGCAGGTGCTGCGGCGCAAGGCGCCGACCGTGTTCACGCCCGGCTCCCTCAACAACGAGATCGGGCTGCCGCTGACCGCGCTGAGCGCCACCGAGGAGACGAAGTTCCTCGTGCTGGAGATGGGCGCCCGCGGCATCGGCCACATCCGCTACCTGACCGAACTGACCCCGCCGAGGGTCGGGCTGGTGCTCAACGTCGGCACCGCCCACATCGGCGAGTTCGGCGGCCGTGAGCAGATCGCGCAGGCGAAGGGCGAACTGGTGGAGAGCCTGCCCGCGGCCGAGGACGGCGGAACCGCGATCCTCAACGCCGACGACCCGCTGGTACGGGCCATGGCCTCCCGTACGAAGGCGAAGGTGATCCTTTTCGGAGAGTCCGGCGAAGCGGACGTACGCGCCGAGAACGTGAGACTCACGGACAGCGGGCAGCCCGCCTTCAGGCTTCACACACCCTCCGGTGCAAGCGATGTGACGATGCGCCTGTACGGTGAGCACCACGTGTCGAACGCGCTCGCCGCGGCCGCCGTCGCCCATGAGCTGGGCATGTCCGCAACTGAGATCGCGACCGCGCTCTCCGAGGCGGGCTCCCTCTCCCGCTGGCGGATGGAGGTCACCGAGCGCCCGGACGGCGTGACGGTCGTCAACGACGCCTACAACGCCAACCCCGAGTCCATGCGGGCCGCTCTGCGCGCGCTCGTGGCCATGGGCACGGGACGGCGGACCTGGGCGGTGCTCGGCAAGATGGCCGAGCTCGGGGACGAGGCGCTCGCCGAGCACGACGCGGTCGGACGGCTCGCCGTCCGGCTCAACGTCAGCAAGCTCGTCGCGGTCGGGGGCAGGGAAGCGTCCTGGCTGCAACTGGGCGCATATAACGAGGGTTCGTGGGGTGAGGAGTCGGTGCACGTGTCCGACGCACAGGCGGCGATCGACCTGTTGCGCAGCGAGTTGCGCCCGGGGGACGTCGTCCTCGTGAAGGCGTCCCGTTCGGTCGGCCTCGAGAGTGTCGCCCAGGCGCTCCTCGAGACCGGTGCCGAGGGTGAGGTCGCCGCCCGATGATGAAGCAGATCCTGTTCGCGGGAGTCATTGGCCTCTTCCTGACGCTGGTCGGCACCCCGCTGCTGATCAAGCTCCTGGCCCGCAAGGGCTACGGCCAGTACATCCGCGACGACGGCCCGCGCGAGCACGCCAGCAAGCGCGGAACGCCGACCATGGGTGGCATCGCCTTCATCCTGGCCACGGTCGCCGCCTACTTCCTGTCCAAGGTGATCACCGGTTACACCCCGACCTACTCGGGTCTGCTGGTGCTCGGCCTGATGGTCGGCATGGGCCTGGTCGGCTTCCTCGACGACTACATCAAGATCGTCAAGCGCCGTTCGCTGGGTCTGCGCGCCAAGGCGAAGATGGCCGGCCAGCTGATCGTCGGCATCGCCTTCGCGGTGCTCGCGCTGCAGTTCTCCGACAACCGCGGCAACACCCCCGCCTCCACGAAGCTGTCGTTCATCACCGACTTCGGCTGGACGATCGGCCCGGTGCTGTTCGTCATCTGGGCGCTGTTCATGATCCTCGCGATGTCGAACGGCGTGAACCTCACCGACGGTCTGGACGGTCTGGCCACCGGTGCCTCCGTGCTGGTCTTCGGCGCCTACACCTTCATCGGCGTCTGGCAGTTCCAGGAGTCCTGCGCCAACGCGATGACGCTGACCAACCCCAACGCCTGCTACGAGGTCCGCGATCCGCTCGACCTCGCGGTCGTGGCCTCCGCGCTGATGGGCGCCTGCCTCGGCTTCCTGTGGTGGAACACCTCGCCGGCCAAGATCTTCATGGGCGACACCGGTTCGCTCGCGCTCGGCGGTGTGCTCGCGGGCCTGGCGATCTGCTCCCGCACCGAACTGCTGCTCGCGCTGCTCGGCGGCCTGTTCGTGCTCATCACCATGTCGGTGGTCATCCAGGTCGGCTCCTTCCGGCTCACCGGGAAGCGGGTCTTCCGGATGGCGCCGCTCCAGCACCACTTCGAACTCAAGGGCTGGTCCGAAGTGCTCGTGGTGGTCCGATTCTGGATCATCCAGGGCATCTGTGTGATCGTCGGACTGGGCCTCTTCTACGCGGGATGGGCAGCGGACAAGTGACCGACTGGCAGGGTAAGAACGTCACCGTCGCGGGACTCGGCGTCTCCGGTGTTCCGGCGGCCAGGGTCCTGCACGGTCTCGGCGCGCACGTCACCGTCGTCAACGACGGCGACGACGAGCGCGCCCGGACCCAGGCGGCCGAGCTGGAGGCCCTCGGGGTCACCGTGCGCCTCGGTGACGGCGACACCCTGCCGGAGGGCACAGAGCTGATCGTCACCGCGCCCGGCTGGCGGCCGGACAAGCCGCTCTTCCGCGCCGCCGGGCAGGCCGGCGTACCCGTCTGGGGGGACGTCGAACTCGCCTGGCGGCTGCGCGGCCCCGACGCAGCCCCGTGGCTCGCCGTGACCGGCACCAACGGCAAGACCACCACCGTGCAGATGCTCGCCTCGATCTTGAAGGCGGCGGGCCTGCGCACGGCGGCAGTCGGCAACATCGGCGTCTCCCTGCTGGACGCCGTCCTCGGCGACGAGCCTTACGACGTCCTCGCGGTAGAGCTGTCGAGCTACCAGCTGCACTGGGCGCCCTCGCTGCGCGCCCACTCCGCCGCCGTCCTCAACCTCGCCCCCGACCACCTCGACTGGCACGGCTCCATGGAGGCCTACGCGGCCGACAAGGGCCGTGTCTACGAGGGCAATCGCGTCGCCTGCGTCTACAACACCGCCGACAAGGCGACCGAGGACCTGGTGCGCGAGGCGGACGTCGAGGAGGGCTGCCGGGCCGTCGGATTCACGCTCGGCACGCCCGGCCCCTCCCAACTCGGCGTCGTGGACGGCATCCTCGTCGACCGCGCCTTCGTCGAGAACCGGCAGAAGAACGCCCAGGAGCTGGCCGAGGTCTCCGACGTGCACCCGCCCGCCCCGCACAACATCGCCAACGCCCTCGCCGCGGCGGCCCTGGCACGCGCCTTCGGCGTTCCGGCGCAGGCCGTCCGGGACGGCCTGCGGGCCTTCACCCCGGACGCCCACCGCATCGCGCACGTGGCCGACGTGGACGGCGTGGCCTACATCGACGACTCCAAGGCCACCAACACCCACGCGACACAGGCCTCGTTGGCGGCCTACGAGTCGATCGTGTGGATCGCGGGCGGTCTGGCGAAGGGCGCGACCTTCGACGAGCTCGTCGCGAACTCGGCGAAGCGGCTGCGCGGCGCCGTCCTCATCGGAGCCGATCGCGCGCTCATCCGTGAGGCCCTCGCGCGACACGCCCCGGAGGTACCCGTCGTCGACCTCGACCGGACCGACACTGGGGCGATGCTCCAGGCCGTCCAGGAGGCGCGGCGGCTGGCACGGCCCGGCGACACGGTACTGCTGGCCCCGGCCTGCGCCTCCATGGACATGTTCGCCAACTACAACAGGCGCGGCGAGGCGTTCGCGGAGGCCGTATCCGGACTCGGCGCCTGATCCCGGCCGCCCCCGCTGCCGGGCGACCTCGGGAGGGAGGCGTGGGAGCCGTGAGCCGAGCCGGACTTGCGCGGCCGACGTACAGCGGAGGACCCGATGCCCGGTAGCCCCGGCAGCAGCCGTACCGGCCAGCCGCCCGTGCAGCGGACCGTCCAGCGCCCGACGCCCGGCCGTCCCCCCGGCCGGCGTTCCGTGGCGGGCCTGGTCGGCCGCGCGCGGCGGGCCTGGGACCGGCCGCTGACCGCCTACTACCTGATCCTCGGCGGCAGCCTGCTGCTCACCGTGCTGGGTCTGGTGATGGTCTACTCGGCTTCCCAGATCACCGCGCTGCAGAAGGCGCTGCCGGGCTCCTACTTCTTCCGCAAGCAGCTGCTCGCGGCCGCGATCGGCACCGGGCTGCTGCTGCTCGCCGCCCGGATGCCGGTCAGGCTGCACCGGGCGCTGGCGTACCCGATTCTGGCGGGCGCGGTGGCGCTGATGGTGCTGGTGCAGGTGCCGGGGATAGGGATGGCGGTCAACGGCAACCAGAACTGGATCGCGCTGGGTGGCTCCTTCCAGATCCAGCCCAGCGAGATCGGCAAGCTGGCGCTGGTGCTGTGGGGCGCCGACCTGATCGCGCGCAAGCAGGACAAACGGCTGCTGACCCAGTGGAAGCACATGCTGGTGCCGCTCGTCCCGGTCGCCTTCATGCTGCTCGGGCTGATCATGCTCGGCGGCGACATGGGCACCGCGATCATCCTCACCGCGATCCTGTTCGGCCTGCTGTGGCTGGCGGGGGCGCCCACCCGGCTCTTCGTGGGGGTGCTGTCGTTCGCCGGGGTGATCGGCTTCCTGCTGATCCAGACGAGCGCCAACCGCCTCGGCCGGTTCGCCTGCGTCGGTTCGAGCGACGCGACCAAGTGCTGGCAGGCGGTGCACGGCATCTACGCCCTGGCCTCCGGTGGACTTTTCGGTTCCGGACTTGGTGCCAGCGTGGAGAAATGGGGCCAACTCCCCGAAGCCCACACCGACTTCATCTTCGCCGTCACCGGCGAGGAACTGGGCCTCGCGGGGACTCTGTCGGTGCTCGCCCTGTTCGCCGCTCTAGGCTATGCGGGCATCCGCGTGGCCGGACGCACGGAGGACCCCTTCGTGAGGTACGCCGCGGGAGGCGTGACCACCTGGATCACCGTGCAGGCGGTGATCAACATCGGTGCGGTGCTCGGTCTGCTGCCGATCGCCGGCGTCCCGCTCCCGCTGTTCTCCTACGGAGGATCCGCCCTGCTGCCGACCATGTTCGCCATCGGGCTGCTGATCGCCTTCGCGCGTGACGAGCCCGCTGCGCGGGCGGCGCTTGCCATGCGGCAACCTCGCTTTGGTAGAAAGCGGGCAGGAGGCTCCGCGCCCGGCCGGAGATCCGACCGCGGATCCGGTCGCGAGCCTCGGAGATGGAACACGATGCGACGGCGTGCCTCGGCGGCGCGTTCGTCCGGAGAGCGGTGAATTTCGGTGCATGTCGTACTCGCCGGCGGAGGTACCGCGGGCCACATCGAGCCCGCGCTCGCCCTCGCGGACGCCCTGCGCAGGCAGGACCCGACCGTGGGGATCACGGCCCTGGGCACGGAGCGCGGCCTGGAGACCCGGCTCGTACCCGAGCGGGGCTACGAGCTCGCGCTCATCCCGGCGGTGCCGCTGCCGCGCAAACCCACCCCGGAGCTGATCACCGTTCCGGGACGGCTGCGCGGCACGATCAAGGCGGCCGAGCAGATCATGGAGCGCACCAAGGCGGACGCCGTGGTCGGATTCGGCGGCTACGTCGCCCTGCCCGGCTACCTGGCCGCCAAGCGGCTCGGTGTGCCCATCGTCATCCACGAGGCCAACGCCCGGCCGGGCCTGGCCAACAAGATCGGTTCACGGTACGCCGCCCAGGTCGCCGTCTCCACGCCCGACAGCAAGCTGCGCGGTGCCCGTTACATCGGCATCCCGCTGCGCCGCGCCATCGCCACCCTGGACCGGGCGGCCGTGCGCCCCGAGGCCCGCGCGGCGTTCGGGCTCGACCCGAACCTGCCCACGCTGCTGGTCTCCGGCGGCTCGCAGGGCGCCCGCCGGCTCAACGAGGTGGTCCAGCAGGTCGCGCCCTGGCTCCAGCAGGCCGGTATCCAGATCCTGCACGCGGTCGGCCCGAAGAACGAACTGCCCCAGGTGCAGCAGATGCCGGGAATGCCTCCCTACATCCCGGTAAGTTACCTTGATCGCATGGACCTCGCGTACGCCGCGGCCGACATGATGCTCTGCCGCGCCGGCGCGATGACCGTCGCCGAACTCTCCGCCGTCGGGCTTCCGGCCGTCTACGTCCCGCTGCCCATCGGCAACGGTGAACAGCGGCTGAACGCCCAGCCGGTGGTCAAGGCCGGCGGCGGACTGCTGGTCGACGACGCGGAACTCACTCCCGAGTGGGTGCAGCAGAACGTTCTGCCCGTGCTCGCCGATCCGCACCGGCTGTACCAGATGTCCCGCGCCGCCGGGGAGTTCGGCCGCCGGGACGCCGACGAGCTGCTCGTCGGCATGGTGTACGAGGCCATCGCCTCGCACCGTTAGGACCGTATGCACGAAGGGGCTTGAGAGCGTGGCCGGACCGACGACCGCGGAGCGCGGTGAACGCCAGCACGAGTCGTCGTCCGGCCCGCCTCTGGTCCGTCGGCTGAGACGGCTGCGCCCTCGTACGATCATCATTCTTTCGCTGGCCCTGGTCTGCCTCATCGCCGGCTCCCTGTGGGTGCTGTACGGCTCGCAGTGGACGCGCGTGGAGCGCGTATCCGTCTCCGGCGCCACGGTTCTGACGCCCGATCAGGTGCGGGCTGCCGCCGGAGTTCGGCTCGGAACGCAGCTGGTTTCCGTCGACACCGATGCGATCGAGGCCCGGTTGCGCCGTGAATTGCCCCGAATTGACTCGGTCGACGTGGTGCGCTCATGGCCCCATGGAATCGGGTTGAAAGTGGTCGAGCGCACTCCGGTCATGGTGGAGGAAAAGGGCGGAAAGTTCGTCGAAGTGGACGCGAAGGGTGTCCGGTTCGCCACGGTTTCACAGGCGCCGAAAGGCGTGCCCCTGCTGGAATTGTCACTTTCCCGCTCCAGCACGGCCGCCGCGAGCCTGCGCCGCTTCGGCGAGGCCCGGCTGGTGCGCGAGGCGGTCGCGGTCGCCGGGCGGATTCCCACCGCGGTCTCCCGTGAGACCCGGGTCGTCAAGGTCCGCACCTACGACGACATCTCACTGGAGTTGAGCGGCGGCCGGACCGTCGCCTGGGGAAGCAGCGAGAACGGCCGGCTGAAGGCCCGCACCCTGACCGCGCTGATGAAAGCGGCACCCGGCGCGCGGCACTTCGACGTCAGGGTTCCCACCGCCCCGGCGTCATCGGGGAGTTGACGCACATCTGCGCAGGCCGGCCCCCTGGTTGGGCGGCGCTATGGCTGATCACATAGGGTGAAAAGAAAAACGGGAGGTTCGGCGTGTTCGTTGAACGGGCGCCACTTGTCGACTTAGTGTCCTGTTCCGAAGACTTCAGGGAACAGACACACTGGTAACCCTAAACTTCAGGGTTAGGGTTCGGGTCGGCGTTCGGACCGTCCCATTCGGCATCAGTCGTCGGATCGCGGCAGGACCGCGAGAGGGCGACACGTAACTCGAGGCGAGAGGCCTTCGACGTGGCAGCACCGCAGAACTACCTCGCAGTCATCAAAGTCATCGGTGTCGGCGGCGGTGGTGTCAATGCCATCAACCGGATGATCGAGGTCGGTCTCAAGGGCGTCGAGTTCATCGCCATCAACACCGACGCCCAGGCGCTGTTGATGAGCGACGCCGACGTCAAGCTCGATGTCGGCCGCGAACTCACCCGCGGACTCGGCGCCGGGGCCAACCCGGCCGTCGGCCGCAAGGCCGCGGAGGACCACCGCGAGGAGATCGAGGAGGTCCTCAAGGGGGCCGACATGGTCTTCGTGACGGCCGGTGAGGGTGGCGGCACCGGTACCGGCGGCGCGCCCGTCGTGGCCAACATCGCCCGCTCGCTGGGTGCCCTCACCATCGGCGTGGTCACGCGCCCGTTCACCTTCGAGGGGCGGCGCCGCGCGAACCAGGCCGAGGACGGCATCGCCGAGCTCCGCGAAGAGGTCGACACCCTCATCGTCATTCCCAACGACCGGCTGCTGTCCATCTCGGACCGCCAGGTCAGCGTGCTCGACGCGTTCAAGTCCGCGGACCAGGTGCTGCTGTCCGGTGTGCAGGGCATCACCGACCTGATCACCACCCCCGGCCTGATCAACCTCGACTTCGCCGACGTCAAGTCCGTCATGTCCGAGGCCGGCTCGGCGCTCATGGGCATCGGCTCGGCCCGCGGCGACGACCGCGCGGTGGCCGCGGCCGAGATGGCGATCTCCTCCCCGCTCCTCGAAGCCTCCATCGACGGCGCCCGCGGCGTCCTCCTGTCCATCTCCGGCGGCAGCGACCTCGGTCTGTTCGAGATCAACGAGGCCGCCCAGCTCGTCAGCGAGGCGGCGCACCCCGAGGCCAACATCATCTTCGGCGCGGTGATCGACGACGCCCTCGGCGACGAGGTCCGGGTCACCGTGATCGCGGCCGGCTTCGACGGCGGCCAGCCTCCGGCCCGCCGGGACAACGTCCTCGGCTCGGCCTCCACCCCGCCCCCGGCCCGCCGCGAGGAGCCGGCCCCGGTGCGTCAGCCCGAGAGCCGCCCGACCTTCGGCTCGCTCGGCAGCGTGACGCCGAAGGAGGAGCCGGAGCCCGTCGCCCCCGAGCCGGTGCAGGACCTGCCGCCCGTGGCCCCGCCCGTCACCCCGTCGCCGCGCAGCTACTCCGACAGCGCGGCCGAGGAGCTGGACGTACCGGACTTCCTCAAGTGATAGGTCGGCGCGACTCCGTGAGCGGCGCGCACTTCGCCTTCACCGACCGGTGGGGCGGGGTGAGCGCCGTTCCGTACGAGGAGCTCAACCTCGGCGGCGCGGTCGGCGACGACCCCGGCGCGGTACGCGCCAACCGCGACCTGGCCGCCACCTCGCTCGGACTGGACCCGGACCGGGTGGTCTGGATGAACCAGGTGCACGGCAACGACATCGCCGAGGTCGACGGGCCGTGGACCACGCGGCTCACCCCGCCGGTCGACGGACTGGTGACCGCGACCCGCCGTCTCGCCCTCGCCGTGCTCACCGCCGACTGCGTTCCGGTGCTGCTGGCCGACCCGGTCGCCGGTGTCGTCGCCGCCGTCCACGCCGGGCGGCCCGGCATGGTCAAGGGGGTCGTCCCGGCCGCGGTCGACGCGATGGAATCGCTCGGCGCCCGGCCCGACCGCATCACCGCCCGCACCGGACCCGCCGTGTGCGGCCGGTGCTACGAGGTGCCGGAGGACCTGCGCGCCGAGGTGGCCGCGATCGAGCCGGCGGCGTACGCCGAGACGAGTTGGGGCACGCCGGCCGTCGATGTGAGCGCCGGCGTGCACGCGCAGCTCGAACGTCTCGGGGTGCACGACCGGGAGCAGTCGCCGGTGTGCACGCGGGAGTCGGTTGATCACTTCTCGTACCGCCGCGACCGCACCACCGGTCGGCTCGCGGGCTATGTCTGGCTGGACTGATGGGGCATGACGGACCGTAGGAACGAACTCGCCGGAAACCTGGCGAAGGTGGAGCGGCGTATCGCCGCCGCGTGCGCGGCCGCCGGCCGGGCGCGGGAGGAGGTGACCCTCATCGTGGTCACCAAGACGTACCCGGCGTCGGATGTGCGGATCCTGTCGGAACTCGGTGTGCGGCACACCGCCGAGAACCGGGACCAGGAGGCGGCGCCCAAGGCGGCCGAGTGTGCTGATCTGTCCCTGACGTGGCATTTTGTTGGTCAACTTCAGACCAATAAAGTGCGATCTGTGGTCGGTTACGCCGATGTCGTCCAGTCGATCGACCGTTCCCGGCTCGTCACCGCGCTCTCCAGGGAGGCCGTGCGGGCGGAGCGCGAGGTCGGCTGTCTCATCCAGGTGGCGCTGGACGCCGGGGAGGGCGGACGCGGGGAGCGGGGAGGCGTGGGGCCCGGCGGAATCGAAGAGTTGGCCGACCTCGTCGCCCGCTCCGAGGGGCTGCGCCTCGACGGACTGATGACCGTCGCCCCGCTGACCGGGGAGTACGCCGGCCGGCAACAGGCGGCGTTCGAGCGCCTCATGGATTTGTCGACCGACCTGCGCGCGGCCCATCCGGCTGCCACCATGGTCTCGGCAGGGATGAGCGGGGACCTCGAACAGGCCGTGGCCGCCGGGGCGACACATGTGCGCGTCGGCAGCGCGGTACTCGGAGTCCGCCCCAGGCTCGGGTAACGTCGCCAAGAAGTCGGACCACAGCAGAAAATATGGTCAATATCGCCCAACGGGGCGCAACGACCTCGTGGATCGCGGGCACTTGGCGGTCGTCAGCGGATCCACCACAGAGCGGAGGACTCAGAGCATGGCCGGCGCGATGCGCAAGATGGCGGTCTACCTCGGCCTCGTGGAGGACGATGGGTACGACGGCCGGGGATTCGACCCCGATGACGACTTCGAACCCGAGCTGGACCCGGAACCCGAGCGCGACCGCCGGCGGCACGAACCGCCGCACCAGTCGCATGGGGCGCATCAGCCCCAAAGGGATGAACCGGTGCGAGTGGCGCAGCCTCCGGCGCCCCGCGAACCGGTGTCGCATTCCGCTTCGCTCCCGGCGGAATCCGGGCGCCCGGCGCGCATCGCGCCCGTGGCGTCCATCACACAAGACCGCGCAAGCCTGGAGAAGAACGCACCGGTGATCATGCCCAAGGTTGTGTCGGAACGAGAGCCGTACCGGATCACCACACTTCACCCCCGGACCTACAACGAGGCCCGTACCATCGGGGAACACTTCCGTGAGGGCACCCCGGTGATCATGAATCTGACTGAGATGGATGACACAGACGCGAAGCGACTTGTCGACTTTGCCGCCGGTTTGGTGTTTGGTCTTCACGGCAGTATCGAGCGGGTGACGCAGAAGGTGTTCCTGTTGTCGCCTGCTAACGTCGATGTCACGGCGGAGGACAAGGCCCGCATCGCAGAGGGCGGGTTCTTCAACCAGAGCTGAGACGCACCACCGTAGAACCGGCACGGAACAGGGGAGAGGGAAGCACCGAATCATGCGTGTGGCCATGGAGGTTCTCTACATCGCGCTGACGGTGTTCCTCATTGTGCTGATCTTCCGGCTGGTCATGGACTATGTGTTCCAGTTCGCCCGCTCGTGGCAACCCGGCAAGGCGATGGTGGTCGTTCTGGAGGCCACCTACACTGTCACCGATCCACCGCTGAAGCTTCTGCGGCGGTTCATCCCGCCGCTGCGTCTCGGGGGCGTGGCGCTCGACCTGTCCTTCTTCGTACTGATGATCATCGTCTACATCCTGATCTACTTCGTGGGGAACCTCGCGACGTGACTGTGGACGATACGGTCTTGCCGACTGCCGATGACTACGTTGAGGTGAAGAGATGCCGTTGACCCCCGAGGACGTGCGGAACAAGCAGTTCACGACCGTCCGCCTCCGAGAAGGCTATGACGAGGACGAGGTCGATGCCTTCCTCGACGAGGTCGAAGCCGAGCTGACCCGACTGCTCCGCGAGAACGAGGACCTGCGGGCCAAGCTGGCCGCGGCCACGCGCGCTGCTGCCCAGAACCAGCAGAACATGCGCAAGCCTCCGGAGGACCAGCAGCCACCGCATCCTCAGCAGCAGGGCATGCGAGGTCCCGGCGCGCCTGTGCCCGCCGGGATATCGGGCCCGCCGCAGCAGCAGATGGGCGGCCCCATGGGTGGCCCGCCCCAGCTGCCCAGCGGTGCCCCGCAGCTGCCGGCCGGTCCGGGCGGTCAGGGTCCGCAGGGTCCCGGCGGTCCTGGCCCCGGCCCGATGGGTCCCGGCCCGATGGGCCAGGGTCCCGGCCCGATGCAGGGTCAGATGCAGGGTCAGATGCAGGCCCCGATGCAGGGCCAGATGGGTCCCGGCCCGATGGGCCAGGGTCCTGGTCCGATGGGCGGCCCCGGTCCCATGGGCGGCCCCGGCGGCCCGATGGGTCAGGGTCCCGGCGGCGACAGCGCCGCGCGCGTCCTGTCGCTGGCCCAGCAGACCGCCGACCAGGCGATCGCCGAGGCGCGGTCCGAGGCCAACAAGATCGTCGGCGAGGCGCGTTCGCGTGCCGAGGGTCTGGAGCGTGACGCCCGTGCCAAGGCCGACGCCCTGGAGCGGGACGCGCAGGAGAAGCACCGCGTCGCGATGGGCTCCCTGGAGTCCGCCCGCGCCACGCTGGAGCGCAAGGTCGAGGACCTGCGCGGCTTCGAGCGCGAGTACCGCACGCGTCTGAAGTCGTACCTGGAGTCGCAGCTGCGCCAGCTGGAGACCCAGGCCGACGACTCCCTCGCCCCGCCGCGCACCCCCGCGGCCGCGTCCCTGCCGCCGTCCCCGGCGCCCTCCATGGCCCCGGCCGGTGCGAGCGCCCCGTCCTACGGCGGCGGCCAGCCGATGGGCGGTGCGCCCGGCCCGTCCGGTCCTTCCTACGGCGGTCAGCAGCAGATGGCCCCGGCGATGACCCAGCCGATGGCCCCGGTGCGTCCTCAGGGTCCGGCCCCGATGGGTCAGGCGCCGTCGCCGATGCGCGGCTTCCTGATCGACGAGGACGACAACTGAGGGAACCTTGACGGGTTCTGATGACTAGGCGTCGGCAGCCTGAGAGAACGGCCCCGGAGGGACACCCTCCGGGGCCGTTCCCGTATGCGCGGGCGGCGCACCTGCCGCACCTTCACCCAGGGCGGGGGAGCCCCGCGGCGCCCGGCCGACCGGGCCGCGGTCCGGGAGCGCGCCTTCTGGGGCTCAAATGGCGCGGGGAGCCCTCCGGCTTGTGGCCGGTGAGCTCCCCGTCGGGGTGGGGGAGCGACGCCCTCGGGCGCCGTCCCCCGGTGGTCATGCCTTGCGGAGGCGGAAGGCCAGGGACAGGCCCTCGTCGGTGAAGGGGGCGCCGTAGGAGGTGTCCGCCTCGCCCTGGGCGAAGTCCGTGGCCAGGACCTCATCGGCGATCAGCGACGCGTGCTCGCTCAGGGCGGCGATGGTCGCCGGGTCCGTCGCGGTCCAGCGCAGCGCGATCCGGTCGGCCACGTCGAGGCCGCTGTTCTTGCGGGCCTCCTGGATCAGCCGGATCGCGTCCCGGGCCAGCCCTGCCCGGCGCAGCTCCTCCGTGATCTCCAGGTCCAGGGCGACCGTGGCACCGGAGTCGGACGCCACCGACCAGCCCTCGCGTGGAGTCTCAGTGATGATCACCTCGTCCGGCGCGAGCGTCACCGTCTCGCCGTCGACCTCCACCGACGCCGTGCCCTCGCGCAGCGCCAGCGACAGCGCCGCCGCGTCGGCGCCCGCGACGGCCTTGGCGACGTCCTGCACCCGCTTGCCGAACCGCTTGCCCAGCGCACGGAAGTTGGCCTTGGCGGTGGTGTCCACCAGGGAGCCGCCGACCTCGCTCAGCGACGCCAGCGAGGAGACGTTCAGCTCCTCCGTGATCTGCGCGTGCAGCTCCCGGTCCAGGGACTCGAAGCCCGCCGCCGCGACCAGGGCCCGGGACAGCGGCTGGCGGGTCTTGACGCCCGACTCCGCGCGCGTGGCACGGCCCAGCTCCACCAGGCGCCGCACCAGCACCATCTGCTTCGAGAGCTCCGGGTCGATCGCCGTGAGGTCCGCCTCCGGCCAGGTGGCCAGGTGCACCGACTCCGGGGCGCCCGGGGTCACCGGCACGACCAGGTCCTGCCAGACCCGCTCGGTGATGAACGGGGTGATCGGCGCCATCAGCCGGGTCACCGTCTCCAGCACCTCGTGCAGCGTGCGCAGCGCGGCCTTGTCGCCCTGCCAGAACCGGCGGCGGGAGCGGCGGACGTACCAGTTCGACAGGTCGTCGACGAACGCCGAGAGCAGCTTGCCGGCACGCTGGGTGTCGTACGCCTCCAGAGCCTGCGTGACCTGGTCGGTCAGTGCGTGCAGCTCACTGAGCAGCCAGCGGTCGAGCAGCGGGCGGTCGGCCGGGGCCGGGTCCGCCCCGGTGGGCGCCCAGGCCGACGTACGGGCGTACAGGGCCTGGAAGGCGACCGTGTTCCAGTAGGTCAGCAGGGTCTTGCGGACGACCTCCTGGATGGTCCCGTGGCCGACCCTGCGGGCCGCCCACGGCGAGCCGCCGGCCGCCATGAACCAGCGCACCGCGTCCGCGCCGTGCTGGTCCATGAGCGGGATCGGCTGGAGGATGTTGCCCAGGTGCTTCGACATCTTCCGGCCGTCCTCGGCGAGGATGTGGCCCAGGCACACGACGTTCTCGTACGAGGACTTGTCGAAGACCAGCGTGCCGACCGCCATCAGCGTGTAGAACCAGCCGCGGGTCTGGTCGATCGCCTCGGAGATGAACTGCGCCGGGTACCGGCTCTCGAACAGCTCCTTGTTCTTGTACGGGTAGCCCCACTGCGCGAACGGCATCGAACCCGAGTCGTACCAGGCGTCGATCACCTCGGGCACGCGCGTGGCCGTCTTCTCGCACTGCGGGCACGGGAAGGCGACGTCGTCGATGAACGGGCGGTGCGGGTCGAGCTCCGACTGGTCGGCGCCGGTCAGGGCGGTCAGCTCGGCGCGGGAGCCGACACAGGTGAGGTGGCCGTCCTCGCAGCGCCAGATCGGCAGCGGGGTGCCCCAGTAGCGGTTGCGGGACAGCGCCCAGTCGATGTTGTTGTTCAGCCAGTCGCCGTACCGGCCGTGCTTGACGCTCGAAGGGAACCAGTTGGTCTTCTCGTTCTCCTCGAGCAGCCGGTCCTTGATCGCGGTGGTGCGGATGTACCAGGACGGCTGCGCGTAGTACAGCAGCGCGGTGTGGCAGCGCCAGCAGTGCGGGTAGCTGTGCTCGTACGGCACGTGCCTGAACAGCAGGCCGCGCTCGCCGAGGTCCTCGGTGAGCCGCTCGTCCGCCTTCTTGAAGAAGACGCCGCCGACCAGCGGGACGTCCTCCTCGAACGTGCCGTCCGGGCGCACGGGGTTGACCACCGGCAGGCCGTAGGCGCGGCAGACCCTCAGGTCGTCCTCACCGAAGGCGGGGGACTGGTGGACCAGACCCGTGCCGTCCTCGGTGGTGACGTACTCCGCGTTGACCACGTAGTGCGCCGGCTCCGTGAACTGCACCAGCTCGAACGGGCGTTGGTACGTCCAGCGCTCCATCTCGGCGCCGGTGAAGCTCTCGCCCGTGGTCTCCCAGCCCTCGCCGAGCGCCTTGCCGACCAGCGGTTCGGCGACGACGAGCCTCTCCTCGCCGTTGGTCGCGACCACGTAGGTGACCTCGGGGTGCGCGGCGACCGCGGTGTTGGACACCAGGGTCCACGGGGTCGTCGTCCACACCAGGAGCGAGGCCTGGCCGGCCAGCGGGCCGGAGGTGAGCGGGAAGCGGACGTAGACGGACGGGTCGACGACCGTCTCGTAGCCCTGGGCCAGCTCGTGGTCCGACAGGCCGGTGCCGCAGCGCGGGCACCAGGGGGCGACGCGGTGGTCCTGGACCAGCAGGCCCTTGTTGAAGATCTCCTTCAGCGACCACCACACGGACTCGATGTACTCGGGCTCCATGGTCACGTACGCCTCGTCGAGGTCGACCCAGTAGCCCATGCGGGTCGTGAGCTCGGAGAACGCGTCGGTGTGGCGGAGCACGGACTCACGGCACTTGTCGTTGAACTCGGCGATGCCGTACGCCTCGATGTCCTTCTTGCCGCTGAAGCCGAGCTCCTTCTCGACCGCCAGCTCCACCGGCAGGCCGTGGCAGTCCCAGCCGGCCTTGCGGCCCACGTGGTAGCCGCGCATGGTGCGGAAGCGGGGGAAGACGTCCTTGAAGACGCGTGCCTCGATGTGGTGGGCGCCCGGCATGCCGTTGGCGGTGGGCGGGCCCTCGTAGAACACCCACTCGGGGCGGCCCTCGGACTGCTCCAGGCTCTTGGCGAAGATCTTCTGCTCGCGCCAGAAGTCGAGCACGGCGTGCTCGAGGGCGGGCAGGTCGACCTGCGCGGGCACCTGGCGGTACTGCGGCTGCGTATTCAACGAGCTTCCTCCGGCGGATGTGCTGCCTTCCGTCGGAGGGACGAGAGCCTTTGTGCTGTCCACGCCGTGTGCGGCGCGCTCCCGCGGTACCACCCTCCTTGGCCCACCGGTGCGCCGTACGCTCCGACGAGCCCCCTCATTGAGGTCGCGATGCCGGTTCTACCGGCCCCTGGCTCGGTGCTGGGGCTTTCTTCCGGCGGCTCCGGGGTGATCTTCACGTCGCGCTCGCCCCCGGGCTCACACCGTCCCCGGGTCGCTTCGGGCTGCGTACGCCGCTACTCGTCCCCATCCACGCTTTTCGCTCCGCCCAGTGTACGGCGCTCCGGCGACCGGGGCCGACCCGATTTCCGGACCGGCGGCGACCGGGTTTTCCGCAGCGGCGGTGACCCGGTTGGCGCGGCGCTCCCGTCCGGATCGTAGGACGTGCGGCTGGTCGGATTACGTGGCGGCGAGCTGGGCACAACGCATGCATGCCGGCCGCGCGATCCGCGCGAGGCGGGCGAATCGGGCGGCGTGCCCCGTTGCCGCGGGACTCGAGTCGATTTATCGTCCCAGCACGATTCGCGAGCAAGATCACAATATGTGAAGGGGTCGCGGCCATGGTGGCGAAGCAGACCGCCGAGCAGTCGGCGTCCGGCAGGTCCCGGGGCACCGGCCGCGATGCCGCCGGCGGCGCGGCCGGGAAGACCACCCGAGCGGCGGCCGGGGCAGCAGGCACGGCCGCGAAGGAGGCGGTGGCCATGAAGGAGCGGGTCACGCCGGAGCAGGCGCAGACGGCCAGGGCCGCGACGGCGGCGGGACGCGGGCGTGGGGGCCCGACGGCCAGGAGGAACACGGCCGGGCGCGCCGGGCGGAGGCAGGCCGAGGAGGAACCGGCCGCCGCCGAGGAGAGGACGGCGGCGCACCGGGAGCCGGCAGCGCCGGCTCCCGCGAAGAGCCCGCGGAAGACGGCGGCGAAGAAGCCGGCGGCGGGCAAGGCCGCGCCGGGAAGGCGTCCCGCCGCCGAGGAGCCCCGCTCCAGGGGCGCCACGACGAGGAAGTCCCCGAGCAGGCGGACCACGCCGGAAAAGCCCCCCGTCGAGCCGATGCCCGCGGAAGGCCCGGACGCGGGGGAGAAGACCACCGAGAGCCCCGCGGCGGCGGAGGCCGCCGGCAGGGGCGCCGCTACCGGCCGGACGGCCGCGAGGAAGGCCGCCGCCGAGCGGCGGCCGGGTACGGGGAAGGCGGCTACCGCCGGCGGTGAGAGGTCCGCCGGGACGGCGGCCCACGGGCGTGGCGTGGGCAAGGACGCCGATGCCGCGCCGGAGGCCGCGGAGAAGCACCCCGCGGGCGGGGAAGCGGGCGCCCGCGCGGCGGCCGGGCGTGCCGCGGTCGGGGCGCACGGGGGCAGGCAGGCCGGTGGCGATGGCGCGGGTGCCCCCGGCGCCGCCGCCGAGAAGCCGGGCGCCCGGAGCACGGCCGGGAAGGAGGCCGCCCGGAAGGTGGGCGGCAAGGGCGCTCGCGGTGCGGTGGTCACTGCCGGCGGGGGCGCGGCCGCCGGGGACGAGCGGGCCGGCCGGCAGGGTGGCGGTGACGGGGCGGGGGCGGGCGCCGACGGTGCCGTCGTCGAGGAGGCGGGGACCCGGAAGGCCGGCCGTAAAGGGCGCGCGGGGACGGTGCCCGACCGGGGCGGCGGGGCGGGGGACGGGGACAGTGTGGGGCATGTTGTGGCTCCTGGTGTCTCCGGTGCTGGTGCGGGCAGGAAGAGGACGGCCAAGAAGGCGGGCGCGGCGCGGGCCGCGAAGCAGACGGGAGCCACGACAGTGGTTGCGAAGAAGACCCCTGGCACGGCCGCGGCGGCCAAGACCGCCGTGCCCAAGGCACGCATCGCCGCGGCGGTGGACCCGGGCGACCTCCCGGTGCGCCCGGGCGAGGATCCCTGGACCCTCGAGGAGGTCTCGGAGGCCCGCGCGGAACTGGAGTCCGAGATGGAGCGGCTGAGCACCGAGATCACCTCGTCCGAGGAGTCCCTCGCGGGCCTGATGCGGGACTCGGGCGACGGCGCGGGCGACGACGAGGCGGACACCGGCAGCAAGAACATCACGCGCGAGCACGAGATGGCGCTGGCCGCCAACGCGCGCGAGATGCTCACCCAGACCGAGCGGGCCCTGCAACGGCTCGACGCGGGCACCTACGGCCTGTGCGAGAACTGCGGCAATCCCATCGGCAAGGCCCGCATGCAGGCTTTCCCGCGGGCCACCCTGTGCGTGGAGTGCAAGCAGAAGCAGGAACGCCGGTACTGAACCGGGTGCGAGGCGTGCCGTAGTCTCGTCCTCAGTCAGGCACCTAGGTCAAGGGACTCACGTGGCAGAGGCGGAGCGCATCATCGGTACGCCGGACACTCCGGGGGCGGCGGGAGCGGGGCGGCAGCGACCCGGAGGGGACGCCGCCCCGGGCGGCCCGTCCGGCGCCGAAGGGACCCAGGCCCCGGCCGGCGGGCCCGGCACCGGCGGCACGGCGGCGGGCCGGGACGGGACGAGCGGGACGCCGGCCGGCGCGGACGGACGGGGCTCCGCCGCCGAGCGGCCCCGCGGCCGGCGCCGTATCGCCGTGCTGTTCACGGTCGCGGTCATCGCCTACGCCCTCGACCTGGCCAGCAAGATGCTCGTGGTCGCCAAGCTGGAGCACCGCCCGCCGATCCGGCTCATCGGCGACTGGCTGCAACTGGAGGCGATCCGCAACGCGGGCGCCGCCTTCGGCTTCGGCGAGGCCTTCACCGTGATCTTCACGGTCATCGCGGCCGCCGTGATCGTGGTGATCGCCCGCCTCGCGCGCAAGCTGTACAGCCTGCCCTGGGCCATCGCGCTCGGCCTGCTGCTCGGCGGCGCGCTGGGCAACCTCACCGACCGGCTCTTCCGCGCGCCGGGCGTCTTCGAGGGCGCCGTCGTCGACTTCATCTCGCCCAAGCACTTCGCCGTGTTCAACCTCGCGGACTCGGCGATCGTGTGCGGCGGCATCCTGATCGTGCTGCTCTCCTTCCGCGGCCTCGACCCGGACGGGACCGTCCACAAGGACTGAGCCCGGGACGGGACCGCCGGACCGGTCCGGCATACTCGACGGGTGAGCACGCTTCCCGAGATCCGTACCCTGCCCGTGCCCGAAGGCCTGGAGGGCGAGCGCGTCGACGCCGCCATCTCCCGGATGTTCGGCTTCTCCCGTACGAAGGCGGCGGAACTGGCCGCCGCGGGCAAGGTGCTGGTCGACGGCACGGTGGCCGGCAAGTCCGAGCGGGTGCACGGCGGCGCCTGGCTCGAGGTCGAGATGCCGCAGGCACCCGCGCCCGTGCAGGTGGTCGCCGAGCCGGTCGAGGGCATGGAGATCGTGCACGACGACGACGACGTGGTCGTGATCGTCAAGCCGGTCGGCGTCGCCGCGCACCCCAGCCCCGGCTGGTCCGGCCCGACCGTGATCGGCGGCCTCGCGGCGGCCGGCTACCGCATCTCCACCTCCGGCGCCGCCGAGCGCCAGGGCATCGTGCACCGCCTCGACGTCGGCACCTCCGGCCTGATGGTGGTCGCCAAGTCCGAGTACGCGTACACGTCGCTCAAGCGCCAGTTCAAGGAGCGCACGGTCGACAAGCGCTACCACACCCTGGTCCAGGGCCACCCCGACCCGACCAGCGGCACCATCGACGCGCCCATCGGCCGGCACCCGAACCACGACTACAAGTGGGCGGTCACCGCCGACGGCAAGCCGTCCGTCACGCACTACGACCTGATCGAGGCCTTCCGGGCCGCCTCCCTGCTCGACGTCAAGCTGGAGACCGGGCGCACCCACCAGATCCGCGTCCACATGGCCGCCCACCGCCACCCCTGCGTCGGCGACCTCACCTACGGCGCCGACCCCACCCTCGCCAAGCGGCTGAGGCTGACCCGCCAGTGGCTGCACGCGGTCCGGCTCGGCTTCGAGCACCCCGGCGACGGCCAGTGGGCGGAGTTCTCCAGCGACTATCCCGAGGACCTCCAGGAGGCCCTGGACCAGGTCCGCGAGGAGACGTACGCATGACCTCGCCGTACGAGGTGCGGGTCGCCGACGACCCCGCCGACCGCGAGGCCTGCTTCGCGGTGCGCAAGGAGGTCTTCGTCGTCGAGCAGGGCGTCCCGCAGGACATCGAGTACGACGAGTACGACGCCGTCGCCGTGCACGTGCTGGCGGTCCGCGAGGACGGCGTGCCGCTCGGCACCGGACGGCTGCTGTACGGCGCGGAGGCCGCCGAGAAGACCGGCGGCGACCCGGCGCTCGGCTCCCTGGGGCGGCTCGCCGTCACCGGGGACGCCCGCGGTCTCGGCGTCGGCGCGGCCCTGGTGCGCGCCATCGAGGACGCGGCACGCGCGCGTGGCCTCACGGCGGTGGACCTGCACGCGCAGAGCCACGCGCTCGGCTTCTACGAGCGGCTGGGGTACACGGCGTACGGGCCGGAGTTCCCCGACGCGGGCATCCCGCACCGCGCGATGCGGCGCGCGCTGTAGCCCGCGTCCGAAACCGCCGGTGAGCGGGGCGGCATGGCAGGCTTGAAACCTGTCGTGTGAACGTCCGACGTCCCGGAGCGCTGAGCGTGGATCAGTTGGCCCTGCTGTTCGTCGTGTTGCTGGGGGCCGTGATCAGCGTCCCGGTCGGCGAGCGGTTCGGGCTGCCCTCGCCGGTCCTGATGACGCTGCTCGGGATCGGCCTCGCCGTGCTCGACTTCGTGCCCAACGTCGACATCCCGCCCGCCCTGATCCTGCCGGCCCTGCTGCCGCCGCTGCTCTACGCCGCCGTACGGCGCACCTCCTGGCGGCAGTTCACCGCGCACAAACGGCCGATCTTCCTGCTGGCCGTGGCGCTGGTGTTCGTCACCACCTTCTGTGTCGCCCTCGTCTCGCACGCCATCGTGCCGGGGCTGTCCGTCGCCGCCGCCGTGGCCCTGGGCGCGCTGGTCGCGCCGCCCGACCCGGTGGCGGCGACCGCGGTGGCCGGGCAGCTCGGGCTGCCGCGCCGCCTGGTGTCGATCCTGGAGGGCGAGGGGCTGTTCAACGACGTCACCGCCATCGTCCTCTACCACGTGGCCATCGCCGCCGCCGTCAGCGGGGAGTTCTCGGCCTGGCGGGCCGGGCTCGACCTGGTGCTGTCCGCGGTGGTGGCGGTGGCCATGGGCATGCTGCTCGGCTGGGGCACGAACAAGGTGCTGGACCTGCTGGGGGACCCGACCCTGCAGATCGGGCTGACGCTGCTCGTGCCGTACGCCTCCTACGTGCTGGCCGAGGAGCTGCACGGCTCCGGCGTCCTCGCCGTGCTCACCACCGCGCTGTTCCTGGCCGAGTACGCCTCCGACGCCGACGACGTGCTGACCCGGCTGGCCGGGCACACCGTCTGGGACGTCGTGGACACGCTCGTCACCGGGGTCGCGTTCGGGCTGATCGGCCTCGAACTGCACAACGCGCTGCGCACCGCCTCGGGACGGTGGGGCGAGCTGCTGGGCTGGGCGGGCGTGGTCGTGGGTGTGGTGGTGCTCGTACGGCTGGTGTGGCTGCTGCCGGCCACCTGGCTCACCAGACGGCTGCACGCGCGGCGGGACTACGAGGAGGACATCCCCATGACCTGGCGGGAGACCGTCGTCATGTGGTGGTCCGGGATGCGCGGCGTGGCCTCGGTGGCGCTCGCCCTGGCCATTCCGCTGAAGACGGACGGCGGCGGGCCCTTCCCCGACCGGGACGAGATCGTGTTCATCGCCTTCGGGGTGATCATGGCGACGCTGGTGCTTCAGGGGCTCACGCTGCCGTGGCTGGTCAAACGGCTGGGGGTGCGGGCGGACACCGAACGGGAGAAGGAGTTCGAGGAGGAGCTGGCGGCGCGGGCGGCGCGGGCGGCGAGGCGGCGGCTGCGTGAGATCGAGGCGGTCGAGGAACTGCCGGAGGAACTGTCGGAGCAGATGCTGCGGCGGGCCTTCGACATCGGGCTGCGGATCAGCCCTCAGTGGGGCGAGGAGGAGCGCAGGGAGGGCCACGACAAGCGCGTACGGCGGCTGAGGCGGCTGCGGCGGATCCAGAGCGAGATGCTGAGCGCGGCGCGGCACGAGGTGCTGGCGGCGCGCAGGGAGCCGGGGGCCGATCCGGAGATCGTGGACCGGGTACTGCGCCACCTGGACGTACGCAGTCTGCGGTGAGCCGCGCTCGGCGTCCGGGACCGGCAGGCGCCGTCTCGGTACGCTCCGGCCATGAGTCGCAATGTCGTCATCAGCGGGGGCGGTACGGGGATCGGACTCGCCGCGGCGCGGACCTTCGCGGCCGACGGGGACCGGGTGCTGCTGCTCGGGCGGCGGGCCGAGGTGCTGCACAGGGCCGGGGTGCCGGGCGCGCTGACGTTCGCCGCCGACGTGGGTGACGTGGCCGGGGTGCGGTCGGTCGCCCGGTTCGTGGCCGGCGAACTCGGGGCGGTGGACGTGCTGATCCACAGCGCCGGGGGGTCGGGACGGCTGGAGCCGCGGGTGGAGCGGGAGGATCCCCTCGAACTCGTCGCCGACAACTGGATGGTGAACTTCCGGATCAACACCCTGACCGCGGTGCTGCTCACGGAGGCCCTCAAGGAGCGGCTCGCCGAACCGGGCGGCCGGGTGCTGTTCCTCAGCTCCATCGCCGCCTACCGCGGTTCGGGCAGCGGCGCCTACGCCGCCTCCAAGGCCGCCCTGCACCCCTACGCCCACGATCTGGCCCGCCAGTTGGGGCCGCGCGGGATCACGGTGAACCTGGTCGCACCCGGGTACGTCGAGGACACCGACTTCTTCGGCGACTCGATGGACGACGCCCGCCGCGAACGCCTCGTCGGCGAGACCTCCACCGGCCGTCCCGGCACCCCGGGCGACATCGCCGCCACCCTCCACTGGCTCGCCTCCCCGTCCGCCGCCCACATCACCTCCCAGATCATCCAGGTGAACGGCGGCGCGGAACGCGGCCACTGATTCCACGGCCCGGGGATCAGGTGGGGCCGGTCCGGGACTTCTCGAAGGCGGGGCGGGACGTGCCGTCGTGGCGGGCCGGGGGCGGGACGGCCTCGGCCGTGTTGATGCGGGGGAGGGCGTAGGGGTGGTGCTCGGAGAGCCAGCGCAGCAGCTGCTCGCGGACCTCGACCCGCACCGTCCAGATGTCGCCGGCGTCCTTCGCCGTCACCAGGGCCCGTACCTCCATCGTCGTCGGCGTCGTGTCCGTGACCACCAGGTTGTAGGCGCGGCCGTCCCAGGCCGGGCACTCGCGCAGGATGTCGCGCAGCTTCTCGCGCATCGCGTCCATCGGCGCGCAGTGGTCGAGGTGGAAGTAGACGGTGCCGGTCATCTGCGGCGTGCCGCGCGACCAGTTCTCGAACGGGTTGGACGTGAAGTACGACACCGGCATGGTGATCCGGCGCTCGTCCCAGGTCCGTACCGTCAGGAAGGTCAGCGTGATCTCCTCGACCGTGCCCCACTCGCCGTCGACGACCACGGTGTCGCCGATCCGCACCATGTCGCCGAAGGCGATCTGCAGCCCCGCGAACATGTTGCTCAGCGTGGACTGCGCGGCGACACCGGCGACGATGCCGAGGAGACCGGCCGAGGCCAGCAGAGAGGCGCCGGCCGCGCGCATCGCCGGGAAGGTCAGCAGCATCGAGGCCGCCGCCACCACGATGACCACCGCCGAGACCACCCGCATGATCAGCTCGACCTGGGTGCGCACCCGCCGCACCCGGGCCGGATCCCGGTGGGCGCGGGAGTTGGCGTACCGCGTGTACGTGGTCTCGACGACGGCCCCCGCGATCCGGATCACCAGCCAGGCCGCCGACCCGATCAGCACCAGGGTCAGCGTCCGGCCGATCCCGACCCGGTGCTCCTCCAGCAGCTCGGCCTGGTCGTAGGAGCCGCGGAGCAGGGCGGCGCACAGCACGAGCTGGTAGGGGACGCGGGCACGGCGCAGCAGGCCCCACAGCGGTTCGTCGTGGTGCCGTTCGTCGGCCTTGCGCAGCAGCAGGTCGGTGGCCCAGCCGATGACCAGAGTGAGGACGACCGAGCCGCCGACAACGATCAGGGGGCGGAGTACGTTCTCCATGCCTGCGAACCTAACCCGCGACGCGCGGTGTGAACATGTGTGAGCGTGAAGATCGCGGGTAGGGCCGGGGGCGCTGTGACGATCCTCTCCCCGGGCCCCGGGCGGACGCGCCCCCGGCCGGGCGGGACGCTGTCGTACCCGGCTGGCACCATGGGCTCATGAACATCGTGCTCTTCCATTCGACCTACGGCCTCGGACCCGCGGTGCGCCAGGCCGCGGACCGGCTGCGTTCCGCCGGGCACGCGGTGTGGACGCCGGACCTCTTCGAGGGCCGTACGTTCGACACGGTCGAGGAGGGCACGGCCTGCCAGGAGTCGATCGGCAAGGACGAACTGCTCAAGCGGGCCGTGCTGGCCGCGGCGCCCTACTCGGAGCGCGGCCTGGTCTACGCCGGGTTCTCGTTCGGGGCCGCCACCGCCCAGACGCTGGCCCTCGGCGACGAGAGGGCCCGCGGGCTGCTCCTGCTGCACGGCACCTCGGACGTCGCGCCGAACGCGAGCGCCGACGGCCTGCCCGTCCAGCTGCACGTGGCCGAACCCGACCCGTTCGAGCCGGACGACTGGCTGAGCGCCTGGTACCTCCAGATGGGCCGGACCGGCGCCGACGTGGAGGTCTACCGCTACGCCGGGGCCGGTCACCTCTACACCGACCCCGACCTGCCGGACTACGACGCGGAGGCCGCCGAGGCCACCTGGCGGGTGGCACTCGGCTTCCTCGCGGAACTCGACGGGAACGACCGGGGCGCTTAGGCGTTCCCGGCCCCGGCCCGGGTCAGGGTCAGCCCTTGAGGGCCGTGTCCACCGCCGCGTTGAACTCGTCCGCCGTCATCGGCGGGTTGTCGGTGCCGGGCGTGGTCACCTTCTTGCCGTCCATGACCAGGCTCGGGGTGCCGGTCACACCGTCCTTGTTGTTGTCGAAGGTCTTCGACATGGCGACGGCCCAGGCGTCGTACTTGCCGCTCTTGACGGCGTCGCGGAACGACGCGTTGCCCTTCAGGGCCGGAACGGTGTCCGCCACCTTGATGAGGTAGTCGTCGTTCTTGAACTTGTCGTCGGTCTCCTCCGGGTGCCACTTCTGCGAGTACAGGGCGGACTTGTACTCGATGAACGCCTCGGGGCTGACGTTGAGCGCGGCGCCCATGGCGCTCATCGCGTTCTTGGAGCCCTCGCCGTTGTCGTGGTTGTCGATGAAGGTGCCGCCGATGTACTGGAGCTTGAACTTGCCGTCGTCGACGTCCTTCTTGACGGTCGCGCCGACCGCCTCCTCGAACTGGCCGCAGATCGGGCAGCGCGGGTCCTCGTAGATCTTGAGGGTCTTCTGGGCCGAGCTCTTGCCGATGACCACGGTCGTGCCGTCGGTGCCGGTGGTGTTGGCCGGGGCGACGACCTTCTCGTCCTTCACGGCCTCCCAGTGGCCGGGCTTGTTGGCCTGGACGACGGCGTAGCCGATGCCGCCGGCCGCGGCCAGCACGACCACGACCGCGCCGGCCACGGTGATCTGCCGCTTGATCTTGGCCCGCTTGGCCTCGCGCTCGCGCTCCTCGCGCAGCCGCTCCCGGGCCGCCGTCTTCGCCGACTGGCTGTTCCGCTTGCTCATGGTGGTGTTCTCCTGTGGGACGCGCAGCTTCCTGCGCGGGGTACGAAGGGGGACTGGTCGTGCTCGGGGCGCCCGGGGTCGTCGCTCAGAGGAACGCGAGGGCGTCCGGGCACGGCGGTCCGCGCCGTCCCAGGGAGTACACGAGGATGCGGGCGCGCGGCGTGGCGATCAGCGGCGCCGGCCGCGCCGGCCGTACCGCCGAGCGGGTGCGGCGCACCGTGACCGCCGCCACCGCGAGCAGCAGCGGCCGGAAGGTGGTGGCGGCCACCGCGCACAGGAGCTGGGCGAGTGCCCGCTCGCCGCGGCGCAGCCAGCCGGCCGCGAGCAGGCCGACGCCGATGTGCGCGGCCAGCAGCAGCCAGGCCGTGGCCGGGTCGGCGTGCGCGAGCAGGGCGGTCAGCCGGCCGGAGTCGGCGCCGGTCATCCGGGCCAGCGGGGTGCCGACGTCGGTGTGGCCGCCGCACAGCACGTCGAGGCCGACCGAACGCAGGGGGCCGGCGACCGGTCCGCCCGCGGGGCCGTAACAGAGGTGCTGTCCGGTGGTGAAGACGGTGTCGGCGGCCAGCTCGAGCGGGACCAGCAGGGCGGCGATCCGCCCGAAGCCGCGCTCGCGGCCGGCCAGGGCGTAGGCGAGCAGGAACACGGCGGCCGCGACCGCGGCCACCGTGTTCAGCGGCAGCGGTACCCGGGACAGCAGCACGTGCGACGCGGTGCTGAGCGTCACGACCACGGCCGTGAACAGCGCCGCGCGCACGGCCCTGAGTCTGATCCCGGATATGTCCATAGCGAGACAAGAGTCTGTCATGCGGGGCGGTAAGGGACCCCTAAAGGGTTCCTGTGCGGGCCCATCCGTCACAGACCCGGAATCTGCCCGTTGCGAAGCAGCTCCACGAAAATGCGGTGGTCGGCACGCGCGCGTTCGCCGTAGGCGTGCGCGAACTCGACCAGCAGCGGCGCGAAGCCCTCCTCGTCGCCCGCGATCGCCGCGTCGATGGCCCGCTCGGTGGAGAACGGCACCAGCGACTCGCCCGAGGTGTCGTCCGCCGCCGCGTGCATGGCGGCCGTGGCCCGGCCCAGGTCGGCGACCACCTGCTCGATCTCCTCCGGGTCGTAGCCGTCGTCCACGGCGTCCCAGTCCAGGTCCACGGCGTACGGCGAGACCTCGGTGACCAGCCGGCCCACCCCGTCCAGCTCGGTCCAGCCCAGCCACGGGTCGGTGTGCGCCTGGAGGGCGCGGCGGCAGACCACCGTGCGGTGGCCCTCGTGCTGGAAGTGGTCGTGGATCGCCTGGTCCGTGACATGCCGGGCGGCCGCCGGGGTGCGGGCCCGCTGGACGGAGATCACCACGTCGTGCTCCAGAGCGTCGCTCGGCCCCTCCAGGAGGATGTCGTACGACAGTCCGGCCGGGTCGATCCCGCGGCGGCCGACGACGTCCTTGACGCGGTAGGACTCCGGGCGGGCCAGCGACGCCTCCGGCAGGGTCTCCAGATAGCCGTCGAAGGCCGCGAGGACCTTGTACCGGGTGGCGGCGTCCAGCTCGACCGCGCCGCCGACGGGCGCGAAGCGGCGCTCGAAGTCGCGGATCCCGGTCATGGACTCCAGCAGCCCGGCACGGGTCAGCGAGCGGGCGTCACGCAGGGTGTCCAGGAGGGGGCCGTCGGCGGTGTCGAGGGTGAAGGGCGGCACCTCGTCGCTCTTGGCGCCGGTGGCCAGGGCGTGGATCCGGTCGCGGTACGCGGTCGCGTACAGCGTCACCAGCTCGGTGATCCGCTCGTCGCTGAGCGCCTTGGCGTACCCGAGGACGGCGAGGGAGGCGGCGAACCGCTTGAGGTCCCAGGTGAAGGGGCCGACGTAGGCCTCGTCGAAGCCGGTGGCGCTGAAGACCAGCCGGCCGTCGGCGTCCATGTAGGTGCCGAAGCTCTCCGCGTGCAGATCGCCGTGGATCCACACCCGCGAGGTGCGGTCGTCCAGGTACGGACCGCCGCGCCGGTCGGCACCCAGGTCGTGGTGGAAGAGACAGGCCGTGCCCCGGTGGAACGCGAGGGCCGAGGCCGCCATCCTGCGCAACCTCATGTCGAACGCGGCCGGCTCGTCGGCCAGGAGCTCGCCGAAGGCGCTGTCGAGGACGGCGATGATCTCCTTGCCGCGCTGCTCGTCGCTGAGCTGGGGGACCGACATCGCTGACATCGCGGAGTGCCTCCTGGTGCAGGTGGTGCATGGCGTGTGGAGTGGGTCCGGCAGGGGCGTTCCCCCACACCAACGTCCGGCGGTGCGGCGGAGTGCCCGCGCGGTCCCGCCCGAAGGTACGGCTGGAACGCGGTCGCGTGTCAGTGCCGGGGCATAGACTTCGACGCTGTCCACCAGACTGCCCGCAGCCCGTCGTCTATGTTGTCCATGGAGGCCGAACCGTGTCGAAGCCGCCGTTCACGCACCTGCACGTCCACACCCAGTACTCGCTGCTGGACGGTGCCGCGCGGCTGAAGGACATGTTCAACGCGTGCAACGAGATGGGCATGACGCACATCGCCATGTCCGACCACGGCAACCTCCACGGGGCGTACGACTTCTTCCACACCGCGAAGAAGGCCGGAGTCACCCCGATCATCGGGATCGAGGCGTATGTCGCCCCCGAGTCCCGGCGCAACAAGCGCAAGATCCTGTGGGGCCAGCCGCACCAGAAGCGGGACGACATCTCCGGTTCCGGCGGTTACACCCACAAGACGATGTGGGCGGTGAACAGGACCGGCCTGCACAACATCTTCCGCCTCTCCTCCGACGCCTACGCCGAGGGCTGGCTCCAGAAGTGGCCCCGGATGGACAAGGAGACCATCGCCCAGTGGTCCGAGGGCATCGTCGCCTCCACCGGCTGCCCCTCCGGCGAGGTGCAGACCCGGCTGCGCCTCGGCCACTTCGACGAGGCACTGAAGGCCGCCGCCGACTACCAGGACATCTTCGGCAAGGACCGCTACTTCCTGGAGCTGATGGACCACGGCATCGACATCGAGCGCAAGGTCCGCGACGGCCTGCTGGAGATCGGCCGGAAGCTCGGCATCCCGCCCCTGGTCACCAACGACTCGCACTACACCTACGCGCACGAGGCCGTCGCCCACGACGCCCTGCTGTGCATCCAGACCGGCAAGAACCTCTCCGACCCCGACCGCTTCAAGTTCGACGGCACCGGCTACTACCTGAAGTCCACCGAGGAGATGTACGCCATCGACTCCTCGGACGCCTGGCAGGAGGGCTGCGCCAACACGCTCCTCGTCGCCGAGATGGTCGACACCACCGGCATGTTCGAGAAGCGCGACCTCATGCCCAAGTTCGACATCCCCGAGGGCTACACCGAGGTCACCTGGTTCAAGGAGGAGGTCCGCCGCGGCATGGAGCGCCGCTTCCCCGGCGGCATCCCCGAGGACCGCCAGAAGCAGGTCGAGTACGAGATGGACGTCATCATCCAGATGGGGTTCCCGGGCTACTTCCTCGTGGTCGCCGACTTCATCATGTGGGCCAAGAACAACGGCATCGCGGTCGGCCCGGGACGAGGCTCCGCGGCCGGCTCGATCGTCGCCTACGCGCTCGGCATCACCGACCTCGACCCGATCCCGCACGGCCTGATCTTCGAGCGGTTCCTCAACCCCGAGCGCATCTCCATGCCCGACGTCGACATCGACTTCGACGAGCGCAGGCGCGTCGAGGTGATCAGGTACGTGACGGAGAAGTACGGCGCCGACAAGGTCGCCATGATCGGCACCTACGGCACCATCAAGGCCAAGAACGCGATCAAGGACTCCGCGCGCGTGCTGGGCTACCCGTACGCCATGGGCGACCGCATCACCAAGGCCATGCCCGCCGACGTCCTCGGCAAGGGCATCCCGCTGTCCGGCATCACCGACCCCGAGCACCCCCGCTACTCGGAGGCGGGCGAGGTCCGCTCGATGTACGAGAACGAGCCGGACGTGAAGAAGGTCATCGACACCGCGCGCGGCGTGGAGGGCCTGGTCCGGCAGATGGGCGTGCACGCGGCCGGCGTGATCATGTCCAGCGAGACCATCACCGAGCACGTCCCGGTCTGGGTCAGGCACACCGACGGCGTGACCATCACGCAGTGGGACTACCCGAGCTGCGAGTCGCTCGGCCTGCTGAAGATGGACTTCCTCGGCCTGCGCAACCTCACGATCATGGACGACGCCGTGAAGATGGTGAAGTCCAACAAGGGGATCGACATCGATCTCCTCGGCCTCCCGCTGGACGACCCCAAGACCTTCGAACTGCTCCAGCGCGGCGACACCCTCGGCGTCTTCCAGTTCGACGGCGGCCCCATGCGCTCCCTGCTGCGCCTGATGAAGCCCGACAACTTCGAGGACATCTCCGCCGTCTCGGCCCTGTACCGGCCGGGCCCGATGGGCATGAACTCCCACACCAACTACGCGCTGCGCAAGAACGGCCAGCAGGAGATCACGCCCATCCACCCGGAGCTGGAGGAGCCGCTCAAGGAGGTCCTGGACGTCACCTACGGCCTGATCGTCTATCAGGAGCAGGTGCAGAAGGCCGCCCAGATCGTCGCCGGCTACACGCTCGGCGAGGCCGACGTGCTGCGGCGCGTGATGGGCAAGAAGAAGCCGGAGGAACTGGAGAAGAACTTCGTCATCTTCCAGTCCGGCGCCCGCAAGAAGGGCTTCAGCGACGAGGCCATCCAGGCCCTGTGGGACGTGCTGGTCCCCTTCGCCGGCTACGCGTTCAACAAGGCCCACTCGGCCGCGTACGGCCTGGTGTCCTACTGGACCGCCTATCTGAAGGCCAATCACCCCGCCGAGTACATGGCCGGCCTGCTGACCTCCGTCAAGGACGACAAGGACAAGTCGGCGGTCTACCTCAACGAGTGCCGCCGCATGGGCATCCGGGTGCTCCCGCCCAACGTCAACGAGTCCCAGTCGAACTTCGCCGCGCAGGGCGACGACGTGATCCTCTTCGGCCTGTCCGCCGTGCGCAACGTCGGCACCAACGTCGTCGAGTCCATCATCAAGTCCCGCAAGGCCAAGGGGAAGTACGTCTCGTTCCCCGACTACCTCGACAAGGTCGAGGCGGTGGTCTGCAACAAGCGCACCACCGAGTCGCTGATCAAGGCCGGCGCCTTCGACGAGATGGGGCACACCCGCAAGGGCCTCACCGCGCAGTACGAGCCGATGATCGACAACGTGGTCGCGGTCAAGCGCAAGGAGGCCGAGGGCCAGTTCGACCTCTTCGGCGGCATGGGCGAGGAGACCAGCAGCGAGCCCGGCTTCGGCCTCGACGTGGAATTCTCCTCCGAGGAGTGGGACAAGACGTATCTGCTCGCCCAGGAGCGGGAGATGCTCGGTCTCTACGTCTCCGACCACCCGCTGTTCGGCCTCGAACACGTCCTCGCGGACAAGGCCGACGCGGGCATCTCCCAGCTCACCGGCGGCGAGCACGCCGACGGAGCGGTCGTCACCATCGGCGGCATCATCTCCGGCCTCCAGCGCAAGATGACCAAGCAGGGCAACGCCTGGGCGATCGCCACCGTCGAGGACCTGGCCGGCTCCATCGAGTGCATGTTCTTCCCGGCGACCTACCAACTGGTGTCCACGCAACTCGTCGAGGATGCCGTGGTGTTCGTCAAGGGCCGCCTCGACAAGCGGGAGGACGTGCCCCGCCTGGTGGCGATGGAGCTGATGATTCCCGACCTGTCGAACGCGGGGAGCAACGCGCCGGTGATCCTCACCATCCCCGCCCTGAAGGTGACCCCGCCCATGGTCAGCCGCCTCGGCGAGATCCTCAGCCACCACAAGGGCGACAGCGAGGTCCGCATCAGGCTCCAGGGGCCCAGCAGGACGACGGTGCTGCGCCTGGACCGGCACCGGGTCAAGCCGGATCCCGCGCTGTTCGGCGATCTGAAGGTCCTGCTCGGCCCGTCGTGCCTGGCCGGCTGACATGAACGAGGGGCGTGCCCGTGCGCATCGGGTACGCCCCTCGTCGATTACCGCACTTGCTCAACAGTCCACGGACGGGAGTCAGTTGTGGCCGAAGCGCTTCTGACGTCCCTTGCGGGCCATGGCAGTCGGACTGGTCTGCGGCCCGTGGGCGTGATGTTCGGCCTGCGGTTCCGACGCGGAGTGCTCAGTCTCCTGCGGGCCGTTCGCGGCCACGGACGCCTTCTGCCGGCTGCGGTCCTGCTTGCGGTTCTTGGCCATGGTGATCAGCCTCCTGTGGGGGATCTCGGGGCCAGGGCCGGGACCAGACTCACATAGGCCGACAATGAACGCATGTTGGATAATTACCGTATGTAACGCGGGGCGTCGGGACGCGGGCTCCCGAAACGCCACGCCGAAGATCGAGTTCGGGCCGTTAACCCCGGCCGTGTCGGGCAGACTCGAAGCACCTCCCGAAGTACATCCCCGAGCACATCCCGAAGCAACCTCCCGGAAAGAGGGTGGATCGCGTGGACCGCTGCATCGTCCTGGTGGACGCCGGGTATCTGCTGGGCGCCGCGGCCAGTCTCCTCGCCGGCGAGCCGTCGCGGTCCCGGATCACCGTCGACCATCCCGCCCTCGTGCAGGGACTGCGTGAACAGGCCGAGTCCGACACGGAGCGGCCCCTGCTGCGCATCTACTGGTTCGACGGCGCGCCCGACCGCGTACCGCAGCCCGAGCACCGCCGGCTGCGCGTGATGCCGCGGGTCACCGTCCGGCTCGGCGCGCTCACCCGCAGCGACGGACGCTGGGCGCAGAAGGGTGTCGACGCCGCGATGCACGCCGAACTGACCGAACTGGCCCGCAACCGCGCCTGCTCCGACGTCGTCCTCGTCACCGGCGACGGCGACCTGCTGCCCGGCATGATGGCCGCCAAGGAGCACGGTGTCGCCGTCCACCTGTGGGCCGTGCAGGCCGCCGACGGCGACTACAACCAGTCCGAGGACCTGGTCGCCGAGGCCGACGAGCGGCGCGTGCTGGACCGCACCTGGATCACCAAGGCCGTACGGGCCAAGGAACTCGGCGGTGTCTGCGCGCCACCGCCCGTGCCCCGCCCAGAGATCGCCGCGATCCTCTCCGCGCCGCTGCCCGAGTCCACGCTCAGCCCGGGCACCGGGAGCCGCGCCGAACCGCGGCAGCACCCGTCCGCCGCCCCGGGGCGCGGCGCCACCGAGGAGCGGGCCCCCACCACCAAGGGCGTGCCCACCCCCAAGGACCTCGCCGCCCTGCGCGCCCCCGGCACCCCGTCCGCGCAGCACCCCTCCTCCGCGACCCTGCGCTGGTCCTCGGACCGGGGCTGGGTGGACCGGCCGGGCATGCCCGCGGAGCCTCCCGAGGCCGCCTCCATGCCGACGCTCGCCCAGCTGACGACGGCCGAGCAGCGGTGGGCGGACCGGGAGGAGGACATCACGACCGTCGGCGGCGACCCGTACGAGGTGGGGCAGGTCTTCGCCCGGCGCTGGGTGGACCGGCTGGGCGACCAGTCGCACCTGCAGAAACTGTCCTCCATGTACCCCCGGATCCCGCACCGCGTCGACGGCGAGCTGCTGCGTTACGCCGCCCGCTTCGGGCTGCTCGCGCACAAGGACGACCAGATCGACGAGCACGACCGGTACGCCATCCGCGCCGGGTTCTGGCGGGAGATCGACGTACGGACCTCCACCGAGCGCGCCCCCGCCGGCGACTGAACCGCGCGCCGGACCCGCTCGGGACGCCCCGAGGGCGAGCAGGGCTCCGCGACCCCGTACCCTCGTCCCTTGTGAGTACGCGCACGGCACAGGCACTTCGCCCCGGGGACGACGTCGTGTGCGCGGTGCGCGGACTGACCAGGACCTACCCCGCCGTGCGCGGCCGGCGCGGTGCCCCCGGGACGCCCGCGGTGCTGGCCACCGACGCGGTCGAACTCGACGTACGGCGCGGTGAGATCTTCGGACTGCTCGGGCCGAACGGCGCCGGCAAGTCCACCCTCGTACGCCAGCTCACCGGGCTGCTGCGCCCCGACAGCGGCACGGTCGAGATCCTCGGCCACGACATCGTGGCGCACCCCGAGCGGGCCGCGCGGATCCTCGCCTACCTCGGGCAGGAGTCCACCGCCCTGGACGAGCTGACCGTCTCGCTCGCCGCCGAGACCACCGGGCGGCTGCGCGGCCTGGACCTCCGGCAGGCGCGTGCCGAGCGGGACGCCGTCCTCGACGAACTGGGCCTCACGCCGATCGCCGGACGCCCGCTGAAGAAGCTCTCCGGCGGCCAGCGGCGGCTCGCCTGCTTCGCGGCCGCGCTGGTCGGCGAACGCCCGCTGCTGGTGCTCGACGAGCCCACCACCGGCATGGACCCGGTGGCCCGGCGGGCGGTGTGGTCCGCCGTCGACCGGCGGCGCGCCGAACGCGGCACGACCGTCGTCCTGGTCACCCACAACGTCATCGAGGCCGAGACCGTCCTGGACCGGGTCGCCGTGCTGGACCGGGGCCGGGTCATCGCCTGCGACACCCCGGCCCGGCTCAAGGAGCGGGTCTCCGGCGAGGTGCGGGTCGAGCTGGTGTGGCGCGAGCGGGCGCCCCTGGAGGTGGCGGAGGTCGCCGCCCTCAGAGAGCGGGCCGTGGAGGCCGGCCGCCGCTGGACGCTGCGCTTGGCGCCCGAGGAGGCCCGCGCGGCGGTCGCCACGGTCACCGGCGGCGCCGCGTTCGCCGCCCTGGACGACTTCACACTGACCACGCCCAGCCTGGAGGACGTGTATCTGGCGCTGGGCGGCGCCGCCCGGCAGGGGCTGGTGAAGGCATGACCGGGATCAGCGGCGCGAGCGCGGGGAACGGCGGATCCTTGGAGGAGTACGCGGGCGCCGGGGGGAACCCGTCCGGCGCGGGAGACACGACCGCGACCGCCGCGCTCGCCGCGAGGGACAAGCCGGCCGCGTGTGCTGCCGCAGGGAAAGGGAGCAGTTCGACGTGAGTGTCGTACCCGCCGGTGTGCTGCCGGGCGCGACGGCCGTACAGGACGGCGGTTCCGGTGCCACGGCCGCGCTCGGGCCGCGGGCGAGGCTGTGGCCGTCGCTGGCCGCCGTGTACCGGGCGCAGCTCTCCCGGGCGCGGGTGGCGAGGATCCCGCTGCTGTTCGTGGCGACCTTCCAGTCCGTCGGCATCATGGTCATGATGCGGGGCGTGGTCGACGGCGGCAGCGAGGCCCGGTACGTGGTGTCCGGCGCCTCGGTCGTCGTGGTCGCCTTCGTCGCGCTGAACCTGCTCGCCCAGTACTTCGGGCAGCTGCGGGCCAGCGGCGGGCTCGACCACTACGCGACGCTCCCGGTGCCGCCCGCGGCCGTGGTGCTGGGCGTGGCGGCCGCGTACGCCTCCTTCACGGTGCCGGGCACGCTCGTGACCGCCGTGTCCGGGTGCGTGCTGTTCGGGCTGCCGCTCGGCAACCTGTGGGTGCTGGTGGCGGTGATCCCGCTCGCCGGAGCCGCGCTCTCCGGGCTGGGCGCGGCCTGCGGGCTGCTCGCACCACGCCCGGAACTGGCCACGCTGCTGGGCCAGTTGGGCATGTCGGCGGCGCTGCTGCTGGGCGTGCTGCCCCCCGACCGCATGCCCGAGGCGGTACGGCTCCTGCGCGACCTGCTGCCGTCCACGTACGGCGTGGAGGCCTACGCGCACACCTTCGCCGCCCGTCCCGACTGGGCTCTGGTGGCCGGCGACATGGCCGTCTGCGCCGGGGTCGGGGTGGCCTCGCTGGCCGTCGCCACCTGGGCCTATCGCCGGGCCGCCGTCCGGTGACGCGGCCTTCCCCCGCAACTGGCACGATGACAAGGTGACAGCTCCGTTGACTCCGCCACCACCGCCGCACCGGCGCTCCTCACAGCCTTCCGGCTCCTCCGGGCCTTCCGAGCCCTCGGGGTCGTCGGGGTCCTCCGGGTCCGGGCAGGCCCCGCAGCCGGGGCCGGTCCGGCCCTGGCAGGCCTGGCCCGTGCCGCCCGCCGAAGGCCGGCCGGTGAGCGTCTACGCGCAGGACGGGCCCGGCTGGGCGGCCGAGATCCGGGAGGCCGTCGTCGTCATGGTCGCCGTGGCGCTCTGCGGGGTGCCGCTGGGACTGCTCTGGCTGCGGCTGGCACCGAAGGTGCCGTTGGTCGCCGAAGTGTCCGGGAGCAACTGGGTCGTCTACCTCAAGGACACCGAGGGCGAGCAGGCGATCGGCGTCGACGGCACGTTCACGCTGCTGGCCCTGGCCTTCGGCCTGGTGTGCGCGGTGGCCGTCTTCCTGGTGCGGCGGCGCGGAGGTGTGCCGCTGGTGGTGGCCCTGTGCGTCGGAGGACTGCTCGGGTCGCTGCTGGCGTGGCGGCTCGGGGTCTGGCTCGGACCCGAGCACGACGTGATCGCCCACGCCAAGGCGGTGGGCAAGGGAGTGACCTTCCCGGCGCCGCTGAAGCTCGCCGCCAAGGGGGCGCTGCTGGCCTGGCCGCTGGCCGCGCTGCTCGTCCACCTGGGGATGACGGCCCTGTTCGGGCCGCGGGATCCGGAGATGTACGAGGACGGGGCGTACGAAGACAGCGCGTACGGGGACGGCACGCCCGGAAACGGGGCGCAGGGCGAGTCCTCGGCGCCCTAGCCGGCCGGGGCCCCGTCTGGCGTCCGGAGCCCCGGGGCGGTCAGCTGCGTCCGATCGGGGCGAGGACGGCGCCGGTGAGGTCCGCCAGGTCGCCCGGGGACAGTTCCACCTCCAGGCCGCGACGGCCCGCCGAGACGCAGACGGTGGCGTGGGCGGGAGCCGAGTCGTCCAGCACCGTGGGGAGCCTCTTGCGCTGGCCGAGGGGGGAGATGCCGCCGCGGACGTAACCGGTGGTGCGCTCCGCGAGGGCCGGGTCGGCCATCGCCGCCCGCTTGCCGCCGACCGCCGCCGCCAGGGCCTTGAGGTCCAGGGAGCCCGCGACCGGCACCACGGCCACCGTCAGGGCGCCGTCGACGTCCGCCACCAGCGTCTTGAAGACCCGGTCCGGGGAGACGCCCATCGCCTCGGCCGCCTCCTCACCGTAGGAGGGGTGGGAGGGGTCGTGGTCGTAGGAGTGCACGGTGTAGCGCACGCCCGCCGCGGTCAGCGCCACCGTCGCCGGGGTGCCGCCCGCCCCCTTGTCCTGCTGCTTCTTCGCCTTCTTGGCCATCCCGCCCCGTTCCCTCAGTTGAGACTCGTCGGCCCGAGGGTCAGCTCCCCGGCCGGCAACGACGGCAGACTACGTAGGATCGCCGTCTCCCTGCGCAGGAGTTTCAGCTCGTCACGCAGCCGGGAGGAGACGTCGGGCGCCTGGAGCAGCCGCTGCTTGGTCGGAATGTCGAGCATCATCGCCGCCGCCACCAGGTACGACACCACGCTCGGCTCGTCCGGCAGCTCCGCGGCCGTCGACAGCGACCGCTCCCGCGCGCCCGCCAGCCGCTTCTGGTACTGGCGGAAGGACCGCAGCACCCCCTCGGCCAGCGCGCCCGCCTCGTCGCCGGGCTCCTCGGTCAGCTCCTGCAACTCGGCCACCAGGTACGGACCGGAGCTGTCCACGGACAGCAGCCGGACCCGGGTCGTGCCCGTGGCCAGTACCTCGAAGGTGCCGTCGGCCCGCTCCCGGATCGTCGCCGCGTCCGCCACACAGCCCACGGAGTGGAAGGCCTTGGCCGGGTCGGGGCCGAAGCCGGCGGCGGGGCCGCATTCGGGCCGCGCCGTCGGATCGGGCATGCCGGGGGCGCTCGCGGCCACTTCGTGGCCGTCGCGGATCGCCACGACGGCGAACCGGCGCGGTTCGTCCTCGGGCGTCTTCAGCAGCGCGCGCATCATGGCGCGGTAGCGCTCCTCGAAGACGTTCAGGGGCAGCACGAGCCCCGGGAACAGCACCGTGTTCAGGGGGAAGAGCGGAAGGCGGACGGTGGTCACGGCGCAAAAGCCTAATGCTCGCCGCGGCGGGCGCGTCCGCCGAGCCCGTATCGCGGGCGCCGGGACGGCCGCGCGGGCGGCGGCGCCCCCAGGCCGGCGCGCAGTTCCAGGAAGAGGCCCAGCGGGTCGTCCGACAGCCGTTCCCAGGGGAAGGAGGTGGCGTACGGGCCGATCAGGCGCAGCTGCACGAGGGCGTCCTCGGGGCGCCCCAGCTTCAGCAGGACGCAGGTCAGCAGGTTGCGGATCTCCGCGGGCCAGGGCGCGGCCGCCGGGAAGCGGGCGGAGAGCACGATGGCCCGGTCGGCCGCCGCGTGCAGCCGGGCCCGCGGCACCCGGGGCCCGCAGCCGTCGGTCAGATAGGCGAAGGCGGCCCGCACGGGCAGTGCCTGGACGAGCGAGTCGGCCGGGGCGTCCTGGGCGGCCAGATCGGCGAAGTCGAAGCACTCGCGGTGCGAGCCGTGCCAGGAGGTGGCCAGATAGCGCAGGGCGGCCACATGGCAGCCGTAGTGGTGCGGGGCGCGGCGGACCGCGGCCTCCCACAGCTCCTCGAAGTACCGGTGCCCGGCGCGGCTGCCGCGCGCGTGGTCCAGCGCGACCCGCCACGGCACCGGGTCGCGGCTGTCCGCGCGTGCGGCAGCCGTGATCAGGGGGCTGACCGTGCGCAGCAGTTCCGCCCGCGCGGGTGAGGGCCAGGCGCGGTCGACCGCGAGCTGGGCGGCGACCAGCAGCGCGTCCGGGTCGTGCGGGGCGGTGGCGAGCCAGGCGTCCAGCCACTCCGGGCGTGAGCGGGCGATGGTGGCCAGCCGGGTCGCGTACCGGTCGCGCTCCTCCCACCGGGCCGCCTCGCGGGTGCCGGCGAGGAGCGCCGCGGCGGGCCGGTACGCGCCCTGGGCGGCGGCGACCAGCGCCGGGCCGAGGGGTTCGTCCGGCGCGTCGAGGAGGACCTCGTCGTCGGAGGTGAGCCCGGCGGCGGTGAACCCGGCGGCGGGGCTGGGGGCGGTTCTTGTCATCCGGGTGGGGCGGATGAACGCGGGCAGCGTTGCCATGGTGCCGACCATTGAAAGACGCAGGTCGCGGACGCGCCAGTGGGTTCGGGCAAGGAGTGGAAAGTTGTACGGCGGACGGTCAAGGTCGAGTAAAAGGTGCCAGTTTCAACAACTATCCGCGCGCTGATCCGGTCTGAGCCGGACGCTGACCCTGAGGCTGGTGCCGCGGCACTAGTTCCGTCGCAGCAGACGCGTCGCGCCCGCCGCGACCGCCGTGGCCAGGATCCAGCCGACCACGATCAGCGCCGCGGCGAGCCACTGCCAGCCGCCGCGCAACTGCCACTGGTCCGCCTGGCCCAGGTCGACGACCGGCACCAGCAGGTCGAGGGCGAACAGGGCGGGGTTCCACTCGGGGTGCCCGCCGGGGTCGGCCGGCGGCGGGCCCAGACGCGCGAAGGCCAGCGAGCCCGCCGCCCACAGCACGGCCATCCACACCGCGGCCCGGCCCGGCCGGTACCCGTAGGCCACCGTCCAGTCCTGGACGTGGCCCACCAGCTTGGCGGCGAGCGGCAGGGTCTCGCGGCGGCGGCGCTGCTTGGCGAGCAGCACCTCGCGCGCGTCCACGTCCTCGCCCGCCTCCCGCAGCACCGCGGCCAGCCGCTCGTACGGCTCCGGGTTGTACTCGGCGGTCGCCGCCGCCACCCACTCCAGCCGCTCGGTCAGCGGGAACGGGCCCCGCGGCACCAGGTTCTCGTAGACGAAGCCGCCCATGTGCAGACTGCCCGGGCCCGGCCAGCTGCTCGCCCGGTCGACGAGGGTGACGACCCGCGCCCCGGACAGCAGCACCTGCCCGCGCGCCGGCCGCTCCCCGAGGAAGCGCAGTTCCGGCGTCTGCACCCGGCGCAGGGACAGCGCCTGCTCGTCGGTGAGGGTGAAACGCGCCCGCTCCAGATCGACCGCGTCGCCGAACCGCCCGTCGTCCAGGCGCACCCCGCCCCGGCACTCGAAGGGCTGGATCCGCGTCCCGCGCGCGGGCGTCACCCCGCTCAGCGGGCCGCCCACGCCCGCGGGGGTGAGGTACAGGGTGCGCTCCACGGTGAGCTGCGGCGCGTTCAGCGCGAACCGCTCCCGCGGGTTGGCCAGCCGCGCGCCGCGCAGGCTCAGCGAGACGCCGATCTTCGCGCTGCGCAGGCTGAACTCGCCGTACGACTCCAGCAGCTCCGCCTGGAGGTCCTGGCCCACCGTCATCCCGTCGGCGGCGATCGAGCGGCCGGCCCGGTCCCGGTGCACGACCGCCTGGTTGAGCAGCAGGTCCGTGCCGATGTGCGCGTCGGTCAGCCGTATCCCGCCGGTGAACCGGCAGCGCGGCAGATGCAGATCCCCCTCGGTGCGAACCCGGGCCGCCTCCAGCCGCGGCACCGCGCAGTCCACCAGCCGCACGGTGGTGAAGCGCGCCTCCGGCAGCAGCACCTCCTGGTCGAACCGGCAGCCGTTCAGCTCCACGTACGGCAGCACCGCGCCCCCGGCGAGATCCAGGGCGCCCGTGATCCGCAGACCGCGCAGCTTCAGGGAGGACACGCGCCCGGCGAGCGCGGGCGGCCCGTCGAGCAGCAGCCAGCACACGACGCGCGCCCGCACGGTCCGCTCGGGACCCCACGGCTGCCCGCCGTGCGGATCGTCCACCGAGGCGTCCCCGCTGCGCAGGTCGTACACGCTGCCGTTGCGGAAGGCCTGCCACATTCCCGCCTCGGTGGCGGTCAGGTCGTCGGACAGGTCCCCGCTGTGTAAGTCGGCCCCCTCCGTCACGATCCTCCCTCCCTCCCCGGCTGCTCCTGGGATGACTACGCTTCGTACAACCGGTCATGCCCGATCGGTGACGCTCTGAACACGAAACGTGATGTGGGCCTTCCGTGTCCCGTGTCGGTCGCCGGCACGGCGCTTCGTATCAGCCACTGATACGGACGGACAGTGATCGCGCGCGGTCTGAGAGAATTGACACCGTGATCTCCCGAATCGATCTGCGCGGCGACGCCCTCCCCGAGGGCCCCGCCCTGCGCGACCTGCTGCCCCGAGCCGACTTCGACGTCTCGGCCGCCCTGGAGAAGGTGCGTCCGATCTGCGAGGCCGTGCATCATCGTGGCGACGCGGCGCTGATCGACTTCGCCGAGCGGTTCGACGGCGTGCGGCTGGAGTCGGTGCGGGTCCCGGCCGAGGCGCTCAAGGACGCCCTGGAGCGGCTCGACCCGGCCGTGCGCGCGGCCCTGGAGGAGTCCGTCCGGCGCGCCCGGCTCGTCCACCGCGAGCAGCGCCGCACCACGCACACCACCCAGGTGGTGCCCGGCGGCTCGGTCACCGAGAAGTGGGTGCCGGTCGAGCGCGTCGGGCTGTACGCGCCGGGCGGCCGGTCGGTCTACCCGTCCTCCGTGGTCATGAACGTCGTGCCCGCCCAGGAGGCCGGCGTCGAGTCGATCGCGCTCGCCTCCCCGCCGCAGGCCGACGGGCTGCCGCACCCGACGATCCTCGCCGCCTGCGCCCTGCTGGGCGTCGACGAGGTGTACGCGGCCGGCGGGGCCCAGGCCGTCGCGATGTTCGCGTACGGCACCGAGTCCTGCCCGCCCGCCAACATGGTCACCGGTCCCGGCAACATCTGGGTCGCCGCCGCCAAGCGCTACTTCACCGGCAGGATCGGCATCGACACCGAGGCCGGCCCCACCGAGATCGCGATCCTCGCGGACGCCGGCGCCGACCCGGTGCACGTCGCCTCCGACCTGATCAGCCAGGCCGAGCACGACCCGCTGGCCGCCGCCGTCCTGGTCACCGACTCCGCGGAGCTCGCGGACGCGGTCGAGAGGGAGCTGGAGCCGCAGGTCGCGGCGACCAGGCACGTCGAGGACCGGATCCGCCCGGCCCTGTCCGGCAGGCAGTCCGCGATCGTCCTGGTCGACGGCCTCGACGCGGGCCTGAAGGTCGTCGACGCCTACGGCGCCGAGCACCTGGAGATCCAGACGGCAGACGCGGCCGCGGTCGCCGACCGGGTGCGCAACGCCGGCGCGGTCTTCGTCGGCCCCTGGGCGCCGGTCTCCCTCGGCGACTACGCGGCCGGCTCCAACCACGTGCTGCCGACCGGCGGCTGCGCCTGCCACTCCTCGGGCCTGTCCGTGCAGTCCTTCCTGCGCGGCATCCACGTCGTGGACTACACCGAGGACGCCCTCGCCGAGGTCGCCCACCACGTGGTGACGCTGGCCGAGGCCGAGGACCTGCCCGCGCACGGCGCGGCGATCAAGGCGAGGTTCGGGTGGAAGGTACCGGCGAGCAAGTGAGCTTCGGAATCGACGATCTTCCCGTACGGGACGAGCTGCGCGGCAAGTCCCCCTACGGCGCGCCCCAGTTGGACGTCCCCGTACGGCTGAACACGAACGAGAACCCCTACCCGCTGCCCGAGCCGCTGGTCGAGCGGATCACCCAGCGGGTGCGCGAGGCGGCCCGCCACCTCAACCGCTATCCCGACCGGGACGCGGTGGAGCTGCGCACCGAGCTCGCCGCGTACCTGACGAGGACGGGCGGCCACCGGGTCGGCGTCGAGAACGTCTGGGCGGCCAACGGCTCCAACGAGGTCATCCAGCAGCTCCTGCAGACCTTCGGCGGTCCGGGCCGCACCGCGATCGGCTTCGAGCCCTCGTACTCCATGCACGCGCTCATCGCGCGCGGCACGGGCACGGGCTGGATCTCCGGGCCGCGCCGCGAGGACTTCACGATCGACCTCGCCGCCGCCGAGCGGGCGATCGCGGAGCACCGCCCGGACGTCGTCTTCGTCACCACCCCCAACAACCCCACCGGCAACGCGGTGCCGCCGCGGACCGTCCTCGCGCTGTACGAGGCGGCGCAGGCGGCCAAGCCGTCCATGGTGGTCGTGGACGAGGCGTACATCGAGTTCAGCCACGGCGCCTCGCTGCTGCCGCTGCTCAAGGACCGGCCGCACCTGGTCGTCTCCCGCACCATGTCCAAGGCGTTCGGCGCCGCAGGACTGCGCCTCGGCTACCTCGCGGCGCACCCGGCGGTCGTGGACGCCGTGCAGCTGGTCCGGCTGCCGTACCACCTCTCGGCGATCACGCAGGCGACGGCGCTGGCCGCCCTGGAGCACACCGACACGCTGCTCGGCTATGTCGAGCAGCTGAAGGCCGAGCGGGACCGGCTCGTCGGCGAACTGCGCGCGATCGGCTACGACGTGGTCGAGTCGGACGCCAACTTCATCCAGTTCGGGCGGTTCGAGGACGCCCGCACCGCCTGGCGGCGGATCCTGGACCGAGGCGTCCTGGTCCGGGACAACGGCGTACCGGGGTGGCTGCGCGTCACCGCCGGGACGCCGGAGGAGAACGACGCGTTCCTCGACGCGGTACGGGCACTGAAGAAGGAACAGGAGCAGAGCGGATGACTCGCGAGGGACGCGTCGGCAGGGTCGAGCGCACCACCAAGGAGACCTCGGTCCTGGTCGAGATCGACCTCGACGGCACCGGCAGGACCGACATCGCCACCGGCGTCGGCTTCTACGACCACATGCTCGACCAGCTCGGCCGGCACGGTCTGTTCGACCTGACCGTGAAGACCGACGGCGATCTGCACATCGACTCCCACCACACCATCGAGGACACCGCCCTCGCCCTCGGCGCCGCCTTCAAGCAGGCGCTCGGCGACAAGGTGGGCATCTACCGCTTCGGCAACTGCACGGTCCCGCTGGACGAGTCCCTCGCCCAGGTCACCGTCGACCTGTCCGGCCGCCCGTACCTCGTGCACACCGAGCCCGAGAACATGGCGCCGATGATCGGCGAGTACGACACCACGATGACCCGCCACATCCTGGAGTCCTTCGTCGCCCAGGCACAGATCGCGCTGCACGTGCACGTGCCCTACGGGCGCAACGCGCACCACATCGTGGAGTGCCAGTTCAAGGCCCTGGCCCGGGCGCTGCGGTACGCGTCCGAGCGCGACGCGCGCGCGGCCGGCATCATCCCCTCCACGAAGGGCGCGCTGTGACCGGTCTGTCGACCCTGCTGATCGTCGTCGGGCTGTTCCTGCTCGGCGGCATCATCTCCTTCGTCAAGCAGCAGATGCCGAAGAGCCTCATCGTGCTGCTGTCCGTCGGCGCGGCCATGTGCCTCGTCGCGGGCGTGATGCGACTGGCGGTGTGGAGTTGAGCACCGGCGCGAAAAAGGTGGTGGTCCTCGACTACGGCTTCGGCAACGTCCGTTCCGCCGAGCGGGCCCTCGCCCGCGCGGGTGCCGACGTCGAGATCACCCGCGACTACGGCGCGGCGATGAACGCCGACGGCCTGCTGGTGCCGGGCGTGGGCGCCTTCGCCGCCTGCATGCGCGGTCTGAAGGACGTGCGCGGCGACTGGATCATCGACCGCCGGCTGTCCGGCGGGCGCCCGGTCATGGGCATCTGCGTCGGCATGCAGGTGCTCTTCGCGCGCGGCATCGAGCACGGGGTGGAGGCCGAGGGCCTGGACGAGTGGCCCGGCACGGTCGAGCCGCTCCAGGCGGACGTCGTGCCCCACATGGGCTGGAACACCGTGCAGGCACCGGCCGGCACGGAACTGTTCGCCGGCCTGGACGAGGACGCCCGCTTCTACTTCGTGCACTCCTACGCCGTCCACGACTGGCGCCTCGAGACCCACAACCCGGCGCTGCGCGCCCCCAGGGTGACCTGGGCGACGCACGGCAAGCCCTTCGTGGCCGCAGTGGAGAACGACGCCCTGTGGGCCACCCAGTTCCACCCCGAGAAGTCCGGCGACGCCGGAGCGCAGCTCCTCACCAACTGGATCGGAACCCTGTAGAGACATGGCCAAGCTCGAACTCCTCCCCGCCGTAGACGTCCGCGACGGCCAGGCCGTGCGCCTCGTGCACGGCGAGTCCGGCACGGAGACCTCGTACGGCTCCCCGCTGGAGGCCGCCCTGGCCTGGCAGCGCGCGGGCGCCGAGTGGCTGCACCTGGTGGACCTGGACGCCGCGTTCGGCACCGGCGACAACCGCGCCCTGATCTCCGAGGTCGCCCGGGCCATGGACATCAAGGTGGAACTCTCCGGCGGCATCCGCGACGACGACACCCTCGCCGCCGCCCTGGCCACCGGCTGCACCCGGGTGAACCTCGGCACCGCCGCCCTGGAGTCCCCCGAGTGGGTCGCCGAGGTCATCGGCCGGTACGGAGACCGGATCGCGGTCGGCCTGGACGTGCGGGGCACCACGCTGCGCGGCCGCGGCTGGACCCGCGACGGCGGCGACCTGTACGAGACGCTGGAGCGCCTCGACAAGGAGGGCTGCGCGCGCTACGTCGTCACCGACATCGCCAAGGACGGCACCCTGCAGGGCCCCAACCTGGAGCTGCTGAAGAACGTCTGCGCGGCCACCGGCCGCCCGGTGGTGGCGTCGGGCGGTGTCTCCTCGCTCGACGACCTGCGGGCGCTGGCCGGCCTCGTGCCGCTCGGTGTCGAGGGCGCCATTGTCGGGAAGGCCCTGTATGCGAAGGCGTTCACCCTGGAAGAGGCCTTGGAGGCAGTGGAGTCATGACGTCGGAAGCCGTACGGCGCGTGCAGAGCGGAAGTCCTTGGGAAGAGGCATTCGGTTCCGCGCGCGCCGTCGCGGCGGGCGACCGGGTCCTGGTGGGCGGCACGACGGCCTTCAAGGGCCGTGTGCTGTACGGGGAGGGCGATCCGTACGAGCAGGCGAGGATCGCGTTCACCAGCGCGCTGGAGGCGATCGCCGAGTTCGGCCTCGGCCCCGACGCGGTGGTACGGACCCGGATGTACCTGACCCATTCGCGGGACGTGGACGAGGTGGGCAGGGCCCACAAGGAAGTGTTCGACCCGGTGCGTCCCGTCTCGACCCTGCTGGTGGTCGAGGGCTTCGTCGACCCGCGCATCCTGGTCGAGATCGAGCTAGAGGCATACAGAGGAGCCGTGGATTCATGACCCTGGCGGTCCGAGTCATCCCCTGCCTGGACGTGGACGGCGGCCGGGTGGTCAAGGGCGTCAACTTCCAGAACCTGCGCGACGCGGGCGACCCCGTCGAGATGGCCAAGGTGTACGACGCCGAGGGCGCCGACGAGTTGACGTTCCTGGACATCACCGCGTCCTCGGGCGACCGGGAGACGACGTACGACGTGGTGCGCCGCACCGCCGAACAGGTGTTCATCCCACTGACGGTGGGCGGCGGCGTCCGCACCGCCGAGGACGTGGACAAGCTGCTGCGGGCGGGCGCGGACAAGGTGGGCGTCAACACGGCCGCGATCGCCCGCCCGGAGCTGATCCGGGAGATCGCCGAGCGCTTCGGCCGCCAGGTGCTGGTCCTGTCGGTGGACGCGCGCCGCACCCCCACGGGGAGCTTCGAGGTGACCACCCACGGCGGCCGCCGTGGCACCGGCATCGACGCCGTGGAGTGGGCGCACCGGGCGGCGGAGCTGGGTGCGGGCGAGATCCTGCTCAACTCGATGGACGCGGACGGCACGAAGGACGGCTACGACCTGGAGATGATCGCGGCCGTCCGCAAGCACGTGACGGTCCCGGTGATCGCCTCGGGCGGCGCCGGCAGGCTCGCCGACTTCCCCCCGGCCGTCACGGCGGGCGCGGACGCGGTCCTGGCCGCCTCCGTCTTCCACTTCGGCGACCTGCGCATCGGCCAGGTCAAGGAGACACTCCGCGAGGCGGGGCATCCCGTTCGCTAGTGCCGCGACAGGCAACGTTTGCCCCGTCGCGACGCCCGGCACGCTCCCCCAAGCTCTTCGAGCAGGGGGGACCCCCACTCGCCGCACCGGCCGAAAGCCCAAGTACATCCAGTACGAGGACTTCCGGCCGGCACTCCCCCAAGCTCTTCGAGCAGGGGGTACCCCCAGAGAGCAGGCACCGGGCGCCGCTCCTTGACGGGCAAACGTCACCTGCCGCGGCACTAGTTCGAGGAACCATTCCTGGTAGTGAACTCGGTAGTGAATCGGGTCGAGGCTCGTCTAGGGTGCTCGTATGCCTGGAATCACGATCGAGTTCACCGAGGAAGAGCTGGCCGAACTCCGCGCGGAGGCGAAGGAACAGGGCGTCGCGATCAAGCGGCTGGCGCACGACATACTGACCGAGGACGTGGTGCGCCGGAGGCAGAGGCAGAGGTTCATCGAGGGCGCCGGTGCCAAGTTCGCATCCCTCGCCCCCGAGTTCCTGGACGCGTTCCCGGAGGGGGACAGGTGAACCTGTACATCGACGCCGGCTGGATCCTGGGGGTCCAGTACGCCAACACGCCCACGGACCCCGCCCTGCGGGACTGGGGCGCGTTGCACGGAGCCGTGGAGCGGCACAAGTTCGAACGCTTCGCGGGCACCGCGTACTACGAGGAGGCGCCGACCCGCGCGGCCGTGCTCCTTCAGACGATCGTGCTGCTCAAACCCTTCGAGGACTACAACGGGATCATCGGAGCCATGTGCGCCTGGGAGTACATGGAGCAGTCGGGCACGCCCATCGCTCCGCCCCCCGACGCCATGGTCCAACTGGTCCGCGACATCCGGGATGAGAAGGCCGGCCTCCAGGAGACGGCCAGACGACTGCGCGACTGGGCCCAGTGACCGGCACCTCCGACATAGCCGCCCCCCGGGCCTCCCTCGGCCCGGAACTCCCCGCCCACCGCGACGGCAACGTCCTGCGCTGGCTCGGGGCCTACACCGCCTCGATGGTGGGCGACAACGTCTACTACCTCGCCCTGGCCTGGGCGGCGGTCCGCACCGGATCGCCCGCGCAGGCCGGAGTGGTGATGGCGGTCGGCGCGCTGCCCAGGGCCCTGCTGATGCTGGGCGGGGGAGTGATCGCCGACCGGCTCGGGCCGCGCAGGGTCGTCATCGGCAGCGACGTCGTGCGGTGCGCGGCCGTGCTCGCCGTCGCGGCGCTGCTCTGGACGACCAGTCCCGGCCTGTGGCCGCTGGCCCTGCTCGCCCTCGTCTTCGGCACCGTGGACGCCGTGTTCCTGCCCGCCGTGGGCGCCCTGCCCGCGCGGATGACGAGCCGGGGCCAGCTCGCGCGCGTCCAGGGGATGCGCGGGCTGGCGATCCGCTTCGCGAGCGTCGTCGGCGCCCCGCTCGGCGGCCTCGGTGTCGCCCTCGGGGGTGCCGCCACGGCGTTCGGGCTCGCCGGGCTGCTGCTCGCCGTGTCGGTGCCGCTGCTGGTCTCCGTACGGATCCGGGACCTGCCGCCGGACGACACCGCCGGCGCCGGTGGCTCCACCGCCTGGCGGGACCTGGTGGGCGGCCTGCGGTACATCCGCCACCACCGCGTCCTCGCCCCGCTGATGCTGGCCATCGCCCTCGGCGACCTCGGCTTCGTCGGCCCGCTCAACGTGGGGCTGGCCCTGCTGGCCGACCAGCGCGGCTGGGGCGCCTCCGGGATGGGCTGGGTACTGGCAGGGTTCAGCGCAGGGGCCGGAGCCGTCTCCCTGCTGCTGGCCGTCCGGGGGCGGCTGCCACGGGCGGGGAGCCTGGCCGGCTGCTCGATCCTGGCCGGCTCCGCGGCCGTGGGCGCCCTCGCCCAGGTGCCGAACGTCCTCGGCGCCGCCGGGACGGCGGTGCTCGTCGGCCTCCTCACCGGCCTGAGCGGCGCCCTGTGCGGCGCGCTGCTGCAGACCCAGTCCGAGCCCGCCTACCTCGGCCGGGTCACCGCCGTCGCCGGGCTGGCCAGCCTCGGCTTCGCCCCGCTCGGCATGCCGCTGTCCGCCGCCGCGATCGGGGCCTGGGGGACCGGCCCGGTGTTCGCCGCCGGCGCGGCGGTGTGCGCCCTGGGCGGGGTCGTCGCCCTGGCCGCTCCCGCCCTGCGCCGCGCCGAACTGCCCCACTGAGCCCCGCACGGCGGCGCGGCGGGGTTCAGAGGCCCAGCTGCTTGGTCTCCGTCAGCTTCGCGATCGCGTCCAGGTCGCCGACCTTCTCGACCCGGGCCGCGTTCTGCCGGCCGAACGCGAACAGCAGCAGCTCCGACGGCTCGCCCGTCACCGTCACCACCGGCGTGCCCCGGTGCGCGACGGCCGTGCGGCCGTCGGGGCGGCGCAGGACAAGACCCGTGGGGATGCCCCGGCCCAGCAGCCGGGCGGTCCGCTCCAGCCGGGTCCACAGGGTGTCCTGGAAGACCGGGTCGAGCTCACGCGGCGACCAGTCGGGCTGGGCGCGGCGCACGTCCTCGGTGTGGACGTAGAACTCGACGGTGTTGGCCGCCTCGTCGAGCTGCTTGAGCTGGAAGGGTGAGAAGCGCGGCGGGCCGGTACGGATCAGCTGGATCAGCTCCTCGTACGGCTTCGCCGCGTACTCCTCCAGCACCTTCTGGAGGCGGGGCGCGAGCGGCTTGATCAGCACGCCCCCGGCGGCGTCGGGACGCCGCTCACGCACCACCACGTGCGCCGCCAGATCACGGGTGAGCCACCCCTCGCAGAGGGTGGGCGCCTCAGGACCGGCGGTCTCCAAGAGATCGGCGAGAAGGAGCCGTTCACGCTTGGCAAAGGTCGACATGTGGTCAGCCTACGACCACGTACCGCGTCCGCCCACCCGGGTCGACCGGCCACCCCGCGGACGAGGACGACCCGCCGCGCCGCGGCGCCCGCCCAGTGGAACGCCGCCCCGGCCCGCAGTCCCGCGCGGCACAATGGCACCCATGAGCAGCACGCACGGAGCGCCCGGCACTCCCGCACCCAGCAGCCTCGACGAGGAGATCGCCCGCCGCCTCAAGCGCAGCGCCGACGGACTCCTGCCCGCCATCGCGCAGCAGTACGACACCGGCGAGGTACTGATGCTCGGCTGGATGGACGACGAGGCGCTGCACCGCACGCTGACCACCGGCCGCTGCACCTACTGGTCGCGCAGCCGCCGGGAGTACTGGGTCAAGGGCGACACCTCCGGGCACGTGCAGCACGTCAAGTCCGTCGCCCTGGACTGCGACGCCGACACCGTGCTGGTCAAGGTCGACCAGGTGGGCGCCGCCTGCCACACCGGCGACCGCACCTGCTTCGACGCCGACGTCCTGCTGAAGGACGCCGGTTCCGGCGCGACGGCCGAAGGTCAGTAGGGTCAGCCGCCATGGACCTCGAGACGTTCCGCAAGCTCGCCACCGACCGACGCGTCATCCCGGTGACCCGCAAGCTCCTCGCCGACGGCGACACCCCGGTCGGGCTCTACCGCAAGCTCGCCGCCGAGCGCCCCGGCACCTTCCTGCTGGAGTCGGCGGAGAACGGCCGGTCCTGGTCCAGGTACTCCTTCGTCGGCGTCCGCAGCGACGCGACCCTCACCGAGCGCGGCGGCCAGGCCCACTGGCTGGGCGCCCCACCGGTCGGCGTCCCCGCCGAGGGCGACCCGCTCGCCGCCCTGCGCACCACCGTCGAGACCCTGCACACCCCCCGCGACCTCGCCCACGACCTGGGCCTGCCGCCCTTCACCGGCGGCATGGTCGGCTACCTCGGCTACGACACCGTGCGCCGGCTGGAGAAGATCGGCCCCGGCGAGCGCGACGACCTGCGGCTGCCCGAGCTGACCATGCTGCTCACCTCCGACCTCGCGGTCCTCGACCACTGGGACGGCACGGTCCTGCTGATCGCCAACGCGATCAACCACAACGACCTGGACACCGGCGTCGACGAGGCGTACGCCGACGCGGTGGCCCGCCTGGACGCCATGGAGGCGGACCTGTCCCGCCCGGTCGCCCAGCCGCCCGCCGCGCTGCCGGCCTCCGAACTGCCCGAGTACACCGCGCTGTGGGGCGGCGAGGACTTCCGGGCCGCCGTGGAGGACGTCAAGGAGCGCATCCGAGCGGGAGAGGCCTTCCAGGTCGTCCCCTCGCAGCGCTTCGAGACGCCGTGCACGGCGAGCGCGCTGGACGTCTACCGGGTGCTCAGGGCCACCAACCCCTCGCCGTACATGTACCTCTTCCGGTTCCCCTGCGGGGACGGAAACGCGTTCGACGTCGTCGGATCCAGCCCGGAGGCCCTGGTGAAGGTCGAGGACGGGCGGGCCATGGTCCACCCCATCGCCGGCACCCGGCCGCGCGGCGCCACCCCGCAGCAGGACCAGGCCCTCGCCGAGGAACTGCTCGCCGACCCCAAGGAGCGCGCCGAGCACCTGATGCTCGTCGACCTCGGGCGCAACGACCTGGGCCGGGTCTGCGAGCCGGGCTCCGTCGAGGTCGTCGACTTCATGTCCGTCGAGCGGTACTCGCACGTCATGCACATCGTCTCCACAGTGACCGGACGGGTCGCGGCGGGCCGCACCGCCTACGACGTCCTGACCGCCTGCTTCCCGGCCGGCACCCTCTCGGGCGCGCCGAAGCCGCGGGCCATGCAGATCATCGACGAACTCGAGCCGTCCCGGCGGGGGCTGTACGGCGGCTGCGTGGGCTACCTGGACTTCGCGGGCGACTCCGACACCGCCATCGCCATCCGCACCGCCCTGCTGCGCGACGGCACCGCCTACGTGCAGGCGGGCGCCGGCATCGTCGCCGACTCCGACCCGGTGGCCGAGGACACCGAGTGCCGCAACAAGGCGGCGGCCGTGCTGCGGGCGGTGCACACCGCGAACCGGCTGGGACAGTAGGGCGTTTCTCACGTCCGGCACGTGAACCCCGGATGACACCACGCCCGCGGTCCGAGCGATAGTGGAGTACGTGACTGCCCTACCTGACCCCCGTTCCGAAGCCGCCCCCGCCCGGTCCGGCCGCCGCAGCCTCGCCGTCGCCCTGCTCTGCGGCGCGCTCGGCGCGGCCGTGGCGCTGCTCGCCACCCGGCAGCGCTGGGCGGAGGGCACCGCGACGGTGGCCGGCGGCGCCTTCCCGCTGACCGCTAAGGGCAACGAGGTCACGGGCGTGCCCGCGGCGCTCGCCATAGTGGGCCTGGCCGCGCTCGTCGCCGTCTTCGCCGTCCGCCGCTCCGGCCGCGTCCTGGTCGCCGTGCTGCTCGCGCTCTCCGGCGCGGGCACGGTCGCCGCCGCCCTGCTCGGCGCCACCGACGGCGCCGCCCTCGACGACAAGGCCGCCCAGGTCTCCGGCGACACCGCCGCGACCGCCGCCGCGCTCAGCCACACCGGCTGGCCCTACGTCGCGGCCGCCGGCGGGGCGCTGCTGCTCCTGGCCGGCCTGCTCGCCCTGCGCTACGGCCGCCTCTGGCCCGCCATGTCCGGCCGCTACGAACGCTCCGGCGCCCCCCGCCCCCGCGCGCCCCGCCCGGCCGACCCCGACCGCCCCGAGGACCTGTGGAAGGCCCTGGACCGAGGTGAGGACCCGACCGGCACCGGACCCGCCTGACCTCGCCCGGCGGGGCGCACCTCCCGCCGCACCCGAACGGCGGTCGCGAGGAGCCACCCCCGCTCACGTCGTGTGCACGCGTGCGGGACAATGGAGCCGAGCGTCCGGCTCAGACAAGAACACAGCAACGAGGAGCAAGTCATGGCGGGCAGCAGCCACGGTCACACCCCGGCCGCCTGGACCGGTGTCATCATCGCCTTCATCGGTTTCTGCGTCGCGGGCGCCTTCATGGTGATGGCCCAGCCGGTCGGCTTCTGGGTCGGCCTCGGGATCGTGCTGGCCGGCGGCGTCGTCGGCAGCATCATGCGCATGATGGGCCTCGGTCAGAAGAACGAGCACCCGGTGCACCAGGTCGGCACGCGCGAGGCGGCCCGCGCCGAGAGCTGAGGTCCGCGCGGGGGCGGACCCGTACGACTCGACAGCCCCAGGGGCGGCCCGGTGCCGCCCCTCGCGCGCGTGCGCGTCCGCGCCGGGGCAGAATGCGAGGCGTGAACCCCGACAGCCAGAGGGTGACGCACGACCGGACGCCCGTACCCCGCCCGCGGCGCGCCCAGGACGCCACCGCCGTCCCCCCGCACGCCACCGCCGTGCTCAGGCGGCTCGCGGTCCCCGCCGGGGTGCTGACCGCCGTCGCCGGGGCCTTCGCCTACGTCGGGGCGGTCGACCCCGACCAGCCGGGCCACTACCCGGTCTGCCCCCTGCTGCGCTACACCGGGATCTACTGCCCCGGCTGCGGCGGGCTGCGCGGCGCCCACGCCTTCGTCCACGGGGACTTCGTGGCGGCCCTGCACGACAACGCCCTGGCCGCCGTGGGCTATCCGGTGCTCGCCGTGGCGTGGACGGTGTGGGTTCTGCGCGCCGCGCGCGGACGGCCGCCGCGCCTCGTGCTCACCACCGCGCACCTGTGGGGTCTCGGCGCCCTGGTGCTGGTATTCACCGTTGTCCGGAACCTGCCGTTCGGTGGCTGGCTGCATCCTTGATCGGGCACTGTATGTCCAGGTAGTGGGACCGCCGACCACCGGATGCGGGGTCGGCGCCCGCCTCCGGATACCATCGCAAGTACCACCGGTCCCGCCCGCCTGATCGGTTCGCGGCGGGCCGCCGGAGGCCGCAAGACCCGCTGGAACAGTCCACCGCCCGGAAGGGGGCCGCTCGCGTGAGTGTGCTCGACGAGATCATCGACGGAGTCCGTGCCGACCTTTCGGAGCGGCAGGCGCGCGTCAGCCTCGACGAGCTCAAGGAGCGCGCGGCGAAGGCACCCGCGGCCAGGGACGGAGCCGCCGCGCTGCGCGGCGAGGGCGTCAAGGTCATCTGCGAGGTCAAGCGCTCCAGCCCGTCCAAGGGCGCGCTGGCCGCGATCGCGGACCCGGCCGGGCTCGCCGCGGACTACGAGGCGGGCGGCGCGTCCGTCATCTCGGTCCTGACCGAGCAGCGCCGCTTCGGCGGCTCGCTCGCCGACCTGGAGGCGGTCCGTGCGCGCGTGGACATCCCGGTGCTGCGCAAGGACTTCATCGTCACCTCGTACCAGCTCTGGGAGGCCCGCGCCCACGGCGCCGACCTCGCCCTGCTGATCGTCGCCGCCCTGGACCAGCCGGCCCTGGAGTCGCTGATCGAGCGCGCGGTGTCCATCGGACTCACCCCGCTCGTCGAGGTCCACGACGAGGACGAGGTCGAGCGCGCGGTCGACGCGGGCGCCAAGGTGATCGGCGTCAACGCGCGCAACCTGAAGACCCTCGAGGTCGACCGCGACACCTTCGAGCGGGTGGCACCGGAGATCCCGGACGGACTCGTCAAGATCGCCGAGTCCGGGGTACGCGGCCCGCACGACCTCATCGCCTACGCCAACGCCGGCGCCGACGCGGTCCTGGTCGGCGAGTCCCTCGTCACCGGCCGCGACCCGAAGACGGCGGTCGCCGACCTGGTGGCGGCCGGGGCCCACCCGGCGCTGCGGCACGGGCGGAGCTGAGCCGGTGCCGCGGCAGCCGACGTTCGCCCATGAGGGGGCGCTGGCCGCTGACCCGAGCGGACGTACGCCGGTAGAGTGTGCCCCGATGACCCTCCCGATCGCCGAACCCTCCAGGGACCCGTACGCCCGCCTCGCGCGCGGCTGCCGGCCCCGGGGCTGCCGCGCGCCCGCACGCCGTGTGCACGGCCGCAGGGTGCGGTACGTCATCGGCGACGAACCGGGACAGGTCAACGGCATGCGATGGCGTCGCCCGCGTGCGCGCCACCAGCGGTGAGCTGAGCCGCGTCGTCCGGTCCGAGGCCGGCCGTCCGGTCTCCGCCGCGCCCGGCCCCCGCCGCCGTACCGCCACCGCGGTCCGGCCGCCGGACCGGTGGCCCGCCCGCTGACGCCCGTGCCCGTACACGCGGAGCGCGGCACGCGCACGCGACCGCCGTGACCCCTCAGACCGACCGATCCCGGGGCAGACGCCCCTGTGAGGTATCCGCATGCCCAGCGAGTTCTTCATTCCCGATCCCGAGGGCCAGGTGCCGAGCGCCGAGGGCTACTTCGGCGCGTTCGGCGGCAAGTTCATCCCGGAGGCGCTCGTCGCCGCCGTGGACGAGGTCGCCGTCGAGTACGACAAGGCCAAGGCCGACCCGGAGTTCGCCCGCGAACTCGACGACCTGCTCGCCCACTACACCGGCCGCCCCAGCGCCCTCACCGAGGTGCCCCGCTTCGCCGGACACGCCGGCGGCGCCCGGGTGTTCCTCAAGCGCGAGGACCTCAACCACACCGGCTCCCACAAGATCAACAACGTGCTCGGCCAGGCCCTGCTCACCCGGCGGATGGGCAAGACCCGGGTGATCGCCGAGACCGGCGCCGGACAGCACGGCGTCGCGACCGCCACCGCCTGCGCGCTCTTCGGCCTCCAGTGCACGATCTACATGGGTGAGATCGACACCAAGCGGCAGGCCCTGAACGTGGCCCGGATGCGGATGCTCGGCGCCGAGGTCGTCGCCGTGAAGTCCGGCAGCCGCACCCTGAAGGACGCCATCAACGAGGCGTTCCGCGACTGGGTCGCCAACGTCGACCACACCCACTACCTGTTCGGGACCGTCGCCGGACCGCACCCCTTCCCGGCCATGGTCCGGGACTTCCACCGGGTCATCGGCGTCGAGACGCGCCGCCAGATCCTGGAGCGCGCCGGTCGCCTGCCCGACGCCGCCGTCGCGTGTGTCGGCGGCGGCTCCAACGCCATCGGCCTCTTCCACGCCTTCATCCCGGACGCCGGCGTCCGCCTCGTCGGGTGCGAGCCCGCCGGGCACGGAGTCGACACCGGCGAGCACGCGGCCACCCTGACCGCGGGCGAGCCCGGCATCCTGCACGGCTCCCGCTCCTACGTCCTCCAGGACGACGAGGGCCAGATCACCGAGCCGTACTCGATCTCCGCCGGCCTGGACTACCCGGGCATCGGACCCGAGCACTCCTACCTCAAGGACTCCGGCCGCGGCGAGTACCGCGCGGTCACCGACGACGCGGCCATGCAGGCGCTGCGCCTGCTGTCGCGGACCGAGGGCATCATCCCGGCGATCGAGAGCGCGCACGCGCTGGCCGGCGCCCTTGAGGTGGGCCGGGAACTGGGCGAGGGCGGACTGATCGTGGTCAACCTCTCCGGCCGCGGCGACAAGGACATGGACACCGCCGCCCGCTACTTCGGCCTGTACGACACCGACGCCGAGGTGGCCGCCGGCGAAGCCGACACCGCCGAGATCGAGGGGGACGCCAAGTGAGCGGGACCGCAACGACCGGTGGACAGGTCCGGCTGCTGGCCGACACCCTGGCCGCCGCCAAGGCGGAGGGCCGGTCCGCCCTCATCGCCTACCTGCCGGCCGGGTTCCCGACCGTGGACGGCGGCATCGAGGCGATCAAGGCCGTCTTCGACGGCGGCGCCGACGTCGTCGAGGTCGGGCTGCCGCACAGCGACCCCGTCCTGGACGGTCCGGTCATCCAGACCGCGGACGACATCGCGCTGCGCGGCGGCGTCAGGATCGCGGACGTGATGCGGACGGTGAAGGAGGCCCACGCGGCCACCGGCAAGCCGGTGCTCGTCATGACGTACTGGAACCCGGTCGACCGCTACGGCGTCGAGCGGTTCACCGCCGAACTCGCCGCGGCCGGCGGCGCCGGCTGCATCCTGCCGGACCTGCCGGTCCAGGAGTCGGCGCTGTGGCGGGAGCACGCCGAGAAGCACGGCCTGGCGACGGTGTTCGTCGTCGCGCCCAGCAGCAGGGACGAGCGCCTCGCCGAGATCACCGCGGCCGGCTCCGGATTCGTCTACGCCGCCTCCCTGATGGGCGTCACCGGCACCCGTGAGTCGGTGGGCACGCAGGCCCAGGACCTGGTGGAACGCACTCGGGCCACCGGAACGGGGCTGCCCGTCTGCGTCGGCCTCGGCGTGTCCGACCGCGCCCAGGCCGCCGAGGTCGCCGGCTTCGCCGACGGCGTGATCGTCGGTTCGGCCTTCGTCAAGCGGATGCTGGAGGCCCCGGACCCCGCGGCCGGCGTCGAGGCGGTCCGCGCCCTCGCGGGTGAGCTGGCGAGCGGGGTGCGCGGACAGGCGTAACGACGGCCGCAGCACACCCTTCGATCGCCCGAACGGGTGGTCCTGGCACCGGGGAGGCGCAATGCGCCTCCCCGGTTCGTTCAGGGGGTGTGAGCGAGAAGAACCATCAGGGAAAGCGCGGCGCCCGGCAGCGTCTGGCGGCCGAGCGCGAGAAGCAGAAGGCCGCGGAGAGGCGGCGGCGGACGCTGATCGTGGCCGCGACCGTCGTCTGCGTCCTGGGCCTTGCCGCGGTGATCGGCGTGGTCGCCGCAAACTCCGGCAAGCACAAGAGCAGCAGCGCGGCGGGCCCGGTCGTGGCGCCCTCCGGCGCGCAGGGCAAGGACAGCCTGGCGATCCCGGTCGGCCGGGACGGAGCCAGGTCGACGCTCACCGTCTGGGAGGACTTCCGCTGCCCGGCCTGCCAGGCCTTCGAGACGATGTACCGGCCCACGATCCGCGAGCTGACCGACGCCGGCAAGCTCAGGGTCGAGTACCACCTGGTCAGACTGATCGACGGCAACCTCGGGGGCACCGGCTCCCTGCGCGCGGCCAACGCGGCGGCCTGCGCCCAGGACGCCGGCAAGTTCCCCGCCTACCACGACGTGCTCTACCAGAACCAGCCCCACGAGACCGACGACGCCTTCGCGGACAACGGCAAGCTCATCCAGCTCGCGGGCAAGGTGAGCGGTCTGAACACCCCGGCCTTCGACAAGTGCGTGAAGAACGGCACGCACGACAGCTGGGTCGACAAGTCCCACCAGGCCTTCCAGTCCGGCGGCTTCTCGGGCACCCCGACCGTCCTGCTGAACGGGAAGAACATCCTCCAGGACCAGACGATGACCCCGGCGAAGCTGAAGCAGATGGTGGAAGCGGCCGACAGCAAATGAGTGAGGCACGAGCCGCCCGTTATGGACCCGTAGCCGGGCCGCTTGGCGTGGCGCCGCATTCGCTGCGGTAGCGTCGACCCTGCCATGGAACTTGCCTACATTCCCAGCCCGTCGCGCGGTGTGCTGTACCTCGGTCCCATTCCGCTGCGCGGCTACGCCTTCAGCATCCTCGTCGGCCTCTTCGTCGCCCTCTGGATCGTCGACCGCCGGTGGGTCGCGCGTGGTGGCAAGAAGGGCACCGCGTGGGACATCGCCGTCTGGGCCGTCCCGTTCGGCCTGGTGGGCGGTCGCCTCTACCACGTGATCACCGACTACGAACTCTATTTCGGTGACGGCCGGAACTGGGTCGACGCCTTCAAGGTCTGGGAAGGCGGACTCGGCATCTGGGGAGCCGTCGCGCTCGGCGCGCTCGGCGCCTGGGTCGGCTGCCGGCGCCGGGGCATCGCGCTGCCGCCGTACGCCGACGCCGTGGCCCCCGGACTGGCGATCGCCCAGGCCTTCGGGCGCTGGGGCAACTGGTTCAACCAGGAGCTGTACGGCCGCGAGACACACGTTCCCTGGGCGCTGCACATCACGTCCTCGGCGGACGGCCGGGTGCCGGGGTACTACCACCCGACGTTCCTGTACGAGTCGCTGTGGTGCGTCGGCGTCGCGCTGCTGGTGATCTGGGCGGACCGCCGTTTCAAGCTGGGCCACGGACGGGCGTTCGCGCTGTACGTCGCCGCGTACTGCGCCGGCCGGTTCTGGATCGAGTACATGCGGGTCGACGAGGCCCACCACATCCTGGGCCTGCGGCTGAACAACTGGACCGCGTTGATCCTCTTCCTCGCGGCCGTCGCCTACATGATCGTCTCGGCCCGGCTCCGTCCCGGCCGCGAGGAGACGGTCGAGCCGGACCTGCTTTCCTCCGAGGAGAAGGCCACGACCGAGACCGGCACGACCGGGACCAAGGCGGGCGCCGAGGACGGGAAGCCGGCCGAGGAGCGGGGCTCGCAGGGCACGGAGGACGCGCGCACAGCCGCCGACCCGTCCCCCGAGGCGGCGGACGGCGCGGCCGGCGGCGAGAAGGACGGGGCCGGGACGGCGCACAAGAACTGACGTCCGGCCGGCCGTACGCGCACGAGGGCGCCCCGGATCACGGGGCGCCCTCGTCGTGTCAGTACCGCCGGGCCAGCGCGAGGGTGCGCCGGGCCGCCGCCACCACGGCCGCGTCGACGAAGCGGCCGTCCGGGAGGGCCTGCGCCCCCCGGTCCGCGGTGGCCGCCTTGATGACCGTCTCGGCCTCCTCCAGCTCCCGGTCGGTCGGCAGGTAGGCGCGCTCGATGATCGGGAGTTGACGCGGGTGGATGGCCGCGCGGCCGAGGAAGCCGAGGGCGCGGCCGTGCGCGCAGGAGGCCGCCAGGCCCTCCAGATCGCGGATGTCGGGGTGGACGGACTGGGTCGGAGGGGGGAGACCGGCCGCGCGGGCGGCGACGACGACCCGGGCGCGGCACCAGTCGAGACCGGAGTCCTGCCGTACCCCCAGGTCGGCGCGGAGGTCGGCCTCGCCGATCGAGATGCCGCGCAGGGCGGGGTGCGCGGAGGCGATGGTGTGGGCGCGCTCGATGGCCAGCGCGGTCTCCAGGAGGGCGTACAGCAAGGGCCCAGAAGCGTCCGCCGACGGTGGGCCCAGCCCGGTCTCCGTCCGTGCCGCGACCCGGGCGACCTGCCCGGCGGACGTCACCTTCGGCAGCCGCAGCCCCGCCAGGCCCGGCCGCGGCGCCACCGCCGCCAGGTCCGCTGCGGCCAGCGGTCCGTCGACCGCGTTGATCCGCACATGCACCGGGACCGGCGGCGGCTCGGTCAGCAGCTCGGCGGTGGCCGCGCGGGCGTACTCCTTGCGGTCGGGGGCGACCGCGTCCTCCAGATCGACGACCACCACGTCGGCGCCGGAGGCCAGCGCCTTGGCCACGACGTGCGGGCGGTCACCGGGGGCGTACAGCCAGGTGAGCGGGCAGAAGGCGGTGGCCGTCACAGGGCGCCCTCCGCACGCAGCGCGGTCAGCTCCTCCGGGGTGAGGCCGAGTTCGGTCAGGACCGTGTCCGTGTCGGCGCCGTGCGGGCGGCCCGCCCAGCGGATCGCGCCCGGGGTGGCGGAGAGCCGGAAGAGGACGTTCTGCATCCGCATCCGGCCGAGTTCCGGGTCGTGCAGGGTGGTCAGGGTGCCGAGGGCCCGGTACTGCGGGTCGGCCATCACGTCCCGTACGTCCTGGATCGGCGCGATCGCCGCCTGGGCCTTCTCGAAGGCGGCCATGACCTCGGTGCGGGTGTGCCGGGCGATCCAGCCGCCGACCGCCTCGTCGAGCAGGTCGGCGTGCGCGGCCCGCTCCGAGCCGCTCGCGAACCAGGGTTCGTCGATCAGCTCCGGGCGGCCCACCAGCCGCATCACGCGTTCCGCGACCGACTGCGCCGAGGTGGAGACCGCCACCCAGGTGCCGTCGCCGGTGCGGTAGGTGTTGCGCGGGGCGTTGTTCCCGGTGCGGTTGCCGGTGCGGGGCTGGATGTAGCCGAGCTGGTCGTACCACAGGGGCTGCGGGCCGAGGACGGTCAGGATCGGCTCGATGATCGCCATGTCCACGATCTGGCCGGCCCCGGTGCGCTCCCGTGCGGTGAGCGCGGTCATCACCGCGTACGCCGTGGCCAGGCCCGCGACGGAGTCGGCGAGCCCGAAGGGCGGGAGCGTCGGGGGCGCGTCCGGCTCGCCGGTGATCGCGGCGAACCCGCTCAGCGCCTCCGCCAGGGTGCCGAACCCGGGCCGGGAGGCGTACGGGCCGAACTGCCCGAACCCGGTGACCCGGGCCAGCACCAGGCGCGGATTGGCCGCCGACAACTCGGGCCAGCCCAGCTCCCACTTCTCCAGGGTGCCGGGCCGGAAGTTCTCGACGACCACGTCGGCGGTGGCGGCCAGCCGCAGCAGGGTGCGGCGGCCACCGGGTTTCGACAGGTCCAGCGTGATGGTGCGCTTGTTGCGGCCGAGCAGTTTCCACCACAGGCCGACCCCGTCCTTCGACGGCCCGTGGCCCCGGGACGGGTCCGGCTTCACCGGGTGCTCGACCTTGATCACCTCGGCGCCGAAGTCACCGAGCATGGTGGCGGCGATGGGTCCGGCGAAGAGGGTGGCGAGGTCGAGCACGCGCAGACCGGTGAGCGGGCCGCCGGTGCCGGGCGCGGTGTCGTGGGGCGCGGTCATGAGGTGAGCCCGTCGGCGTCGCTCATGGGGCGGGAGGCCTCCCGGTGCGTGAGGTTGGCCAGGGTGTCGAAGCCGGTGCCGTCGAAGTCGCCCACCGATGTGGCCAGCCGGTTCTTGAGCGGCGCCGTCCAGTGGTCGGGCAGCGCACCCGGGGAGCCGGCGAGGAGGGCCGCGACACTTCCGGCCGTGGCACCGTTCGAGTCGGTGTCCCAGCCACCGGAGACGACACGGCAGACGGAACCGGTGAAGTCGCCGTCGGCGTGGGTCAGGGCGGCGGCGATCAGCGCGGTGTTGGACACGGCGTGCACCCAGTGCAAGTCGGCGTGGACGGCGTGGAGTTCGTCCACGACCGTGTCGAAGTCCTCGTGTTCCCGCGCCAGCCGGACGGCATGACGGACGGCGCGGGCGAGCCGGGAGCCGGGCGGCACGACGGTCAGGCCGGTGGCCAGGCAGGCGTGGACGTCGTGGGTTCCGGTGGCCGCGGCGGCGATGACGGCGGCGGCGAACATCGCGGCGTAGACGCCGTTCGCGGTGTGGGTCAGGGTGGCGTCGCGGTGGGCCTGCGCGGCCGCGGCCGCCGGGTCGCCGGGGTTGGTCCAGCCGTGCATGTCGGCGCGGGTCAGGGCGCCGATCCACTCGCGGAAGGGGTTGCGGTGCCGGGCGGTGTGCGGGGGTTCGATGCCGAGCAGCAGGTTGCGGTAGGCGACGCGTTCGGCGGTGAAGGTGCGGCCGGCGGGGAGTTCGTCCAGCCAGAGGCGGGCGGTGTCGGCGGTCGTGAACCGCTTCCCGTGGCGCTGCAGGAGCAGAAGGTTGACCAGGGGGTAGTTGAGGTCGTCGTCCTCGGGCATGCCGTCGATGTTCTCGGCCAGGGAGTTGGCCGCCGAGCGGCGGTTCCAGGGGTACTCCGCGGCCAGGTCCTCCGGTACGCCCCGGGCGGTGAACCAGGTGCGCAGAGGCCAGTTGCCGGTGGCCCGGGCGATTTGGCGGACGCCGTCGAGGGGCAGCTTCTCCACGGGCTTGCCCAGCAGACAGCCGGCGGCCCGGCCGAGCCACGCGGCCTCCAGACGCTCGACGGTCACCGACGGGACGGCAGTTCCCGGCCGCTCCGGCCAGTCCGGGCACAGCGCCCTGATCGCGGCCGGGTCCGTCGGCTCGGCGTCCGCCCACCGACTGGGCAGTTCGGCCAGTTCGTCGAGCAGGTCCTCCGCCAGCAGGCGCAGATAGCGGGAGGCGCGCCCCGGGGACGCGCCCGCGCGGGCGGGGGCCTCGGGGCCGCCCGCCGCGCGCCAGCGGGCGGCGATCGCCTTCGGTTCACGGCCGTCCTGCACCGCCTGGCGCAACTCGTGGCCGAGCAGGTCCTCCGGCTGGACCCAGGTCAGTCGGAGCATTCCGGACCTCCCATCCCGGCGAACGCCCGCTCGTGGGCGCGTCGCCGCCGTACGTCCTTCTCGAAGATCTCCCGGGTCACCCCGGCGAGCGTGCGCGCCGGTTCCCACAGGTCCAGACGGCTGGCCTCGGCCACCGTCTTCGCCCAGTCCTCCGGGACGGGCGAGCCCAGCGCGCCCGCCAGCGCCCCGGCCATCGTCGCGATGGAGTCGCAGTCGCGGCCGTAGTTCACCGCGCCGAGGACGGCCTGCCGGAAGTCGCCGCGCGCCACCGTCAACATGCCCAGCGCGACGGGCAGTTCCTCGATCGCGTGCAGACGGGAGGGGCGGCGGGCGCCCAGCGACGGGTTCCGGTAGTCGGGCCCGACCGTGTCGTACGGCGCCACCGCCTCCCGCAGCGGGCCCAGCGCCGACTCGAAGTCCGGGCAGCCGCGGGCCACTTCGCAGACCCGCTCGATCGCGGCCCGGGTGCCGTCCTTCGCCAGCGACAGGCACGCCGCCACCACCGAGTCCGGGCTCGCCCCCGGCGCGCACGCCGCCGCCACCGCGGCCGCCAGGACGCCCGCCGCCTCCCTGCCGTAGGAGGACTGGTGGGCGCCCGCGATGTCGAGGGCCTCGGCGTACGCGGCCGCCGGGTTGGCCGCGTTGACCAGTCCCACCGGGGCCATGTACATCGCGGCACCGCAGTTGACGATGTTGCCCGCGCCGGCCTCGCGCGGATCGACGTGGCCGTAGTGCAGCCGCGCCACCAGCCACTTCTCCGCCAGGAACACCCGGTGCAGCGGCAGCGCCTCCGCCTGGAGCTCCGGGATCCAGCGCGGGTTCGTCATCAGGTCGGGCACCAGGTGGCCGGCGATCGCGTAGGCGTCGAGGTGGTCGCGGACGCGTGCGTACACCCGTACCAGGGCGTGCGTCATCAATGTGTCGTCGGTGACGTGCCCGTCGCCCTTGTGGTACGGGGCGATGGGGCGGGCGGTGCGCCACCGCTCCCCGTGCCAGGGGCCGACGACGCCGTGCACGCGGCCGCCGTGGCGTTCGAGGATCTGTTCGGGGGAGTAGCCCTCGACGGGCCCGCCGAGCGCGTCGCCGACGGCCGCTCCCACGAGCGCGCCGGTGATCCGCTCCTCCAGGTCCGCGTCCCGGACCGCGCCTCGGCTCTGTTCTCCTTTGGGCGTCATGCCCGGAATCATCCTCCTGGAGGGGCCGGTTGTGCGGCTTCGAGGAGTTCGGCGAGTTCCACCAGGTCGGTGCCGGTGAGACGGGGCAGCACGCAGCCGGACAGGGTGCGGCAGGCCTCCCGCCAGGACGCCGGGATCGCCTCGCCGCCGCCCAGCGCACCGGTCAGCGCGCCCGCCAGGGCCGGGGCGGAGTCGGCGACCCGGGACAGGCAGGCGGCGGCCGGCAGCGCCTCGGCGATCCGGCCGTTCGCCGCCGTGGCCAGGGCGAGGGCGACCGGTACGGTCTCGGCGGCGGCGATGCCGTAGCTGTAGACGTGGTCGACGATCCGGTGCTCCAGGAGCGGTACGAGCGCGAACGCGCCCTCGGCGTCCCGGGCCAGGCGCAGCGCGTGCCGGGCGTTGCGGCCGATCTCCGTCTGCTCGGGCAGCTCGGCCAGCGCCGCCGTGACGCACGCCCCGACCTCCGCGCCCGCCAGCGCCTCGGCGAGCGCCGCCGCCATCGCGCGGGCCCCGTGGACGCCGTCGCCGTCCTGGGTGTAGCGGGCGTCGAACTCGGCCAGGTCCGCCGCGCGCCGGGGGTCGCCCGGGTGGACCGTGGCCAGCACACAGGCCCGTACGCAGGCGGCGTCGTCGAAGTAGTGCGGGTTGTCGTGCCCGCTGGCCGGCGGGCGCAGTCCGGTCGCCAGGTTGCCGAGCCCGGCCCGCACGGAGATACGGGCGCGCAGCGGCAGCACCACCGACTCGGCCTCGGGGGCGCGTTCGGCCGCCGCCGCGACCTCACCGGCGACGGCGTTCCAGGTCAGGTCGATCGCGGCCCGGACTCGCGGCTCCCGGCCGAGGTCGCCGAACGCCCCGTCGTCCCCGGCCCGCAGCAGGGCCTCCGCGGCGAACACCGCCCACTCGGCGTCGTCGGAGGGGCCGAGGCGCAGCGGCTCGGGCGGCTGGTTCAGCGCAGTGGGCACGGGCAGCGTCGTCGTCGCGTTCAGCTCGGCGAAGGCGTCCAGCTCCCGGGTGAGCCGCCGGGTCCACTCCGGCATACGGGCGGCCCGGTGCCGCGCGGCGGGCCACCCGGCGGCGTCCCCGGCGGCCAGCCCCAGCAACAGCCCTTCGACCCGCCGCGTCACGACCGCCTCTCCTCCTGGCCGCAGGGGGAGGTGTGGCCCGGGTCCTGCGTGCGGGCCGGGCGTCGCCGGCGGGTGGTCGGGCTGCGCCGGGTGGTCGGTGACCGGCCCCTCGGTCCGGTGGCTCATGGCTGTGTCTCCTCGTCGCCCGCGGTGAGGACGTAGGCCGCGCGGTCGGGAACGGGGGGTGCCGCATGTCGTGCGGGGGCTTCGTGCCGGGGGAGCGCGGCGGAGTCGCTCGCGGTCACCAGCAGGTCGGCGACGTCCAGTACGTGCCGGCCGGCCATCGCCGGCAGGCAACTGCCCCGGACGGGGCCGATGGCGGTGGCCCACTCCTCGGGGACGGCCGAGAGGCCCTGCGTCGCGCCGGCCAGCGCGCCCGCGACCGCCGCCGTGGTGTCGGCGTCGCGGCCCATGTTGACGGCGGTGATGACCGCCTCGCGGAAGTCGCCGTCGGCGGCGGCGTAGGCGCCGAAGGCGAGGGCGACCGCCTCGGGCGCCAGGTCGGACCAGGGGTAGCCGCCGACGACCACCGCCGAGCGGACCGCGCGTTCGCCGCGGTGGGCGGCGGCCGTGGCCCGGCGCAGCGAACGGGCCGTCCAGGAGTCGTCGGGGACGACGGCGAGGGCGGCGGCGACGACCGCGACCGGCGCCGCGCCCGCCATCGCAGCCGCGACCCCGGCGGCCACCGCCCGGCCGCCGTGGATGCCCTCGCCCGCGTGGCTGACCGAGCCGTCGATCGCGACCAGCCGGGCCGCCTCGGCGGGCCGCCCGGCGGCGAACACCCCGAACGGCGCCGCCCGCATGGCCAGCCCGTCGCTCCAGGCGTGCCGGTGCTGGGCGGAGACGGGGGCGGCCAGCCCCCGGCGCAGGTTCTCCAGCGTGCCCCGCTCGCTGAACCCGGCCCCGCGGAAGGGGCCCTCGGCGCGGTCGGCGATGAACTCGTGCCAGGCCGCCTCGGCCCGGGCGGGGGTGAGCGCGTGGCCGTGCCGGGCCAGCAGCAGCCCGGAGAAGATCGCGTACTCGGTGTCGTCCGTGCCGGCCGGCCGGTCGGCGACGTACCCGGTGATCCGGCCCCAGCGGGCGCGGATCTCGGACGGTCTCAGATTCTCCGCGGGCGCGCCGAGCGCGTCTCCGACGGCGAGGCCGAGCAACGCGCCGCGGGCCCGATCACGCGAGACGGCCGGGGCCGGCGCCGGGGTCCGCGGGGCGCGGATGGTCGATCCCATGGCGGGCTCTCCTCTCGGGGCGTCCCGCAGGGCGGGAAGCCTCGGCGGAACTGTCCCCGGCGCGGGGCCCGGTGCAGCCTCCGGAACCTCACCATCACCCGTACGACATTTGTGCGGGCTAATTCACGGATGAGCGTCCTCGGGCAAAACCGCAGGTTAGCCCAGCCTTCCCTTGCTGGCGGCCGTGAAATTCCGAGCGTAGATTCAGTGTTGTCAAAAAGTAGAACTCGTCCAAAAGTCAGCCTTACCTAAGTTCTCGCCCAGCTCAGGGGGACCACGTCATGGCCATCATCGACACCGAAGCGACACTCCACGAGGCGCACCGCGACAACCACACGCACCGTGACGTGAACGGTGGCTGGCTGCGCCCCGCGGTCTTCGGCGCGATGGACGGCCTGGTCTCCAACCTCGCCCTGATGACCGGCGTGGCGGGCGGCTCGGTCGGTCAGCAGACCATTGTCATCACCGGCCTCGCGGGCCTGGCCGCGGGGGCCTTCTCCATGGCCGCCGGCGAGTACACCTCCGTCGCCTCGCAGCGCGAGCTGGTCGAGGCCGAGCTGGACGTCGAGCGCCGTGAGCTGCGCAAGCACCCCGAGGACGAGGAGCGCGAGCTGGCCGCCCTGTACGTCTCGCGCGGAGTGGAGCCCGCCCTCGCCCAGGAGGTGGCCCGGCAGCTCTCGAAGGACCCCGAGCAGGCCCTGGAGATACACGCCCGGGAGGAGCTGGGGGTCGACCCCGGCGACCTGCCCTCCCCGCTGGTCGCCGCGGTGTCCTCGTTCGGCTCGTTCGCGCTCGGCGCGCTCCTGCCGGTGCTGCCCTACCTGCTGGGGGCCACCGTGCTGTGGCCGGCCGTGCTGCTCGCCCTCGCCGGTCTCTTCGCCTGTGGCGCGGTGGTGGCCAAGGTGACCGCGCGGACCTGGTGGTACAGCGGTCTGCGGCAGCTCGCCCTGGGCGGTGCCGCCGCCGGCGTGACCTACGCGCTGGGCACCCTGTTCGGCACCGCCGTAGGATGACGGCCGTCCCGCGGCCAGTCGTACGAGTACGCCATTACCGCTCATCCGCTGGTTTCGGCCGTGCGGCCGGGGGGCATGAGCCGTAAGCACCCGCAGGCAACGAGGCCTGTCGCGCATGCGCAGGGCCGGGCGACGCCGCCCTCCCTGTCCCTCCCGGGCCGACGGACACCGATCCGACCGATCTCGTCCGCCGCCCCCACAGCCTTCACCGCCGGGCGCGGTACCCCCGCCGTCAGCCCGAGGTGCCCGCATGCTGGAACGCGGTTTCCGATTCCCGAGAAACCCTTCATTATGTAATCTGCATGAAATTTCGCATTTCCGGCAGAGGGCCAGCGTCGTCCCTCGGCACTCCTCCCCCAGAGCCTGAACGGCCCGGGAGGGACCCCCAGCCACATGACGACGACGGGAGAGCCGATGCGTATGCCGCGCCAGCCGTCCCAGCATCCCGCGAACGGCCACAACTGGGCGTTCATGGATGCCCGCCCTGCCGCACAGGGCATGTACGACCCCCGCGACGAGCACGACGCCTGCGGCGTCGGCTTCGTGGCCACCCTCACCGGTGAGGCGAGCCATGCGCTGGTCGAACAGGCGCTCACGGTTCTGCGCAACCTGGAACACCGCGGCGCGACCGGCTCCGAGCCCGACTCCGGCGACGGCGCCGGTCTGCTTTCCCAGGTGCCCGACGCGTTCCTGCGCGAGGTGGCCGGATTCGAACTCCCCGCGGCCGGCGCCTACGCCGTCGGCATCGCCTTCCTCCCCGTGGACGGCACCGAGGACGCCGTCGCGCGCATCGAGGCGATCGCGGGCGACGAGGGCCTGACCGTCCTCGGCTGGCGCGAGGTCCCGGTCGCCCCCGAGCTGCTCGGCGCCACCGCCCGCTCCACCATGCCCGTCTTCCGCCAGTTGTTCGTCACCGACCGCGTGAGCGAGGGCATCGCCCTGGACCGCAAGGCGTTCGTGCTGCGCAAGCGAGCCGAACGCGAGGCCGGCGTCTACTTCCCGTCGCTGTCGGCCCGCACCCTCGTCCACAAGGGCATGCTCACCACCGGCCAGCTCGAGCCCTTCTTCCCGGACCTGTCCGACCGCCGCTTCGCCTCGGCCATCGCGCTCGTCCACTCCCGCTTCTCCACGAACACCTTCCCGAGCTGGCCGCTCGCGCACCCGTACCGCTTCGTCGCGCACAACGGCGAGATCAACACCGTGCAGGGCAACCGCAACTGGATGCGCGCCCGCGAGTCCCGGCTGGCCTCCGGCCTGTTCGGCCCCGAGGAGAGGCTGGAGCGGATCTTCCCGGTGTGCACACCGGGCGCCTCCGACTCCGCCACCTTCGACGAGGTCCTGGAACTGCTCCACCTCGGCGGCCGCTCACTGCCGCACTCCGTGCTGATGATGATCCCGGAGGCGTGGGAGAACCACGACGCCATGGATCCGGCCCGGCGCGCCTTCTACGAGTACCACTCCACGATGATGGAGCCCTGGGACGGCCCGGCCTGCGTCGCCTTCACCGACGGCACCCAGGTCGGCGCCGTGCTCGACCGCAACGGCCTGCGCCCCGGCCGCTACTGGGTCACCGACGACGGCCTCGTCGTCCTCGGCTCCGAGGTCGGCGTGCTCGACATCGACCCGGCCAGGGTCGTCCGCAAGGGCCGGCTCCAGCCCGGCCGCATGTTCCTCGTCGACACCGCCGAGCACCGCATCATCGAGGACGACGAGATCAAGGCGGCCCTCGCCGCCGAGCAGCCCTACGCCGAGTGGGTCCAGGCCGGCGAGATCGAGCTGGGCGACCTGCCCGAGCGCGAGCACATCGTGCACACCCACGCCTCCGTCACCCGCCGCCAGCAGACCTTCGGCTACACCGAGGAGGAGCTGCGCGTCCTGCTCGCGCCGATGGCCGCGAGCGGCGCCGAGCCGATCGGCTCCATGGGCACCGACTCGCCGATCGCGGCCCTCTCCGAGCGCCCGCGGCTGCTCTTCGACTACTTCACCCAGCTGTTCGCGCAGGTCACCAACCCGCCGCTGGACGCGATCCGCGAGGAGCTGGTCACCTCCCTGCGCAGCTCGCTCGGCCCGCAGGGCAACCTGCTCCAGCCGACCGCCGCCTCCTGCCGCAGCGTCGTCCTGCCCTTCCCGGTGATCGACAACGACGAGCTCGCCAAGCTCATCCACATCAACGCCGACGGCGACATGCCCGGCTTCAAGGCCGCGACCCTCTCCGGCCTGTACCGGGTCTCCGGCGGCGGCGACGCCCTCGCCGCGCGCATCGAGGAGATCTACGCCGAGGCCGACGCCGCCATCGGCAACGGCGCCCGTCTGATCGTGCTGTCCGACCGCCACTCCGACGCGGAGCACGCCCCGATCCCGTCGCTGCTGCTCACCGCGGCCGTCCACCACCACCTGATCCGCACCAAGCAGCGCACCCACGTGGGCCTGCTCGTCGAGGCCGGCGACGTCCGCGAGGTCCACCACGTCGCCCTGCTGATCGGCTACGGCGCCGCCGCGGTCAACCCGTACCTGGCGATGGAGTCCGTCGAGGACCTGGTCCGCGCGGGCACCTTCCTGCCCGGCGGCGAGCCCGAGAACGCCATCCGCAACCTGATCCACGCCCTCGGCAAGGGCGTACTGAAGGTCATGTCCAAGATGGGCATCTCCACCGTCGCCTCCTACCGCGGCGCCCAGGTCTTCGAGGCCGTCGGCCTGGACGAGGCCTTCGTCGGCAAGTACTTCGACGGCACCGCCACCAAGATCGGCGGCGTCGGCATCGACGTCATCGCCAAGGAGGTCGCCGCCCGCCACGCCAAGGCCTACCCGGCCTCCGGCATCGCCCCGGCGCACCGCGCCCTGGAGATCGGCGGCGAGTACCAGTGGCGCCGCGAGGGCGAACCGCACCTGTTCGACCCGGAGACGGTGTTCCGCCTCCAGCACTCCACGCGCACCGGCCGCTACGACATCTTCAAGAAGTACACGGACCGGGTGAACGAGCAGTCCGAGCGCCTGATGACGCTCCGCGGCCTGTTCGGCTTCGCCTCCGGCCGGGCGCCGGTCCCCGTGGACGAGGTCGAGCCGGTCTCCGAGATCGTCAGGCGCTTCTCCACCGGCGCCATGTCGTACGGCTCCATCTCCAAGGAGGCGCACGAGACCCTCGCCATCGCCATGAACCAGCTCGGCGGCAAGTCCAACACCGGCGAGGGCGGCGAGGACGCGGACCGCCTCTACGACCCGGCCCGCCGGTCCGCCATCAAGCAGGTCGCCTCCGGCCGCTTCGGAGTGACCAGCGAGTACCTGGTCAACTCCGACGACATCCAGATCAAGATGGCCCAGGGCGCCAAGCCCGGCGAGGGCGGCCAGCTCCCCGGCCACAAGGTCTACCCCTGGGTGGCCAGGACCCGGCACTCCACCCCCGGCGTCGGCCTGATCTCCCCGCCGCCGCACCACGACATCTACTCCATCGAGGACCTGGCCCAGCTCATCCACGACCTGAAGAACGCCAACCCGCAGGCGCGGATCCACGTCAAGCTGGTCTCCGAGGTCGGCGTCGGCACGGTCGCCGCGGGCGTCTCCAAGGCGCACGCCGACGTGGTCCTGATCTCCGGCCACGACGGCGGCACCGGCGCCTCCCCGCTGACCTCGCTGAAGCACGCGGGCGGCCCCTGGGAACTGGGCCTGGCCGAGACCCAGCAGACGCTCCTGCTCAACGGACTGCGGGACCGGATCGTCGTGCAGACCGACGGCCAGCTCAAGACCGGCCGCGACGTCGTGATCGCCGCGCTGCTCGGCGCCGAGGAGTTCGGCTTCGCCACCGCGCCGCTGGTCGTCTCGGGCTGCGTCATGATGCGCGTCTGCCACCTGGACACCTGCCCGGTCGGCATCGCCACCCAGAACCCGCTGCTGCGCGAGAGGTTCACCGGCCGGGCCGAACACGTCGTGAACTTCTTCCGGTTCATCGCCGAGGAGGTCCGCGAACTCCTCGCCGAGCTGGGCTTCCGCTCCGTCGAGGAGGCCGTGGGCCACGCGGAGGTCCTCGACGTGACACGCGCCGTCGACCACTGGAAGGCGCAGGGCCTGGACCTGGAGCCGCTGTTCCACGTGCCCGAGCTGCCCGAGGGCGCGGTGCGCCACCGGGTGACCGCCCAGGACCACGGCCTGGAGAAGGCGCTCGACAACGAGCTGATCAGGCTCGCCGCCGACTCCCTGGCCGCGCCCGGCGCCGCCGACGCCCAGCCGGTGCGCGCCCAGGTCGCCATCCGCAACATCAACCGCACGGTCGGCACCATGCTCGGCCACGAGGTGACGAAGAAGTTCGGCGGCGCGGGACTGCCCGACGACACCATCGACATCACCTTCACCGGCTCGGCCGGCCAGTCCTTCGGCGCCTTCCTCCCGCGCGGCATCACGCTGCGTCTGGAGGGCGACGCCAACGACTACGTCGGCAAGGGCCTCTCGGGCGGCCGGATCGTGGTCCGCCCGGACCGTGCCGCCGAGCACCTCGCCGAGTACAGCGTCATCGCGGGCAACACCCTCGCCTACGGCGCGACCGGCGGCGAGATGTTCCTGCGCGGCCGGACCGGTGAGCGGTTCTGCGTGCGCAACTCCGGCGCGACGGTCGTCTCCGAGGGCGTGGGCGACCACGGCTGCGAGTACATGACCGGCGGCCACGCGGTGGTGCTCGGCGAGACCGGCCGCAACTTCGCGGCCGGCATGTCCGGCGGCATCGCCTACGTCATCGACCTCGACCGCGACAACGTCAACCCCGGCAACGCCGGCGCGGTCGAGGCGCTGGACGACTCCGACCGGCAGTGGCTGCACGACGTGGTGCGCCGGCACCAGGAGGAGACGGGCTCGACCGTCGCCGGGAAGCTGCTCGCCGAGTGGGACACCGCGGTGGAGCGCTTCAGCAGGATCATCCCCCGTACGTACAAGGCAGTGCTCGCCGCCAAGGACGCCGCCGAGCGGGCCGGTCTGACCGAGACCGAGATCACCGAGAAGATGATGGAGGCGGCGATCCATGGCTGACCCGAAGGGCTTTCTGAACCACGGGCGCGAGGTCGCCGCGTACCGTCCGGTCGAGGAGCGCACGAAGGACTGGAACGAGGTCCACGTACCCGGCTCGCTGCTGCCGATCATCAGCAAGCAGGCAGGCCGGTGCATGGACTGCGGCATCCCCTTCTGCCACAACGGCTGCCCGCTCGGGAACCTGATCCCGGAGTGGAACGACTACGCCTACCGCGGGGACTGGGCCGCCGCCTCCGAACGGCTGCACGCGACGAACAACTTCCCCGAGTTCACCGGCCGGCTCTGCCCGGCGCCCTGCGAGTCGGCCTGTGTGCTCGGCATCAGCCAACAGCCGGTCACCATCAAGAACGTCGAGGTCTCGATCATCGACAAGGCGTGGGAGAACGGCGACGTGGCCCCGCGCATCCCCGAGCGGCTGTCCGGCAAGACCGTCGCGGTCATCGGCTCGGGACCGGCGGGCCTGGCCGCCGCCCAGCAGCTCACCAGGGCGGGCCACACGGTCGCCGTCTACGAGCGCGCCGACCGCGTCGGAGGTCTCCTGCGCTACGGCATCCCCGAGTTCAAGATGGAGAAGCGGCACATCAACCGCCGTATCGAGCAGATGCGCGCGGAGGGCACCCGGTTCCGTACCGGCGTCGAGATCGGCCGCGACCTGACGGCGACCGACCTGAAGAAGCGCTACGACGCGGTCGTCGTCGCCGCCGGCTCCACCACCGCCCGCGACCTGCCCGTCCCCGGCCGCGAACTCAGGGGCGTCCACCAGGCGATGGAGTACCTGCCCCTGGCCAACAAGGTCCAGGAGGGCGACTACGTGGTGGCGCCGATCTCGGCGCGGGGCAAGCACGTCGTCGTCATCGGCGGCGGAGACACGGGCGCGGACTGCGTGGGCACCGCCCACCGCCAGGGCGCCGCCTCCGTCACCCAGTTGGAGATCATGCCCCGCCCGGGCGACGATCGGCACCCGGTCGACCAGCCCTGGCCGACCTTCCCGGTCCTCTACAAGGTCACCTCGGCCCACGAGGAGGGCGGCGAGCGCATCTACTCGGCGTCCACGACCCGCTTCGAGGGCGACGACGACGGCAACGTGCAGTGGCTGCACCTGGCCGAGGTCGAGTTCGTGGACGGCAGGCCGGCACCCAAGCCGGGCAGCGAGCGCAGGATCCCGGCCCAGTTGGTCACCCTCGCCATGGGCTTCACCGGCACCGACCGGGAGAACGGCCTGGTCGACCAGTTCGGGCTGGAACTCGACGAGCGCGGTAACATCGCCCGTGACGCCGACTTCCAGACCAACGTGCCGGGTGTCTTCGTCGCCGGTGACGCCGGCCGCGGCCAGTCCCTCATCGTGTGGGCGATCGCCGAGGGCCGCTCGGCCGCCCGCGGCGTCGACTGCCACCTCATGGGGGGCGGCGACCTGCCGGCCCCGATCCGGCCGACGGACCGCTCCCTGACGGTCTGACGGCCGCTCCCGTGACCTGACGGTCACTCGTACACGTCCCGCACAAAGGCGTGTGGGCGGGATATCTGGGGGACTTCCCCCAGACCCCCCGAGGCGGCGCCTGCCCAGTCCCCGACCGGACAACAGGGCAGGCGCTGCCGCATGTTCGAAGGGTTCAGGGGACCTGGTAGCTCTCCCCGTACACCTTCCACGCCAGCGGGGTCTTCAGGTCCATGTTCCCGTCGTACAGGAACTGCCGCTGGGCGGTGTCGATACGGCTGGTGTCGCGGTTCGTCCTGCGGGCCTTCATGGCCTCGCGGCGAATGTCCAGGAAGACGTCGAGGTAGGTCTTCTCCCGGCCGCCCGCCGCCGGGGTGTCGGCCTCCTTCAGGGCACGCTCGCGCAGGGCGTAGAAGCCGTCCTTGTCGACGCCGGGGCCGTGGAAGACCATCGCGTCGTAGTAGATGAACTGGCCCAGCGTGCCCAGGCCGTCGAGCTTGGCGAGGCGGACGGCCGGGTCGAAGTAGGCGCGGTCGCGCTCGTCCTCCTGTGCCTTGCGGAACGCCGGACGCTCCGACTCCGCCTTCCACGCCGCGGTGAAGCCCGGGTCCAGGCCCTCGTGGGAGTCCGTGCCGTCGACCTTGCGCAGCGCGGGCAGGTACCGGGCGAGGCCGTTGTCCGGGTGGGCCTTGGTGTAGCGCTCGACCAGGGTGAGCAGGTCGTGGGTGCCGGTGCAGTAGCCGATGATCCCCGCGGTGTAGCCGTCGCCGTCGCCGACGTCCTCGATGTAGCCGTAGGTGTCGCGCCAGTGGAGCGTGGAGTTCTCGGCGCTCGCCACGAGTTGCTGGGCCAGCTCCTTCTTCGCGGGGGCGGCCAGCCCCGGCGGCGCCTCGGCGACCACCTCGTCGTCCTGGGTCTTCTCCGACTGCTCGGCCCTCGCCTTGGTGTCCTCGCGGGACTCGTGGGCGGCCGAGTGCCGCTTCGCCGGGGACGGCTCCGGGTCCCGTGGATCGAAGGCGAGCAGCACCGCCAGCACCAGGACCGGAGCGGCCACCAAAAGCAATATTCCAGGACGTTTCATGACAGACACCGTACGGCCCTGATCAGGCCGCCCCTCCCGACAGTTCCGAGACCTTCGCCCAGCTGAGCGCCACGAGCAGGAGCAGCAGGGCCACGCACACGCCCGCCTGGACCAGGGTGCGACGGCCGCCGCGCGGCGCGTACGCGTACGCCAGCGTCACCAGCCCGCCCGCCAGCAGACCGCCCAGGTGCGCCTGCCAGGACGTGAGTCCGGCGGAGATCACCAGCCACAGCAGCAGGCCCCCCATGTACCGGTTGACGGCGCTCATGTCGTAGCCCAGCCGGCGGGCCATGACGTAGTACGCGGCGCCGAGACCGAAGATCGCGCCGGACGCGCCGACCGTCAGGGCGTCCGGGTCGATCAGCAGCACCAGGACCGAGCCGCCGAGCGCCGACAGCAGGTACAGGGCGAGGTAGCGGGCGCGGCCCAGCTGCGCCTCGACCACCCGTCCGGTGCTCCACAGCGCCGCCATGTTCATCACGATGTGCAGGATGCCGAACGACCCGTCGGTGGCCGGCACATGCAGGAACGCGCCGGTCAGCAGCCGGTACCACTCGCCGCCGACCAGCCCCTCCGCGTGCACGTCGGAGCCGTACGGGAAGTCCCACAGGTAGTGCCCGCCGTCGGTCCCCGCCAGTCCGCGCCCCAGCATCCCGAACCGGTCCACGATCGCCGGGCGCACCAACTCGCCCAGATAGGCGAGGATGTTGAGCCCCATGAGGACGTATGTCACGACCGGCACCGCGTTGATCGTGCCGCCGAACGCGGTCCGCGCCTGCCGCACCGACCGGGCGCCCTCCCGCACGCACTCCACGCACTGGTGGCCGACGGCGGCCTCCCGCATGCAGTCCGGGCAGATGTACCGGTCGCAGCGGACGCAGCGGACGTGGGACTCCACCTTGCTGTGGCGATAGCAGGTGGTGACAGCGGACTCGGCATCCACGGCCGGCTCCTCGGTGAACGCGGGGACATGGCTGAGCCGGTGGGGACGGCGGCGAACAAAATAGCGAACTGGTGTGACAGATGGTAAAGGCGGGGCCCGTGATCCCGTAACCGCGACGGCGTTCCGAACGAGGTCGGACGGGCTCAGGTGTCGCACTCCAGAACCGTGCGGCACAGGGCGCACCGGGCCCGCATACGGCCCCCGACCGGCACCCTGATGCGCTGGTGGCAGGTGGGACAGGGGAAGGAGACCCGCAGCGGCTCCCGGCCCCCGGAGCTGAAGGAGTACGCCGCCTCCGGCTGGGGGAGCGGCTCCCGGCCGCGGTCCTGCGCGTGCCGACGGTCCCGGGCGTACCGGCGGCGGCCCGCCCAGCCCGCCGCCGTCAGCGGCGGCTGCTGCTCGTCACGGCGGGCCCGGGCCATGCCCGCGACGTACGCCTCGTAGCCCTGCGGGCTGGTGAACCACGTCGAGGGATCCTCGCCGAACACCAGCGCACGCTTGGCCAGCACGTACCCGAACTCCTCCGGGGTGAGGTAGCCCAGCTTCTGCGACGACACGCCGTCCTCCCGGAAGGCGTCGAGGAGCAGCCAGCCCGCGCCCAGATACGCCGCCACCGTGTCCGTGAGGATCTCGTTGTCACGGACACCGGGGAAGGACAGGTCCAGACGATGCAGGTAGACGTGGGCCACCTCGTGGGCGAGGGCCGCGCCGATGTCCCGGCGGTGGGTGCGGAAACGGTCGTTCAGCTCGACGAAGTACTCGGGACCCTCCGTCAGCTCGACGCTCGCCGCGTGCGTCATCTCGCGAAAGCTGACGATCATGCGGGCCTCCGGCAGCCGGTAGTGACCGACCAGCTCGCGGGCCACGCGCTGCGCCCCCAGATGCAGGTCGTCGGTGTCGCAGAAGGCCACGTCGACCGGGGCCACACTGGTCGCGAACGTCTGCACCGTGCCGTACGAGAGCCGCTTGTAGAGCGCGGTGATCGCGGCCCGCACCGTCTCCAGATGCGGGTAGCCGTGCACCACCGGTCCGCCGTTCGCCACGTCCGAACCCCCAAAGACGGCCCTGAACCCTCTCCCACCTTATGCGCGGGAGCCCTTGTCCCGCCCGGTGCCCACGCCCCCCGGCCTCCCGCCGTACCACCGGTCGGACGCCCATGAGCGGAGCGCCGCCCACCCCGTAGGGTGGGCGCCCATGACCACCAGCAACACCGGTACCGGTGACGCCGCCCCCGCCGTCCAGGAGGAGCTCGCGCGGCTGCGCGACAGCATCGACAACATCGACGCGGCCGTCGTCCACATGCTCGCCGAGCGGTTCAAGGCGACCCAGCAGGTCGGCCACCTCAAGGCCGCCCACCAGCTGCCGCCCGCCGACCCGGCCCGCGAGTCCCGGCAGATCGCCCGGCTGCGCGCCCTCGCCGAGGACGCCAAACTGGACCCTGCGTTCGCGGAGAAATTCCTCAACTTCATCATCGCGGAGGTCATCCGCCACCACGAGCGCATCGCCGAGGACGCGGGCAACGGCGAGACCCCCGCCACCTGACCCCCGGCCCCGCGCGCCGCCCCAACGCGCCCCCGCGGGCCGCAAAGCCCCGCGTCCGTCGCCGATACCCCCTCGTGCGGGCCAACGACCATCAGGCAGCATGGCGTCCATGTCCGTACTCACGCGCGACGAAGCGCAAACCCGTGCCAAGCTCCTCGACGTCCACCGCTACAGCGTCGACCTCGACCTGACCGGCGGGGACGACACCTTCGACTCCCGGACCGTGATCCGGTTCACCGTACGGGCAGGCCGGGACACCACGGACACGTTCGTCGAGCTCAAGCCCGCCCACCTGCGCTCCGCCACCCTCGACGGACAGGCGCTCGACCCGCGGGACCTCACCGGCAACCGCCTGCCGCTGAACAACCTCTCCCCCGGAGAGCACGAGCTGCGCGTCGACGCCGCCATGCGCTACTCCCGCACCGGCGAGGGCATGCACCGGTTCACCGACCCCACCGACGGCGAGACCTACGTCTACACCCAGCTGTTCCTGGACGACGTCCAGCGCGTCTTCGCCGCCTTCGACCAGCCCGACCTCAAGGCCGTCTTCGACCTCACCGTCACCGCCCCCGACGGCTGGACCGTCCTCGCCAACGGCGTCACCGAGCACACCGGCGACGGCGTCTGGAAGGCCGCGCCCACCCCGCTGATCTCCACCTACCTCGTCGCCGTCGCCGCCGGCCCCTGGCACTCCGTACGCACCGAGCACCGCGGCCTGCCCTTCGGTATCCACTGCCGCCGCTCGCTCGCGCCCCACCTCGACGCCGACGCCGACGAGATCCTCGACGTCACCCGCGGCTGCTTCGACCGCTACCACGAGAAGTTCGACGAGCCCTACCCCTTCGACTCCTACGACCAGGCCTTCGTCCCCGAGTTCAACGCGGGCGCCATGGAGAACCCGGGCCTGGTCACCTTCCGCGACGAGTTCGTCTACCGCTCCGCCGTCACCGACACCGAGCGGCAGACCCGCGCCATGGTCATCGCCCACGAGATGGCCCACATGTGGTTCGGCGACCTGGTCACCCTCAAGTGGTGGGACGACATCTGGCTGAACGAGTCCTTCGCCGAGTACATGGGCTACCAGACCACCGCCGAAGCCACCCGCTTCACCGACACCTGGACCGACTTCGGCGTCGCCCGCAAGGCCTGGGGCTACGACGCCGACCAGCGCCCCTCCACCCACCCCGTCGCCCCCGACGCCGTCGACGACACCGCCTCCGCGCTGCTCAACTTCGACGGCATCTCCTACGCCAAGGGCGCCTCCGCGCTGCGGCAACTGGTCGCCTGGCTCGGCGAGAAGGACTTCCTGGCCGGCATCAACACCCACTTCGAGCGGCACCGGTTCGCCAACGCCACCCTCGCCGACTTCATCGACTCCCTCGCCTCCGCCACCGACCGCGACGTGCACGCCTGGGCCGAGGCCTGGCTGCGCACCACCGGCGTGGACACGCTCACCGCGTCCGTCGACGCCGTGCCCGGCCAGTGGACCCTCGCCCTCGACCGCGACGGCAGCCGCCCGCACCGCGTCACCGTCGGCGTCTACGACCACGACCTCGGGGACGGCCGCAGCCTCGTCGTCCGGGAACGCTACGACACCGACGTCCCGCAGGACGGCACCGGCCTGCCCCGCTCCGGCACCCGGCCCGCCCTGGTCGTGCCCAACGACCAGGACCTGACGTACGCCAAGGTCCGCCTGGACCAGACCTCCCTGGAGACCGCCCTGCGCGGACTGTCCGGCATCCCCGACGCGCTCACCCGCGCCGTGGTGTGGAACGCGCTGCGCGACATGGTCCGCGACGGCGAACTCGCCCCCGCCGACTACCTGGCGACCGCCTCCGCCCACCTGCCCGAGGAGACCGACCTCGCCCTCGTCGAGGGCGTCCTCGCCTTCGCCACCGCGCAGATCGCCGACCGGTACGTCCAGCCCGGGCAGCGGCCCGCCGCACTCGCCGCCCTCGGCTCCCTGTGCCGCGACCTCATCCGCCGCACCGAGGACGGCGACAACCCCGGCCTGCGGCTGATCGCCGTGCGCCACTTCATCGACGTCGCCGCCAGGCCGGACACCATCGCCGCCTGGCTCGCCGACGGCACCGTCCCCGGCGGGCCCGAACTCGACCCGGAACTGCGCTGGCGCGTCCTGGGCCGCCTCGCCGTCCTCGGCGCCGTCGACGAGGCCGCCATCGCCGGGGAACTCGACCGCGACCCGTCCGCCACCGGCCAGGAGGGCGCCGCCCGCTGCCGGGCCGCGCTGCCCGACCCCGAGGCCAAGCGCGCGGCCTGGGAGTCGATGTTCGCCACCGACGAGCACACCGACCTGTCGAACTACCTGTTCACCGCCACCGCGAAGGGCTTCTGGCAGCCCGAACAGGCAGAACTCGTACGGGACTACGTCGCCCGCTTCTACCAGGACGCGGTCGCCCTCGCCGAGCGCCGCGGCCCCGCCATCGCCGACGCCGCCGGCCGCTGGGCGTTCCCGGTGCACGCCATCGACCCCGACCACCTGCGCCTGGGCGAAACCTGCCTGCGCGACGGCGACCCCACCCCGGCGCTCCGCCGCAAACTCGTCGACCAACTCGACGACCTGTCCCGGGCACTGCGCGTCCGCGAGGCGTGACCCGGAACCCGCCCCGAGCCGGCCACCGCCGGCTCGGGGCGGGGCGGGGCGGCGGTGCGCGAGCCGTGGCCACCACCGCCCGGCCGACGGCCCCGGTTACTGCCCGCGGCGGCCGGAGCGCCGGGGACCCGACGTCCAGGGGCCGGTGCCGACCGCGTGGGTCGGCGGCGGTGAGCGCGGTGCGGCCACAGGCCGCGATGCCTCGCGGGGCCGCTGCCGGCCTTCTAGGCCCTGTCGTCAAATTCACGTCTGCCCCGCGACGCCTGGCACGCTCCCCCAAGCTCTTCGAGCAGGGGGGACCCCCAGAGCACGCACCAGACGCCGCGGGGCTGCCCTTCGGGCGACGACGGGAATTTGACGACAGGACCTAGGCTTCTGGGGGCAGGAGGACCGGGCCGAGTTCTCGGAGGCAGACCCGTGATCGCAGTGAGCGGAGCGACCGGCAATGTGGGGCGTGCCCTTGTGGAACGTCTCGTGGCCGACGGGCGGACCGTGCGCGCGTTGAGCCGGGAGCCCGAGCGGGCCGCGTTGCCCGCGGGGGCCGAGGTCGTGCGGTTCCGGGCCGACGATCCGGCCGACCTGTTCGCGGGCGTGACCGGACTCTTCCTGTACGTCCAGGCCGCCGGAGGCGCCCTGCTGCGGGCCGCCCGCGAGGCCGGCGTCCGGCACGTCGTGCTGCTCTCCTCCGGGATCGTGCGGGACGGCGCCGACGAGACCCATCCCCTTCACGTCATGCACGCCGGAGCCGAGCGGCTGATCCGCGACAGCGGCCTCGCGTGGACCTTCCTGCGGCCGAACGCCTTCGCCGCCAACGCCCTCCAGTGGGCGCCCCAGATCCGCGCCGGGAACACCGTCCGGGGCGTCTTCGCCGACGCACGGACCGCGCCCATCCACGAGGACGACATCGCCGCCGTCGCCGAACGCGCCCTCCTCGACCCCGCCCACGAGGGCGCCGTCCACCGCCTCACCGGCCCCGAGGCCGTCACCAACGCCGGACAGGCCGCCGCGATCGGCCGCGCCCTCGGCCGCGACCTGGCCTACGTCGAGATCCCGCCGCAGGAGGCCGGTCCCGAGCTGTACCCGCACCTGCCGCCCCACCTGCTCCAGGGCCTGCTGAAGACCTTCGAGTCCACCGTCGGCGTACCCCCGGAGATCACGCACACCGTCGAGGACATCACCGGCACCCCCGCCCGCACCTTCGCCCGCTGGGCCGAGGACCACCGGCCCGACTTCCTCGGCTGACGGCGAACCTCCGGGACCCCAACACGTCTTCCCCGTACGGCAGTACCCACTTTCGGGTTCCGATCGTCGGTCTTCTGGGCGCGTCCGGCTTTACTGCCTGCAAGCTGAAAGTCCCTGCCCCCGCGCCCCGGAGGACAGTCCATGAGCACCCCGCCGCCCCCGGACCACCCCGCCCGCCTCGCCTCCGGTCCCGACGGCCCGCAAGCCCTGCGGCCCCTGCTCGACACCGTGCTCGACGCACTCGACGGCGGCCGCCGCGCCCGCGGCGGACCCCTGCCCGCGGGCGGACCCGACGCGGTCGCCGCCCGCGTACGCGACGCCGTGGGCGACGTCCTGCCCGAGCACGGCGACCCCGACGCCCTGCGCGGCCTCGTCCACGCGCTCGCCGAAGGCGCCGCCGACCCCGCCGACCCCCTGTGCGCGGCCCACCTGCACTGCCCGCCCCTCGCCGTGGCCACCGCCGCCGACCTCGCCGTCAGCGCCCTCAACCCCTCCCTGGACTCCTGGGACCAGGCACCCGCCGCCTCCGCACTCGAAGCCCTCGTCACGCGGACGCTCGCCCACGAGACCGGCCTCGCCGACTCCGTCGTCACCACCGGCGGCACCGAGTCCAACCAGCTCGCCCTGCTGCTCGCCCGCGAGTCCCACGGCGGCGGCATCCGCCTGGTCTGCGGCGCCAACGCCCACCACTCCCTGCCCCGCGCCGCCTGGCTGCTCGGCCTGCCCGAACCCGTGATCGTGCCCGCCCCCTCCGGCATCCTCGACGCCGCCGCCCTGTACAGCGCCCTCACCGACCTTGGCGGCTCCCGCGGCTGTGTCGTCGTAGCCGCCACCGCCGGCACCACCGACGCCGGCCTCATCGACCCCCTCCCGGAGATCGCCGGGCTGTGCGCCGCCCACGGCGCCCGGCTGCACATCGACGCCGCCCACGGCGGGGGACTGCTGTTCAGCGAACGCCACCGGGACAAGCTGACCGGACTCGAAGCCGCCCACACCGTCACCCTCGACCTGCACAAACTCGGCTGGCAGCCGGTCGCCGCCGGACTCCTCGCCGTCCGCCACCCCCGCGACCTCGCCGTCCTGCACCAACGCACCGACTACCTCAACGCGGGCGACGACACCGAGGCCGGCCTGCCCGACCTGCTCGGCCGCTCCCTGCGCACCACCCGCCGCCCCGACGTCCTCAAGATCGCCGTCACCCTCAAGGCCCTCGGCCGCCGCGGCCTCGGAGCCCTCGTCGACCAGGTCTGCGCGCGCGCCCGCGAGTTCGCCGACCTCATCCACGACCACCCCGGCTTCGAGCTCCACGACCGGCCCACCATCAGCACCGTCCTGTTCCGGCCCGCCGGCGCCACCGACGACGCCGTCGCCACCGTCCGCCGCGCGCTCCTCACCGAAGGCCGCGCCGTCCTCGGCCGCGCCCGCCTCGACGACCGGCTCTGGCTCAAGGCCACCCTGCTCAACCCGGACACCCGGACCGAAGACCTGGCCACCCTGCTGAAACTGGTGGAAGGAAGCACCCCCAGATGAACCATCCCGCGCTCCACACCCCCCGGGCCCCCCGCGACCTGGTCGGCATCGGCATCGGGCCGTTCAACCTCTCCCTGGCCGCGCTCGCCCACCCGCTCACCGGCCTCGACACCGTCTTCTACGAACAGCGCCCCCGCTTCCACTGGCACCCCGGCCTGCTCATCGACGGCTCCCGCCTCCAGGTGCCCTTCCTCGCCGACCTCGTCACCCTCGCCGACCCGGCCAGCGACTGGTCCTTCCTCAACTACCTGAAGACCCGCGACCGGCTCTTCCCCTTCTACTTCGCCGAACGCTTCCACATCCAGCGCGCCGAATACGACGCCTACTGCCGCTGGGTCTGCGAGAACCTGCCCTCGCTGCGCTTCGGCCACCACGTCGACGCCGTCCGCTGGAACCCCGAACTCCGCCTCTTCGAGGTCGACTTCACCCAGCTCGACGCCGACGGCGAAGCGGAGGCCGCCGGCCGCGTCCACACCCGCAACGTCGTCCTCGGCATCGGCACCGCACCCCACGTGCCCGCCCCGCTCAGGCCCCTCGCCGACACACCCGGCGTCCCCGTCGTCCACGCCGCCGACTACCTCGACCACCGCGACACCCTCCTCGCGGCCGGCCACATCACCGTCGTCGGCTCCGGACAGTCCGGCGCCGAGGTCTTCCTCGACCTGCTGCGCCACCGCCGGACCGGCGCCGAGCGGCTGCACTGGATCGGCCGCACCGAGGCCTTCGCCCCGATGGAATACTCCAAGCTCGGCCTGGAGCACTTCACCCCCGACTACATGCGCTACTTCCACGCCCTGGACGAACCCGTGCGCGACCGTCTCGTCGCCGGGCAGTGGCAGCTCCACAAGGGCGTCGACACCGACACCCTCGCCGCCATCCACGACGAGCTCTACCGCCGCACCCTGGACGGCGGCTGGCCCGACGCCGTCCTGACCCCCGGTGTTCGGGTCCGCACCGCCGGCCGGGTCGCCGGCTCCCGGATCGAACTCCACCTCGAACACCTGCAACAGGGCACCCGCACCCGCCACACCACCGACGCCGTCGTCCTCGCCACCGGCTACCGCGAACGCCCCGTCACCCCCCTGCTCACCGGACTCGACCCCTACCTGCGTCGCGACGGCAGGGAACGCCTCCGGGTCGACGAGCAGTTCCGCCTCGACCTCGACCCCGCCATCACCGCCACCGGCTGCCACGTCCACGTGCAGAACGCCGAACGCCATACCCACGGCGTCGGCGCCCCCGACCTGGGCCTCGCCGCCTGGCGCAGCGCCACCATCCTCAACTCGGTGACGGGAACGCAGGCCTACCCACTGCCCGCCCGCACCGCCTTCACCACCTTCGGCATGGAACGGCGACGGCCCCAGATCCCGCCGTCCCGCCAGATCAAGGCGCTGACGCCCCTGGCGGACGGGATCTGAGGCCGTCCCTGGAAGAAGAGAACCGATCAGAACACCGGCGTGCCGTTGCGCGTCAGCTTCCAGTCCAGCGACGCGAAGTCCTTCGGGTCCAGCTCGCCCTTCGCCGTGACCCACTCCGCGATCCGGGTGCGGATCTCGGTCGACTCCGCCCACAGCTCCTTCGCCGAGGCCACGTGCGGGAACGCGCCACCGCCGTTGGCACGGTAGTTGTTCACCGCCATCACGAACTCCTGGGCGTCGTCCAGCGCCGCACCGTCGAACGTCAGGTTCTTGATCCGCGAACCGGCCGGCTGGGCGATGTCGATGTCGTACTGCAGCCCCGACACGTAGTCGTAGTTGTAGTCCGGGCGGCCGCCCGCGTTCGTCAGCTTCTCCACGTCGACCGGCGCGCCGGCGGCGGTCTGCACGAAGTACTCCGCCGAGTACTCCAGGTACGCCCGGAGCTGGGCGCCCGTCATCAGCTTGGCGACCAGCGTGTTGTCGTACACGTACAGGCTCGACAGGTCCCGGATCGTCACCTTGCCGGCCGGGATCTCGGAGGTGCGCGAGAACGGGGAGGCCTGCGAGACGACCGGCAGCGCGGCGTACTGCGTGCCCGCCAGCGCGGCCTTCACCACGTCCTCCTGCACCTTGTTGATCAGGTCGATGATCGGTGCGTCCTTGTAGCGGGCGTCGACCGTGGTGAGGGTCACCGTCGCCTGGCCGACCACCTGGTTGACGTACTTCACGACCTTTGCGTGCTCGTCCGACAGCAGCTTGGTGATCTTCGGGTCGTCGGCGACGGTGTTGGCGTTGCGCAGCGAGGCGGAGACCGACTCCACCTCCCACTTGCCCTTGACGAACACCAGCTCGATGTCGAAGAGGGAGAGCCGCTCGGCGTAGCACAGCGGCTCCGAGAGCACGACCGTCTTGCCGGTCTTGTCGTTGACGACCTTCAGCTCCGCGATCTCCTTGTGCGCGTGGCCCACCAGGATCGCGTCGATGCCGGGCACCTGACGGGCCACGTTCGCGGCGGCGTCCTCAACGTACGGCAGCTGGTCACCGTACGACGAGGTGCCGGACGTGCCCGAGTGCGCCGAGACGACGACCACGTCCGCGCCCATCGAACGCAGCTTGGGCACCCACTTCGCGGCCTGCTCCTCAAGACCCGGGAAGTCCAACTTGCCCTGGACGTATGCCTTGTCCCAGATCGCGATGCCCGGGTTGGTCAGACCCAGCACGGCCACCGTCACCGGCGCGGCGGCACCCGGCGCGTGGAACTTCTTCATGAAGTACGGCGGGAAGGCCGGCTTCTGGGTCTTGTGGTCCACCGCGTTCGCGCCGAGCAGCGGGAAGTCGCACTGCTCCTCGAACTTGCGCAGCGTCTCGATGCCGTAGTTGAACTCGTGGTTGCCGAGCGCCACCGCGTCGTAGCCGATGGCGTTCATCGCCTTCGCCATCGGGTGCACCGGACCGCGCTTGGCGGTGATCGGGTCCACCTTCGCGTAGTAGTACGTCAGCGGGGTGCCCTGAATCGTGTCACCGGCGTCCAGAAGCAGCGTGTGGTCACGGCCCTTCTCCTTGCGGACCTGGTCCACCAGCGTCGAGACCCGGGCCAGGCCCTGCGCGTTGCCCGCCGCGTCGCTGTACTCGCCGTCCTTGAAGTAGTCCCAGTTGAACACGTGCCCGTGCAGGTCGGTCGTGCCCATGACGGTCAGGGAGAAGCGCTTGCCCGGCTTCTCGGGCTGCTTGCCCGCCGCGGCGGAAGCGGCGGGCGCGGCCTCGGCCGCCGGAGCCGCCACTGCGCCGGCCAGCGCCACTCCCGCCCCGGTGGCGGCGGACTTCGTCAGGAACTTCCGGCGGTTCAACGGCATGTCTGGTTCTCCTCGTGAAACAAGTCGATGACGCGCGTAGATTCTGGCGGTCCGCGGCGAACCGCAACACCCCCGGAAGGTTGCGATCTGATGACCGACAGGCGCGGAAAACCGGCCACTGGTGACAGAGTGGGGCGTATGACCCCAGCCCCCGCCCCGGAACCCGGCCCCGCCCTCCCCTACGGCACCCCCGACACACCCCGGATCGCCGTCCGCGGCGAGGCACACCTCGAAGTCGACCCCGAGATCGCCCGGATCGGCATCACCGTCACCGCCCGCGGCAAGGACCGCCGCTCCACCCTCGACGACCTCACCCGGCGCAACGCCCACGTCATCGACCTCGTCAAGTCCTACGGCCAGGCGGTGGAACACCTGGAGACCGGCGCCCTCTCCCTCACTCCCGAACCGGCCCGGCACGGCCGCGGCGAACGCGTCCGCACCTACCACGGCGCCGTCCGCCTCACCGCCGAACTCTCCGACTTCACCGCCCTCGGAGAACTCACCACCCGACTGGCCGACTCCGAACTCACCCGGGTGGACGGCCCCTGGTGGGCACTGCGCCCCGGCTCACCGGCCCACCGGGAGGCACGCCGGCAGGCCGTACAGGACGCCGTCCAGCGGGCCAGGGAGTACGCCGAGGCCCTCGGCACCTCGCTGACCGCCCTCGTCGAACTCGCCGACACCGGCACGGAGAACGCCCAGCCCTGGGCACCGGCCCCCGGACGGATGAGATCGATGGCCGCCTACGGAGGCGCCGCACCGCAGGACGAGGCCGCACCCCTGGACCTCGAACCCGAGCGGCAGCACATCCACGCGCAGGTCGACGCGCGCTTCACCATGGCACCGCCCAGACTGTGATGGCATGCGTTGCGTCTTTCCGGTCCGCGAACGGGGCGAACGCTCGTCGGAGCGCCGCCCCGCACAGTTCAACAGTTGTCAATACTCCTTCATGCAAAGGTTGTTGAGTGGTCACGTCGTACCAATCGTCTACCCACTGGTAAGGCCTAGGCTCACATCATGCGCCGAGCAAAGATCGTCTGTACTCTGGGGCCCGCCACCGACACGTACGACCAGGTCAAGGCACTGGTCGACGCCGGAATGGACGTCGCCCGCCTCAACCTCAGCCACGGCGGCCACGCCGAACACGAGGAGCGCTACCGGCACGTGCGCAGAGCCGCCGACGAGACCGGACGCAGCGTCGGAATCCTCGCCGACCTTCAGGGCCCGAAGATCCGGCTCGGCCGCTTCCGCGAAGGACCCGTACTCCTCGAACGCGGCGACACCTTCACCATCACCGTCGAAGAGGGCGTCGAGGGCGACCGCCACATCTGCGGCACCACCCACGCCGGACTCGCCGACGACGTCAGCCCCGGCGAGCGCATCCTCGTCGACGACGGCAAGGTGGGCCTGGAGGTCACCGCCGTCGACGGCCCCCGCGTCCGCACCCGGGTGTTCGAGGGCGGCGTGATCTCCGACCACAAGGGGCTCAACCTGCCGGGCGTCGCCGTGTCGGTCCCCGCCCTGTCCAAGAAGGACGAGGACGACCTGCGCTGGGCGCTGCGCACCGGCTTCGACGTCGTCGCACTGTCGTTCGTCCGCGGCGGCCGGGACATCCTCGACGTCCACCGCGTCATGGACGACGAGGGCCGCCGCCTCCCCGTCATCGCCAAGATCGAGAAACCGCAGGCGGTGGAGGCCGTCGACGACATCGTGGCCGCCTTCGACGGCATCATGGTCGCCCGCGGCGACCTGGGCGTGGAGATGCCGCTGGAGCAGGTCCCGATCGTGCAGAAACGCGCGATCAAACTGGCCCGGCGGAACGCCAAGCCGGTGATCGTCGCCACCCAGATGCTCGACTCGATGATCGGCAACTCCCGCCCGACCCGCGCCGAGGCCTCGGACGTGGCCAACGCGGTGCTCGACGGCACGGACGCGGTGATGCTCTCGGGCGAGACCAGTGTGGGCAAGCACCCCGTGGAGACGGTGCGGACGATGGCCCGCATCGTCGCGGCGGCCGAGGAGGACCTTCTCGCCAAGGGCCTGCCGCCGCTGACCGACCGCAACAAGCCCCGCACCCAGGGCGGCGCCGTGGCCCGCGCGGCGGCGGAGATCGGCGACTTCCTCGGCGCCAGGTTCCTGGTCGCCTTCACACAGTCGGGCGACACCGCCCGCCGGCTCTCCCGCTACCGCTCACCCATCCCGCTCCTTGCCTTCACCCCGGAACCGGCGACCCGCTCCCAACTCAGCGCCACCTGGGGCGTCGAGACGTTCCTCGGCCCCCGCGTCGACTCGACCGATGCCATGGTCGACCAGGTCGACGAACTGCTCCTGCGCTACGGCCGCTGCGAGAAGGGCGACGTGGTAGTGATCACCGCGGGCTCACCCCCGGGCGTCCCGGGCTCGACGAACCTGGTCAGGGTCCACCACATCGGCGAGGACGACAGGCCGAAATAGCCTCAGTACTTGGGGCCGACGTGAGCGTCCATGAGAGCCACGGAGGCCTTGCGGGCGACGGAGATGTTGTACGGGTTTCCGTGGCGGGTGCAGTGAGTCCACTTGATGCCGAGCTTGTCGAGGGTCGTGGTGTAGAGCTGCCGGATGTCGTCGGAGACATTGGTGAAGAAGTAGCGCGGGTATTCGTAGCGCTTGGGCTCACCGGCCACCATGCGGGTCGTCCAGTTCTTGATACGACAGCCGTCCGAGTGGATGAGGCCGCGGATGAACTCCCATGGATGCGCGTCGACGATTGCCTGCTGCCACGGTTCGAGAGCGATCTTGCGCTCGTGCTTCTTGCCGGTGCCGTGCTGGGGGAACATGCACACCCAGTGCATGGTGTGGGACTTCACCTCGACACAGCCGGGCCTGCGCCGCCGCTGGACACTGGTCGAAGGCATCACCCTGTGCATGGCGTCTTCGGCAGCGGCGATCAGGCCCGTCTGCGCCGCATTGCAGAAGATGGACAGGTGGTGCTGCTTGTACTTGGAGACGATGTGCCCGTCGCCGAGGTAGAGGCCGAGCAGGTAGGCGTAGGCGATCCGATCGAAGCCTCGCCCGGTGCACCTGGGGCAGTCGGTGGGCTGCTGGTAGACCTCGCCGCGTGTTTTGCGGTCCTCGCTGCGCCACCAGCCGACGGTTCCGCGCGGCACGTTGAGCTGCTCCGCGACGATGCGGTTGGGAACGCCTTGGCGCATGAGTGCGACAGCGTGTGCTCGGATCGAAGGGTTGTGCTGTTCCATGCAACCACTCTGGGTCACTAGGCGTTGCGGTGTGCAGCGAAAAGTGGAGGATCACGCGAACGTGACCCTCCACTTCAAACGTGCCGGGTGCGGGATTCGAACCCGCAAGCCCTCACAGGCAGAGGTGTTTGAGACCTCCGTGTATACCGTTCCACCAACCCGGCCAGGCACTGCGGTGAGTGTACCGGGTGAGCCCAGCCCCGTGCCTCTGGGTAGGCTGCTTAGGCAGCAGTACCTGCCCCGCCCGGACCAAGGAGCGCCCCCGTGACCGCCGAGTCGCCCCAGCCCGTAGACGTGTCCGACGACGACAAGTCGCACGTGCCTCCGCTGACGACCCGGGTCGTCATCGCCGAGGACGAGGCGCTGATCCGGCTCGATCTCAAAGAGATGCTCGAGGAGGAGGGCTACCAGGTCGTCGGCGAGGCCGGGGACGGGGAGCGGGCCGTGGAGCTGGCCCGCGAGCACCGCCCGGACCTGGTGATCCTCGATGTGAAGATGCCCAGGCTCGACGGCATCTCGGCCGCGGAGCGGATCGCCGAGGAGCGGATCGCGCCCGTGCTCATGCTCACCGCGTTCTCGCAGCGCGACCTGGTGGAGCGGGCCCGGGACGCCGGTGCGATGGCGTATCTCGTCAAGCCGTTCAGCAAGAGCGACGTCGTCCCGGCGATCGAGATGGCCGTCTCGCGGTTCACCGAGCTGAAGGAACTGGAGAAGGAGGTCGCCGACCTCGCCCAGCGGCTGGAGACCCGCAAGCTGGTCGACCGTGCCAAGTCGATCCTTCAGACGGAGTACGGGCTGACCGAGCCGGCCGCGTTCCGCTGGATCCAGAAGACCTCGATGGACCGCCGCATGTCGATGCAGCAGGTCGCGGAGGCGGTCATCCAGGACAGCGAGGAGAAGAAGGCCGCGAAGGGCGCCAAGCCCGACAAGGACTGAGCCGGACAGTGGAAAGGGAATGGGCTCGCGTCCCGTACGGGACGCGAGCCCATTCCCTTTCCGGCGGTCACCGGGGCGCGGTCAGTCCTCGCCCAGGTACGCCTTGCGGACCGATTCGTCGTGCAGCAGATCCTGGCCGGTGCCGGACAGCACGATGTTGCCGACCTCCATGACGTGCCCCTGGTCGGCGAGGGAAAGCGCCGCCTGGGCGTTCTGCTCGACGAGCAGAATCGTCGTGCCCTGGGATTTCAGTTCGGCGATGGTCGCCATGATCTTCTGCATCATGATCGGCGAAAGGCCCATGGAGGGCTCGTCGAGCATGAGCAGTTTCGGCTGGGACATCAGCGCCCGGCCCATGGCGAGCATTTGCTGTTCGCCGCCGGAGAGGGTGCCCGCGGCCTGCTTTCTGCGTTCGCCGAGGATGGGGAAGAGATCGTAGGCGTGCTGAATGTCCTTTTCGATGCCTTCCCTGTCCTTGCGCAGGAAGGCGCCGAGCCGGAGATTGTCCTCGATCGTCATCCGCGGGAAGATGTGCCGCCCCTCGGGGGAGTGGGCGAGTCCCAGCGAGACGATCTGGTGGGCGGGGGCCTTCTTCAGCGACTTGCCGTTGAACCTGATCTGCCCGCCGACCGGCTTGAGCAGCCCGGACAGGGTGCGCAGCGTGGTGGTCTTGCCGGCGCCGTTGGTGCCGATGAGGGTGACGACCTGGCCGGCCTCGACCGTGAAGGAGATGCCCTTGACGGCCTCGATCTTGCCGTAGGCGACGCGGAGGTCCTCGACTTCGAGCAGTGCGGTCATCGGTCGTTCTCCTTGCCGGGCGCGGCGTCCTGCGGGGTGTCGTCCTCTGCCTGCGCCTCGGCCGCCTCGGCTTGTGCCTCGGCGTTCTCGACCTCGGCGGCCTCCTCGGCGCCGGGCGCGCCTTCGAAGGGTTCGCCGAGGTAGGCGGCGATGACGCGCTCGTCGCCCTGGACGGTGGCGCTGTCGCCCTCGATGAGCTTCTCGCCCTGGACGAGTACGGCGACGCGGTCGCAGAGGTTCATGATGAACCGCATGTCGTGCTCGATGACGAGCACGGCGATGCCCATGTCCCGGATGGCGAAGACGAGTTCCTCGGTGGCCCGGGTCTCCTGGGGGTTCATGCCTGCGGTGGGCTCGTCCAGGAGGAGCAGGCCCGGCTCGCTGGCCAGGGCGCGGGCGATCTCCAGCTTGCGCTGCTCGCCGTAGGGCAGGTTGCGGGAGAGGTGCTCGGCCTTGTGGGCGAGGCCGACGAACTCCAGGAGTTCCATGGCCCGTGCGCGGGAGGCGGCTTCGGCGCGGTGGAATCCGGGGCCGCGCAGCAGGGCGGACCAGAGTCCTTCCTTGGTGCGGGTGTGCCGGCCGACGAGCACGTTCTCCAGGACCGTCATGTTGGCGAACAGGCGGATGTTCTGGAAGGTGCGGGCGATGCCTGCGGCGGTGACCTTGAAGGACTTGGGCGGCAGGACGGTGCCTTTGTAGCGGACCTCGCCCTCGGTGGGGACGTAGAGGCCGGTGAGGCAGTTGAAGAAGGTGGTCTTGCCGGCGCCGTTGGGGCCGATGAGCCCGACGATCTCGCCGCTGTTGACGGTGAGGTCGACTCCGCGTACGGCGGTGAGGCCGCCGAAGCGCATGGTGACGCCGCGTGCGTCGAGGACGGTCTCGCCCTGCGCGGCCGGGGTGGGCGTGGTGTCCCTGGGGGTGGTGTCGGTAGTCATGGGTCAGACCCCTGCCTTGCTGAGGACCGCGGGTGCCTCCGTCTGCTCGTGGAATTCGAGCTGGCGGCGCCGGTTGGGGATGAGGCCTTCCGGGCGGAAGCGCATCAGCAGTACGAGTGCGAGACCGAAGGCCAGGAGCTGGTAGTCGCCGAGGAACTGGAGCTTGGCCGGGATGAGGTAGAGCAGTGCCGCGCCGACGAGGGGGCCGCTGATGGTGCCCATGCCGCCGAGGACGACCGCGGCGAGCAGGAAGGCGGAGTTGGGCGGGACGACGTGGGCGAACTGGTACTGCTCGGGTGTCACGGTGTAGGTGACGTGGGCCTGGACGGCGCCGGCGAGGCCGGCCAGCGTGGCGCCGAGGGCGAAGGCGATGAGCTTGACGCGGAAGCCGTTGATGCCCATGGCGCGTGCGGCGGTCTCGTCCTCGCGGATGGCGATCCAGGCGCGGCCGATGCGGGAGTCGCTGCTGCGCCGGAAGACCACGACGACGATCAGCGTGATCAGGAGCATCAGCAGGAAGTAGTTGGCGAAGCGGGCGATGGTGAACCCGAGGAAGGTGTGCTCCTGGCCGAAGTCGAAGCCGAGAATGTTCAGGTTCGGTACGGAGGAGATGCCGTTGGAGCCGTTGGTGACGTCGGGTCCTGAGGTGCCGTCCATGTTGAGGACGGCGATGCGGAAGATCTCTCCGAAGCCGAGGGTGACGATGGCGAGGTAGTCGCCGCGCAGCCGCAGGGTGGGGGCGCCGATGAGGACGCCGAAGATCATGGCGACCACGCCGCCGAGCAACGCGGAGGCCCAGAACGGGAGATGGAGGTGCAGGGGCGAGGACGGCGAGCCGGAGACCAGGGCCGCGGTGTAGGCGCCGACGCCGAGGAAGGCGACGTAACCGAGGTCGAGCAGGCCGGCGAGGCCGACGACGATGTTCAGGCCGAGTGCGACGGTGGCGAAGATCAGGATGTAGACGCCGATCGCCGCGTACTGGTCGTCGGACTGGGTGAAGGGGAAGGCGGCCGCGGCCACGAAGGCGCTGAGCATGGTGACGTTGCGGTGCTTGGCGGTGATCGCCGAGACACGGGCCACGAGCCCGGACTTGAAGATCGCGGCGAAGCCGAAGCCGACGGTGATGAGGAAGCCGATGAAGAGCTCGTCGTACGAGGTGCTGATGCCGTACGTGAAGACGGTGAGGCCGATGGCCATGGCCGCGATGATGACGAGGATCTCGGCGTAGAGCGGCAGGGTGCGGGCCGGGGCGGGGGTGCCGGAGGGGACGGCTGCCCGGACCACGGCGAGCTTGTTGCGCGCGCTGTGCCGTATCCGGTCCCGGGTGCTGTCCTCGGGGTCGACGGGTTCGGTCACCGGCCGTTCGAACGGCAGGGAGAGCACGCCGATCAGGGTGATGACGGTGGCCGCGGCGAGGACCCATCCGCCCGGTTCGAGGTTGACAAGGCCGCCGAGTTTGCCGCTGATCGCGAGGATGGTGTACCAGGCGGTGCCGAAGGTGCCGAGCGCGGCCAGGGTGAGTGCGCCGGTGCCGCCGGCGGGCACGAGCCAGCCGAGGCCCTTGACTCCGTAGGCGGCGAGGCCGAGGAGCGCGGTGAGCAGCGCGCCGATGAGGACGAGGACCTGGAGGCCGCCGGGGTAGCCGTAGACGGTGAGGTCGCCGGGGAATTCGGACGTCCAGGTCCAGGCGAGGAAGGCGGAGGCGACGGTCAGGACGGAGCCGCCGGTGGCCAGGGCGAGGCCGATGTGCTCGGGCAGGCGGATGAAGCCGCTGGGGGCGGCGCTGCCGGCGTCGGGCGCGCCTGCGGCGTCGGGTGCGGTGGTCTGTGTGGTCATCGGTGTCACGCCCTGTCCGCCACGCGCTCGCCGAGCAGGCCCTGTGGCCTGAACAGCAGCACGAGGATGAGGAGTACGAACGCCCAGACGTCGGCCCAGGACTGGCTGCCGAACTGGTGCATGCCGGGGATGTCGGAGATGTAGGCGGTGGCGAGGGTCTCGGCGACGCCGAGGACGATGCCGCCGATCATGGCGCCGTAGATGTTGCCGATGCCGCCGAGGACGGCCGCGGTGAAGGCCTTCAGGCCGAGGATGAAGCCCATCCGGAACTGGATCTCGCCGTACTTGAGGCCGTAGGCGACGGATCCGACGGCGGCGAACGTGGCGCCGAGGGCGAAGGCGACCACGATGATGCGGTCGGTGTTGACGCCCATCAGCTTGGCGGTGTCCGGGTCCTGCGCGGTGGCCTGCATGCCTCGTCCGGTACGGGTCTTCATGACGAAGTAGGCGAGGATGGCCATGCTGAGGGGGGCGGCGCAGATGAGGAAGATGTCACCGGTCTGGATGGTGACGCTGCCGATCTCGAAGGGGCCGCCGGCGATCTGCGGGAAGGTGCGCGCGGACTTGGCGTCCGGGTACCAGGCCCACACCGCCTGCTGGAGCGCGAGGGAGAGGCCGATCGCGGTGATCAGGGGCGCCAGGCGCGGGCCGCCGCGCAGGGGGCGGTAGGCGAACCGTTCCGCCCCGATGGCGACGAGCACGGCGACGATGATGGCGCCGACGAGCATGAGCGGCAGCGTGATCCACATGGTGGTGCCGCCCGGCAGCCACAGGTAGACCGAGAGTGCCCCGAAGGCGCCGGTCATGAAGATCTCGCCATGGGCGAAGTTGATGAGCTGGACGATGCCATAGACCATCGTGTAGCCGATGGCGACGAGCCCGTACATGGATCCCAGTAGCAGGCCGTTGACCAGCTGCTGCGGCAGTTCGTTCACCGCATGTCCTCCGAGACGTTCGGATGTTTGACGGATTGTGGGCCGGATGCGCGTGCGCGCGGGGCGCCAGTGGAACAGCGCCCCGCGCGACGGTTGAGCGGTGCTGGTGGTGACTCAGCCCGTGAAGGTCCCGGAGTGGACCGACTCCCAGGCGCCGTTCTTGACGGCGTAGACGGTGAGCTGCTTGTTGGTGGCGTCGCCGAACTCGTCGAAGGAGACCTTGCCGGTCACTCCGTCGAAGGAGACGTTCTGCATGGCCTCGGTGACCTTGGCGCGGGCGTCGGAGGGCAGCTTGCCGCCGTTGTCGTCGACGACCTTCTTGACGGCCTCGATGATGGCCCAGGCGGAGTCGTAGGAGTAGCCGCCGTAGGCGGAGTACTCCTCCTTGTAGCCGGCGGCCTTGTAGTCGGCCGTGAACTGCTTGGCGGAGTCGAGTTCCTCGACCGGGGTGCCGACGGAGGTGGCGAGGTCGCCGCCGCTGTCGGGGCCGGCCAGCTCGATGAACTTGGCGTCGTTGATGCCGTCGCCGCCGATGAGCGGGACCTTGGCGCCGGCGGCCTTGATCTGCTTGCTGAGCGGGCCGGCCTGCGGGTACTCGCCGCCGTAGTAGACGATGTCCGCGCCGGACTTCTTGACCTTGGTGGCGACCGCGGAGAAGTCCTTGGTGTCGGGGTTGATGTGCTCGGTGCCGACGACCTTGCCGCCGAGCTTCTTGAACTCGTCGGTGAAGGTGCCGGCCAGGCCGGCGCCGTAGGTCTTCTTGTCGTCGATGACGAAGACCTTCGTCTTCTTCGCCATGTTGTAGACGTACTGGGCGGCGAACGGGCCCTGGATGGCGTCCGTGGTCGCGGTGCGGAAGTACGACTTGTACTGGCGCACCTTCTTGGTCCGCCAGTCGGGGCCCTGGCTGAGGGAGGGGCCGGTGTTGGCGGGGGAGACCTGGACCAGCTTGGCGTCGTCGAAGACCTTCTGCATGGACTCCGAGACGGAGGAGTTGAGGGGGCCGACGGCGCCGAGGACGTCCTTGTTGGCGACGAGCTTGACGGCGTTCTGCTGGCCCGAGGAGGGCTGGGCCTGGTCGTCCAGGGCCTGGATCTTGAAGGTGACGCCCTCGACGAACTTCTGCTTGTTGGCCGTCTTGGCGGCGAGGTCGGCGGAGTTCTTGATGCCGAGGCCCATGGCGGACAGGTCGCCGGTCAGCGGGGCGTCGACGCCGATGACCACGGTGGTGCCACCGTTGCCGGAGTCGGAACCCTTGTCACCACCCCGGGAGCCGCAGGCGGTGAGGGTGAGTGCTCCCGCTGCCAGTGCTGCGGTAACGGCGATGAGTGAACGTTGACGCACGATCAGTCCTTTCCCTGGCACGGCCCCTCCCCCCTGGAAGAGGTCGAGTCGAGCGCGGAGTCGAAGAGGTAATCCGACGCGCCGTGACTGGCGGTGACTCTAGGCGCGCACAGGGAACGTCGAGGAGGGCTTGGCCAAGGCTGTGACTCTCTTGTTATGACACGACGTATTGCAGAGCGGTACGCGGCGGGTGGAAGAGCGGAATTCAGGCGGATTCGCCCGGTCCGGATTCTGAGAACCCGCAGGACGCGTGGTGCTGCGATCAGGTGTCTCAGCGGTTTTGGTGATTACCGGGAACCGTTGCCGCAGGCGCCTTGCAGGGATTGGGAGAGGCTCTGGGCATAGCGCGGCCCGAGGATGAAACTGTGCACCTGGATTGCGCGTTTATTACGCAGTGTTACGTCCAGGAAGGGGAGGCCGGCGTTCCCCGGCACTTTTCCGCATTCCTTCACATGCATGGTGATCACAACTTTATGGGCGGATCCCGCCCGGGTGAGGAAAGGTGCCCGGGGCTCGGAGGTGAGGGAAAGACCCGCGTACGGCTGGGTGATGCCGGTGACGGTCACGGGTGGGCCGGACCGCACGCTGACCAGCACCGCGAAGCTGAATGTCCTGGTTTTGCCGTCGTGGGGTGCGGCGACCTCGTCCAGGTAGGACACGTCGGTCACTTGGGAGGGATAGGGCGGCGCCGGCGGGCGTGGCCGGGGCTGCGGGGTGTCCTGGCGGATGGCGGACAAGTAGCCGACGCCCGCGAGGAGGAGGGTGAGCGTCAGGGCGGTGAGCGCGGCCCGGCGGTGGCGCCGGTACAAGCGGGTCAGGGGCGCGAGGGGGCGGGCGTGGGGGTCGTCCGGGATGTCTCGGGTGTCCGGGTCGTCCAGGTCGGAGGTGTCCCACGCGTGCGTGCCCTCGCCCGGTTCGAGCGGCCCGACGCCGCTCACGGCCCCGGTCTCCTGCCGGGGTGGTCGCCCTTGAGTCGACGGTCAGTCAGGTGCTTGGGGAAAGGCGGTAGTTGGGGGCGGAACCGGCTCGACCGCGCCCCCGGCCGGGACGCTCCTCCCGTTGTCATGGCAAGAAGCTAGGCGGCCCGGTGTCCGGGGGCAACGGTCGGGGAGGCGGTTCCGTGGCTCAGCCGGCCGCGCCCGCGGGGCCGTCGCCCGGGTTCACGTCGCGCAGCAGGCAGGTCAGACGGGCGCTGCACACCCGACGCCCCTCCTCGTCGCTGATCACGATCTCGTACGTCGCCGTCGAGCGTCCCCGGTGGAGGGGTGTGGCCACTCCGGTGACCAGCCCGGAGCGCGCCCCGCGGTGATGGGTGCAGTTCAGGTCGACACCCACGGCGATCTTGGAGCTGCCGCCGTGCAGCATGGCGCCGACGGAGCCGAGGGTCTCGGCGAGGACGGCGGAGGCGCCGCCGTGCAGCAGCCCGTAGGGCTGGGTGTTGCCCTCCACCGGCATGGTGCCGACGACGCGGTCTGCGGACGCCTCCAGGATCTGCACGCCCATGCGGGTGCCGAGGTGTCCGGCGGAGAAGAGGGCGGGCAGGTCGACGCCGAGCGCGGCGTACTCGTCGAGGACTTCCTGCGGGAACTTCACGTGCTGCTGCTCGCCCATGGGGTGCGGCTCCGTTCGTCCTGGAATCGGCCCGGTGCCGGTCGGCTCGTGGTCGATCGGCCACCGCATTCACTGAGCGAACGCTCAGTCGGCCGCCGATTGTTCCAGACGCACCACGACGGACTTGCTGGCCGGGGTGTTGCTGGTGTCGGCGGTGGCGTCCAGCGGCACCAGCACATTGGTCTCCGGGTAGTAGGAGGCGGCGCAGCCGCGGGCCGTCGGATAGTGCACGACCCGGAAGCCCGGTGCCCGCCGCTCCACGCCGTCCTTCCACTCGCCGACCAGGTCCACGTACGATCCGTCGGCCACCCCGAGCGCCCGCGCGTCCTCCGGGTTGACCAGCACCACCCGCCGGCCGTTCTTGATCCCCCGGTAGCGGTCGTCGAGGCCGTACACCGTGGTGTTGTACTGGTCGTGCGAGCGCAGCGTCTGCAACAGCAGCCGGCCCTCGGGCAGTTCGGGGTACTCCACCGGCGCGGCGGTGAAGTTGGCCTTGCCGGTGGCCGTCGGGAAGCGGCGCTCGTCGCGCGGGGCGTGCGGCAGCGCGAAGCCGCCGGATGGGGTATCCCCTGCTCGAGCGGAGCCGAGAGCTTGGGGAGGGGCCACGCGCGCGTTGAAGTCCTCGAAGCCGGGGACCACCCGGGCGATCCGGTCGCGGATCGCGGCGTAGTCCTTCTCGAACTCCTCCCAGGGAACCACGCTGTTCTCGCCCAGCACCCGGCGGGCCAGAGCGCACACGATGGCCGGCTCCGACTTCAACTGCGGTCCCGCGGGCCGCAGCCGGCCCCGGGAGGCGTGCACCATGCCCATGGAGTCCTCGACGGTGACGAACTGCTCGCCTCCCTCCTGCACGTCCCGCTCGGTGCGGCCGAGGGTGGGCAGGATCAGCGCACGCGCGCCCGTGACCACGTGGGAGCGGTTGAGCTTGGTCGACACGTGCACCGTCAGCCGGGCCCGGCGCATGGCGGCCTCGGTGACGTCGGTGTCGGGCGAGGCGGAGACGAAGTTGCCGCCCATGGCGAAGAACACCTTCGCCTCGCCGTCGCGCAGGGCCCGGATGGCGCGTACGACGTCGTAGCCGTGCTCGCGCGGCGGTGCGAAGCCGAACTCCTTCTCCAGGGCGTCCAGGAAGGCGGGATCGGGGCGCTCGAAGATGCCCATGGTGCGGTCGCCCTGCACGTTGGAGTGGCCGCGCACCGGGCACACGCCCGCGCCCGGGCGGCCGATGTTGCCGCGCAGCAGCAGGAAGTTGACGACCTCGCGGATGGTCGGCACCGAGTGCTTGTGCTGGGTCAGGCCCATCGCCCAGCACACGATGGTGCGCTCGGAGGCGAGGACCATCTCCAGCGCGCGGTCGATCTCCGCGCGGGTGAGTCCGGTCGCGGTGAGCGTCTCGTCCCAGTCGGCGGCGCGGGCGGCCCGCGCGAAGTCCTCGTAGCCATGGGTGTGTTCGCGGACGAACTGCTCGTCCACCGCGCCCTCGGTGTCGAGGATCAGCTTGTTGAGGAGGCGGAAGAGGGCCTGGTCGCCGCCGATGCGGATCTGGAGGAACAGGTCGGTGAGCGCGGCGCCCTTGAGCATGCCCTGCGGGGTCTGCGGGTTCTTGAACCGCTCCAGACCGGCCTCGGGCAGCGGGTTGACGCTGATGATCCTCGCGCCGCCCGCCTTGGCCTTCTCCAGGGCGGAGAGCATCCGGGGGTGGTTCGTCCCCGGGTTCTGCCCGGCGACGATGATCAGATCGGCCTTGTACAGGTCCTCAAGGAGGACACTGCCCTTGCCGACCCCGATCGTCTCCGACAGGGCCGAGCCGGAGGACTCGTGGCACATGTTGGAGCAGTCGGGCAGGTTGTTGGTGCCGAGCTCGCGGGCGAAGAGCTGGTAGAGGAACGCGGCCTCGTTGCTGGTGCGGCCGGAGGTGTAGAAGAGGGCCTCGTCGGGGGAGCCGAGGGCGGCGATCTCCTCCGCGACGATGTCGAAGGCGCGCTCCCAGGTGACCGGTTCGTAGTGCTCGGCGCCCTCGGGCAGGTACATGGGGTGAGTGAGCCGTCCCTGCTGGCCCAGCCAGTACCCGCTGCGGTCCGCCAGGTCGGACACGGAGTGCGCGGCGAAGAACTCCGGGGTGACCCGGCGCAGGGTGGCCTCCTCGGCGACCGCCTTCGCGCCGTTCTCGCAGAACTCGGCCGTGTGCCGGTGCTCGGGCTCGGGCCAGGCGCAGCCCGGGCAGTCGAAGCCGTCCTTCTGGTTCACCCGCAGCAGGGTCAGCGCGGTGCGCCGCACCCCCATCTGCTGCTGGGCGATCCGCAGCGTGTGCCCGATGGCCGGCAGCCCCGCCGCCGCGTGCTGCGGCTCGGCTACCTGCGGCGCGTCCTGAACCGGATCACCCATGGGCGGCTTCGTGGCCATCGCACGCTCTCCTTCGACTGCGGCACATGAACAACGCCCCCGATCCTCGCACGACGACGCGAGAGCCTTTACGGCCGGGGACGGGGGAAGAACGGCCGCGGGCGGCACGGCGCCGCGGGGCTTTTGCGGCCGGGGCGCGGAACAGGACGGCCGTGCGTGCCGCACCGCACGCCACCGCACGCACGGCCCGCCCCAGGGCCGACGACAGCTGGGGTGGGGGCCGCGCGGACGGCCTTCCGGCGTGGGCCTGGTCCGGGCCGCGGCCGGCGCGGCGCCGCGGGGCTTTTGCGGTCGGGGCCGTGGGACAGGACGGCCGTGCGTGCCGCGCCGCATGCACGGCCCGCCCCAGGGCCGACGACAGCCGGGGCGCGGGCCGCACGGACGGCCTTCCGGCGTGGGGCCGGTCCGGGCCGCGGCCGGCGCGGCGCTGCGGGCGATGGTGTCGGGGGTTGGCGCGCCGGTCCCGGTGCGGATCGTGCCCTGCGGCCGGCCTGCCTCGCGGGATGTTCTGTATTGCGGGCCGCTTTCCGGCGTGGGCCTGGTCCGGGCTGCGGCCGGCGCGGCGCCGCGGGGCTTTTGCGGTCGGGGCCGTGGGACAGGACGGCCGTGCGTGCCGCGCCGCACGCCACCGCACGCACGGCCCGCCCCAGGGCCGACGACAGCCGGGGCGCGGGCCGCGCGGACGGCCTTCCGGCGTGGGGCCGGTCCGGGCCGCGGCCGGCGCGGCGCTGCGGGCGATGGTGTCGGGGGTTGGCGCGCCGGTCCCGGTGCGGATCG
>NZ_JBIBWH010000001.1:459060-563685 GCF_043081205.1 Streptomyces sp. NPDC014889
GCGCCGCACGCCACCGCACGCACGGCCCGCCCCAGGGCCGACGACAGCCGGGGCGCGGGCCGCGCGGACGGCCTTCCGGCGTGGGGCCGGTCCGGCCGCGGCCGGCACGGCGCTGCGGGCGATGGCGTCGGGGGTTGACCCGCCGGTCCCGGTTCGGATCGTGCCCTGCGGTCGGTCTGCGCTGCCGGATGTCCTGCACTGCGGACCGTCTCCGGCATGGGCCCGGTTCCGGCCCGGGACGGCACGAGGCCACAGCGTGACGGCCGCCGGGCGCATGGCCCAGCCCCCGCTCGCCGACCGAGCCGCCGGGCTTACGGCCGGACGTGACCTTCGATGGCCGCGCGGCGAGCGTGCCGTGGAGTGGGGCGTCTCCCGGCGCTGGCTCGGCTCCGGGCTCCGGGCTCCGGGACGGCGCGATGTCGTGGGGCGTCGTGGCCGGGCCGGGCGGGGGCCGGGGCGTGGCGTTCCGCCGGGTGCGGAGGTGGACGGTGGGCCGCGGAGGCGGGCGGTGGGGGCCGGCTGTCAGGGCGCGGGCTTCGGCTGTCAGTGGTACGTGGCAGGATCGGGGGCGTGGCAGAGACAGCATCGAAGAAGACCGACACCACCCCCGGCGGCGCCCGGCCGCGGCTGATGCTCATGGACGGGCACTCGCTGGCCTACCGCGCGTTCTTCGCGCTGCCCGCGGAGAACTTCACGACCGCGACGGGCCAGCCGACGAACGCCATCTACGGCTTCGCGTCGATGCTGGCCAACACCCTGCGTGACGAGGAGCCGACGCACTTCGCCGTCGCCTTCGACGTCTCCCGCAAGACCTGGCGCTCGGCGGAGTTCACCGAGTACAAGGCGAACCGCTCCAAGACCCCGGACGAGTTCAAGGGCCAGGTCGAGCTGATCGGCGAACTGCTCGACGCGATGAACGCCTCCCGCTTCGCCGTCGAGGGGTACGAGGCGGACGACGTGATCGCCACCCTCGCCACCCAGGCCGAGGCCGAGGGCTTCGAGGTGCTGATCGTCACCGGTGACCGCGACTCCTTCCAGCTGGTCTCCGAGCACACGACGGTGCTCTACCCCACCAAGGGCGTCTCCGAGCTGACCCGGTTCACCCCGGAGAAGGTCATCGAGAAGTACGGGCTGACACCGGCCCAGTACCCGGACTTCGCCGCACTGCGCGGCGACCCGTCGGACAACCTGCCGGGCATCCCCGGCGTCGGTGAGAAGACCGCCGCGAAGTGGATCAACCAGTTCGGTTCGTTCGCGCAGCTCGTGGAGCGGGTCGAGGAGGTCAAGGGCAAGGCGGGCCAGAACCTGCGCGACCACCTCGAGTCCGTCAAGCGCAACCGCCGGCTCACCGAGCTGGAGCGGAGCGTCGAGCTCCCGAAGGCCGTCACGGACCTCACCCGCACCCCGTACGACCGCAAGGCCGTCGCGATGGTCCTGGACACCCTGGAGATCCGCAACCCCTCCCTGCGCGAGCGGCTCTTCGCCGTGGACCCGGGCGCCGAGGAGGCCGAGACGACCCCGATCACGACGGACGGCGTGGAGCTGGACGGCACCGTGCTCGGCACCGGCGAGCTGGCCGCCTGGCTCACCGAGCACGGCACGCAGGTCCTCGGCGTCGCCACCGTCGACGCCTGGGCCCTCGGCGCGGGTTCGGTCGCCGAGATCGCGCTCGCCGCGCCCGACGGAGCGGCCGCCTGGTTCGACCCGTCGCAGCTCGACGAGGCGGACGAGAGCACGCTCGCCGCCTGGCTGGCCGACGCGGACCGGCCCAAGATCTTCCACAACGCCAAGGGCGCCATGCGGGTCTTCGCCGAGCACGGCTGGACCATCGAGGGCGCCACCATGGACACCGCGCTCGCCGCCTACCTGGTCAAGCCGGGCCGCCGCTCCTTCGACCTGGACGCCCTGTCCCTGGAGTACCTGCACCGGGAGCTGGTCCCCGCCGCCGCGGCCGACGGGCAGCTCGCCTTCGGCGCGGACGAGGGCGCCGAGGCGGAGGCGCTGATGATCCAGGCCCGAGCCGTCCTCGACCTCGGCGAGGCCTTCGAGGCCCGCATCCCGGAGGTCGGCGCCGCGGACCTGCTGCGCGACGTGGAGCTGCCGACGTCCGCCCTGCTGGCCCGCATGGAGCGGAACGGCATCGCGGCGGACCGCGCCCACCTGGAAGCGATGGAGCAGATGTTCGCGGGCGCGGTGCAGCAGGCCGTGAAGGAGGCGCACGCGGCGGCCGGGCACGAGTTCAACCTCGGCTCGCCCAAGCAGCTCCAGGAAGTCCTCTTCGGCGAGCTCGCCCTCCCGAAGACGAAGAAGACGAAGACCGGCTACACCACCGACGCCGACGCCCTGGCATGGCTGGCCGGCCAGACGGACAACGAGCTGCCGGTCATCATGCTCCGCCACCGCGAGCAGGCGAAGCTGCGCGTCACCGTCGAGGGCCTGATCAAGACGATCGCGGCGGACGGCCGCATCCACACCACGTTCAACCAGACGGTCGCCGCGACCGGCCGCCTGTCGTCGACGGACCCCAATCTGCAGAACATCCCCGTCCGCACCGACGAGGGCCGGGCCATCCGGCGCGGCTTCGTGGTCGGCGAGGGCTTCGAGTCGCTGATGACCGCCGACTACAGCCAGATCGAGTTGCGCGTGATGGCCCACCTGTCCGAGGACGCGGGCCTGATCGAGGCGTTCACCTCGGGCGAGGACCTGCACACCACGGCGGCCTCGCAGGTCTTCGGCGTCGACCGCTCGGCGGTGGAGCCGGAGATGCGGCGCAAGATCAAGGCGATGTCCTACGGCCTGGCGTACGGGTTGTCGGCCTTCGGCCTCTCCCAGCAGCTGAACATCGAGGCGGCCGAGGCGCGCGGTCTGATGGACGCCTACTTCGAGCGTTTCGGCGGCGTACGGGACTATCTGCGCCGCGTGGTCGACGAGGCGCGGGCGACCGGGTACACCGAGACCCTGTTCGGCCGCCGCCGCTATCTGCCCGACCTCAACAGCGACAACCGTCAGCGCCGAGAAATGGCCGAGCGCATGGCCCTCAACGCGCCCATTCAGGGCACGGCGGCCGACATCGTCAAGATCGCCATGCTGCACGTGGACCGCGCCCTGCGCGAGGCGGGCCTCACCTCCCGCATGCTGCTCCAGGTGCATGACGAAATCGTCCTGGAGATCGCTCCCGGGGAACGCGAGACCGTGGAGCAGATCGTCCGCCACCAGATGGCCGGCGCGGTACAGCTCAGGGCCCCGCTGGACGTCTCGGTCGGCGTGGGCCCGGACTGGGAGTCGGCGGCGCACTAGCCTGCGGCGCGTGGGGGGCCCACGGAGCCGGGGCCGGAGCCCCGTCGCGTGCCGTGGCCACCGCGTACCGGCCACCGCCCGTGCGCCGGGGTGCTCCCTGAAGGGCGGCTCCGCCGGCTTCGGTGTGCTCGGAGCGAGGCCCTCCCTCGCCTGGCGCACCCGCGGCAGCGCCCGTCACTCACGTGGACCCCGAAGAGGCGCAGCCGCGAGCCGTGCCCGACAGGATGCGGGCATGGGTATACGCATGCTCAACCGCCGGCCGGCGGTGATACGGGTGGACATCGGCGAGGCCCCCAAAGGGGCACCTCTGTCGGTCCGGCCCTACGCGCCCGACGCCGGTACGGCCCGCGTTCCGGCGAATCTGACGGCGACCCTGCGCCGTGCCGCGAGCGGGCTCCGCGCCCGGTTCGGCCCCGGCGATCCTCTACCCGGGGAGACACGTGCCTGGTGTCTGTGGGCGGACACCGCTCGCGGCTACCTCGCCCTGCTGCTCTCTCCGCTGCACCGCCCCCGCCCGGTGCGCAGCATCACCGTCTTCGTCGCCACCGCGACTCCCACCGGCAACCGGCCGGGCGGCCCGCCCCCGCACCACCCCCGCCAGGACCGCCGCAACCCCTGACACCGGCCGGACCAGCCCCACCTGGACGGGACCGGCTCAACCTGCCGGGGCTGAACCGCTCGTACCACCGGGACCGCCAGAGACACCGGCACCGGCACGGTCCCCCTCCCGGCCGGAACCGACCGATCCGGCCGGCCCCGTCACACCGTCCCCGCCACCGCCCCCCGGAGGCCGTTGACCGCGCCGGAGCCTGACGTCCAGGGCGTACAGGGGCAGGCCCACGGCCAGCCCCGCGCCCGCGCCGAAGCACAGGGTCGGAATCAGTTCCCAGAGAGCGGCTGTCGCCCCCCGGCCCGTCCACCAGTGCCAGGTCCGCTGCACGGCACCGGCGACCGCGCAGGCCGCGATCACGGCGCAGGCCCGCCGCCGGTCCCGTACCGACAACTCGGGAACCCCGGCAGGCTCGCCCGCCGGAACCCGCCGCGGCGCGTGCACCAGGAACCCGGCGATCACGACGGTCGCCACCGCCGAGCTGCCGTACTGCAGATACCAGTAGACGGGCGCCCCGCCCAACTGCCGGCCCAGCACCGGGAACAGCCGCGTCCCCCAGCGGTCGTGGTGGGTGAACGCGTCCCACACCACGTGCGTCAGCGCGCCCAGCGCGGCGGAGGCGTACCACCACGGCACCGACGCCGGGCGCGGTCGCGTCCAGGGTGTGCCGCACCGTGTCAGCGCCGCCGTCCGCCCCTGCCGGGCGCGCGGCAGCAGCGCGACGAGCGGCTCGCGCAGCAGCAGCCACACCCCGACCAGCAGCCAGGCGACGAGCACATCGAGGGTGAAGACCCCGGGGAAGGAGTGCGTGATGGTGCCGAACTCCATCGCCCCGGGCACAACACCCGCTGTGTAATAGATCAGGTCGGGCGCGAAGGAGCCCGCCACGAGCACCGAAGGGACCAGCCGTCCCCGTCCCGTTCCGTCGCCGCGTATCGCGGGGAGTACGGCTGCCGCATGGCTCAGAGTGAACGGCAACGGGGCTCCTCCTGGCGTGCGTCGACCGGGCCGGCGGGCCGGTGTGATCGTCGCCGTCCAGTATGCGCGGCACGCGAGCGGTGCACCCGTTAACCAGCCGTGGCCAACCGGTGAAAATCGGGCACGAACGGGTCCCGATACCAAGGAAGTTGTCGTAGGGTCACCTGGATTCGTCAACCCGTGCGGCTCCGCGAGGGCAACCAGTCACACGGGTCGATCGTCACAACAGGGCGAACGGACAGACAGAGACGGACGCTCGGGCGTCCACAGGAGGGGCTCACTCTATGGCGGCGCATTTCGGCAGCAGGTTGCGCAAGGGAGCGGCAACCACGGCCGTGGCCGCGGCGGCGGTCGCGGCTCTGTCCGCCTCGCAGGCTCCGGACGTGACCGTCGACGAACACGGCAGACAGTCCGCCGCCGAGGCGACGCCCCAGCCCGACGGCGGCGCGACCGGCGACTCGCCGTACTTCACGGACCTGCCGCCCCTCAACAGCCCCAGCCCGGCGCCCGTCGTCGGCACCCCGATCTCCAAGGGCCCGGCCGAGGCCGGCATACCGGCCACCGTGCTCGACGCCTACAAGAAGGCCGAGGCCGAACTGCGCGCCTCCAAGCCGGGCTGCAACCTGCCCTGGCAACTCCTCGCCGCCATAGGCAAGGTGGAGTCCGGACACGCACGCGGCGGCAACGTCGGCGCCGACGGCACCACGGTGTCCCGGATCCTCGGCCCGCCCCTCGACGGCAACGGCTTCGCCCACATCAGCGACACCGACCACGGCCTGTACGACGGGGACAGCAGGTACGACCGCGCGGTCGGGCCCATGCAGTTCATCCCCTCCACCTGGGAGTGGGCGGGCCGCGACGGCAACGGCGACGGCAAGAAGGACCCCAACAACGTCTACGACGCCGTCCTCGCCGCCGGCCACTACCTGTGCCGCTACGGCTGGGACCTGTCCACCGACGCCGACCTCCGGCGCGCGATCCTCAGCTACAACAACTCGACGGAGTATCTGAACACGGTCCTGACGTGGCTGGAGTTCTACCGCAAGGGCAGCCACTCCGTCCCGGACGGAACCGGCCCCCTGCCGACCCACCGCAGCGACCGCACGCCCGGCGCGAACCCCGGTCCGACGCCGCAGCCGCCCGCCCCGAGGACGACCCCCGAGCCCGGCGGCCCCGGAAAGCCCGCCACGCCCGGCAAGCCGGGCGGCGGCTCCTCGACCCCCGGGCCGATCCCTTCCCCGCCGTCCCGGCCGACCCCGCCGTCCGAGCCGAACCCGCCGTCCACCCCGGGCACGCCCACCACGCCGCCCACCCCGACCGACACCGTGCACCACCTCCAGGACGCGGGCACCGACGAGCTCACCGCCATGGCGGGCGACGCGTTCACGGAGAAGATCAGAGCCCGTGCCGTGACCGGGGACGGCAAGGCCGTCGCCAAGGTGCGGATCCGGTTCACGATCACCGGCGACACCGACACCGCCTTCACCGGCGGCGAGAAGGTCGCCACCGTCGCCACCGACGCCTCGGGTGTGGCCGTGGCACCGGCGCTCCGGGCCGGCGAGAAGACGGGCGGCTTCACCGTCCACGCGGCGGTCGTCGGCCGTACGCTCCCCGGCGTCGACTACACGGCCACGGTCACCGAGCGCGCCGCCGACGCCCTCGCCCGCACCACCGACACCGCACTGGTCTGCACGCCGGGCGGCGAGTTCGCCGACCAGGTCGAGGTCAGGGCCACCTACAAGGGCGCCGTCGCGGACCGGGTCGCGGCCACCGCCACCCTGGTCAAGTCGGCCGACGACCCCGCCCAGAACGACAGCGGCCCCTACTTCAAGGACGCCGACGGCAAGCCGGTCCGCACCCTGACGGACCTTCAGACGGACGCGAACGGCCTGCTGAAGCTGCCGAAGCTGTACGCGGACGACACCACCGGCACGTTCCTGCTGCGCATCACCGCCGCGGGCGGCGCGACGCTGACCGTGGAGCTGAAGGTGGCGCCGGCCGACACCCCGGCCGAGCCGTCCCCCGGCCCGTCGGCATCCTCGTAGCACCGGCACGAACACCATGAGGGCGCCCCGCCACCGCGGCGGGGCGCCCTCATGACGTCCGGCGGCCGGCCCCCGCCCGGAGGACCGAACCGGTCAGCGCCTGAGCCGGGCGTTGGTGTGCCGGGTCGGCTCCGCGGACGCCGGGTCCTCCGGCCAGGGGTGCTTCGGATACCGTCCGCGCAGCTCCGCCCGTACGTTCCGGTAACCGTTCCTCCAGAACGAGGCGAGGTCGGCGGTGACGGCGGCGGGACGGCCTGCGGGGGACAGGAGGTGCACCAGGACCGGCACCCCGGCGACCGTGGGCGAGTCGTGCAGGCCGAACATCTCCTGGAGCTTCACGGCGAGCACGGGCCGTTCGGGATCCGCGTAGTCGATCCGGATCCGTGACCCGCTGGGCACCGTGAGCCGTTCCGGCGCGAGCTCGTCCAGCCGGCCGGCGTCACCGGAGGCCCAGGGCAGCAGACGGGCCAGCGCCTGCCCGGCGTCGATCCGCGCCAGGTCGGAGCGCCGCCGGGCCCGCCCGAGCTCGGGTTCCAGCCACTCGTCCACGCGCGCGTGCAGCGCGTCGTCGGACACGTCGGGCCAGGGCTCGCCGAGGTGCCGGCGCAGAAACGCCAGCCGCTGCCGCAGCACGTCCGCCTCCGCCGACCAGCGCAGCAGCCCGAACCCCTCCTGCCGCAAGCCGTCGAGCAGCGCCGCCCGTACGAGACCGGGGGCGGCGTCCGCCAGGGGCCGCACCGCCAGCTCCACGGCCCCCAGCCGCTCGACCTGCCGTGCGACGACGTCGCCGTCACCCCAGCGGACCTCGTCCCGCTCCGTACGGAGCGCACCGGCCGCGAGCCGGGCGACGTCCTCGTCGACGACCGCGGCGAGCTGCACGCGCGCGTGCCGCCTCCCCACCGGCCGGTCGGCCACGGCCACGGCGATCCAGGGCGCACCCCACAACGGAGACCCGTCCGCGAGCTCCGCCCGGGTCCCGGAGACCATCAGGTACGAGCCACCATCGAGCCGAGCCACCCGCTCCGGAAAGGCAAGAGCAGCCACGAGCCCCACGAGCCCCGCGTCCCCCGGCCGGCGCCCACTCCCAGCCCCGGGCAGCGGCTCGGCGGCCTTCGCCTCCGGGGCTGCCGGTTCCGTGTCGTGGCCGGTCCGTGGGCGGCCGGGCCCTAGCCCGGTGGGGCCCGTGTCCCCGGTGGTCTCCGGGCGCGGTCCGCTTCCGGCTCGGGCGGTGGGCAGCGGCTCGGCGGTCTTTCCTTCCGGGGCTGCCGGTTCCGTGTCGTGGCCGGTCCGTGGGCGGGCGGGCCGCAGCCCGGTGGGGCCCGTGTCGCCCGTGGCCTCCGGGCGCCGCTTGCTCCCGCTCCCGCTCCCGATCCCGGTGCCGGCCGCCCGCTCCGGCCCGGAGCGGGCGGATCGGGTGGGCGTGCCGGAGACCTCCGACACCGCGGCCCGCAGCCGACGGACCTCCGTCCGCCAGCGTGCCGCGTACGCGTCGCCGCCGCGCCGGGCGGCCCGCAGGGCCGCGGCGAGATCGTCCCCGTACTCCCGCGGCAGCTCCTCGCTCAGCAGCGCGACGACCTCCGCGACCCGTTCGGCCCCGCCGGCGGCGGACGCGTCGAGCAGGGCCCGGCCCAGCCGCGGATGCACCCCCAGCCTCGCCAGCGAGTGCCCGCGGTCCGTGGCGCGCCCGGCGGAGTCCACCGCGCCCACGGCCGTCAGCACCTCCCGCGCCGCGGCCATCGCCCCGCCAGGCGGTGGGTCCGGCAGCGCGAGCCCGGAGGCGTCCGGGTCGCCCCAGCAGGCCGCCTGGAGGGCGAACGCCGTCAGATCGGCCACCTTGATCTCCGGTGCGGGAAAGGCGGGCAGACGCGCCTCTTCGGCCTCCGCCCAGCACTGGTACACCGCGCCCGGCGCCTCACGTCCGGCGCGGCCCGCCCGCTGCCGCCCGGAGGCCCGCGAGGCCCGTACCGTCGTCAGCGCGCTCAGCCCGCGCGCGTGGTCCACGCGTGGCTCCCGCGCGAGCCCCGAGTCGACGACCACCCGCACCCCGGGCACCGTCAGCGACGACTCGGCGACCGAGGTCGCGAGGACCACCCGGCGCCGCCGCCCCGGCACCAGCACCGCGTCCTGCACCTCCGCCGGCGCCCGCCCGTGCACCTGGAGCACGTCCACGTCCCCGAGATCTCCCAGCAGACCCGCGACCCGCCCGATCTCGCCCACGCCCGGCAGGAAGCACAGCACGTCCCCCGCGCGCTCGGCCAGCGCCCGCCGCACCACCGACGCCACATGCGTCAGCAGCGCGGGGTCCACCCGCATCCCGTGCGGGGGCCGTACCGGCCGGGCGGGCGGGGCCCGGACCACCTCCACCGGATGCGACACGCCGTGCGCCTCGACGACCGGCGCCCCGCCCAGCAGCTCCGCCCACGCGCGCGCGTCCGTGGTGGCCGAGGCGGCCACAAGCCGCAGCTCCGGCCGCAGCGCCTCGCGCACGTCCCACAGGAACGCCGCCACCGTGTCCGCGTCCAGATGCCGTTCGTGGCACTCGTCGAGCACGACCACGTCGACGCCGGCCAGCTCCTGGTCGCGCTGCAACCGCTGGAGCAGCACACCGGTCGTGACGACCTCCACGCGCGCGTGGCGCCCGACGACGCGCTCCCCGCGCACGGTGTAGCCGACGCTCCCGCCCGCCTTCTCACCCAGCAGCCACGCCATGCGCCGGGCCGCCGCACGCGCCGCGATCCGCCGCGGCTCGGCCACGACCACCCGCCGCGCCGGCCCCTCGCCCAGCAGTCCGGCCAGCGCGAGCGGCACCAGCGTCGTCTTGCCGGTGCCCGGCGGCGCCACCAGGACGGCGGTCCCGTGACCGTCCAGCGCGTCGTGAAGGGCCGGCAGCGCGCCGCGCACCGGCAGCACGGCCGGCTCGTCGTGGCGGATCACGCGATCGGTCCCGTTCTCCCGCACCCCGTCACGCGCTCAGTCCCGTACGCAGACGAAGATCGCCGTCCCCGGGATCAGGTTCCCGCGCAGTGGCGACCAGCCGCCCCACTCGGAGGTGTTCCAGGCCGGCCACTCCGGCTCGACCAGGTCCACCAGCCGCAGGCCCGACGCCACCACGTCCCGCACCCGGTCCCCGACGGTCCGGTGGTGCTCGACGTACACCGCGCGGCCGCCCTCGTCCTGCTCGACGTACGGCGTGCGGTCGAAGTAGGAGCCGGACACCGACAGCCCCTCCGGGCCGGGCTCGTCCGGGAACGCCCAGCGGATCGGGTGCGTCACCGAGAACACGAACCGCCCGCCCGGCCGCAGCACCCGCCGCACCTCCCGCAGCACCGCGCGCGGGTCGGCGACGAACGGCAGCGCCCCGTACGCCGAGCACGCCAGGTCGAAGGAGCCGTCGGCGAACGGCAGCGCGCCCGCGTCGGCGCACACCAGCGGGATCGCGCCACCGATGCGCAGCGCGTGCTGGAGCTGGCGGTGCGACAGGTCGAGAGCGACCGGGCGCGCGCCCTGCCCGGCCAGCCAGCGCGAGCACTGCGCCGCGCCGGCGCCGATCTCCAGGACGTCCTTGTCCTTGAGGTCCTCGGGGTCGCCGAGCAGACCCGCCTCGACCTCGTCCAGGCCCTCCGGGCCCCACACGAAACGGTCGTCGCCGAGGAACGTGCCGTGCTCGATCTGGTACTCGTCCGCGTTGCGGTCCCACCAGCCCCGGTTGGCCCGGGAGCTCTCCGCCGCACCGGCCTCGCGCCGGGTGGCCTCCGGTTCGGCCGGTTCGAACTGTTCGGACGGTGCTGGCTCTTGGATGATCGGCTCCCTCGTACTAATCTGCGGGCTCTCCCGTCCGACCGGTTCCGGCGGTGTCACCGCAGGGACTCGCTCGGTTCGGCGTGGCCTCGGGGGACGGGTTTTGTGCCGGATATGGGGCGATCCGCCCCGGCTGTGCGGCTTCGCGCATTGACCCTGCCCGGCTGCCCCCGTATGCTACAAGTTGCGCTGCGGGCCTGCGCGCCTCAGACGGAGCAGGCTGCGCTCGCATCTGTTGTATGTCCCCTCGGTTTTCGAGGCGCCACCGGCGTTTTGTGTGGCGCTTCCTTGGCTGTCCGGCTTCTGCAGAGCGAAACGGGCTCCCGGCGTAATGCAGTACCTACGACTCAATGTCCGTACCGGAGCCCTTTCCCACATGACGAGCAGCACCGAGACCACCGCCACCACCCCGCAGGTAGCGGTCAACGACATCGGTAACGAGGAAGCCTTCCTCGCAGCGATCGACGAGACGATCAAGTACTTCAACGACGGCGACATCGTCGACGGCGTCATCGTGAAGGTCGACCGGGACGAGGTCCTGCTCGACATCGGTTACAAGACCGAAGGTGTCATCCCGAGCCGCGAGCTCTCGATCAAGCACGACGTCGACCCGAACGAGGTCGTGGCCGTCGGCGACGAGATCGAGGCCCTGGTCCTCCAGAAGGAGGACAAGGAAGGCCGCCTGATCCTCTCGAAGAAGCGCGCCCAGTACGAGCGTGCCTGGGGCACCATCGAGAAGATCAAGGAAGAGGACGGCATCGTCACCGGCACCGTCATCGAGGTCGTCAAGGGTGGTCTCATCCTCGACATCGGCCTCCGTGGCTTCCTGCCGGCCTCCCTCGTCGAGATGCGCCGTGTCCGCGACCTCCAGCCGTACGTCGGCAAGGAGCTCGAGGCCAAGATCATCGAGCTGGACAAGAACCGCAACAACGTGGTCCTGTCCCGCCGTGCCTGGCTGGAGCAGACCCAGTCCGAGGTCCGCCAGACGTTCCTCACGACCCTCCAGAAGGGTCAGGTCCGTTCCGGTGTGGTCTCCTCGATCGTCAACTTCGGTGCCTTCGTGGACCTGGGTGGCGTCGACGGCCTGGTGCACGTCTCCGAGCTGTCCTGGAAGCACATCGACCACCCGTCCGAGGTCGTCGAGGTGGGCCAGGAGGTCACCGTCGAGGTCCTCGACGTCGACATGGACCGCGAGCGTGTCTCCCTGTCGCTGAAGGCGACCCAGGAAGACCCGTGGCAGCAGTTCGCCCGCACCCACCAGATCGGCCAGGTCGTGCCCGGCAAGGTCACGAAGCTGGTTCCGTTCGGTGCGTTCGTCCGCGTGGACGAGGGCATCGAGGGTCTGGTCCACATCTCCGAGCTGGCCGAGCGCCACGTGGAGATCCCGGAGCAGGTCGTCCAGGTCAACGACGAGATCTTCGTCAAGGTCATCGACATCGACCTCGAGCGTCGTCGCATCAGCCTCTCGCTGAAGCAGGCCAACGAGTCCTTCGGTGCCGACCCGTCCGCGGTCGAGTTCGACCCGACCCTGTACGGCATGGCCGCGTCCTACGACGACCAGGGCAACTACATCTACCCCGAGGGCTTCGACCCCGAGACCAACGACTGGCTCGAGGGCTACGAGAAGCAGCGCGAGGAGTGGGAGCGCCAGTACGCCGAGGCGCAGTCCCGCTTCGAGCAGCACCAGCAGCAGGTCATCAAGTCCCGCGAGGCGGACGCCGCTGCCGCCGCCGAGGGTGGCGAGGCCGCCGCTCCGGCCGCGTCCGGCGGTTCGTACTCCTCCGAGGGCGGCGACAACTCCGGCGCCCTGGCGTCGGACGAGGCGCTGGCAGCGCTTCGCGAGAAGCTGGCCGGCGGCCAGAGCTGAGCTCCCGCACAGGGGGCCGGCCACTGAGCCTGAGCCGTTGACTTGAGGGGCCGCACCCATTCCGGGTGCGGCCCTTCGAGCTGTTCGAGGAGCCCCGCGGAACCTTGCGGCCCACGGGGAATGCGAACGTCCCACAGCTCGTTGTGAACCAACGAATACGAGGAGGGGCGGTCACACAGTGCTTGATCCGCAGGGTTTGTACGCATGGGAGCCGAAGGGTCTGGCCGTCGTCGACATGGCGCTCGCCCAGGAGTCGGCCGGCCTTGTCCTGCTCTACCACTTCGACGGATACATCGACGCGGGGGAGACCGGCGACCAGATCGTGGAGCGGCTGCTGGACGCGCAGCCCCACCAGGTCGTGGCGCGCTTCGACCACGACCGGCTCGTGGACTACCGGGCCCGCCGCCCGCTGCTGACGTTCCAGCGGGACCGCTGGAGCGGATACGAGGTGCCGGGCATCGAGGTGCGTCTCGTCCAGGACGCCACCGGCGCGCCGTTCCTTCTGCTCTGCGGGCCCGAGCCCGACGTGGAGTGGGAGCGTTTCGCCGCGGCCGTACGGCAGATCGTCGAGCGCCTCGGCGTACGCCTGTCGGTGAACTTCCACGGCATCCCCATGGGCGTCCCGCACACCCGCCCGGTGGGCCTGACCCCGCACGGCAACCGCAGTGACCTGGTGCCCGGCCACCGCAGCCCCTTCGAGGAGGCGCAGGTGCCGGGCAGCGCGGAGGCGCTCCTTGAGTACCGCCTGATGCAGGCCGGGCACGACGTGCTGGGTGTGGCCGCGCACGTGCCGCACTACATCGCGCGCTCCGCGTACCCGGACGCGGCGCTGACGGCCCTGGAGGCCATCACCTCGGCCACCGGCCTTGTCCTGCCGAGCGTCGCCCACTCCCTGCGCAACGAGGCCCACCGCACCCAGACCGAGATCGACCGGCAGATCCGCGAGGGCGACGAGGAACTCACCTCCCTCGTCCAGGGCCTCGAGCACCAGTACGACGCCGCGGCCGGCGCGGAGACCCGGGGCAACATGCTCGCCGAACCCGTCGAGATCCCGTCGGCGGACGAGATCGGCCGCGAGTTCGAACGCTTCCTGGCGGAGCGTGAGGGCGAGAACTGACCGGGGAGAGCAGCAGGTGCCGCCCGCCCGCCGGGCGGGCCGCCGAAGACAGCGCCTAAGCTGCCGCTCATGCTGAAAGTGGGCCTCACCGGGGGCATCGGTGCCGGTAAGAGCGAGGTGTCGCGGCTGCTCGTGGAGTGCGGAGCCGTGCTGATCGACGCCGATCGCATCGCGCGCGAGGTCGTCGCTCCGGGCACGCCCGGCCTCGCGGCGGTCGTCGACGCCTTCGGTCCGGAGGTGCTTGCCGAGGACGGGAGCCTGGACCGGCCCCGGCTGGGTTCCCTCGTCTTCGCCGACTCCGCGAAGCTTTCCGTCCTTAATTCGATCGTGCACCCCCTGGTGGGCGCCCGCTCCCGTGAACTGGAGCAGGCCGCCGCCGAGGACGCCGTCGTGGTCCATGACGTCCCGCTCCTCACGGAGAACGGCCTCGCCCCGCTCTACGACCTCGTGATCGTCGTGGACGCGAGCCCGGCGACCCGGCTGGACCGGCTCCTGCGGCTGCGCGGGATGACCGAGGAGGACGCACGCGCGCGCATGGCCGCGCAGGCGTCCCGGGAGAAGCGCCTGGAGATCGCGGACATCGTCATCGACAACGACGTACCGTTGGAGCGGCTCGAGCGGCGGGTACGGGAGGTGTGGGCGGAGCTGGTCCGGGCGGAGCGGGTCCGCAGGGCGCACGAGCCCCGCCGGCACCCGGACCAGGGGTCTCGGGAGCACCGCCCCCGGGCATGAGGCCAGGCACAGGGACGGACCCAGGAACAGGGCCGCCCGGCCCGTGGCGTGGAACCACTGCGGCGAGGGAAGGAAGCAGTCGTGCCCGAACGTACTCCGGAGACCGACGTCATCGAGTACCGCGCCGCCGAGAAGCTGCTCGCCGCGCGGGACCCGCGGGGCGCGGTGAAGCTGCTCGACCGGGTCATAGGCGCCCACCCGGAGAACACCTCGGCCCGGCTGCTGCGCGCCCGCGCCTTCTTCGCGTCCGCCCAGCTCCGGCCCGCGGAGCTGGAGTTCACCATCGTGCTGGAGCGTGAACCGGACAACGCGTACGCGCACTTCGCACTCGCCCGCACCTACGAGCGGCAGGGCCGCCCCGACCAGGCCCGGCGCCACTTCCGGCTGGCCGCCGCGCTGGACCCGAACCCGGAGTACCTGCAACGGGCCCGGTTCGACAGCTGACGTCCGCCGAACGTCCGGGCACTGGCGCCGAGTGTCCGGGCACCCGTCGCCGACGGCTGCCCCGCCGGCCCCTGCTACCGTCGCCGCTCGTCCGGCGGCCAGTACGGCGGCACGTCACGCCCCGGCTGATAGTGCGGACCCTGCCGCAGATGCCGGACGACCAGCAGGAAGTCGACGGCCATCACCAGCCACAGCACACCGCAGGCCGCCGCCCACCCGGGCCGTCCGACCAGCACGAACACCACCGTGCCGAAGCCCGCCCAGACCAGCCCCCACACGCTCAGCCAGAACCGCGCCCGCAGAGCACTGCGTGCGGTGGCGGGTTCACTGCCTGTACGCATCGCCGATCACCACTCCTTCTTGCAACGTACTCTCGCCCGGCCCGCACACCAAAGCAGCCCCGGACCCACTCGAACAGGTGAATAGGACCGGGAGGGGAACGGCCGTGCGGGAGCGGGCCGTTGTTCGGGCATGGAACTGAGAATGCGCGAGGGACATCAGGGGACGGGACCGGGAGCGATCACACCGGACGGCTGCGCGGTGGAGCTGTACGCGCGGCTGTCCGTGGGGGACGAGCCGGACATCATCGCCGCGGCCGTGCCCGCGGGAGCGCACATCCTGGAGCTGGGCTGCGGTGTGGGCCGCGTGACCCATCCGCTGCTGGAGCGCGGGTTCACCGTCACGGCGGTGGACGAGTCACCGGACATGCTGGAGCGGGTGCGCGGGGCGCGGACCATATGCAGCCCGATCGAGCACCTGGACGTGGGGGAGACCTTCGACGTCGTGATCCTCGCTTCGTTCCTGGTGCACACGGGCGACCCGGAGGTACGGCGAGGACTGCTGCGCGCCTGCGCGCGGCATGTCGCGGAGGACGGCTGCGTACTGATCCAGCGGGAAGGCGGCGACTACCACATCAATCTGCCGCGCGAGCGGGTGGACCCGGCGGGCTACACGGTGCGGATCCTGTCGGCGGATCCGGTCGGCGGCGGGGTGAACGCGGTCCGCGCGGAGTACGTGTTCCCGGACGCGACCTGGACCCAGACCTTCCGCTCCCGGCCGCTGACCAAGGAGCAGTTCGAGGAGGCGCTGGGGGAGGCGGGCCTGAGGGTGGACAGGTATCTGACCGAGGACGGGATATGGGTGCGGGCGGTCCCGGACAAGCGTCCATGACGGAGTCCGGACAGCGATGAGTTCGGGGCCACGGTCCGGTCTACCTCTGTGAAAGCACGACGGCCTGAAAGCACCTCGGCCGTTCCTCGTCGCCACACACAGGAGACCCGCATGTCCGTGTCCGAGCGCACCGTGCCCACCGCACCCACCACGTCGCGGACGCCCGCCTCCGGCCGCCGCGCCGCCCGTGTCGCGCTGCGAGCGGTGCAGGTGCTCCTCGCGCTGTTCTTCGTGCTCGCCAGCGCGCTGCCCAAGCTCATCGCGCATCCGACGGCGGTCGAGACCTTCGACCGGATGGGCTGGGGCAGCGTGGGCATGTACAGCATCGGAGTGCTGGAGCTGGCCGGGGGCGTGGCGCTGCTGATCCCGGCGCTCCAGTCGGTGTCGGCGGTTGCGCTGAGCGCGCTGATGGTGGGGGCGTTCATCGTGCAGCTCACCGCCTTCGACGGGCAGAACGCGGCGACCCCGGTCGTCCTGATCGTGCCGCTGGCGGTCATCGCCTGGGCGCGACGGGACCACAACGCCCGGCTGCTGCGGCTGGTGCGGCGGCAGGCGTGACGGAACCGACCGCCCGGACCGGCGTCACCGCTCCGCGGGACGACTCCCCGAGCCGCCTCCGAAACCACCCGGCCCGCCCAGGTCCCGCAGGCGTTCCAGCTCGCGGCGGTCGCGCTTGGTGGGGCGGCCCGTGCCGCGGTCGCGGATGCCGATCGGGGCGACGGCCTCGCGGGGCGGGGGCGGCGGGGAGTTGTCGACGTAGCACTGGACGGCGATGGGAGCGCCCACGCGCTTGCGGATCAGCCGCTTGACGACGACGATCCGCTCGCGGCCCTCGTGCCGCAGCCGCACCTCGTCGCCGACGCGCACCGAGTAGGCGGGTTTCACCCGCTCCCCGTTCACCCTGACGTGCCCGCCCCGGCACGCGGTGGCGCCGATGGAGCGGGTCTTGACCAGCCGGACGGCCCAGATCCAGCTGTCGATCCGCACGTTCTCCCCGCTCGCCGGCCCGGCCGCCTCGGCGGCGACGACGGCGGCGGTCGTCTTCGGATCCACGTCCCGGTCCTGGTCGTCCTGCGAAGCCATGCATCCGACCTTAGCGGCCCGACGGCCCCGACCCGGAGGTAATTACCGTGGAGGCATGGACGACAGCAGCATCCTCGCCGCCCTCGACGAGCGGATCGCCGGCTGCCGGGCCTGCCCGCGGCTGGTCGCCTGGCGGGAGGAGGTGGCCCGCACCAAACGGGCCGCGTTCGCCGACTGGACGTACTGGGGCCGCCCGGTGCCGGGATACGGACCGGCGGACGCCCGCCTGCTGATCGTCGGACTGGCCCCGGCGGCACACGGCGGCAACCGCACCGGCCGCATGTTCACCGGAGACCGCTCGGGCGACGTACTGTACGAGGCGCTGTACGAGCTGGGTCTGACCTCCCAGCCCACCTCCACCTCCGCCGACGACGGCCTGGAACTGTACGGGGTCCGCGTCACCTCGCCCGTGCACTGCGCGCCACCCGCCAACAAGCCCACCCCGGGCGAGCGCGACACCTGCCGTCCCTGGCTGGTCCAGGAACTCGACCTGCTGCGTCCCACCCTCCGCGCGGCGGTCGTCCTGGGCGCCTTCGGCTGGCAGGCGGCCCTCCCGGCCTTCGCGGAAGCCGGCTGGCCCGTCCCCCGCCCCCGCCCGCCCTTCGCCCACGGCGCCCGGGTGTCCCTCGGCGGCCTCGACCTCTTCGCCTGCTTCCACGTCAGCCAACGCAACACCTTCACGGGCAGACTCACCCCCACCATGCTCCGGGACGTCCTGCAGACAGCGGCCCGAACGGCGGGGCTGCCGGTGAGGCCACCGGCGGGGTAGCCACGGTGGCCCGGGAAACGGGACGACGCGGACGCCGTACGCCCGCTACGGTGCCCGGATGGGCCTGTACCCGGAGACCGAACCGTACGACCAGGGCATGCTCGACGTCGGCGACGGCAACCGTGTGTACTGGGAGGTCTGCGGCAATCCCCGCGGCAAGCCGGCGGTGATGCTGCACGGAGGGCCGGGCTCCGGGTGCACACCGGTACACCGGCGCTACTGCGACCCCGCCGCGTACCGGATCGTGCTGCTCGACCAGCGCGGCTGCGGCCGTTCCACGCCGCACGCGAGCGTGTACGGCACCGACATGAGCGTCAACACGACCGCGCACCTGATGGCCGACCTCGAGCTGCTGCGGCGGCACCTGGGCGTCGAGCGGTGGCTGGTGTGGGGCGCCTCGTGGGGATCGGTGCTGGCGCTGCGTTACGCGCAGACGCATCCCGGCGTGGTCTCCGAGCTGGTGCTGACGGGAATCGCGACCGGCTCCAACCCGGAGGTGGCCCTGCTGACCCACGGCCTGGGGAGGATCTTCCCCGGGGCCTTCGAGCGGTTCCTCGCCGAGCTGCCCGAGCCGGACCGCACCGGAAACCTCGCGGCCGCCTGCAATCGGCTGATCGAGTCGCCCGACCCGGCCGTGCGCGAGCGGGCCGCGCGGGCCTGGACCGACTGGGAGACGGCGATCGTCCCCGCCCCGCCCCGCTCCGTCGAGCGCTACGAGGACCCCGCGTTCCGCATGAGCTTCGCCCGTACGGTCACGCACTACTTCGGCAACGACCACTTCCTCGGCGAGGGCAACGACGAGGGCGTGGTGCTGGGCGACGCCCACAGGCTCGAGGGCATTCCCGGCACCCTCGTCCAGGGCAGCCTCGACTTCGGCAATCTCCTCGGCACCCCCTGGCGCCTCCACCGGTCCTGGCCGGACAGCGAGTTGGTCCTCGTGGACGAGGCCGGGCACGACTCGGGGGCACCGGGCGTGGTGGAAGCCCTGGTGGCGGCGACGGACGCGTACCGTCTCGGCGGCAGCGGTCTCACTGGGCGGTCTGCGCGAGGCGGTTGATGCGGTACACGTCCGGGACGCAGAGGTTGAGGAGGGTGGCCGCGGCGATCATGCCGGCGCATGCCAGCAGTACGCCCTGGGTGTCCCAGGAGCGGGCCGCGAGGGCGGTGATGAGGTAGCCGAGGGGGATGGCGAGGCGTTCCCCGATGCCGTTGAAGGCGCTCATGCGGCCCTGTTCGGCCTGGGGCACGTGCTGTTGGAACGCGGTGGTCCAGGCGACGATCGCGACATCGAGCCCGACCCCTGCCAGCGAGGCGCTCAACAGGACGAGGAGCAGCGGCGAGCCGCACGCCATGGCGGTCAGGGGAAGCGCGAGGGCCGCGCCCGCGCCGACCGCGACGGTGAGCAGTCGGTGCGGCTTCCAGCGCAGGCACACGAGGGTCCCCGCCAGCAGACCGGAGGCGAAGGCCGCCTGGATCAGGCCCCAGTCGCGTGCCCCCGCATACCGCTGGGCGGCGACGAGCGGGCCGAGAAGCTGGAAGCCCGCCAGCCACGCCGCGACGAGGACGGTCCCGGCAGCCGTGTAGGTCCACAGCCAGGTACGCGACCAGAAGCCGCTCCAGCCCGTACGCAGGTCCCCCAGAACGCCGGCGGCCCTGGTGAGCGGGGCGTCCAGACGCAGTCCGAGAAGCAGGACGGCCGCGGCGGCGAAGGTGAACGCGTCCCAGGCCAGGGCCCAGGCCGCGCCACTGGCCGCGACGACGAGCCCGCCGACGACCGGCCCGAGCACCTTGACCGCGTTGCTCGGCAGTCTCAGCAGCGCGTTGGCCTGCTGCAGGTGCTGCGCGGGAACGATCTGGGCGACGGCGCCCTGCGTGGCGGGCACGGTGAAGGACGCCGCGGTTCCCGACACGAAGCCGCACGCCGCGATCGACGCGGTCGTCGCGTGCCCGGTGGCCACGGTGACGGCCAGCGCGCCCGCCGCCAGCAGATTGCCCAGGAAGAGGATCCTGCTCCGGGACAGGCGGTCCGCGAAGACACCGCCCGCGAGGAGGAACACGATCGTGGGGACGGTGTTCGTGGCCAGCACCAGGCCGAGGGATCCCGCTCCTCCGCCCTGTTCGATGACCGAGTAGGCCAGGGCGAGCGGGGCCATCGCGGACCCGGTCGCCGAGATGAGGTTGGCCACTACGAACCGTCGGAAGGCCGCGAGCCCCCAGGGCGTGCGGATGGTCGTCGTCGGCTCGGCAGCGGTCTTCATGTCTCCCTGAACACGGGCTGTGCGCGGATCGGCGCGGATGGTGCTGGTACTGCCCAGAAATGTGAGGCGCGACGCACCTTCGGTGGTGAACCGGTGTCACGTACGTCTCAGTAGGGTCACCAGGAGAGGCGTTCGCCCCCTGCATGGCGGTTAAATCTGCACGTACAACATTGAACGTGGAGGTGCAGCGTGAACGGGCGAACGGTGCTCGAGCGCTTTCCCGCCGGCGGTCCCCGCGGGTCGTGGCCGGCGGAGGAGTTCGCGCATGCGCGACGTCTGGAGGGCTTGCCCGCCGAGGTTGTCATGGACCTCGCGACAGACACGTTCCTGGTGATCGTCCGAGGCGGAGAGCCGGGCGTTGACGCGACGGCGTGACCCGTCGGCTTCCCCGCCCCTTCCGCTTCCTTACGCGCTGACCGTGGTGGACCAGGCCGGGGTCGTCCCGGTGATGCGGCACAGCGCCAGGTAGAGGGGGATCGGCGGGGTGTAGGGGATCGTGCCCGCCGGGCGGTGGACGAGCGTGGGCGCCGTCGGTGAGGCGGGCAGCGTCGCGCCGGGGGAGTAGTGGGCCGGGGCGGGCCAGCGCAGGGCGTAGTCGGAGTCCGCGGGGACGATCCACCACCAGTGCGCGCGGTCGGCGTAGACGCAGCCCACGCGGGGCAGCCGGGGCATCAGCTGCGGACCGAGGTGGGCGGGGATCGCCACCGCGTCGCAGCCCAGGGGAGCGGTCATGTCCTCGGGCAGGGACAGCCGCCGGGGTGTGCCGTGGGTGCGCAGACGGCGCCCCATGCGTACGAGCGTGTCCAGGTTGAGCGACTGGCCTGTGCCGCCCAAGGCGCCGGCGTCGGTCACAGCCATGCGGTCCCCGTTTCCTGATGTGTCTGCCGGTGGGTCTGCCGGAGCGCCTGGCCGTGCACCTGCGGGCCGTTCTTGTCGCCGGCGTCGCGGGCCGGGACCGGCTTCGGGCGGGCGCCCCAGCCCAGGTCGCTCCGCGCGGACGCGGTCCGGCGCGGCAGCTCCGCCCACACCACGAGGCCGGTGCCCTGGTCGTGGGCTCCCCAGGCCAGGCACATGGCGTCGACGAGAAGCAGTCCCCTCCCGTGCTCCTCCTCGGGCTGCCGCGGCGACGGCAGCGGCTCGCCCGGCGCGCACCCCTCGTCCCGCACGGCTATGCGCACCAGCTCGTCCCCGTCGTGCAGCTCGCACACGATCTGCCTGCTGGCGGTGTGCACGATGGCGTTGGTGACCAGCTCCGAGACGACGAGGGCCGCCGCGTCGCAGGTGTCCTCGCACACGGACCAGCCGGTCAGCCTGGTCCGGGTCAGGCGCCTGGCCTGCGCGGGGGAGCCGGGGTGCGCGGCCAGCTCGAAGCGGAACCGACGCTCGGCAGCGCCCCCGACGGGGCCCGCTCCCGTACTCGCGCCGCGGCTCGGCGAGCTCGCGGCGGCGTCTGTTCCTAAGGGCGGAGACGGAATCACGCTTGCCACTATCGCCCCGCCGTGAACACTTGGCAAGTGGCACTCTGAAAGTTGCAGAGTGTTGGAGTCACGCTGAGGGGCCATGGCACACTGCTCGCAACAGCACGTCGAACGGCGCCAGTTGAGACTGCCGAGCCCCCAGATTTTCGAACGGGCTTTCGAGCGGTTGCCGTGGGCCGTGCGGGATTCATGACGGGAGCCTCCGGAATCCTCACGTCCGTCCGTACAGTTCGCTCCTGGGTCATGGAGGTGGAGTGTGAGTGAGCCGCGGTCCGCGCCGACCGTCGGGCAGGTCGTGCTCGGCCGGCGTCTGTGGGACCTGCGGGAGAGCGCGGGACTCAAGCGTGAGGAGGCCGCTCGCATCCTGCACGTGGCGCCTGCCACCGTGCGCCGCATGGAGATGGCCGAGGTCGCTCTCAAGATCCCGTACCTCCAGCTGCTGCTGAAGGCGTACGGCGTCTCCGACGAGGAGGCCGAGGCCTTCACGCGGCTGGCCGAGGAGGCGAACCAGCCGGGCTGGTGGCAGAGGTTCCACGACATCCTGCCGGGCTGGTTCTCGATGTACGTCAGCCTGGAGGGCGCCGCCGCGCTCATCCGCTCCTATGAGCCGCACTTCGTCCCCGGGCTGCTGCAGACCGAGGACTACGCGCGCGGAGTGCTCGAGTCCGGCGCCGTCGGGCAGACCAGCCCCGAGGGCATAGAGCGCCATGTCGCGCTGCGCATGCAACGCCAGGACCTGCTCACCCGTCCGGACGCACCCAGGTTCTGGGTGGTGATGGACGAGACCGCGCTGCGCCGCCAGGTGGGCGGCCCCGAGGTGATGCGTGCCCAGATCGACAGGCTGCTGGAGGCCGCGAAGCTGCCCAACGTGACCTTGCAGGTCGCCCCGTTCTCCGCGGGGCCGCACGCCGGCACGTACGGCCCCTTCGTGCTGTTCCGATTCGCCATGCCCGAACTTCCGGACATGGTCTACAGCGAGTACCTGACCGGCGCGGTCTACCTGGACGCGCGTCAGGAGGTGGCGAGCCACCTCGAGGTCATGGACCGCATGGCGGCGCAGGCCGCTACTGCACATCGCACGAAGGAGATCCTCCGGGATTTCCGCAAGGAGCTGTGAATGGAACGCATCACGTACCAGCCCAAGCCGCGGCTGCGCGGCGGCATCTACAACGGCATGCCCGCCCGCGAACTCGGCAGCGAGGGCTGGCACAAGCCGTGGAGCGGGGGCAACGGAGGCAACTGCCTGGAGGCCATGAAGCTGGACGACGGCCGGATCGCGGTCCGTCAGTCGACCGACCCGGACGGACCGGCGCTCATCTACACGACCGACGAGATGACGGCGTTCATCGAGGGCGCGAAGGCGGGAGAGGCGGACTTCCTGCTGGCCTGAATGACCCCTGTCTGTTGACTGTCTCAACTCCCTAATCTTGGTAACGACTTGATCATGACCACTGCTTGCTTCAGACGTTTACGAGGTGCCGTATGACCGAGATCGACACCAGCAAGCCGCATCCCGCGCGGATGTACGACTGGTACCTCGGCGGCAAGGACAACTACCCGGTCGACGAGGAACTGGGCCGCCAGATGCTGGCACTCGACCCGCGGGTGCCGGTGATGGCCAAGGTCAACCGCGCGTTCATGCACCGGGCGACGCGCTGGCTGGCCGGCCAGGGCATACGGCAGTTCCTGGACATCGGCACCGGCATACCGACCGAGCCGAACCTGCACCAGGTCGCCCAGTCGGTCGCGCCGGACGCGCGTGTCGTCTACTGCGACAACGACCCGATCGTGCTGGCCCACGCGGCGGCCCTGCTGCGCAGCGCGCCGGAGGGCATCACCGAGTACGTGCAGGCCGACGTCCGCGACCCGGCCACGATCCTTCAGGGCGCCGGAAAGGTCCTGGACTTCAGCCGGCCCGTGGCCCTGTCCCTGGTGGCACTGCTCCACTTCATCACCGACGAGGACGGCGCCCACGACCTGGTCGCCCGTCTCCTCGCCGAACTGCCCTCGGGCAGCTACCTGATGATGACCCACGCCACCTCGGACTTCACCCCGGAGGACTCCCAGGCGGCCACGGCCAAGCTGAAGGCCGCGGGCGTCACCCTCGCCCTGCGCTCCCGTGAGGAGTTCACCCACTTCTTCGACGGTCTGGAACTCGTCGAGCCCGGCGTGGAGGTCGTCCACAAGTGGCATCCGGAACTGGGCGAGCCGATCCCGGGCCAGGACGACGGCGTCATCCCGGGCTACGGGGCGGTGGCGCGAAAGCCGTGACCGCGGAAGTCGTGACGCAGTGACGTCCGGGGCGCCCCGCCGGCCAGGTGGGGCGCCCCGGACGTCACACCCGCATCGGACGGTCGTACGGGCCGATCGGGGACGGGAGGCTCCAGACGCCCGTCAGGCGGTGGTCCACGGCCGCTGCGACCGCGCGCCCCTCGGCGATGGCCCAGACGATCAGCGACTGGCCCCGGGCGGCGTCCCCGGCGGCGAACACGCCCGGGACGTTGGTCGCGAAGGCCGGGTCCCGGGCGATCGTGCCCCGGGGGGTGAGCCGCAGCCCCAACTGGTCGATGAGACCGTCCTCCTGGGACGGGCCGGAGAAGCCCAGCGCGAGCAGCACCAGATCGGCCGGGATCGCGCGCTCGGTACCCGGCAGCTGGCGCCGTTCCGCGTCCACCTCGGCCAGGTGCAGTTCGCGCACATGCCCGTCGGCGTCACCGGTGAAGCGGAGCGTCGACGCGGCGAACAGCCGCGCGTCGGCGTCCGCGACCGGTGCCGTGCCCAGGTCGCCCGCCTCCTGGTGCGCGGGCGACAGCCGGTAGATCTTCGGGTAGGTCGGCCACGGTTCGAGCTCCTCGTCGCGCTCGGTGTCCGGCTGGGCGTAGATGTCCAGCTGGGTCACGGACGCGGCGCCCTGCCGCACCGCCGTACCCAGGCAGTCGGCGCCCGTGTCCCCACCGCCGACGATCACGACATGCCGGCCGGCCGCGCACACCGGTGAGGCCTCCACGTCGCCCTCGCACACCCGGTTGGACAGCGGCAGGTACTCCATCGCCTGGTGGATGCCGGTCAACTCCCTGCCGGGCACCGGAAGTTCACGCCAGGCAGTGGCGCCCGTGGCGATCACCACCGCGTCGTAGCGTGCCCGCACATCCGCGGCCCCGACGTCCCGCCCGACCTCCGTCGACGCACGGAACTTCGTCCCCTCGGCCAGCATCTGCTCCAACCGCCGCTCCAGATGGTGCTTCTCCATCTTGAACGCGGGAATGCCGTACCGCATCAGCCCGCCGAGCCGGTCGTCCCGCTCGTACAGGGCGACCGTGTGCCCCGCCCGGGTCAGCTGCTGGGCCGCGGCCATCCCGGTCGGCCCCGAGCCGATCACCGCGACGGTCCGCCCGGACAGCCGGTCCGGCGGGCGCGGCGGGGCGAACCCCTCCTCCCAGGCGCGGTCGGCGATCGCGCACTCGACGTTCTTGATGGTGACCGCCGGCTGGTTGATCGCGAGCACGCACCCCGCCTCGCACGGCGCCGGACACAACCGCCCGGTGAACTCGGGGAAGTTGTTCGTCGCGTGCAAACGGTCGGCCGCCGCCCGCCAGTCCTCCCGCGACACCAGGTCGTTCCACTCGGGGATCAGATTGCCCAGCGGACAGGCCTCGTGGCAGAACGGCACCCCGCAGTCCATGCACCGGTCGGCCTGATCGCTGATGATCGGAAGCAGCCCGCCCGGCACGTACACCTCGTGCCAGTCCCGTACCCGCTCCTCGACCGGCCTGCGGGGCCACTCCTGGCGGGGTGTGGTCATGAAACCCTTGGGATCGGCCATGGCCGTCCCCCTTGCCTCGGGCACCACCTCTTTCCGGCCACGATACGTCCGCCACCCACCAGGCGCAGAGCCCGGTACGTCCCGGAAACCGGGCGCCTGGACCCGGGCGCCTCCGGCGGGTGTGTGGGCGGTGCGGTGCGCGCGGGCCAGGTCTGGCCGCGGTGCGGTGCGCCCGCACCCGGAGGCGTCCGTCGTGCGGCGGGCGCGGGGTCGTCGGCCCCGGGCGGGTGCTCAGGCGCGCGGTTCCTGCTCCCGCCAGGCCCGCAGCACCGAGTCCACGGCATCACTGATCCGCCGCCGGGCCTCGGGCCGCGCCACCCCGCTCATCAGCAGCCGGTCGTAGGGGGTGTCCAGGTGGCGCACGGAGGCCGTGACTGCCGAGGTGACCGCGGCCTCGGTCAGGGCGCGGCCCGAGGCGCTGCGGCCGACCCGTCCGCTGCCGCGCAGCGAGGCATGGGAGGCCGTGGCCCGCGCGCGGTCCGGCGGGCAGGCGGGAAAGAGCCGCAGGATCTCCGCCGCGAACGCGTCCGTGAAACGTATGTCCTCGGCCGCGCGCCGACGTGCGTCGCGCGCCCGGCGGCGGCGCCGGGCCTCGGCGTCCGCCAGGCACCGTTGCTCCGCGCGGACCAGCGCCGCCTCCTGGACGAGGACGCCCTGCCGCTCGTAACGGCTCCTGCGCCGGTTGAACCGCACCACCACCGCCGACAGCGCGCTCTCCTCCCGTGACCGGCGCGTCAGCGCGGTGTCGCCGCGCGGCAGGAAGACCAGGTGCCCGAGGTCGGCGCAGTCCAGGCACCGCGGCGCTCCCTCCTCCAGCACGAGCAGCGGCAGCGGACCGCGCCGGCACGCGGCGCAGTACTTGCGCCGCAACGGCTGGACGACGAGAAGGCCCTCGGACGGCCGGGGCACCCGCAGCGGGACCGGCCGAGGGGCCGTAGGTGGGGCCATACGGCGTACATTCCCCGGCGCCTGCCCGGACGCTCCTCTCGCCGCACCCCACGCCCGCCCTGACGCATCATGGGCCGTGTGCGACTTGAAGCGATCACCTGGGAACGGCTCGGCGACCTCCTCGCGGAGCGCCTGCTCGACCTGAAGCCCGCCGACGGCAGCCCCTGGCCTCGCGTCGCCTTCGACGGCGCCCCCGCCGCCCTCCCGGGCGATCTCGCCCACCGCGTCGCCGAGGCGCTGCGGCCGCTCGGCCGCCCCGCGCTGGTGGTGGGCGCCGAGGGCTTCCTGCGCCCGGCCTCCCTGCGCCTGGAACACGGCCACCGGGACGAGGAGTCCTACTACAACGGCTGGCTCGACACCGGCGCCCTGTGGCGTGAGGTCTTCGGCCCGCTCGAACCCGGCGGTGACGGCCGCGTCCTGCCCGACCTGTGGGACCCGGTCGCCGACCGCGCCACCCGCAGCGACTACGTCCAGCTCCCGCCCGGCGCCCTGTTGCTGCTGCACGGCCCCCTCCTGATGCGCCACTGGTTCCCCTTCGACCTGACCGTCCACGTCCTCCTCTCCCCGGGCGCCCTGCGCCGCCGCACCCCGGAGGCAGAGCACTGGACGCTGCCCGCCTTCGAGCGCTACGACGCCGAGACCGACCCGGCCCGCACCGCCGACGTCCTGATACGCGCCGACGACCCCCGGCACCCGGCCTGGACCGGCTGAACCAGGCGCCACCTGCGCTCAGAGCCAGCCGTTGCGGCGGAAGCCGCGGTACAGCGACACGCATATGACGGATATCAGGCAGATGACCAGCGGATAGCCGTACCGCCAGTGGAGCTCCGGCATCACGTCGAAGTTCATGCCGTACACCCCGCACACCATGGTCGGGACGGCGATCACCGCGGCCCAGGCCGTGATCTTGCGCATGTCCTCGTTCTGCGCCACCGTCACCTGCGCGAGGTGGGCCTGCAGAATCGAGTTCAGCAGTTCGTCGAAGGCGGCGATCTGCTCCTTGGCCCGCGTCTGATGGTCGAGGACGTCCCGGAAGTACGCCTGTATCTGCGGGTCGACCACCCGCATCGGCCGGGCGGAGAGCTCCTCCAGCGGACGGCCGAGCGGCACGACGGCCCGCTTCAGCTCCAGCAGCTCCCGCTTCAGCTGGTAGATCCGCCCCGGGTCGACACGGTTGCCGTCCTCCGCGAACACCTCGGTCTCCACCTCGTCGATGTCCCCCTGGAACGAGTCGGTGACGCTCAGGTAGTCGTCGACCACGTGGTCCGCTATCGCGTGCAGCACCGCCGCCGGGCCCTTGGCGAGCTGCGCCGGATCGGACTCCAGCTCCTCGCGCAGCGGACCGAGCGAGCCGTGCCGGCCGTGCCGCACGGTGATCACGAAGTCCTGCCCGGCGAAGACCATGATCTCGCCGGTGCTCACCACCTCGCTCGTCGCCGTCAGCTTCTCGTGCTCGAGGTAGCAGACCGTCTTGAACACCGCGAACAGCGTCTCGCCGTACCGCTCCACCTTCGGGCGCTGGTGCGCCTTGACCGTGTCCTCCACCGCCAGCGGATGCAGGTCGAAGAGGTCCGCGATGCCCGCGAACTCCTCGTCCGTCGGCTCGTGCAGCCCCAGCCAGACGAAACCCTCACGGGCCTTGCGCACCCGCGTCACGGCCTCCACCAGGTCGCCGGCCTCCGGGACCCGCTCGCCGTCCTGGTAGGCCACGCAGTTCACCACGGAGGAGCCCAGCGGGGACCGGACGGGATGGCTCAGGTCGACCCGGCGCCGCCCTCGGGCCAGCCGAGCCACCTTGCGCAGATTCCCCGCCATGGACATCCGGATCTCCTCGCGTGCCCCTTTTGCCGCCTGGTCGAGCCAGTCTGCCAGGCTCACGTGAGCGCCGGGTAAGCCTGTGGAAACCGCACATTCCGCTTGGTTCCCGGCTGTGGACGAACGCGGCGGGCGTCGTCGGAGGAGGCTGGGATGATCGCGGTATGACGCACAGCGACGGGCAAGCGGACGGGCCTTCGGACACGGACATGGACCACGGCAAGGACCGGGACGCGGGTCAGGACGAGAGGCAGGACGCGGACCGGGACGGCGGTCGGCAGGACGGTACGGACGGGGGCGGATATCTGCTCGACAACCGGCAGACCGAGGCGGGCGAGCGCTTCGACGCCTTCGCGTCCCTCTTCGATCCCACGACGTTCCGCCACTTCGAAGGACTAGGCGTCGGACCCGGGTGGCGCTGCTGGGAGGTCGGCGCCGGCGGCACCTCCGTCGTCTCCTGGCTGGCCGAGCGGGTCGGCCCCACCGGCACGGTCCTCGCGACCGACATCGACACCTCGCTGATCGCCGGGGCCGCCCGCCCGCCGGTGGAGGCGAGGGTCCACGACGTGGGCACCGAGGAGCCGCCGGGGAAGGGCTTCGACCTCGTCCACGCCCGGCTCGTCCTGGTCCACGTGCCGGACCGGGAACGGGCGCTGCGGTCCATGATCAGGGCGCTGCGGCCCGGCGGACGGCTGCTGCTGGAGGACGCCGACCCCGCCCTCCAGCCCCTGCTCTGCCCGGACGAGCACGGTCCCGCGGAGGAACTGGCCAACCGGCTGCGCCACGGCTTCCGCCGCCTGCTGGCCGACCGCGGCGCCGACCTGTCCTACGGCCGCAGACTCCCGCGCCTGCTGCGCGAGGCCGGTCTGCACCAGGTGGAGGCCGACGCGTACTTCCCGGTCACCTCCCCGGCCTGCACCGCCCTGGAATCCGCCACCGTCCGGCAGATCCGCGCCCGCCTCGTCGCCGCCGGCCTGGCCACCGACGAGGAGATCGACCAGCACCTGGCCAACGTGGCCTCCGGCACCATGGACCTGACCACGGCGCCGATGATCTCCGCTTGGGGCACCAAGCCGTAGCACTCCGGGCCCCCGACCCGAAAGTCAGGGGCTCTGAAGGCCCCGAAACGTCACAGCGTTCGGAAAGCCTCGGACGAGCACCGGGCTCTCGGAGGCCTCCCGCCCACCCGCGCGACCGCGAGCGCGCCGGCCGCGCAGCCCAGGGCCGCCGCGCTCTCGGGGGCGGCGCCGGCCAGCAGGGAGGCGAGGAAGGCGCCGGTGAAGGCGTCGCCCGCGCCGGTGGTGTCCCGCGGGGTGGCCGGCACCGCGGGCACGTGGGCGCGGACGGCGCCCGTGCGTGCCACCCGTGCTCCGGCGGGGCCCTGTTTCATGACCACCAGGGGGACGTGGCGGCTCAGCTCGGCCGCCGCGTCCGCCGGGTCGGGCAGACCCGCCAGCAGACAGGCCTCGTCGCGGCTCGGCAGCAGCACGTCCACCCCCTCGACGAGCGCGAGGAACCGGTCCACGCCCAGCGTGACGAGGAATCCGGCCGACGCGGGATCCAGGCTCACCGGCACACCACGCGCGCGGGCCGCCGCGACGGCGCGCGCCACCAGGGCCCGGCCCGTGACGGAGAACAGCAGGTAGCCCGACAGATGCAGGCGGGCCACCCCGTCGAGCAGCGTGTCGGACCAGTCGCCCGCCTCCAGGCGCAGCGATGCCCCGCTGTCCGTGAGGAACGTGCGCTCGGCTGCCGCCGAGGAGTCGACGAGGCAGACCACCGTCCCGGTCGGCGCCCCGGGGTCGACGATCAGGTGGGGACGCACCCCCGCGGCGACCAGCGCCCGTTCGTGCCAGCCCGCCGACTCCGCGCCCACCCGCCCCAGCAGCCGGACCTCCCGGCACCCGCTGTGGGCCGCCCAGCAGGCCACGTTGGCGCCCGCGCCGCCTGGCAGCATCCGGACCGCTGCGGAGGTGTCGGTGCCGGTGGCGAGCGGCCCGCGATGCCGTACGACGACATCCGTCACGACGTCTCCGACCACCAGCAGCGCCCCGCCGGCCGTCACGGCAGGGCCCACGCCGCCGCGATCAGCGCGGCCAGCCGTACGTTGCCGCGCACCGCCGCCAGGTTGGCGCGCAGCGAGGCGCCGTCGGTGTGCCGCACCAGGTAGTCGAGCAGGAACGGGGTCACCGCCTGCCCCGTGACGCCCTCCTCCGCGCACGCCTGCAGCGCGTCGGCGAGTACGCGCGCGTGCAGTTCGGGATCCAACTGCTCATGGGGCGGCACCGGGTTGGCGACGATCAGTGCCGACTCGGGCGCCCGCAGCGCGTTCTGCGCCCGCATGACCTCCGCCACGTCCTCCGGCGTCCGCAGCGTCCAGTCCACCGGGTGGCCGGAGTCGGACAGGTAGAAGCCGGGGAAGCGGTCCGTGCGGTACCCGGCCACCGCGACCCCCAGCGTTTCCAGCCGCTGCAGGGTCGCCGGCACGTCCAGGATCGACTTGACCCCCGCGCAGACGACCGTGATCCGCGTGCGCGCCAGCAGCCCGAGGTCGGCGGACTCGTCCTGCGTCACTGTCCACTCCCGGTGCACTCCGCCGAGCCCACCCGTGGCGAACACACGGATGCCCGCCAGCGAGGCCAGCAGCGCCGTCGCCGACACCGTGGTCGCCCCGCTCGCCCCCGCGGCCGTCGCGAGCGGCAGGTCGCGGTGACCGAGCTTGCGCATCGCCTCCTCGTTCGCGACCCGCTCCAACTGCCCCTTGTTCAGACCCACATGAGGATGGCCGTCCAGCACCGCGATGGTCGCGGGCACGGCGCCCTCCTGCCGTACCGCGCCCTCCAGTTCCAGAGCCACATGGAGATTGCGTGGGCGCGGCAGCCCATGGGCGATGATCGTGGACTCCAGGGCCACCACGGGACGACGCGCGGCCAGCGCCTCCCGCACCTCTTCGGACACCACCAGCACGTGCCTGCCTCCCGTCTGTCGGGCTCTCCCCTCATCTCTGGCGGGCGCCGCACCGGGTCAAACCCTCGGCTGGTGGCGCGGGCCACCCGTGAGCCACGTCTGCCTGTCCCTGCCCGGCGGCGCCTTCGACGCCCTCCGTGCCCGCCCGGAGGAGCACGCCGTCCCCGTCCCGGACCAGCGCAGGCGTGGCCCGCAGCGACGGGCAGGGCGCCTCGTGCCCGGCGTCTCAGAACAGCGGCTCGGGCAGCACACCTTCCAGCGCGAGCAGCCTGCGCTTGGCCTCCAGGCCGCCGCCGAAGCCGCCTATGCCCCCGTCGCTCTCGACGACCCGATGGCACGGCACGACCACCGGCAGCGGATTGGCGCCCATCGCCGCTCCCACCGCCTGGGCGGCACCCGGCTGCCCCACCCGGTCGGCCAGATCGCCGTACCCGACGACCGTGCCGTACGGCACGCCCGACGCCAGCGCACGCAGCACCTGCCGGTTGAAGCCGGAGATCAGCGACCAGTCCAGCGGCAGCTCGAAGTCCTGCCGCTCGCCCGCGAAGTAGGCCCGCACCTGGCGTATCGCCTCCGCGAGCACGGGCGATCCGGGCGCCTCGGCCGGTTCGGTGCCCAGCCGGGACGCCAGCCGGGCCAGCGCGCGCTCCCGTACCTCGTCGGTGGCGTGGAAGACGACGTTGACCAGGCCCTCGGGGGTCGCGGCCAGCAGCAGGGGGCCGATGCCGGTACCGACGACGGCCCACACGACCCGCTGCTCGTCCTGCTCGTGGCTGTCCATGGGATTACGGTACGGCCCGCCACTGACAACACCCTCTGACCTGCGCCGCCGTAGGTCAGACGGGTTTGAGCGCCGCGCGCACCACTTCCGGCTCGTTCGTGATGATGCCGTCCACGCCGTAGCCGGCGACGGTCCGGGCGCCGGCGGCGTTGTTCACCGTCCAGGCGAAGACCCCCAGCGGGATGCCGTGCGGTCCCCGGTGCGCGCGGACGGCCGCCATGTAGTCCGCCGACAGGGTGGGGTAGGACGGGTTGATCAGGTCCACGAAGGCCGCGTACCGGTGCAGGTCGGCCGCGTCCGGCCGGCCGAGGAAAGCCGTCCGGACGGCGGGCTTCAGCGCGTGCACGGTCCGCATGCTGTCGGCGCTGAAGCTCTGCACGATCAGCCGGCTCGCCAGGTGCGGGTGGTCGAGCCAGCCGTCGTTGGCGAGCACCTTGAGGGTCTGTGCCTCGATTCCCGGGTACAGCTCCGGGTTCTTGATCTCCAGGAGCAGTTTCTCGTGGTTGTGCTCGAGCCGGCGCATGTACTGGTCGAGCGTCGGCACGCGCGTGCCCGCGAACGCGGGGGAGAACCAGCTGCCCGCGTCCAGGCGGGCGATCTCGGCTGCGGTGAAGTCCTTCACCTTCCACGGGGCCCGGTCGGGAAAGACCTGCTCGACGTCGGTCGTCCGCTTCAGGGTGGCGTCGTGGATGACCACGAGCTCGCCGTCCTTGGTCCGCTGCACGTCGTTCTCCACCCAGGAGAAGCCGAGCGCCGCCGCCTTGTCGATGGCGGGCAGCGTGTTCTCCGGGGCGTGGGCGGAGGCGCCCCGGTGGGCGACGACCACGGGCTGCGGCCGGTGGGCGTCCGCGGCCCGTGACTCCGAGCCGGGCAGGAGCAGTGCGACGACCGCCGCAAGGGCGGTGGACAGGGCGGCGACTGCGCGCGCGTGCATACGTACTCCTCGCGACGAGCGATCACGGACAGCACCAGACTGACAGCACTGGGTCAACGACGCGCTCGCAGAAGAGCCACGGGTGGGCTCACAGGCCGCACGAATCCGACCGAGCCCGCTCACGGGTGCCGCACATCTGCGACGAGGCCGTGCTTCTTTGCCGGAAAGTCGTTCGGCCAATCCGGTGGCAGTCATACTCTCAGCGTCAACCCTGACCGCCTGGCGGTCCTGGGACGGGGGCATTCACGATTTCCGGGACTCGAGAGGGCGGAAGGGCGACCGCGCATGCACGGAACCGTCGACGGATTCAGCTACGGGCTCGTCACTCCGCTGGTGGCCTGTCTCATGTCCTTCCTCGGCGGGGCCCTCGGCCTGCGCTGCACCACCCGCGCCCTGCTCGTCGCCCGCTCCTGGCGCCCCGGCTGGCTCGCCCTCGGCTCGGCCGCGGTCGGCTCGGGCATCTGGACCATGCACTTCGTCGCGATGACCGGTTTCACCGTCGAAGAGGCGTCGATCGGCTATGACGGACCGACGACGTACGCGAGTCTCGCCGTCGCCGTCGTCATGACGGGAATCGGGATCTTCATCGTCGGCTACCGGGGCGCGACCGGCTCCGCCCTGTTCACCGGTGGCACGATCACCGGCCTCGGCATCGCCAGCATGCACTACCTGGGCATGGCCGGGATGCGGCTCGACGGCGCCGTCGACTACAACACCCTCGTCGTCGTGGCCTCCGTGGTGATCGCCGTCGTCGCCGCGACCGCGGCCCTCTGGGTGGCCGGACGGGCGAAAGGGTTCCTCCGGAGCGTCGGCGCCGGCCTCGTGATGGGACTCGCCGGCCTCGGCATGCACTACACGGGCATGGCCGCCCTCGACGTCCATGTGCACGGCACGGGCGGCGTGACCGGCGGCGAGTCGTCGGCAGCCCTGCTCACGCCGATGCTGATCGGCCCGCTGATCTTCCTGCTGCTCACCGGTGCCGTCGTGCTGTTCGACCCGCTGATGATCACAGGACGGTCCGGCTGGACCCCCGTCGAGCACAAGCCGGGCGTACCGGCGCGCGAACTCGTCGCCCACTCCGCACGCCGTTCCCCGGTCCGCGCCCACCGCGACACCGAGCGCGAGACGGTCCGCGAGCGCTCCCGCGCTGCACAGAACCGCTGATCAGAACCCGTTGTCAGTGGCGGGTCGTACGGTTGATGTCATGCGGCCCGTCTCTCACATCGAACGCACGGTGGCGCCCTTCGAGGTCGTCAGCCCCTACCAGCCCAGCGGCGACCAGCCGCAGGCCATCGCCGAACTCGCCCAGCGCATCAAGGCGGGGGAGCCGGACGTCGTCCTGCTCGGCGCGACCGGCACCGGCAAGTCCGCCACCACGGCGTGGATGATCGAGAAGCTTCAGCGCCCGACCCTCGTCATGGCGCCGAACAAGACGCTCGCCGCCCAGCTGGCCAACGAGTTCCGCGAACTGCTGCCCAACAACGCGGTCGAATACTTCGTCTCGTACTACGACTACTACCAGCCCGAGGCCTACGTCCCCCAGTCGGACACCTACATCGAGAAGGACTCCTCGATCAACGAGGAGGTCGAGCGCCTGCGCCACTCGGCGACCAACTCGCTGCTCACCCGCCGCGACGTCGTCGTGGTCGCCTCCGTCTCCTGCATCTACGGCCTGGGCACCCCGCAGGAGTACGTGGACCGCATGGTCCCCCTTTGGGTCGGCGACGAGATCGACCGCGACGAGCTGCTGCGCCGCTTCGTGGACATCCAGTACACGCGCAACGACATGGCCTTCGCCCGCGGCACCTTCCGGGTACGCGGCGACACCATCGAGATCTTCCCGGTCTACGAGGAGCTGGCCGTCCGCATCGAGATGTTCGGCGACGAGATCGAGGCGCTGTCGACCCTGCACCCCCTCACCGGCGAGATCATCAGCGACGACCAGCAGCTGTACGTCTTCCCGGCCTCGCACTACATCGCCGGCCCCGAGCGCATGGAGCGAGCGGTCAGCGGCATCGAGAAGGAACTCGAGGGGCGCCTGGCCGAACTGGAGAAGCAGGGCAAGCTGCTGGAGGCCCAGCGGCTGCGGATGCGCACCACCTACGACATCGAGATGCTCCGCCAGATCGGCACCTGCTCCGGTGTGGAGAACTACTCGATGCACTTCGACGACCGCGCGCCCGGCACCCCGCCCAACACCCTGCTCGACTACTTCCCGGACGACTTCCTGCTCGTCATCGACGAGTCGCACGTCACCGTGCCCCAGATCGGCGCGATGTACGAGGGCGACGCCTCCCGCAAGCGCACCCTCGTCGAGCACGGCTTCCGGCTGCCGTCCGCCCTGGACAACCGGCCGCTGAAGTGGGAGGAGTTCCAGGAACGCATCGGCCAGACGGTGTACCTGTCGGCGACCCCCGGCACATACGAGCTGTCCCGCTCGGACGGTCAGGTCGAGCAGATCATCCGCCCCACCGGCCTGGTCGACCCGCAGGTCGTCGTCAAGCCCACCGAGGGCCAGATCGACGACCTGGTGCACGAGATCCGCGGGCGCGTGGAGAAGGACGAGCGTGTTCTCGTCACCACGCTCACCAAGAAGATGGCCGAGGACCTGACGGACTACTTCCTGGAACTCGGCATCCAGGTGCGCTACCTGCACAGCGACGTCGACACCCTGCGCCGGATCGAACTGCTGCGTGAGCTGCGCAGCGGCGAGTACGACGTCCTGGTCGGCATCAACCTGCTGCGTGAGGGCCTCGACCTGCCCGAGGTGTCGCTGGTGGCGATCCTCGACGCCGACAAGGAGGGCTTCCTGCGGTCGGGCACCTCGCTGATCCAGACCATCGGCCGCGCCGCGCGCAACGTCTCCGGCCAGGTCCACATGTACGCCGACAAGGTCACCCCGGCGATGGAGAAGGCCATCGAGGAGACCAACCGCCGCCGGGAGAAGCAGATCGCGTACAACAAGGCGAACGGCATCGACCCGCAGCCGCTGCGCAAGAAGATCAACGACATCGTCGCCCAGATCGCCCGCGAGGAGGTCGACACCGAGCAACTGCTCGGCACCGGCTACCGCAAGGGGAAGGACGGCAAGGGCGCGAAGACCCCCGTGCCGGCCCGCGGTGACAACGGCGCCAAGGCCGCCGGTGCCGCCAAGTCGGCCACCTCCGCCAAGCCCGCCAAGTCCGCCAGGGGCAAGGCGAAGGAGACGGTGCCCACCGACCGCCCCGCCGCCGAACTCGCCGGGCAGATCGAGGAGATGACGGAGCGGATGCGCGCGGCCGCCGCCAACCTCCAGTTCGAGGTCGCGGCCCGGCTGCGCGACGAGGTGGCGGAGATGAAGAAGGAGCTGCGTCAGATGCGCGAGGCGGGGCTGTCCTGACCGACTGCGCTGTGTTGCAAGACCGACACAAAGTGCGGGCCCGTGTGCGGCGATGTCAGTGCCTCTGCGTAGGGTTCTTGGCAGCCGCGGAACCGGCGGCGACAGGGGCGTAGGAGAGGGGAATCAGCCGTGACCGTCAACTTGACCAAGGGTCAGGCCATCAGTCTGCAGAAGAACGACGGGGGCAGCCTGACCGCGGTCCGCATGGGTCTCGGCTGGCAGGCGGCTCCGCGCCGGGGCCTGTTCGGCTCGCGCACGCGCGAGATCGACCTCGACGCCTCCGCCGTGCTCTTCGCCGAGAAGCAGCCGGTCGACGTCGTCTTCTTCCGGCACCTGGTGAGCGACGACGGCTCGGTTCGCCACACTGGCGACAACCTGGTCGGCGGCGCCGGCCAGGGCGGCGACGACGAGTCGATCCTCGTCGACCTCCAGCGCGTCCCGGTCCACATCGACCAGATCGTCTTCACCGTGAACTCCTTCACGGGCCAGACCTTCCAGGAGGTGCAGAACGCGTTCTGCCGCCTCGTCGACGAGACCAACGGCCAGGAGCTCGCCCGCTACACCCTCGCGGGTGGTGGCGACTACACCGCCCAGATCATGGCGAAGGTGCACCGTGTGAACGGCGCCTGGACGATGACGGCCCTCGGCGTCCCCGCCAACGGCCGCACCTTCCAGGACCTGATGCCGACGATCCTGCCGCACCTGTAGAACGGCCCGGACCGCCCGGACAGGTCCGGGCAGTCGGGCGAGCGGCGCACCACGGACATCACAACAGGGGGACGAGGGCGATGACGGCCGAGCTGGTGCGGGGGCAGAACCACCCGCTCTCCGAGGTCCGCCTGGAGATCCGGATCTCGGCCGGCCGGCCGGTCGTGGTGGCGGCCACGCTCAGCGACGACAGCGGGAGGGCGAGGAGCGCCGAGTGGGTGGTGCACCCCGGTGCCCCCGTCCTGCCCGGTCTCGAGGTGTCCCGCCAGGCCGCCGCCGACCACCGGCTCGCCGTCGACCTGGGCGCCGTGCCCGAGGCGGTGCACCGCGTCGACGTGCTGCTGGCCCTACCCGCCGCGGGCGGGGGCCCGGACCGGTTCGGCGCGGTCGCCGCCCCCTTCGTCGCGGTCACCGGCCTGGACGGCACCGAGCTCGCCAGCTACACGATCACCGGCCTGGACGCCGAGTCCGCCGTGATCGCCCTGGAGCTGTACCGCCGCCAGGGCGCCTGGAAGGTGCGCGCGGTCGGCCAGGGCTACGCCGGGGGGCTCACCGAGCTCCTCACCGACCTGGGGCTGACCGAGGCCCGTGAACTGGCCGCCGCCGCAGAGGAGGCAGTGGCCCAGGGGCTGGCCCGCTCGGTGGCGGCGCCCCCGCCCCGCACGACGGACGATGCCCGTCCGCACCAGGCCCCGGCGCCGCAGCCCGCGAGTTCGGTGGGATCCGGAGGCGGGACTTCCGCACCCGGATCACCGGCCTCTCCGCCCGCGGGCGGAACCATCGACTACCGGCACCCGCGGCGACAGCCCACGCCGCCGGCCCCTTCCGGACAGCCCGCGCCCCCGCCACCGCCCGGACAGCACCCGGCGCCGACGGCCGCGGGCGCCGCGCCTCCCGGCCGCGACGGGCAGCCCGTGCGTCCGGTCGCGGGGGACGCGACCGGCTGGTCGATGGAGGAGCGGCTCTACAACCAGGTCTGGGGGATGTTCGAGGACCTGGCCCGCACCACGGCCGCCTACCGCAGCGCCGTCGACTTCGCCGACTCGCGCATGGACAAGGAGCTGGACGAGGTCCTGTCCGACCCGCGCAGCCGCATCGGCGGTCAGGGCGACGCCGCCCGGGAGGCGGCCCGCGCCAAGCACGCGCACCTCGTCGAGCAGGCCAGAGCGGCGCTCGACAGAGACCTGGCCCAGCTCACCGACGAGGCCGAGGTCGTCGAGCCTGCCCTGCCACCGGCGTACGCCCGCTGGGACAATCCGGTCTGGCACGGCTACCGCGCGCCGATGGAGACACCCATGGCGGTCCGCCTCGGCGACCTCCACCTGCCCGAGGACCCGTACCTGCGCATCCCCATGCTGATCCGGCTGCCGCTGGAGCGCGGACTGTGGATCGACAGCGGCCGCTGGGCGTCCCCCGACGACTCCTTCGCCGACGCGGGCGAACGGCGCCGTCTGGCGATGGAGGCGGCCGTGGCGCACGCGGCGCGGCTGATCGCCGTCCACCCGCCGGGTGAGTTCGGCGTCCATGTCATCGATCCGGCCGGATCCGGAGCACGGGCACTCGCGCCCCTGGTGGACACGGGCGTACTCGCGGAACCGCCCGCGGCGGGCGCGGCCGGGGCCGCGGACGTCCTGAGCCGGCTCACCGAGCGGGTCGACCTGGTGCAGATGGCCGTGCGCGGGGGCGCGCCGGACGCGCTGCCGCCCGGCCTCGACACCGCCGAACAGCTCTTGATCGTCAACGACTTCCCGCACGGGTTCGACGACCGCGCCGTGACCCGACTGCGGTACCTGGCGGACGAGGGCCCGGCCGTGGGCGTCCACCTGATGATGGTCGCCGACCGCGAGGACGCCGCCGCCTACGGTCCGTTGCTCGACCCGCTGTGGCGTTCGCTGCTGCGACTGACCCCGGTGCCCGACGACCACCTCGCCGACCCCTGGGTCGGACACGCCTGGACGTACGAGCCGCCGGTCGTGCCGCCGTGCAGCCAGGTGCTTCACACGGTGCTCACCGAGGCCGCCACGGCCCGTCGCAACTGGAACCGCTGAACCGGGATACACGCCCCGTCCCCCGTCCCCAAGGAATCGTAAAGCCATCTGACCTGCGTATTTGATCTTTTCTTTGCGTTGCTCTTTACCATTCCTTGGTCATTCCGGTACCGTTTTGTCCTGTGAACGTCTCCTTGTCCCTGTGGATCCTGACCATCGCCGGCCTGGCCGCCCTGATCGCCGTCGACTTCTTCATCGGCCGCAAACCCCATGACGTGTCGATGAGGGAAGCCGGCATCTGGACGGCTGTGTGGGTCGTCCTGGCCGGTCTCTTCGGGCTCGGTCTGCTCGTCTTCGGCGGTGGCCGGCCGGCCGGCGAGTTCTTCGCCGGCTTCATCACCGAGAAGTCGCTGAGCGTCGACAATCTCTTCGTCTTCGTCCTGATCATGGCCAAGTTCGCCGTGCCGACGCAGTACCAGCGTCGGGTGCTGATGATCGGCGTCCTCATAGCGCTAGTACTGCGGGCCGGCTTCATCGCCGCCGGAGCCGCGATCATCGCGAGCTTCTCGTGGGTGTTCTTCCTCTTCGGCGCCTTCCTGATCTGGACCGCCTGGAAGCTCATTCAGGAGGCCCGTTCCGGCGGTGACGAGGACGAGGAGTTCGACGAGAACAAGCTGCTCAAGGCAGCCGAGCGCCGCTTCGGCGTGGCCGACCGCTACCACGGCACCCGGCTGTGGATCCGGCAGAACGGCAAACGGGTGATGACGCCGATGCTGGTCGTGATGCTCGCGATCGGCACCACCGACGTCCTGTTCGCCCTCGACTCGATCCCCGCGATCTTCGGCCTCACCCAGGACCCGTACATCGTCTTCACCGCCAACGCCTTCGCGCTGATGGGCCTTCGGCAGCTGTACTTCCTGATAGGCGGCCTGCTCAAGAAGCTGGTCCACCTGTCCTACGGTCTGTCGGTGATCCTCGGCTTCATCGGCGTCAAGCTGGTGCTGCACGCGCTGCACGAGTCCGGCGCGCACGTTCCCCAGATCAGCACCCCGGTCTCCCTCGGTGTGATCTGCGCGGTTCTGGCCGTCACCACCGTCACCAGCCTGCTGGCCGCCAGGAAGCAGGCCATGGAGGAGGTGCGGGAGACGCGAGCGCTGGGGGAGCACCATGAGGGCGCGGCGAAGGACCAGGTCGATGCTTGAGCGCGAGCGCACCCGTCCCCTGATCGCGCATGCGAACGTTCCGGGACTCTGCGACGATCGCAGCATGATCACGCGGCTCAGGGGACTCTTGACGGCGTGGACGATCATCGTGCCGGTGCTCGCGCTCGTCCTGCTGATCCTCACCTGGGGCCGTTCCCTCCCCGGTGCGGTCGTCGGCGTGATCACCCTGGTCCTCGCGGGCTCGGTCCTGGCCGCGGTGCACCACGCGGAGGTGGTCGCCCACCGGGTCGGGGAACCCTTCGGCTCCCTGGTCCTCGCGATCGCCGTCACCGTCATCGAGGTCGCGCTCATCGTGACCTTGATGGCGGACGGCGGCGACAAGTCCTCGACGCTCGCCAGGGACACGGTGTTCGCGGCGGTGATGATCACCTGCAACGGCGTGGTGGGACTGAGCCTGCTGGTCGGCTCCCTGCGTCACGGCACGGCGGTCTTCAACGCCGAGGGCACCGGCGCGGCCCTCGCCACCGTGGCGACCCTGGCCACGCTGAGCCTGGTGCTCCCGGCGTTCACCACCAGCCAGCCCGGGCCGCGGTTCTCCGGAGTGCAGCTCACCTTCGCCGCGATCTCCTCGCTCGTCCTGTACGGCCTGTTCGTGACCACGCAGACCGTGCGGCACCGTGACTACTTCCTGCCGATCACCCGGCAGGGCGAGGTGATCACCTCCGAGGACCACGCGGCGGCACCGTCCGCCCGCACCGCCTGGATCAGCGTGGGACTGCTGGCCATGGCCCTGGTCGGCGTGGTCGGACTGGCCAAGGGAGTGTCACCCACTGTCGAGTCCGCGGTGCAGGCCGCCGGTCTGCACCACGCGGTGGTCGGCGTGATCATCGCCCTGCTCGTGCTGCTGCCCGAGACCATCGCCGCGTTGCGCTCCGCCCGGCGCGACCGGGTGCAGACCAGCCTCAACCTCGCGCTGGGATCCGCGATGGCCAGCATCGGCCTGACCATCCCGGCCGTCGCGCTGGCGTCGCTGTGGCTGTCCGGGCCGCTCGTCCTCGGCCTCGGCTCCACCCACATGCTGCTGCTCCTGCTCACCGTGCTGGTCAGTTCGCTGACGGTGGTGCCGGGGCGGGCCACGCCGCTCCAGGGCGGAGTCCACCTCGTGATCTTCGCGGCCTACCTGGAGCTGGCGATCAACCCGTAGGAGGACCACGGCGGCGTGATAGACCGGGTTCCGAGCAGCGGTCGCTCATCGGCCGCCGCAGGACGAACGGACCGGAGGAACCGTGCCCCGCACCCTCGCCAACGCCCCGATCATGATTCTCAACGGCCCCAACCTGAATCTGCTCGGGCAGCGGCAACCGGAGATCTACGGCTCCGACACCCTCGCGGACGTCGAGGCGCTGTGCGCCAAGGCCGCTGCCGCGCACGGCGGCACGGTCGACTTCCGCCAGTCCAACCACGAGGGAGAGCTGGTCGACTGGATCCACGAGGCCCGGCTGAAGCACTGCGGGATCGTCATCAACCCCGCCGCCTACTCGCACACCTCCGTCGCGATCCTCGACGCGCTCAACACGTGTGACGGGCTGCCGGTGGTGGAGGTGCACATCTCCAACATTCACCAGCGCGAGCAGTTCCGGCACCACTCCTACGTCTCCCTGCGCGCCGACGGCCTCATCGCGGGGTGCGGAGTGCAGGGCTACACGTTCGCGGTGGAGCGGGTCGCGGCACTGGCCGGCGCGCGGCAGGCGGACGCCTAGTCGCCCGCCGCGCGCGGCCGGGGCCGTCGGCCGAGGGTGGGGAACGGGAGACCGGCGGCCCGCACCGTGCGGGAGCCGTCTTCCCGCGCGGGGCTGCCTCCAGTCGACTGCGCGACGAGGTGAAGGGGGAGCGGGTGCGCACCGCTGGTGCGTGCGCGCGGATCACACGGGGTGCGCGGCCCGTTCGCCATCCGCCGGCCGCTCACCACCCGCGTGCGTGCCACTCCGGCAGGTGGGGGCGCTCGGCGCCCAGGGTGGTGTCGTCGCCGTGGCCCGGGTAGACCCAGGTCTCGTCCGGCAGGACGTCGAAGATCTTCGTCTCCACGTCGTGGATCAGGCTGGCGAAAGCCTTCGGGTTCTTGTGGGTGTTGCCGACCCCGCCGGGGAAGAGGCAGTCGCCCGTGAACACATGCGGATGCCCGTGCGGGTCGTCGTAGACCAGCGCGATCGAGCCGGGGGTGTGGCCGACGAGGTGGCGCGCGGTGAGTTCCACCCGCCCCACCCGGATGGTGTCCCCGTCGTCCACGAGGACGTCGGTCGGCACCGGGATGCCCTCGGCGTCGTCCCGTCCCGCGTACGTACGCGGGTGTGTGGCCGCCACGACCTCCGCCAGCGCCTGCCAGTGGTCGCCGTGCCGGTGGGTGGTGACGACGGAGGCGATGCCGTCGTCACCGATCGTGCCGAGCAGCGTGTGCGCGTCGTTCGCCGCGTCGATCAGCAGTTGCTCGTCCGTGGCCCGGCAGCGCAGCAGATAGGCGTTGTTGTCCATCGGGCCGACCGCGATCTTGGTGATCATCAGGTCCTTCAGCTCGTGCACGTCCGCCGGGCCGCCGACCTTCACCTCTCCGCTGTACGTCATGGCCGTCAGCCTATAGCGGGGGCGGCCGCACGGGGACCGCGCACGCGGCTACAGCGGCGGCAGTGCCGGGAGCGTGCCGGGCGCCGCCGTCAGGGCGGATCCCTCGCGGCGTCCCGCGAGCCAGCCGAGCAGGTCCGCCCGGCCCCCCGTGACGGTGACCGCGGGCTCGTCCGCCTTCCGGCCCGTGTCCCACGCGCGCGTGCCGTCCGTCAGCCGGGTCGGCGGCACGTCCGGGTGTCCGGAGAACCGCTGGGCCAGGAACTCGATCTCCCGCTCGACGAACTCCGCCGGAAGGTCCTCGAGCTCGTAGCCGATGCCGAGGTCCACGTGGTGCAGCTCGACCTCCACCCAGCGCCGGAACGGCACCCGGGAGGCGGAGTCGGTGACGCCGTTGCGCAGTTCCACGGTCCGCGACCAGTCCGCGGGCCCGGCCGCCGTCCGCTGGAAGCGGGCCGCGCTCTCGCGCACGTCGGCGAGCTGGGCGTCGAGGGGGCGCGGGGCGTCCCGCTCGATGTCGGTGTCCCGAGTTTCGGCGGACGCGTACATGGGGCGGCCCTCGAAGACGTTCACCAGCGCGTCGGCGTTGCGGGCGAGGTGGGCCAGGATGTGGCCCCGGGTCCAGCCGGGGAGTCGTGACTGGTCGGTCACAGCCGCGTTGTCCAGTTTGCCGGCAGCGGTCAGCAGTCGTTCGGTTGCGTCCTGCACAGAGGCCAGGTCGCGCGCGTGATCAATCATGACGCCGACCCTAGTCCCGCCACACCTTCGGGTGAAGGCGGTGAAGGACGGCCGTAAATCGAATGTACGTGCTATAAGGTCGGGAGCGGCATCGGGCATGCTGGAGAGCCGGGGATTGTTGTGTATCCGGGCGGCTTCCGGAATCCCGCCCGGCGTTGTCAGTGGCTCCCCCTAGTCTGAGAAAGCACGGGGGCCCCGCCCCTGTCACTTCTCTCAAGAAAGGTGCGGACCGGCGTGGCCGACCGTCTCATCGTCCGTGGCGCGCGCGAGCACAACCTGAAGAACGTGTCGCTCGACCTGCCTCGGGACTCGCTCATCGTCTTCACGGGCCTGTCCGGGTCGGGCAAGTCCTCCCTGGCCTTCGACACCATCTTCGCCGAGGGCCAGCGGCGCTACGTGGAGTCGCTCTCCTCGTACGCCCGTCAGTTCCTCGGCCAGATGGACAAGCCGGACGTCGACTTCATCGAGGGCCTGTCCCCGGCGGTCTCCATCGACCAGAAGTCGACCTCGCGCAACCCGCGGTCGACGGTCGGAACCATCACCGAGGTCTACGACTACCTGCGTCTGCTCTTCGCGCGCATCGGCAAGCCCCACTGCCCCGAGTGCGGCCGCCCGATCTCACGGCAGTCGCCGCAGGCCATCGTCGACAAGGTGCTGGAGCTGCCGGAGGGCAGCCGCTTCCAGGTCCTCTCGCCGCTGGTGCGCGAGCGCAAGGGCGAGTTCGTCGACCTCTTCGCCGACCTCCAGACCAAGGGCTACTCCCGCGCGCGCGTGGACGGCGAGACCATCCAGCTCTCCCAGCCGCCCACGCTGAAGAAGCAGGAGAAGCACACCATCGAGGTGGTCGTCGACCGCCTCACCGTGAAGGACTCCGCCAAGCGCCGCCTCACCGACTCCGTCGAGACCGCGCTCGGTCTGTCCGGCGGCATGGTCGTGCTCGACTTCGTCGACCTCGCCGAGGACGACCCCGAGCGCGAGCGGATGTACTCGGAGCACCTCTACTGCCCGTACGACGACCTGTCCTTCGAGGAGATGGAGCCCCGTTCCTTCTCCTTCAACTCGCCCTTCGGCGCCTGCCCCGAGTGCACGGGCATCGGCACGCGCATGGAGGTCGACCCGGAGCTGATCGTCCCGGACGAGGAGAAGACGCTCGACGAGGGCGCCATCCACCCCTGGTCGCACGGGCACACCAAGGACTACTTCGGCCGGCTGGTCGGCGCCCTCGCCGACGCCCTCGGTTTCCGCACCGACATCCCCTTCGCCGGCCTGCCGCAGCGCGCCAAGAAGGCCTTGCTCCACGGCCACAGGACGCAGATCGAGGTCCGCTACCGCAACCGGTACGGGCGCGAGCGCGTCTACACCACGCCGTTCGAGGGCGCCGTGCCGTTCGTCAAGCGCCGGCACAGCGAGGCCGAGAGCGACGCCAGCCGTGAGCGCTTCGAGGGGTACATGCGCGAGGTGCCCTGCCCCACCTGTGAGGGCACGCGCCTGAAGCCGGTCGTCCTCGCGGTCACGCTCATGGGCAGGTCGATCGCCGAGATCTCCGCGATGTCCATCAGCGACTGCGCGGAGTTCCTGCGCGGACTCAAGCTCGACGCCCGCGACAAGAAGATCGCCGAGCGCGTGCTCAAGGAGGTCAACGAGCGGCTGCGGTTCCTGGTCGACGTCGGCCTCGACTACCTCTCGCTGAACCGCGCGGCCGGCACGCTCTCCGGCGGCGAGGCCCAGCGGATCCGTCTGGCCACCCAGATCGGCTCCGGCCTCGTCGGCGTGCTGTACGTCCTCGACGAGCCGTCCATCGGACTGCACCAGCGCGACAACCACCGGCTGATCGAGACCCTGGTCAGGCTGCGCGACATGGGCAACACGCTCATCGTCGTCGAGCACGACGAGGACACCATCAAGATGGCCGACTGGATCGTCGACATCGGCCCCGGCGCGGGCGAGCACGGCGGCAAGGTCGTGCACAGCGGCTCCCTGAAGGAACTGCTCGCCAACGCCGCGTCGCAGACCGGGCAGTACCTGTCCGGCAAGAAGGCGATCCCGCTGCCCGCCATCCGGCGCCCGCTCGACCCGTCCCGCCGGCTCACCGTGCACGGCGCCCGGGAGAACAACCTGAAGGACATCGACGTGTCCTTCCCGCTGGGCCTGTTCACGGCGGTCACCGGAGTCTCCGGTTCCGGCAAGTCGACGCTGGTCAACGACATCCTGTACACCCACCTGGCCCGCGAGCTGAACGGCGCGCGCAACGTGCCCGGCCGGCACACGCGCGTGGACGGCGACGACCTCGTGGACAAGGTGGTGCACGTCGACCAGTCGCCCATCGGCCGCACCCCGCGGTCCAACCCGGCGACGTACACCGGCGTCTTCGACCACATCCGCAAGCTGTTCGCCGAGACCACCGAGGCGAAGGTCCGCGGTTACCAGCCCGGCCGCTTCTCCTTCAACGTCAAGGGCGGCCGCTGCGAGAACTGCGCGGGCGACGGCACGATCAAGATCGAGATGAACTTCCTGCCGGACGTCTACGTCCCGTGCGAGGTCTGCCACGGCGCCCGCTACAACCGGGAGACGCTGGAGGTCCACTACAAGGGCAAGTCCATCGCCGACGTGCTCAACATGCCGATCGAGGAGGCGACCGACTTCTTCGAGGCGGTCCCGGCGATCGCCCGCCACCTCAGGACTCTCAAGGACGTCGGCCTCGGCTACGTCCGGCTCGGCCAGTCCGCGACCACCCTGTCCGGCGGTGAGGCACAGCGTGTGAAGCTCGCCAGCGAGCTGCAGCGCCGCTCCACCGGACGCACGGTCTACGTCCTGGACGAGCCCACCACCGGTCTGCACTTCGAGGACATCAGCAAGCTGCTGAAGGTGCTGTCCGGACTGGTCGACAAGGGCAACACGGTCATCGTCATCGAGCACAACCTCGATGTGATCAAGACCGCCGACTGGGTCGTCGACATGGGCCCCGAGGGCGGCGCCGGCGGCGGCCTGGTCATCGCCGAGGGCACGCCCGAGCAGGTCGCCGGCGTCCCGACCAGCCACACCGGCAAGTTCCTGCGCGAGATCCTCCAGCCGGACCGGATCAGCGACGCGGCCTCCCCGGCCAAGGCCCCGCGGGCGACCGCCGCCAAGAAGGCCGTCGCGGCCACCTCGGCGACCCGCAGCACGACGGCCAAGGCCGCCAACAACACGGCGAGCAAGAAGGCGACACCCGCGAAGAAGACGACACGGGCCCGCAAGGCCTGACACGCCGTCCAGTGGTGGGGGGGGGGGGGGGGGGGGCGGGGCGGCCCGGGGCCGGCGCCGGGGGGGGGGGGGCCCCGCCCCCCGCCCCCCCCCCCCCCCGCCCGCCGGGGGGCGCCCCCCCCCCCGCGGGAATGTCCCGCGGGGCGCCGCTCGCGTGAGGCCCGCAGCGCGCCGAGGACCTACCGGACGCCGGGGTCTACGGCGCCTCCACCTCCGACGCGTACGGCGGTTCCGCTCCCGCTCGGGAGCAGGTGACCGCCGCCGCGCGGGCCGCGAACCGCAGCAGTCGGGTCCAGCCCGAGGCGCCGAGTCCCGCCAGGCCCTCGGGGGAGAGGGCGTTCTGGACGGACAGGGCGTGCAGCAGGGCCGCGTTCACGGTGTCGCCCGCGCCGATGGTGTCGACGACGTCGACCTTCTCGCCCGGCACGGAGTGCTCCGCGCCGTCCCGGGTGTACGCGGTGAGCCCGTCGCCGCCGTGGGTGATCACCACCGCCGAGGGTCCGGCGGCCAGCCACTCGCGCGGAGTGCCGCCCAGCCACCCCGCGTCCTCCTCGGAGAGCTTCAGCAGCGACACCGAGGGCAGCCAGCTCGCGAAGCGCGCCCGGTAGGCGTCCGGGTCCGCGATCAGTCCGGGCCGGATGTTCGGGTCCAGCGCGGTGAACACACCCTGGGCGGACGCCGTCCGCATCAGCTCCTCGTAGGCGCTCGCGCCCGGCTCCAGCACCAGCGAACAGGTGCCGAAGGACACCGCGCGGGTTCCGGCGGGAAGCGCGGCCGGCGCCGTGAACAGACGGTCGGCCGTGCCGTCGACGTAGAACGAGTACGCGGCGGAGCCGTCGGCGCCGACCGTGGCGACGGCCAGCGTGGTCGGCTCGGCGCCGCGCTGCACCTCGGACACGTCCACCCCGGCCTCCCGCAGCCCGTCGAGCAGGGCCTCGCCGAAGGCGTCGTACGACGTTCGGGAGCAGAACACGGTGGGCGAGCCGAGGCGGCCCAGCGCGACGGCCGTGTTGTACGGGCCGCCGCCGAGCGCCGGTCTGAGGTCCGCGAGGGCGCCCCTTCCCCGCGGTACCAGGTCGATCAGGGCCTCACCGGCGACGACGATCACGAGTCGGTTCCTCTCTCGGACAGCTCGGGCCGGGAAGCTATCCCATTGCGCGCCGGAGGTAAAACGCCGTCCCGGGTCGTCCGCGTGCGTCCGACCCGCCGCCGCCCGGTCGGGGCCCGGTGGGTATCGTCGGCGTTGTCCAGCCCCTTGACCAGTGGAGGACCTGATGTCCGGCCGCCCCTCCGCGAGCCGCCGCACGATCCTGCGGGGAGCGGCCCTCACCCCCGCCGTCGCGCTCGGGCTCACCGCCTGCGGACCGATCGGCGGCGGCACCACTGCTCCCGCCACGCCCACCGCGCCGGTCGACCTCGGTGCCGAGAGCGAGGTCCCCAAGGGCGGCGCCAAGCTGTACCGGGACCACAACGTGGTGGTCAGCCGGGGTGCGGACGGGGCCCTCAAGGCGTACAGCACGATCTGCACGCACGCGCAGTGCCCGATCAACAAGCTCCAGGGCACGAAGCTGATCTGCCCCTGTCACGGCAGCGAGTTCGACGCCACGACCGGCGAGGTCGTGCGCTCCCCGGCCACTGCGTCGCTGCCCGAACTGCCCGTGCGCGCCGAGGGCGGCAGGCTCGTCGCCGGACCCGGCGCCTGACGGCCGCGGCCGGCCCGGCCCGCTCGTTCCCCCGCTCACTCCCAGTCCCAGCCGACCCCCACGGTCCCCGACCGCACGCGCGGCTCCACCAGGTGCACCGAACGGTGCCGCTCGCTCACCGGCAGCTCCCGGCGGCCGCTGCGCGGAGCCGCCGCCGACGCCTGCGTGAACCGGTGGCAGCGCACCGGCAGGGTGCCGGCGTCGAACCGCACCTGAAGCGCGTACTGGCCGCCGGCGGTGGTGAACTCCCGGACGTACTCGCACGTCGTCCCGGCCGTTCCGTCCTCCACTCCGTACCGGAACAGGAACGTGTCACCGGCCCGCAGCCGGGTGTCGAAGAGCAGCTCGGCCACCAGCACCCCGGTGTCGTGGTGCCGGCGTATCCGACCCGTACGGCAGTTCTCCAGGGCATGCACGGTCATCCGCTCCGGCGCGCACCCCGGATCTCCGTGGTGGACGGCCACGAAACGGTCCACGCCGTCCCGGTGGGCGCGCACGATGTGCTCGGACTCGCGGCCCGCGAGCTCGCGCCGCGCCCCGATCAGCACCCGCTCGTGGTGCCCGAGCACGTGCAGCCCGCCGCCGGGCGGGCAGCCCAGCTCCGCCAGCAGCCCGCGCAGCACGTCCGAGGCCCGGACCAGGGAGCGGTAGGAGCGGACGGCGGGCCGCCCGGCCGCCGCGTGCTCGTCGGCCTCGGCCAGCAGCCGGATCAGCGACTCGTCCGGCAACCGCAGGATCTCCTCCAGCGCCCGCACGGCCCGCAGCGACTCCGGGCGCTGCGGGCGCCGGGCGCCCTGCTGCCAGTAGCTGAGACTGGTCACGCCGACCTTCACCCCGTAGCGCGTCAGATGGTGCTGCACACGCTGCAACGGCAGTCCACGGGCGGCGATCGCGGCGCGCAGCGCCACGTGGAAGGGGCCGCCCCGCAGGGCCGTGTCCAGTTCCGCGGTGGCGACGTCCGCCTGCTGTGGGGCGTGCATCATGCGCGGGCCTTTCTGTGAAGGTGCGGGCGGCTCGGCGGACCCTTCACGCGGGTCGTCGGGGCCGCCCCGCGCGAAGGCAGGGTTCTGCACATCCGGACGCCGTCGTTCACGGCCCCGAGTTCCCCCGCATTGAAGCGTGTTGACCAAGTCCCGACAACACCTGAGACCGACAGGGCTGCGTTCCCGGCCGAGGAGGGCACCCCCGGCCCCGTCACGCCGTGTCCGGGGGTGTGGAGGGCCGCCGCGGTGTCAGCGCTCGACAGTAGGGTTGAGACATGGCCGACCCCTCCAGCTACCGCCCCAAGCCGGGAGACATCCCGGACTCTCCCGGGGTCTACCGCTTCCGTGACGAGCACCGGCGGGTCATCTACGTCGGAAAGGCCAAGAGCCTGCGCCAGCGCCTGGCGAACTACTTCCAGGACCTCGCGAACCTCCACCCGCGCACCCGCAGCATGGTCACCACGGCCGCGTCCGTGGAATGGACGGTGGTGTCCACGGAGGTCGAGGCGCTGCAGCTGGAGTACTCCTGGATCAAGGAGTTCGACCCCCGGTTCAACGTCAAGTACCGCGACGACAAGAGCTACCCGTACCTCGCGGTGACGATGAACGAGGAGTTCCCGCGTGTTCAGGTGATGCGCGGCCACAAGAAGAAGGGCGTGCGCTACTTCGGGCCGTACGGGCACGCGTGGGCGATCCGCGACACCGTCGACCTCCTGCTGCGCGTCTTCCCGGTGCGCACCTGCTCGGCCGGAGTCTTCAAGAACGCCGCCCGCACCGGCCGCCCCTGCCTGCTGGGCTACATCGGCAAGTGCTCCGCGCCCTGCGTCGGCCGCGTCTCCGCCGAGGAACACCGCGAACTGGCCGAGGACTTCAGCGACTTCATGGCCGGCCGCACCGGCACGTATCTGCGCCGCCTGGAGAAGCAGATGACGGAGGCGGCGGATGAGATGGAGTACGAGCGGGCCGCCCGCCTGCGCGACGACATCGGGGCACTGAAGAAGGCCATGGAGAAGAGCGCGGTCGTGCTCGCCGACGCGACCGACGCCGACCTCGTCGCCGTCGCCGAGGACGAGCTCGAGGCGGCGGTGCAGATCTTCCACGTGCGTGGCGGACGCGTGCGCGGCCAGCGCGGCTGGGTGACCGACAAGGTGGAGGACGTCACCACCGCCGCCCTCGTCGAGCACGCCCTGCAGCAGCTGTACGGCGAGGAGAGCGGGGACGCCGTCCCCAAGGAGGTCCTCGTCCCGGCCCTGCCCGATCCGGTCGAGCCGGTCCAGGAGTGGCTCACCGAGCGCCGCGGGTCGAGCGTCTCGCTGCGCATCCCGCAGCGCGGCGACAAGAAGGCCCTCATGGAGACCGTGCAGCGCAACGCCCAGCAGGGGCTCGTCCTGCACAAGACCAGGCGCGCCTCCGACCTCACCACACGCTCGCGTGCCCTGGAGGAGATCGCCGAGGCCCTCGACCTGGACAGCGCACCCCTCAGAATCGAGTGCTACGACATCTCCCACCTCCAGGGCGACGACGTGGTGGCCTCCATGGTCGTCTTCGAGGACGGCCTCCAGCGCAAGAGCGAGTACCGCCGCTTCCAGATCAAGGGCCGCGCCGGGGACACACGGCTCTGGCACGGCGAGGGCCAGGACGACGTCCGCTCCATGCACGAGGTGATCACCCGCCGGTTCAGGCGTTACCTCGCCGAGAAGGAGAAGACCGGCGAGTGGGCCGACGGCGAGGACGTGCCCGCGGACGGACCGACCGACGGATCGACCCACGGATCGATCGACGGCGCGCCCGGCGGTCCCGTCGGCGCCCTCGTCGAGGACGACGGCCGCCCCAAGCGCTTCGCCTACCCGCCCCAGCTCGTCGTCGTCGACGGCGGGCAGCCCCAGGTCGCCGCCGCCCAGCGCGCCCTGGACGAACTCGGCATCGACGACATCGCCGTGTGCGGACTGGCCAAGCGCCTGGAGGAGGTCTGGCTGCCCGGCGAGGACGACCCGGTGGTCCTGCCCCGCAGCAGCGAGGGCCTGTACCTGCTGCAGCGCGTACGCGACGAGGCACACCGGTTCGCGATCACCTACCAGCGCACCAGACGGGCCAAGCGCTTCCGGGCCGGGCCGCTGGACGACGTGCCGGGCCTCGGCGAGACACGCAAACAGGCGCTGATCAAGCATTTCGGCTCGGTGAAGCGGCTGCGGTCCGCGACAATCGACCAGATCTGCGGGGTACCCGGTATAGGCCGCAAAACGGCCGAGACCATCGCCGCGGCCCTCGCCCGGGCGGCCCCGCCCGCACCCGCCGTCAACACGGCGACTGGAGAGATCATGGAAGACGAGGAAGAAGCGCCACCGGCGACGACGGCGGGTGACGCGGAGACGCCCGTGCCCACGAGCGTCCCGGACGACCGACGGGGGCAGGAGACATGACCGAGCACGACCCACGGCGAAGCGCCGAGCGAGATCAGTCCCACGAGGGACCGCGCGAGGAACAGCACGAGCGCGCGTCCACGGAAAACGGAGCACAGGTGAGTACGGGCATCGACACGGCCGGCGTCCCCGACGCCGCCATTCCCGAGCTGGTGATCATCTCCGGCATGTCCGGGGCCGGCCGGTCCACGGCCGCCAAGTGTCTGGAGGACCTCGGCTGGTTCGTCGTCGACAACCTGCCGCCTGCGCTGATCCCCACCATGGTGGAACTCGGTGCCCGCTCACAGGGCAACGTGGCCCGCATCGCGGTCGTCGTCGACGTACGCGGCCGCCGCTTCTTCGACAATCTGCGCGAGTCCCTGGCCGGCCTGGAGGCCAAGAACGTCACCCGCCGGATCGTCTTCCTCGAGTCCTCCGACGAGGCCCTCGTGCGCCGCTTCGAGTCGGTGCGCAGGCCCCACCCGCTCCAGGGCGACGGCCGCATCGTCGACGGTATCGCCGCCGAGCGCGAACTGCTGCGGGAACTGCGCGGCGACGCCGACCTGGTGATCGACACCTCCAGCCTCAACGTGCACGAACTGCGGGCCAAGATGGACGCCCAGTTCGCCGGCGAGGAGGAGCCCGAACTGCGGGCCACGGTGATGTCGTTCGGCTTCAAGTACGGCCTGCCGGTGGACGCCGACCTGGTCGCCGACATGCGGTTCCTGCCCAACCCGCACTGGGTCCCCGAACTGCGCCCGTACACCGGCCTGAACGACGAGGTCGCCGCCTACGTCTTCAACCAGCCCGGCGCCAAGGAGTTCCTCGACCGCTACGCCGAGCTGCTGCGGCTCATCGCGGCCGGCTACCGGCGCGAGGGCAAGCGGTACGTGACCGTCGCGATCGGCTGCACGGGCGGCAAGCACCGCTCGGTGGCCATGTCGGAGAAGCTCGCCGCGCGGCTCGCGGCCGAGGGCGTGGAGACCGTCGTCGTCCACCGGGACATGGGGCGCGAGTGAGAGGACGTACACCCCGGCTGAGCAGCCTGCGCCGGGTGGTGCCGGAGGGGCGTTCGGCACGGCAGGCGATCGCGGCGCGCGCGGGACGCCCGGCCGAGGCCCGGGGCGGCCGGGCGCGCCGCCGAGGCGCGCAGCCCAAGGTGGTCGCCCTCGGCGGCGGCATGGGCCTGTCCGCCTCGCTGGCGGCGCTGCGCCGGATCACCGGCGACCTCACCGCCGTCGTCACCGTGGCCGACGACGGCGGCTCCAGCGGGCGCCTGCGCGACGAGCTGGGCGTGCTGCCGCCCGGCGACCTGCGCAAGGCGCTGGCCGCGCTGTGCGGCGACGACGACTGGGGCCAGACGTGGGCCCGCGTGATCCAGCACCGCTTCACCTCCCAGGGCGACCTGCACGACCACGCGGTGGGCAACCTGCTGATCGTCGCCCTGTGGGAACAGCTCGGCGACCACGTCCAGGCGCTGGACCTGGTGGGCAAGCTGCTGGGCGCGCACGGGCGCGTGCTGCCCATGTCGGCCGTGCCCCTGGAGCTCCAGGCGCTGGTCAAGGGGCACGACCCGGAGCGGCCCGAGGACGTCGACACCGTCCGCGGCCAGGCCACCGTCGCGCTCACGCCGGGCGAGGTGCAGTCCGTGCACCTGGTGCCGCACGACCCGCCCGCCGTGCCCGAGGCCGTCGACGCGGTCCTGGACGCGGACTGGGTGGTGCTCGGGCCCGGCTCCTGGTTCTCCTCGGTGATCCCGCACCTGCTGGTGCCCGAGTTGCTCGACGCGCTCACCGAGACCAGGGCACGCCGGGTCCTGTCCCTGAACCTCGCGCCGCAGCCGGGAGAAACCGAGGGCTTCTCCCCGCAGCGTCATTTGGAGGTTTTGGGACGACACGCCCCTAAACTCGCCCTGGACGTGGTGCTGGCCGACGAGGCCGCCGTGCCCGACCGCGAAGTGCTCACCGAGGCCGCCAAGCGGTTCGGCGCCGCGGTCGAGCTCGCACCGGTGGCCCGGAGGGACGGAACTCCGCGGCACGACCCGGAGCTGCTGGCCGCCGCGTACGACCGTATTTTTCGGATGCATGGAAGGATCGGCCCATGGCGATGACGGCAGCGGTGAAGGACGAGGTCTCCCGGCTCCCCGTCACCCGGACCTGCTGCAGGAAGGCGGAGGTCTCCGCCCTTCTGCGGTTCGCCGGCGGCCTCCACCTGGTCAGCGGGCGCATCGTGATCGAGGCGGAGCTGGACACCGCCATGGCGGCACGGCGCCTGAAGCGGGACATCCTGGAGATCTTCGGTCACAGCTCCGAGCTGATCGTGATGGCGCCGGGCGGGCTGCGCCGGGGCTCTCGCTACGTCGTGCGCGTCGTCGCGGGCGGTGACCAGCTCGCCCGCCAGACCGGTCTGGTCGACGGGCGGGGCCGGCCGATCCGCGGCCTGCCGCCGCAGGTGGTCTCGGGGGCCACCTGCGACGCCGAGGCCGCCTGGCGCGGTGCGTTCCTGGCCCACGGCTCGCTCACCGAGCCGGGTCGCTCCTCCTCCCTGGAGGTGACCTGTCCGGGCCCGGAGGCGGCACTCGCCCTCGTCGGTGCCGCGCGTCGGCTGTCCATCGCCGCCAAGGCACGCGAGGTGCGGGGCGTGGACCGGGTGGTGGTCCGCGACGGCGACGCGATCGGCGCCCTGCTGACCCGTCTGGGCGCCCACGAGTCCGTGCTGGCCTGGGAGGAGCGGCGGATGCGCCGCGAGGTCCGCGCCACGGCCAACCGCCTCGCCAACTTCGACGACGCCAACCTGCGCCGGTCGGCGCGCGCGGCCGTCGCGGCCGGTGCGCGGGTGGCCCGCGCGCTGGAGATCCTCGCCGACGACGTCCCCGAGCACCTCGCCGCCGCGGGGCGTCTGCGCATGGAGCACAAGCAGGCCTCCCTGGAAGAGCTCGGCGCCCTCGCCGACCCACCACTGACCAAGGACGCCGTCGCGGGCCGCATCCGCCGCCTGCTGGCCATGGCCGACAAGCGAGCCTCCGACCTCGGCATCCCCGGCACCGAGGCGAACCTCTCCGAGGAGCTGGCGGACAACCTGGCGGGCTGACCACGACCGGCCGGCCGACTCGCCCGGCTTCGAGGGCCGCCCGCCGGCCCCTGTCCTGATCGTCCGCGTCGACTGTCACCGCACCCCGACCGGCCGCCACCGGTCAACCGGCACCGGCTGGTCGACCAGTGGCGGCCGGTCGGGCGACAGGGGCTACTGACAGTGATCGACCAGGGTCGCCCGACGTGGTCGACGAACGTGGTTGACAGGCCGAGCCGGTTGTCTTCCGGCAGGGTGGCCGGGGTGGGGGCGAGCCGGTGGGAGCAGGGTGCTGCGGAAGCGGGCCATGAGGGAATTGCCCGGTTTGCCGGAAGTCCGGATTAGGGTGAGATCATCTTATTTCTCAAGTGAGCTGGGAGGCTCACGAACGAGTGACCAACGTGGTCAATTGGTATGGGCAATCCATAGCGAAATCGGGCGATCCAGGCGTCCGGCTCAAGGGGTTTCGACCTTTGGTGAAGCCGTGCCGTCCAGGACGCGTCCGGATGTCACTCAGGAGGCCTTGGAGGGGTAGGGTCGTGGGTGGTCGGGGACATCCCAATACAGCTCGCCGGCGTCGAAACCGGCGTACCAACGAGGAGATCGGTTCGTGACGATCCGCGTAGGCATCAACGGCTTTGGCCGCATCGGTCGTAACTACTTCCGCGCGCTGCTGGAGCAGGGTGCAGACATCGAGATCGTGGCTGTCAATGACCTGGGTGACACCGCGACCACCGCTCACCTGCTGAAGTACGACACCATCCTGGGCCGCCTCAAGCAGGAGGTCTCCCACACCGCCGACACCATCACCGTCGACGGCCGCACCATCAAGGTGCTGTCCGAGCGCAACCCCGCCGACATCCCCTGGGGTGAACTCGGCGTCGACATCGTCATCGAGTCCACCGGCATCTTCACCAAGAAGGAAGACGCCGAGAAGCACATCGCCGGCGGCGCCAAGAAGGTCATCATCTCCGCCCCGGCGAAGAACGAAGACGTCACCATCGTGATGGGCGTCAACCAGGACAAGTACGACCCGGCCAACCACCACGTCATCTCCAACGCCTCCTGCACCACCAACTGCGTGGCGCCGATGGCGAAGGTCCTCGACGAGAACTTCGGCATCGTCAAGGGTCTGATGACCACCGTGCACGCGTACACGAACGACCAGCGCATCCTGGACTTCCCGCACAAGGACCTGCGCCGCGCCCGTGCCGCCGCCGAGAACATCATCCCGACCACCACCGGCGCCGCCAAGGCCACCGCCCTGGTCCTTCCGCAGCTCAAGGGCAAGCTGGACGGCATCGCCATGCGCGTCCCGGTGCCCACCGGCTCGGTCACCGACCTCGTCGTCGAGCTCTCCCGCGAGGTCACCAAGGAAGAGGTCAACGCCGCCTTCCAGAAGGCCGCCGAGGGCGAGCTGAAGGGCCTTCTGGACTACACCGAGGACCCGATCGTCTCCTCGGACATCGTCAACGCCCCGGCGTCCTGCACGTTCGACTCGTCCCTGACCATGGTTCAGGACGGCAAGAACGTGAAGATCATCGGCTGGTACGACAACGAGTGGGGCTACTCCAACCGCCTCGTCGACCTCACGGTCTTCGTCGGCAACCAGCTCTGACCGGCAGGGCCGGCGCCTCGATGTGAGATCAGGGCTCGGGCGGCGCACCCACGCGCCGGCCGGGCCCTGACGCACGTACAGCGGGCCGAACGACCACAACCCGCCCACGTGCGGATCGATCAGCCCTCGTACGATCAAGAGCCCCCTCTTCAGGAGTCCCAACCCAATGAAGACGATCGACGAACTTCTCTCCGAAGGCGTGGACGGCAAGCGGGTCTTCGTCCGCGCCGACCTGAACGTGCCGCTGGCCGACGGTGTCATCACCGACGACGGCCGCATCCGCGCCGTCCTGCCCACCGTCAAGGCTCTCGCCGAGGCCGGCGCCAAGGTGGTCGTGGCCTCCCACCTGGGCCGCCCCAAGGGCACCCCGGACCCGGCCTTCTCGCTGCTGCCCGCCGCCGAGCGGCTCGGCGAACTCCTGGGCGCGCCGGTGGCGTTCGCCCAGGACACCGTCGGCCCGGCCGCCCACGACGCCGTGGACGGCCTGCAGCCCGGCCAGGTCGCGGTCATCGAGAACCTGCGGTTCAACCCCGGCGAGACGGCCAAGGACGACACCGGGCGCGGCGAGTTCGCCGACCGGCTCGCCGCCCTCGCGGACGTCTACGTCGGCGACGGATTCGGCGCCGTGCACCGCAAGCACGCCTCCGTCTACGACCTGCCGGGCCGCCTCCCGCACTACGCCGGCTACCTCATCGCCACCGAGGTCGGCGTTCTGAGGAAGCTCACCGACGACGTCCGGCGGCCCTACGTCGTCGCGCTCGGCGGCGCCAAGGTCTCCGACAAGCTCGCCGTCATCGACGAGCTGCTCGGCAGGGCCGACCGGCTGCTCATCGGCGGCGGCATGGCGTACACCTTCCTCAAGGCCCAGGGCCACGAGATCGGCAAGTCCCTCGTGCAGGAGGACCAGCTCCCGGTCGTCAGGGAGTACATCGAGCGTGCCGAGAAGACCGGCGTCGAGTTGGTCCTGCCGGTGGACGCGCTGGTCTCGCCCGCGTTCCCGGACCTGAAGGCCAAGGCCCCGGTCCACCCCACCGCCGTCGCCGCGGACGCCATGCCGGCCGACCAGCTCGGCCTGGACATCGGCCCGGAGTCCCGCAAGCTGTACGCCGCGAAGCTCGCCGACGCCGCCACCGTCTTCTGGAACGGCCCGATGGGCGTCTTCGAGCACCCCGACTTCGCCGAGGGCACCAGGGCGGTCGCCCAGGCCCTGGTCGACTCGGACGGCTTCACCGTCGTGGGCGGCGGCGACTCCGCCGCCGCCGTCCGTACGCTGGGCTTCGACGAGTCGGCATTCGGCCACATCTCGACCGGCGGCGGCGCCTCCCTCGAATACCTCGAGGGCAAGACGCTCCCCGGCCTCGCCGCACTGGAGGACTGAAACCGTATGAGCACGCGCACGCCGCTGATGGCGGGCAACTGGAAGATGAACCTCAACCACCTCGAGGCCATCGCGCACGTCCAGAAGCTCGCCTTCGCCCTGGCCGACAAGGACTACGAGGCCGTCGAGGTCGCCGTCCTGCCGCCCTTCACCGACCTGCGCTCCGTGCAGACGCTGGTCGACGGTGACAAGCTCAAGATCAAGTACGGCGCCCAGGACGTCTCGGCGCACGACTCGGGTGCCTACACGGGCGAGATCTCGGGCCCGATGCTGGCCAAGCTGAAGTGCACCTACGTGGTGATCGGCCACTCGGAGCGCCGGCAGTACCACAACGAGACCGACGAGCTGGTGAACGCCAAGGTCAAGGCCGCCTACAAGCACGGTCTGACCCCGATCCTGTGTGTCGGCGAGGAGCTGGAGGTCCGCGACGCGGGCAACCACGTCACGCACACGCTCGCCCAGGTCGAAGGGGGTCTGAAGGACCTCCCGGCCGAGCAGGCCGAGTCGGTCGTGATCGCCTACGAGCCCGTCTGGGCCATCGGCACCGGCAAGGTCTGCGGCGCGGCGGAGGCCCAGGAGGTCTGCGGCGCCATCCGCGGCAAGCTCGCCGAGCTGTACTCGCAGGAGGTCGCCGACCAGGTGCGCATCCAGTACGGCGGCTCGGTGAAGTCGGGCAACGTCGCCGAGATCATGGCGCAGGAGGACATCGACGGCGCCCTGGTCGGCGGTGCCTCGCTGGACACGGACGAGTTCGTCAAGATCGTCCGCTTCGGCGAGCAGTGAGCCGGGGCCACCGCAGGCAGTGAGCCGGGCCCGCCGCGGACGGCGGGCCGGGCCGTGAGTATGCGCGGGCGGCGATCCGTCGTACCCTTGCGGGGGCATGGTAGGCATGACCTGCCACACCCTGTCGTCCATCCGAATCCGAGGAAGTTGGTCCAGCCGTGGTTTTGGGGTTCTCGATCGCCCTGATCGTCTTCAGCCTGCTGCTGATGCTGCTGGTGCTGATGCACAAGGGGAAGGGCGGCGGTCTCTCCGACATGTTCGGTGGCGGCATGCAGTCGTCCGTCGGCGGCTCCTCGGTCGCCGAGCGCAACCTCGACCGCATCACCGTGGTGATCGGCCTGCTGTGGCTCGCCTGCATCATCGTGCTCGGCATCCTGATGAAGACGAGCAGTTGACGAGCGGCTGCCCGCCGGTCGGTACCGCACATTCCGTACGTAAGGCCCCATGGTCGGTACGCGCTCTCGGGCGCGGCCTATCATGGGGCTTGCGTCTGTGTGGGAGCGGTAACTCCCATCACTGGACGCGCGTTGGGCCTTACGTAGACTGAGGCGCTCGCGGCGGAGCGGCAGGCCGACCCGCTTCGCGGCACCATCACGCAGGGAGTTACGACCGTGGCAAGTGGCAACGCGATCCGAGGAAGCCGGGTCGGGGCGGGGCCGATGGGCGAGGCCGAGCGTGGCGAGTCCGCGCCGCGTCTGCGCATCTCCTTCTGGTGCTCCAACGGACACGAGACCCAGCCGAGCTTCGCCAGCGACGCGCAGGTTCCCGACACCTGGGACTGCCCGCGCTGTGGTTTCCCGGCCGGTCAGGACCAGGACAACCCGCCGGCCCCGCCGCGCACCGAGCCCTACAAGACGCACCTGGCCTATGTGCGCGAGCGGCGCAGCGACGCGGACGGTGAGGCGATCCTCGCCGAGGCGCTCGCCAAACTGCGGGGCGAGATCTAGGACTTGAGGTCCGGCCGGCCGCCTTCGGGCGCGGGGCCGGACCTGCTGCGTACCCGGGCGGACCGGCCGCCGCGGACCGGTTGTCAGTGGTGCCCTCTACGGTTTGTGCATCGGCGAATCGTGAGCAGAGGGGACGCCATGACGGGGGTGGAGGTCGGCCGCGAGGCCGTCGACGCGGGTGCGCCGGCGTGGCGCGGTGGATTCGGACGGCTGTGGAGCGCCGCCGTGCTGTCCAGCTTCGGCGACGCGCTGCGTACGGTCGCGCTGCCGCTGCTCGCCCTGTCGCTGACCGACGACCCGCTGCTCATCGCCTCCGTCACGGCCTGCGGGTATCTGCCCTGGATCGTCTTCGGGCTGCTCGGCGGCGCCGTGGCGGACCGGGTGGACCAGCGGCGCGCGATGTGGGCGGCGGACACGGTGCGGGGCCTGCTGGTCGCCGGATTCGCGGTGGCCGTCGCCCTCGGGCACGCCTCGATCGGCCTGCTGATCGCCCTGGCCTTCGCGCTGACCACGCTCCAGACGCTCTTCGACAACGCCGCCACGTCCCTGCTGCCCGTTCTGGTGGGGCCCGAGGCGCTGGGCACCGCCAACGCCCGTCTGATGACCGGGCAGCGCCTCGCGGGCGGGCTGCTGGGCGGCCCGGTCGTGCCCCTGCTGATCGCCGCGGGGGCCGCCGTCCCCTTCGCGGCCGACGCCGTCACCTTCCTGGCAGCCGCCGCGCTCGTGGCCTCCCTGCGGGTCTCCGCGCCCGAGCGGAAGCCGCGACCCGCGGGGAGCACGCTGCGGCGGGAGACAGCCGACGGACTGCGCGCCCTCGGCCGGGACAGGGCCCTGCGCGGGCTGTGCGCCGCCACCGCGCTGTGCAACGTCGGGATGGGCGCGCTCATCGCCACCCTGGTGGTCGTCGTGACCGGCTGGCTTGGCGCGGGCCCCAAGGGGTACGCGGTGGCGCTGACGGCGTACACGCTCGGCAGCCTGGCCGGGGGAGCGGCCAACCGGCCGATCGTGGCCCGGCTCGGGCGGATGCGGGCCGTGCTGATGGCCGGCGGGGTGCAGATCGCCGCGCTCGCGGTCATGGGACTGGTGCGCAGCCTGGCCGTCGCGGTGGCCTCGCTGGCCGTGTTCGGGCTGATGGGCATGGTGTGGAACGTCAACACGACGACGCTGATGCAGCAGCGCAGCCCCGCGGGGATGCTGGGCCGGGTCAGCGCGGCCTTCCGCACCCTTGCGGTGGCCGGGGCGCCGCTCGGGGCGGTGCTCGGAGGCGCCGTCGCCGCGGTGTGGGGGCCGAACTGGCCGGTGCTGCTCACGGCCGGTTTCTTCGTCCTTTCCGTGGCCGCGCTGATACCCGTGCGCCGTGCCGACGTACTCCTTGTCACGCCGGACGACGGCGTGACGACGACTCATGTCACCCGCTGATCAACTACGTTGGAGCGGCAGCGGGGCAAGGACGCAGGACAGCTAGGAAAGAAGGCTGAGGTCCGAATGAACGCAGACGCCCGTACCAGGCTCAACCAGAGGCCGGAGTGGACCGCTCTGGCCAGGCACCGTGAGGAGCTCGCCGACACCGGTCTGCGGGATCTGTTCGCGGCCCACCCGGAGCGCGGCGAGGCGTACGCCCTCCAGGTCGGTGATCTGTACGTCGACTACTCCAAGCACCTCGTCACCGACGAGACGCTGCGGCTGCTGCGGGAGCTGGCCGCCGCGACCGACGTGTTCGGCCTGCGGGACGCCATGTTCCGCGGTGCGCGGATCAACGTCACCGAGGACCGTGCCGTGCTGCACACGGCGCTGCGCGCGCCGCGGGACGCGGTGATCGAGGTCGACGGGGAGAACGTCGTACCGGGGGTGCACGCGGTCCTCGACAAGATGAGCGACTTCGCCCACCGGGTGCGGTCCGGGAAGTGGACCGGGCACACCGGCAAGCGGATCCGCAATGTGGTCAACGTCGGCATCGGCGGCTCCGACCTGGGGCCCGCGATGGCGTACGAGGCGCTGCGGGCCTACACCGACCGCGGTCTGACGGTGCGGTTCGTGTCGAACGTCGACGGCGCGGATCTGCACGAGGCCGTGCGGGATCTGGACGCGTCGGAGACGCTGTTCGTCATCGCCTCCAAGACGTTCACCACGATCGAGACGATCACCAACGCGACGTCGGCGCGCAACTGGCTGCTGGGCGAGCTGAAGGCCGGCCCGGAGGCCGTCGCCCGGCACTTCGTGGCGCTGTCCACGAACACGGAGAAGGTGTCCGCGTTCGGCATCGACGTCGAGAACATGTTCGAGTTCTGGGACTGGGTCGGAGGGCGGTACTCGTACGACTCCGCGATCGGCCTGTCCCTGATGATCGCGATCGGGCCTGACCGGTTCCGGGAGATGCTGGACGGCTTCCGTCTCGTCGACGAGCACTTCAGGACCGCGCCGGCCGAGTCCAACGTGCCGCTGCTGATGGGGCTGTTGGGGATCTGGTACGGCAACTTCCATGACGCGCAGTCGCATGCGGTGCTGCCGTATTCGCACTACCTGTCGAAGTTCACCGCGTATCTCCAGCAGCTCGACATGGAGTCCAACGGGAAGTCCGTGCAGCGGGACGGGGAGCCCGTGGGATGGCAGACCGGGCCGGTGGTGTGGGGGACGCCGGGCACCAACGGGCAGCACGCGTACTACCAGTTGATCCACCAGGGTACGAAGCTGATCCCGGCGGACTTCATCGGATTCGCCGAGCCGGTGGCCGAGCTGAGCGGTGAACTCCGCGCGCAGCACGATCTGCTGATGGCCAACTTCTTCGCGCAGACCCAGGCGCTTGCCTTCGGCAAGACCCCGGAGGAGGTACGCGCGGAGGGGGTGCCCGACGAGCTGGTGCCGCACAAGACGTTCCGCGGGAACCACCCGACGACCACGATCCTCGCGCGCGAGCTGACTCCGTCGGTGCTGGGGCAGCTGATCGCGCTGTACGAGCACAAGGTCTTCGTCCAGGGCGCCGTCTGGAACATCGACTCCTTCGACCAGTGGGGAGTCGAGCTGGGCAAGGTCCTGGCGAAGCGGGTGGAGCCGGCGCTGACCGAGGGCGCGCGGGTGGAGGGACTGGGCCCGTCCACGACGACCCTGGTCGCCAAGTACCGGGCCCTGCGCTCCCGCTGACCCTCCTCCCGCCCACCCCGTCACACCGGAGCGGGGCACCCGCCCCGCCGGGCGCCCCGGCTCAGGCCACCGCCGACAGCGTGTCCGCCGTGCGGCGGTGGGAGGCTCTGGTGGCGGGGAGGGTGGCGAGGGCTGCGGCCCCCAGGGCGGCCGCGGCGATGAAGAGGAGAAGCAGGAGCGGGGAGGGTGTTCTGGCGATCCCCGCCCCGATGCCGCTGGAGTGGCCCTGGCTGTTGATCAGCCAGTCGGACAGAGGGAGGGCCAGGAGGGTGGCCGCGGCCGCCGCGGCCAGGGCGGTGCAGCCGGTCGAGGTCACCGTGATCGCGGTGATCTGGCGGGGGGAGAGACCGATGGCCCTGAGGGCCAGGAGGTCCCGTTCGCCCTCGCGGATCGTGCCGCCGATCGCGGAGAGGAGCTCGATCAGACCGATCAGGGCCAGGACGCAGATCAGGCCCACGATGACCGCGCGCATCGACGACAGGCCGTCGGCCGGGTTGGTCACCGGGTGGACGTCCAGGTGGCCGTGGGCGGCGGCGGACAGGGCCGTGGCGACATGGCGTGGATCGGCGCCCGGATCGAGGCGGAGCTGGTAGAAGGTGGGGCTGAGGTTCGGGTCGTTCTCGTGCAGGCTGTCCAGGGACGTGGAGATGACCCGGCCGGCGTTCTCCGGCTCGATGCTGCGCCCGACGATGTGCAGGATCTGCGGCTGGTCGCCCACCGTCATGCGCACCCAGTCGCCGACGCGGACGTCGAGCAGATCCAGCAGGCCCTGCCCGGCCACCGCCTCGTCGGGGCCGTCGGCACGGCGGCCCTCGGCCAGGGCGAACGGGTAGGGGGCCTCGCGGGTCCCCAGGCCCCGCAGGGCGATCGTGGCCGTCTGGCCGGGGACCAGGGCGGCCACTTCCACCCCGGGGTAGACGGCGGCGACCCCGGGTTCGTCCGCCAGCAGCTCCCGTGCGCCACGGTCGTTCAGGGTGCTGTCGGGCCGGACGGTGAGCGCGGCCGGCAGCCCCAGCTCCTCCGGCCTGTTGTGGAAGCGGTCGATCGTGGTCCAGGCGCTCATCGCCACCACGATCAGCAGCAGCGGCAGCGCCAGCCGTCCCACGGTGGCGAAGGTGCGCGGGCGGCGGGTGAAGGCCCGGTGCCAGCCCAGGACGAGGGCGGGCGGCAGACGCAGACCCAGTGCCCTGCGGGCGGCCGCGGTCAGTCCGCCGCCCGGCACCGCCGCGGGGCGCGGCACGGGAACCGGCGGCACCCGCCCCGCCCGCCACGCGGCGAGCCCGGTCACCGCGCCGATGAACAGCACCGCGCCCACCGGGACCGCGACCATCGCCACCGTCTGACCCGGCAGGCCCTGCCACACCCCGACCGCGTCGCCGAGCCGGCCCGGGATCCGCGCGCCCAGCCCCTCGGTGAGCACCACCGCGGCCACGGCGCCCAGCACGGCGTACGCCACATGCTGGAGCAGGAAGATCCGGACCACCTGGGCGGGTGTGAAACCGATCGCCTTCAGCACCGAGATGTCCCTCAGATGCCCCCGGATCCGGGTGCCGATCGCGCCGTGCACCGCCAGCCCGGCCGCGATCAGCGCGCCCAGCCCGAACAGGCCCAGCACCTGCCCGAGCAGCCGGTTGTCGCCCTGCGCCTCGGCCCGCGCCTGCTGCCAGGTGGACACCTCGCCCACCACGCCGGCGCCCAGCACGGTGACGGCGCGCTGCACCGCGTAGTCCGTGTCGTCGGGATCGGTCAGCCGCAGCCCCACCACCCGTCCGCCCGGCTCGCGCACGGCGGACGGCTGCGCCCACACCAGCCCCGGCTGCTCGCCGGGGCCGTAACGGGGTTCGGCGCTGTCGGCGATGCCCACCACGCTCAGCGCGCGCCCGGTGCCGGGCAGGACGAGCGTGTCACCGGGCTCGGCAAGGAGCGCCCTGGCCAGACGGCTCTCCAGGACCACGCCGTCCGGCTCCCCGGCGTCGAGCCAGTGCCCGGCGGTGAGCAGCGGACGCCCCACGGTGGGCAGGGACGGCGTACCGCGCAGCTCCACGGTGGCGCGGGTGCCGCGGGAGGCGACGGTGGCGGACTCGATGAGGTAGGCGTCGGTGACCGACTCGACGCCGTCCAGCGAGGCGAGCCGTTCCGTCTCGGCGGACCGCGCCGTGTGCAGCCACACATGGGCGCCGCCGGACTGGGTGAAGACCCGCTGCCAGGGGTTGGTCGCGTAGCCGAACAACGCGGTGGCCAGCAGCAGCGAGGCGACGATGCCGGTCGTGGCCAGCGCGATGAACAGCGCCTCCCCGCGATGCGTGCGCAGATCGGAGTGCGCCCAGCGCAATGTGGCTCGCACGGGCCTCAGTCCTCCGGTCCGGAACGCGGACCCGGGCGCGCCGGGCGGCCGTGCCCCGAGCACATCAGGTGGTCGTACACCGCACTCAGTCCCTCAGCTCCAGCACGCCCGAGATCCCCGTGCTCCGCGACGGCGTGGTGCCGTCCAGTGCCGCGTCGTCGGCGATCCGGCCGTCGAAGAAACTGATCACCCGGTCCGCGGCGCTGGCCAGCCGGGCGTCATGGGTGACCAGCACGATCGTCTGGCCGCGCCCGTGGAAGCGGGACAGCAGCCGCATCACCTCGCGGGTGCCCTTGCTGTCGAGGCTGCCGGCGGGCTCGTCGGCGAGCAGCAGCGGAGGGTGGTTGACCAGCGCGCGCGCCAGCGCGACCCGCTGCTGCTCGCCGCCTGACAGCTCGCCCGGCATGCTGCGCTCCTTGCCCTCCAGTCCCAGCTCGGCCAGCAGTTCCTCCCGCTCGGCGCGCGCCTGCCGGGGTGAGCGGCCGGCGAGCAGGGCGGGCAGTTCGACGTTGTCGGCGACGGACAGGTTGGAGACCAGGTTGAAGAACTGGAACACGATCCCGATGCCGTTGCGGCGCTCCTCGGCCCAGCGGGCCTCGCCGTAGGAGTCGGTGCACCGGCCGTCCAGCCAGATGCTGCCCTCGTCCGGCCGCTGCAGCCCGCCGAGCAGGTGCAGCAGCGTCGACTTGCCGGCGCCCGACGGGCCGGTGACCGCCACGAACTCGCCGCGGGTCACCGACAGATCCACTCCGCGCACGGCCCGGGCGGGCGCCCCCTGGCCGTGGTGCGTCTTGACCAGGCCCTCGGCCCGCAGCAGTGCCGGAGCTCGGACGTCACTCACTCCAGCCCCTCCAGTTCCTCCTGGCACCGCTCCAGCCAGTCCAGGTCGGCCTGAAGGTGCAGCATGGCGCCCTCGATCAGCAGTTGGGCGATTCGGTTGTCCCGGTTCTCGGCGGCGGCCAGCTTCGACAGATTGCGCATGGTGTTGAGGTACTGGCGCCGCTGCTTGTTGATGAGGGCGACCTGGTCGGCGAGACCGGTCTGCGGGGCGAGGGCCAGCTTCATGAAGAACTCGTCCCGCACCCGGGGCTCGTCCTCGGGCTCCTCGAACCAGGCGCGCAGTGCCCCCCGTCCGGCGTCGGTGAGGTGGTAGATCTTCTTGTTGGGCCGGCTGGACTGCTCGACCTCCTCGCCCTCGATCAGTCCCGACTTCTCGAGGCGGCCGAGGGTCACGTAGATCTGGCCGACGTTCGGCTGAGGGTACGCGGAGCCCAGCAGTTGCTCAAGGTCCTGCTTCAGCTCGTAGCCGTGGGCGGGACCGCGCGCGAGAAGTGCCAGGAGGGGCAGGCGCACGCGTGCTCTCCTCCTAGGTCCTCGTCAGACGCGTCATGCGGGGGGTCTCCGGGTGGACGACGTGAGATTGACGCCAGGCCCTAGTATCGCCCATACCTAACAGGTATACATGGCCTGAGCCGGGCGAAGGTGCCCGGCGCCGGTGTGCAAGGAGGAACCTATGCGGTGGATCCACGCCGCCGGTAGGGGCCTCCTCGTCCTGGTCGTGGTCTTGACCGGCTACATATCCTCGGGCGCGAGGGCGACCGAGGGGAGCGGCGAGGGCCGCGGTCCGCTCACCCTGGCCACCGCGGGCGATCTGACCGGTTACCTCGGCCCTCTGCTGGAGGGCTGGAACCGCACGCACCCCGCCGAGAGGGTCACCCTCGTCGAGCTGCCCGACGCCGCCGACGAGACCCGGGCGCAGATGGCCACCGACCTGCGCGGCGGCAACCGCAGCCGGTTCGACGTGCTCAACATCGACGTCAACTGGACCTCGGAGTTCGCCGCCGCCGGCTGGATCCGCCCGCTGCCGCGCGAGCGCTTCCCGCTGGGGACGTTCCTGCCCCCGGTCGTCGGCACGGCCACCTACGACGGACGGCTGTACGCGGTCCCGTACGTCACCAACGCCGGCCTGCTGCTGTACCGCAAGGACATCCTGGACAAGGAGGGCGTCGCGCCGCCGCGCACCTGGGCCGAGCTGGAGCACGCCGCCCGGACCATCGCGCCGAAGTACGGACTGGACGGCTACGCGGGCCAGTTCCTGCCGTACGAGGGCCTGACCGTCAACGCGGCCGAGGCCGTGTACTCGGCGGGCGGCACGATCCTCGGTGACGAGGGAGAGCGCGTCACCGTCGACTCGCGCGCGGCCCGCGAGGGCATCGGCTTCCTGGCCCGCGGCTTCGCCGAGGGCTGGATCCCCAAGGAGGCGCTGACGTACAAGGAGGAGGAGTCCAAGCAGGCCTTCCAGGACGGCCGGCTGCTCTTCCTGCGCAACTGGCCCTACGCGTACGCCGTCGCCTCCGCCGAGGGCTCCGAGGTCGCCGGGAAGATCGGCGCCGTACCGCTGCCCGGACCCGACGGACCGGGAACGAGCGTCCTCGGCGGCTCCAACCTGGCCGTCAACACCCACGCGCGGCACCCGGACTCGGCCGCGCGCCTCATCGCGTACCTCACCAGCGAGCCCGTCCAGCGCCAGGTGCTCACCGAGGGCGCGCTGCCGCCCGTGCGCGCCGCGCTGTACGAGGACCCCGCACTCGTACGGCGGTTCCCGTATCTGCCGACCCTGCGGGCCTCCGTGCGGGCCGCCGCGCCGCGCCCCAAGAGCCCGCACTACGACCAGGTCAGCCTGGTGGTCCAGGCGGTCGTGCACGACGCGCTGGCCGGGCGGCAGACCCCGGAGGCGGCCGTGCGGCGCCTCGCGCGCGAGCTCGACGCCATCGCCGGGCGCTCGTAGCACTTGTAGCACTGTGCCGCGCGCAGCGGAAGCGCTCGATCTAGTTACTTGTTAGGTAACGCCGCCATCACATCTGTGTCCGCTCCCTCCGGACAAGTCCGGACACGCGTCGCCAACTGCCCAGTAGTTTCTGTTCCGTTCGTTGACACCTTCGAGACACCGCTACCTAACATGAATGCATAACTGCTGCCTTCACAGGAACAGGTCAATGGGTTGAACAGGCATGGTTGGTGGCGCGACGCGGTGATCTACCAGGTGTACGTCCGCAGCTTCCTGGACAGCACCGGTGACGGCATCGGCGATCTGGCCGGGGTCCGCGCGGGGCTGCCGTATCTGAAGAAGCTCGGCGTCGACGGCATCTGGCTGAGTCCCTTCTATCCCTCCCCGCAGCACGACCACGGTTACGACGTGGCCGACTACTGCGGCGTCGACCCGGTCTTCGGCGACCTCGCCGAGTTCGACCTGCTGATGGCCTCCGCCCGTCGGCTGGGGATCAGGGTGCTCCTCGACATCGTCCCCAACCACTGCTCCAGCGAGCACCCGTGGTTCCGCGAGGCGCTCGCCGCCGGGCCCGGCAGCGAGGCCCGCGACCGTTTCCACTTCACCGAGGGGCGCGGCCCGGACGGCGTCGAGCCGCCCAACAACTGGCACGCCATGTTCGGCGGCCCGGCCTGGAGCCGGGTCACCGAGCCGGACGGCCGCCCCGGCCAGTGGTACCTGCACATGTTCACGCCCGAGCAGCCCGACTGGAACTGGCGCAACCCCGAGATCCCCGCCGAGTTCGAGCGCGTGCTGCGCTTCTGGCTCGACCGGGGCGTGGACGGCTTCCGCATCGACGTCGCCGCCGGCCTGTTCAAGCACCCCGAACTGCCCGACTCCCCGGACCCGGAGGCCGACGCCCGCACCCGCGACTCGGTCAACCCGCTCGCCTGGAACCAGCCCGAGGTGCACGACGTGTGGCGGCACTGGCGCGCGGTGTGCGAGGAGTACACCGCACGCGACGGCCGCGAGCGCCTGCTGGTCGGCGAGGTGTCCGTGCCCAGCGCCCGCGAACACGCCAAGTACGTCCGCGCGGACGAACTGCACCAGGCCTTCTTCTTCGACCTGCTCGGCGCCCCCTGGGACGCCGACGCCTTCCGCAAGGTCATCTCCGAGGCCATGCTGGACATCGCCGGCACCGGCTCCACGGTCACCTGGGTCCTCAACAACCACGACCAGGTCCGCACCGTCACCCGCTACGGCGAGCCCGCCGTGGAGGGCAGCGGACTCGGCGCCGCCCGCGCCCGCGCCGCCGCGCTGCTGATGCTGGCGCTGCCCGGAGCCGCCTACGTCTACCAGGGTGAGGAACTCGGCCTGCCCGAGGTCGTCGACCTGCCCGACGACGTGCTCACCGACCCGATCTTCCGCCGCACCGGAAGCCGCGCCCGCGTCCGCGACGGCTGCCGGGTGCCGCTGCCCTGGTCGGGGCAGGTCTCCCCGTTCGGCTTCACCTCCGGGACCCAGAGCGCCAAGCCCTGGCTGCCGCAGCCCTCGTACTTCGCCGAGTACGTCACCGAACGCGCCCTCGCCGACACCCGGTCCTTCTGGCACCTGTACCGCGACGGCCTGCAACTGCGCTCAGCGCTGCCCCAGTTGGGCGAGGGCTCGCTGCGCTGGCTGGACACCCCGCCGGACGTGCTCGCCTTCGTCCGCGGCGACGGCCTGGTCTGCGCCGTCAACTTCGGTACGGCGCCCACGACCGCGCCCGTCCCCGGCACCCCGCTGCTGGCCAGTGGCGACTGCCCGCCCGGAGTGCTCGCCGGGTCCACCGCCGCCTGGTGGACGACCGACGGCACCGACCTCTGAACCTCGTCAATTCGCCACCTTCCGAAGGGACATCAACGATGATGCGACGACGTACCACCCTGCTCACCGGCTGCACCGCCCTGGTCCTCGCCCTCGGCGCCACCGCCTGCGGCAGCGACGACCCCGTCTCCGCGGGCGGCGGCGACAAGTCGCTCAGCGGCCAGACGGTCACCGTGGCCGGCGTCTGGTCCGGCAGCGAGCAGAAGAACTTCCAGAAGGTGCTGGACGCGTTCTCCGCGAAGACCGGCGCCAAGACCCAGTTCATGTCGACCGGCGACAACGTCTCCACCGTCGTCGGCAGCAAGATCGAGGGCGGCAACGCCCCCGACGTCGTGATGGTCCCGCAGGTCGGCGTGCTCCAGCAGTTCGCCAAGAAGGGCTGGCTGGAGCCGCTGTCCGACACCACCCAGAAGTCGGTGGACGCCAACTTCGCGCCGGTGTGGAAGAAGTACGGCAGCGTCGACGACACCCTGTACGGCCTCTACTTCAAGGCCGCCCACAAGTCGACCGTCTGGTTCAGCCCCGACGCGCTCGACCAGGCCGGCGTCAAGGCGCCGGCGACGTACGACGAGATGCTCAAGGCCGGGCACACCCTCTCCGACTCCGGGCTCGCCGCCTTCGCGGTCGCCGGACAGGACGGCTGGACCCTGACCGACTGGTTCGAGAACGTCTACCTCTCCCAGGCCGGCCCCGAGAAGTACGACGCCCTCGCCGCGCACGAGCTGAAGTGGACCGACGACAGCGTGGTCAAGGCGCTCACCACGCTCGGCAAGCTGTTCAAGGACAAGCAGCTGATCGCGGGCGGCCAGAAGGGCGCCCTCAACACCGACTTCCCGGGCTCGGTGGAGAAGGTCTTCGGGCCCAAGCCCGAGGCCGGCATGGTCTACGAGGGCGACTTCGTCGCGGGCGTCGCCCACGACCAGTTCGACCGGACCATCGGCAAGGACGCGGACTTCTTCCCCTTCCCGCCGGTCGACGGCGGCAACGCGCCGGTCGTCAGCGGCGGTGACGCGGCCGCCGTCCTCAAGGACGGCAAGAACGCCAAGGCCGGCATGAAGCTCCTCGAGTACCTGGCCACCCCGGAGGCCGCGGCCGTGTGGGCCAAGGCCGGCGGATTCCTGTCCCCGAACAAGAACCTCGACCTCGCCTCCTACGGCGACGACGTCACCCGCGCCACCGCCAAGTCCCTGGTCGAGGCGGGCGACTCCGACGCGGTCCGCTTCGACATGTCCGACCAGGCCCCGGCGGCCTTCGGCGGCACCAGCGGCGTGGGCGAGTGGAAGCTGCTCCAGGACTTCCTGCGCGACCCGTCCGACCCGAAGGGCACCGCGGCGAAGCTGGAGGCCGCGGCGGCCAAGGCGTACAAGAACCAGGGCTGACCCGCCATGACCGCCACCACGCTCGCGAAGGAGAAGGGCGCGGGCCCCCCGTCGCGCCCCCCCCCCCCCCCCCCCCCCCCCCCCCCCCCCCCCCCCGGGGGGGGGGGGGGGGGGGGCCCCCCCCCCCCCCCCGGGGCCCCCCCCCCCGGCGCCGGGCCCCCGCGGCGGCGGGGGCGGGTCGTCGCGCTGCTGTTCGTCTTCCCCGCACTGCTGCTGCTCGGCGCCCTCGTCGTCTACCCGGTGCTGTTCTCCGTCGGCCGGAGCTTCTTCGACGCCTCCGGCACCCGCTTCGTCGGCGGGGAGAACTACACCGAGATGTTCCGCGACCCGGCGACCCTGAAGGCCGTCCGGAACACCACCATCTGGGTCGTCGTCGCCCCGGCGCTGCTCACCGGGCTCGGACTGATCCTCGCCGTACTGGTGGAGAAGGTCCGCTGGGCCACGGCGTTCAAGCTGCTGCTGTTCATGCCGATGGCCGTGTCCTTCCTGGCCGCCGGCATCATCTTCCGGCTCGCCTACGACGAGGACCCGGACAAGGGCGTCCTGAACGCCGCCGTGGTCTCCGTGCACGACGCGTTCAAGGGATCCCCGTCCTACCCGAGCGCCCGCGCCCGTGAGGGGTTCGGGCTCACCAAGGGCCGGGACGGCTCCTACCTCACGAACGCGAGCCTGACGCCCGGTTCCGCGGTGGCGCTGCCGATGGTCGGCGTACTGCCCAAGGACCTGCCCGGCAACGCCTCGCCCGCCCGCCCGTTGGAGGACGGGAAGGCCGCCGCCGACGAACTGCGCGGAGTCGTCTACCTGGACTTCGTGCCCGGCGGAGGCGGTACCCAGGGCAGGATCGACAGCGGCGAGAGCGGCCTGCCCGGCATGAAGGTCGAGGCGGTGCGCGACGGCCGGACGGTCGCGAGCACCACCGCGGGCTCCGACGGCTCCTTCCGCTTCACGGGCCTGAAGGCCGGTTCGTACGAGGTGAAGCTGCCGCAGGCCAACTTCGCGCAGCCCTACCAGGGCGTCTCCTGGCTCGGCCCGACGCTCGTCACCCCGATGATCATCGGCGCCTACCTGTGGATCTGGACCGGGTTCGCGATGGTGCTGATCGGCGCCGGACTGTCCGCGCTGCCGCGTGACGCGCTGGAGGCGGCGCGCATCGACGGGGCCAACGAGTGGCAGATCTTCCGCCGGATCACCGTGCCGCTGCTCGCCCCCGTCCTCACCGTCGTCTTCGTCACCCTCGTGATCAACGTGATGAAGGTCTTCGACCTCGTCTACATCATCGCGCCCGGCCCGGTGCAGCAGGACGCCACCGTGCTGGCGACCCAGATGTGGCTGGTGTCCTTCGGCGGTGGCAACAACCAGGGCCTCGGCAGCGCGCTCGGCGTGCTCCTGCTGCTCCTGGTGATCCCGGCGATGGTGTTCAACGTCCGCCGCTTCCGAAGGAGTCAGTGATGAACGCGGTCAGGCGGGGCCTGAGCAGCGCGCTGGTCCAGGCCGTCCTCGTGGTGATCGGCCTGATCTGGATGACCCCGCTCGCGGGACTGTTCCTGTCGTCGCTGCGTTCGGCCAAGGACACCGCGAAGGGCGGCTGGTGGACGGCGCTGGCCGGCCCGCAGCAGCTGTCCTTCGACAACTACTCGGCACTGCTGAAGAACTCGGGCATCACCAAGGCCTTCTGGAACACGGTGCTGATCTCGGTGCCCACGACCCTCCTGGTCGTGGTCATCGCGGCGCTGGCCGGCTACGCCTTCGCCTGGCTGGACTTCCCGGCCCGTGAGCCGCTGTTCCTGCTGGTCGTGGCGATGCTGGTGGTGCCGGTGCAGATCGGCCTGCTGCCCGTCGCCAAACTCTTCGGCCAGCTCGGCCTGTTCGGCACGATCCCCGGCGTCGTCCTCTTCCACGTGGCCTACGGGCTGCCGTTCGCGGTGTTCCTGTTGCGGAACTACTTCGCCGAGATGCCGAAGGAGATGCTGGAGGCGGCCCGCATGGACGGGGGCAACGAGTGGCGGATCTTCACCCGGCTCGTGCTGCCGGTGGGCCGGCCCGCGATCGCGAGCCTCGCCATCTTCCAGTTCCTCTGGGTGTGGAACGACATGCTGGTGGCGCTGCTGTTCGCCGACACCTCGTCGCAGCCGCTGACCGTGGAACTGCAGTCGCAGATCCGGCAGTTCGGCAGCAACATCGATGTGCTGGCGCCGGGGGCGTTCCTGTCGCTGGTCGTGCCGGTGGTCGTGTTCTTCGCCTTCCAGCGGCATTTCGTGCAGGGGGTGATGGCTGGGTCGGTGAAGTGACGCCGACCCCTGGTCCGGCCTGAACGGCCTCCTCCCCGATTGTCGGACGGGCCGGAAGAAAGGTGCGGCGGCGGTGTTCTCACCGCCGCCGCACCTTGCCGTTTCTACGCCGAGGCCGGCGGATACAGCGATCTCGGCAGCTGGGAGGCCGCCGCCGTGTCCAGGAGCCACAGGGTGCGGGCGCGGCCCTGGGCGCCGGCTGCCGGTGCCTGGATCTCGCCCGCGCCCGACAGGGCCATCGCCACCGCGTTGGCCTTGTCCTCGCCGGCCGCCAGCAGCCAGACCTCACGGGCCGAGCGGATGGCGGGCAGGGTGAGGGAGACGCGGGTGGGCGGCGGCTTGGGGGAGCCGTGCACGCCGATCACCGTACGCTCCGTCTCGCGCACCCCCGGATGCTCCGGGAAGAGGGACGCGACATGGGTGTCCGGGCCGACGCCCAGCATCAGGACGTCGAACGACGGGACCGCGCCGTGGTTCTCGGGGCCGGCCGCGAGGGCCAGCTCCTCGGCGTAGGCCTCCGCCGCCGCCTCGACGTCCGCGCCGTGGGGACCGTCCGACGCGGGCATGGCGTGCACGCGCTTGGGGTCCAGCGGCACGGAGTCCAGCAGGGCCTCGCGGGCCTGCGTGACATTGCGCTCCGGATCGCCCTCCGGCAGGAACCGCTCGTCGCCCCACCACAGGTCGAGCCGGCCCCAGTCGATCGCGTCGCGGGCGGGCGCGGCCGCCAGCGCGGCCAGGACGCCGTTGCCGTTGCGGCCGCCGGTGAGGACCACGGACGCCGAGCCCGTCGAGGCCTGCGCGTCCACGATCCGGGTGATCAGCCGGGCCGCGGCGGCCTGCGCCATCAGCTCCTTGTCGTGGTGGACGACAAGCTGCGGAGTGCTCACTTGGCGGCCTCCTCCTGGGGCACGGGCACGGCGACCGGCTCCTTCGCCGACGGCCTGGAGCCGTCGGACGCCGTGGTGCCCTCCAGCCGGTCCACGCCGAACCGCAGCGCGGACGCGTACGTGTCGTCCGGGTCCAGCCGCCGCAGCTCCTCCGCGATCAGCTCGGCCGTCTCCCGCCGCTTCAGCGCCACCGCGCGCTCCGGCTGCCCCTGGATGGACAGGGTCGCCAGCCTGCCGTCGGCCCGGTCCAGGGCGATCGGGCCGCAACTGGTGTCCATGCGGACCGCGGTCAGACCGGGCCCCGTGGACCGCGAGCGCCTGACCGGTACGTCCAGCCGGTCCGCGAGCCACATCGCCAGCAGCTCGCAGCTCGGGTTGAACTCCTCGCCCTCCACCTCCACGGCCCTGACCTCGCAGGTGACCTGGTCGAGGGCCGCGGCCAGCATGGAGCGCCACGGCGTGATCCGGGTCCAGGACAGGTCCGTGTCGCCGGGCGTGTACGCCTCGGCCCGCGCCGAGAGCTCCCGCACCGGCTGCTCGGAGGCGTAGGTGTCGGTGACCCGGCGCTGCGCCAGGGCGCCCAGCGGGTCCTGGGCCGGGTCGAGCGGGGCGTTCACCGGCCACCAGACGACGACCGGCGCGTCGGGCAGCAGCAGCGGCAGCACCACCGACTGGGCGTGGTCGGCCACCTCGCCGTGCAGGCGCAGCACGACGGTCTCGCCCGTGCCGGCGTCCGCGCCCACCCGCACCTCGGCGTCCAGCCGCGAGGACGTGCGGTCGCGCAGGGTCCTGGCGTGCCGCTTGATGACGACCAGCAGGCGCGAGGGATGCTCGCGGGAGGCGTCGCCGGCGGCCTTCAGGGCGTCGTAGGCGTTCTCCTCGTCGGTGACGATGACCAGCGTGAGCACCATGCCCACGGCCGGGGTGCCGATCGCCCGCCGGGCCTGCACCAGCGACTTGTTGATCTTGCTGGCCGTGGTGTCGGTCAGGTCTATCTTCATGGCCGGCGCCAGCTCCGTCCGTCTCGTGCGAGCATGTCGTCCGCCTCGGCGGGCCCCCATGTCCCGGACGGGTACTGCGCGGGCCTGCCGTGCTTGTCCCAGTACGTCTCGATCGGGTCGAGGATCCGCCAGGACAGCTCGACCTCCTCGGTGCGCGGGAAGAGGTTGGAGTCACCCAGCAGCACGTCCAGGATCAGACGCTCGTACGCCTCCGGGCTGGACTCCGTGAAGGACTCGCCGTAGGCGAAGTCCATCGACACGTCCCGGATCTCCATCGACGTGCCGGGCACCTTCGAGCCGAAGCGGACCGTGACGCCCTCGTCCGGCTGGACGCGGATGACGATGGCGTTCTGCCCGAGTTCCTCGGTGGCCGAGGTGTCGAAGGGGGAGTGCGGGGCCCGCTGGAAGACCACCGCGATCTCGGTGACCCGGCGGCCCAGGCGCTTTCCGGTGCGCAGATAGAAGGGGACGCCCGCCCAGCGGCGGTTGTCGATCGCCAGCTTGACGGCCGCGTAGGTGTCGGTCTTCGACTTCTTGTCGATGCCCTCTTCCTCGAGGTAGCCGATGACCTTCTCGCCGCCCTGCCAGCCCGCCGCGTACTGCCCGCGCACGGTCGACTTGCCCAGGTCCTTGGGCAGCTTCACCGCGCCGAGCACCTTGGTCTTCTCCGCGGCCAGCGCGTCCGCGTCGAAGGAGGCAGGCTCCTCCATCGCGGTCAGCGCGAGCAGTTGGAGCAGGTGGTTCTGGATGACGTCGCGGGCGGCGCCGATGCCGTCGTAGTAGCCGGCCCGGCCGCCGATGCCGATGTCCTCGGCCATGGTGATCTGGACATGGTCGACGAAGGACCGGTTCCAGATCGGCTCGAACATCGTGTTGGCGAAGCGCAGCGCCAGGATGTTCTGGACGGTCTCCTTGCCCAGGTAGTGGTCGATGCGGAAGACCTGGTCCGGGGCGAAGACCTCGTGCACGATCGAGTTGAGCTCCTCGGCCGACTTCAGGTCGTGGCCGAAGGGCTTCTCGATGACCGCGCGCCGCCACGAGCCGTGGCTCTGGTCGGCGAGCTGGTGCTTCTTCAGCTGCTGGATGACCACGGGGAAGGACTTCGGCGGCACCGACAGGTAGAAGGCGAAGTTGCCGCCCGTGCCCTGCGCCTTGTCCAGCTCCTCGATCGTGCCGCGCAGCCGCTCGAACGCGTCGTCGTCGTCGAAGGTGCCCTGCACGAAGCGCATCCCCTGGATGAGCTGCTGCCAGACCTCCTCGCGGAACGGCGTGCGCGCGTGCTCCTTGACGGCGTCGTGCACGACCTGCGCGAAGTCCTCGTGCTCCCAGTCGCGGCGGGCGAAGCCGACGAGCGAGAAGCCCGGCGGCAGCAGGCCCCGGTTGGCCAGGTCGTACACCGCGGGCATCAGCTTCTTGCGCGACAGATCGCCGGTGACACCGAAGATGACCAGGCCCGACGGCCCCGCGATGCGCGGGAGCCGTCGGTCGGCGGGGTCACGGAGCGGGTTCGCTCCGGTGACGGTAAGGGGCGCCAAGGTCTCAGCCCTCCGCGGGAGCGAGGCGCTCCAGCTCCGCCTCGGTGGACTTCAGCAGGTCGTTCCAGGACGCCTCGAACTTGTCGACGCCCTCGTCCTCCAGGACCTGGACCACGTCGTCGTAGGAGATCCCGATGCGCTCCAGCGCGGCGATGTCGGCGCGGGCCTGCTCGTAGGTGCCGGTGACCGCGTCGCCGCGGATCGCGCCGTGGTCCTCGGTGGCCTCCAGGGTGGCCTCGGGCATGGTGTTCACCGTGTTCGGCGCCACCAGCTCCTCGACGTACATGGTGTCCTTGTACGCCTTGTCCTTCACCCCGGTGGACGCCCACAGCGGACGCTGCTTGTTGGCGCCCTCCCGCTCCAGCGCGCTCCACCGGTCGGAGGAGAAGACCTCCTCGTACGCCTCGTAGGCCAGACGCGCGTTGGCCACGCCCGCCTTGCCGCGCAGCGCCTTGGCCTCGTCGGTGCCGAGCTCGTCGATCCGCCGGTCGATCTCGGTGTCCACGCGGGACACGAAGAAGGACGCCACCGAGTGGATCTTCGACAGGTCCAGGCCGCGCGCCCGGGCCTTCTCCAGACCGCTCAGGTACGCGTCCATCACCGCGCGGTAGCGCTCCAGCGAGAAGATCAGGGTGACGTTGACGCTGATGCCGTTGCCGATGGTCTCGGTGATCGCCGGCAGGCCCGCCATGGTGGCCGGGATCTTGATGAGCGTGTTGGGCCGGTCGACCAGCCAGGCGAGCTGGCGGGCCTCGGCGACCGTCGCCTTGGTGTTGTGCGCCAGGCGCGGGTCCACCTCGATGGAGACCCGGCCGTCCTTGCCGCCGGTGGCGTCGAAGAGCGGACGCAGGATGTCGGCGGCGTCGCGGACGTCCGCCGTCGTGATCATGCGGATGGCCTCCTCCACCGTGACCCGGCGGGCGGCCAGGTCGGAGACCTGCTGCTCGTAGCCGTCCCCGTGCGAGATGGCCTTCTGGAAGATCGTCGGGTTGGTGGTGACGCCCACGACGTGCTGCTGGTCGATCAGCTCGGCGAGGTTGCCGGACGTGATCCGCTTGCGCGACAGGTCGTCCAGCCAGATCGCGACGCCTTCGTCGGAAAGGCGCTTCAGTGCGTCTGTCATGGAAAATGCATCTCCTACGGGTCGTATATGAGCGTCAGCGCTGGGCGGCGGCGATGGATTCCCGGGCCTTGTCGGCCACATTCTCGGCAGTGAAGCCGAACTCGCGGAACAGCACCTTGGCGTCCGCCGAAGCACCGAAGTGCTCCAGGGAAACGATGCGGCCGGCGTCTCCCACGTACTTGTGCCAGGTCAGACCCACACCTGCCTCGACCGCGACGCGCGCCCGCACGGCCGGGGGCAGCACGCTGTCCCGGTACCCCTGGTCCTGCTCCTCGAACCACTCCACGGACGGCATGGACACCACACGGGTGGGGATGCCCTCGGACTGGAGCCGCTCACGGGCCTCCACGGCCATGTGCACCTCGGAACCGGTGGCGATCAGGACGACCTGTGCCTCGGTGTTCTGCCCGTCGGGCCCTTCCGCCTCGAACATGACGTAACCGCCGCGCGCGGCGTCGTCGTTGGGCTCGTACGTCGGCACGCCCTGGCGGGTCAGCGCCAGACCGTGCGGGGCGCCCTTGCCGAACTCCTTGGTCCAGCGGCGCAGGATCTCGCGCCAGGCGATCGCGGTCTCGTTGGCGTCGGCCGGGCGCACGATGTTCAGACCCGGGATGGCGCGCAGCGAGGCCAGGTGCTCGACCGGCTGGTGGGTGGGGCCGTCCTCGCCCAGACCGATGGAGTCGTGCGTCCAGACGTACGTCACCGGCAGGTGCATCAGGGACGACAGGCGCACCGCGTTGCGCATGTAGTCGGAGAACACCAGGAAGGTGCCGCCGTAGATGCGGGTGTTGCCGTGCAGCGTGATGCCGTTCATGGCCGCGGCCATGGCGTGCTCACGGATGCCGAAGTGGATGGTGCGCCCGTACGGGTTCGCCTCCGGCAGCGGGTTGCCCTCGGGCAGGAACGACGACGTCTTGTCGATGGTGGTGTTGTTCGAGCCGGCGAGGTCGGCCGAGCCGCCCCACAGCTCCGGGATCACCTCGCCGAGCGCCTGGAGCACCTTGCCGGACGCGGCGCGCGTGGCGAGGCCCTTGCCCGCCTCGAACACCGGGATCTTCTCGTCCCAGCCGGCGGGCAGTTCGCCCGCGGCGATCCGGTCGAACTCGGCGGCCCGCTCGGCGTCGGCCTCGCGCCAGACCTGGAGGGACTTCTCCCACTCGGCCCTGGCCCGGCGGCCCCGCTCGACGGCGGCGCGGGTGTGGCGCAGCACCTCGTCGGAGACCTCGAAGTGCTGTTCGGGGTCGAAGCCGAGGACACGCTTGGTGGCCGCGACCTCGTCCTCGCCCAGTGCCGAGCCGTGCGCGGCCTCGGTGTTCTGCGCGTGCGGGGCCGGCCAGGCGATGATCGAGCGCATCGCGATGAAGGACGGCCGGTCGGTGACGGCCTTGGCCGCCTCGACGGCCGCGTGGATCGCCTGCGGGTCGAGGTCGCCGTCCTCCTTGGGCTCCACGCGCTGCACGTGCCAGCCGTAGGCCTCGTACCGCTTGACGGTGTCCTCGGAGACGGCCGTCTCGGTGTCGCCCTCGATCGAGATGTGGTTGTCGTCCCACAGCAGGATCAGGTTGCCGAGCTTCTGGTGGCCGGCCAGCGAGGACGCCTCGGCGGAGATGCCCTCCTGGAGGCAGCCGTCACCGGCGATGCAGAAGACGAAGTGGTCGAACGGGGACTCGCCCGCGGGGGCCTCCGGGTCGAACAGACCGCGCTCGTAGCGGGCGGCCATGGCCATGCCCACCGCGTTGGCGACGCCCTGGCCGAGCGGGCCGGTCGTGGTTTCCACGCCCGCCGTGTGCCCGTACTCCGGGTGGCCGGGCGTCTTCGAGCCCCAGGTGCGGAAGGACTTCAGGTCGTCCAGCTCCAGCCCGAAACCGGCCAGGTACAGCTGGGTGTAGAGGGTCAGGGAGGAGTGGCCGGCGGACAGTACGAAACGGTCGCGCCCCACCCACTGCGGATCGGCCGGGTCGTGCCGCATCACCTTCTGGAAGAGGGTGTAGGCGACGGGAGCCAGGCTCATCGCCGTACCGGGATGGCCGTTGCCGACCTTCTGTACGGCGTCGGCGGCCAGGACGCGCGCGGTGTCCACGGCACGCTGGTCCAACTCGGTCCACTCGAGGTCTGTGGTGGTCGGCTTGATGCTCACCCTGGGTCAGGGCTCCTCTCCACATGTCGGATGCCGGCGTACGGGGGGACCGCGCACCGGTTGCCGGCGTTCTCGGCGTCGGCCGGCCTTTGTCGAGCCTATCCCGTCAGAACGTGCGTTTTTCCGCGTCGTTCCAGAGTGCCGGGACTCTCTGAGATCCGCCTCCCCGCTGGTCGGAATCGCATTCGGCACATGAATACGGACCTGCTCATTCGATCGCTCAATCGAGCCGGATCGTGCCCTTCCGGAGGGCCCTGCCAACACGACCCGACCCCCGCGAATGTCCGGGTCTGGGCAACGTCTACAGTGGCGTGGTACGCGCGAGTCCTTACCGTCGGTTCACACGGGCGGCTCGCTGGGAGTCTCTGTCAGGGGTGTGCGTGACGGCCGTCGAATCCCGTCCAGCGGGTGGGGGCACCACCCACGCCTTCAAGGCTGTGGGGGAGCTCGGTGCGAGCCAGAGCCCGAGCCACCGGCCGTTCGGGGCCCGTGTCAAGGCGTTCGTGGCGCTGACCAAGCCGCGGATCATCGAGCTGCTGCTGATCACCACCGTTCCGGTGATGTTCCTGGCCCAGCGGGGCGTGCCCGACCTGGGACTGGTCGTGCTCACGTGCGTCGGCGGCTACCTGTCCGCGGGCGGCGCCAACGCGCTGAACATGTACATCGACCGCGACATCGACGCGCTCATGGACCGCACCTCCCAGCGTCCGCTGGTCACCGGCATGGTCAGCCCGCGCGAGTGCCTGGCCTTCGGCATCACGCTGGCCGTCGTCTCCACGCTGCTCTTCGGCCTCACCGTCAACTGGCTGTCCGCGTGGCTGTCGCTCGGCGCGCTCCTCTTCTACGTCGTCGTCTACACGATGATCCTGAAGCGGCGCACGTCGCAGAACATCGTGTGGGGCGGCATCGCCGGCTGCATGCCGGTGCTGATCGGCTGGTCATCGGTCACCGACTCGATGTCGTGGGCGCCCGTCATCCTCTTCCTCGTGATGTTCTTCTGGACGCCGCCGCACTATTGGCCGCTGTCCATGAAGGTGAGGGAGGACTACGCGCGCGTGGGCGTGCCGATGCTGCCGGTCATCGCCTCGAACAAGGTGGTCGCCCGGCAGATCGTGATCTACAGCTGGGTGATGGTCGCGGTCTCGCTGCTGCTGACCCCGCTCGGCTACACCGGCTGGTTCTACACGGTGGTGGCGCTGGCCGCGGGCGGCTGGTGGCTGTGGGAGGCGCACGCGCTGCAGAACCGGGCCAAGGCCGAGGCGACCGGCGTGAAGCTGAGGGAGATGCGCCTGTTCCACTGGTCCATCACCTATGTGTCGCTGCTGTTCGTGGCGGTGGCGGTGGATCCCTTCCTGCGCTGACCTCTCGCCGGGACGCCCCACGGGCGGGGTACGTGGTCAAGGCCACGCACCCCGCCCTTCGCTGTTTGATCTACTCGCGGGTAGCATCTGGCCATGGCAGACACGCAGCAGGTTGACCCCAGGGCCGAGCGCAGGGCCGCCCGTCTCGCCCGGCGGATCGGCTCCTTCTCCAAGGCCCACGGAGGCGCCGAGGGGCAGGTCGCGTACCTCGGGGAGCGCGGCGCCAGGATCGTCCTGGTCGGCGAGGACGGCACCTGGGGCGACCTCGTGGCCCCCACGTACGCCATCGCCGAGAAGGCGGTGGAGAAGTCCGGGATCACCGTCCACGAGACGTTCGACGGCGCGCTCGCGGCCAAGGTGCGGACGGGCCCGTACGAGTGGAGCCGCATGGCGGGACTCCAGGTGGGCGGCCCGTCCAACCGCTGACCGGATCCGGACACCGGGGCCGGCAGTCACCTGACGGCCGGTTCACCCGTTAGGACCTTCAAGGAGGCAGAGGTCCAGCGTCGGGAGAACCGGATGATCGAAACGCCGTCCCTCGTGGACCAGCACTGCCACGGGGTGCTCAGAACCGAGCTGGGCCTCGGCACGTTCGAGGCCCGGCTGGCCCGCACCGAGGGCCCGCCCGCGCCGGGCACCACGCTCTTCGACACCCAGACCGGTTTCGCCCTGCGCCGCTGGTGCCCGCCGCTGCTCGGCCTGGAGCCGCACTGCCCGCCCGCGCGCTATCTCGCCCGGCGCCGGGAACTCGGCGTGCTGGAAGCCGGCCGCCGTCTGCTGCGCGGCAGCGGCATCACCACCTACCTCGTCGACACGGGGCTGCGGGGCGATCTGACCGGGCCCGGCGAGATGGCGGCCGCGGGCGGCGCGGCCGCACACGAGATCGTCCGCCTGGAACCGCTGGCCGAGCAGGTCGCCGACACCTCCGGCACCGTCGCGTCGTTCCTCGCCAACCTCGCCGAGGCGGTGCACGGCGCCGCCGCGCACGCCGTCGCCCTGACCTCCGTGGCCGGCCTACGGCACGGGGCCGCGCTCGCGCCCAGACCGCCCGGACCGGGGGAGGTGCGCGGCGCCGCGGGCCGCTGGCTGGCCGGGCGGCGGGCCGGCGGCGAACTGAACGATCCGGTGCTGCTGGGGCATCTGCTGTGGACCGCGGTGGCCTCCGGACGGCCGCTCCAACTGCACGGGGGGACCGGCGGGCCGGCATCGGGCGCCGACCGCGCGGGTCCGGCGTCGCTGACGGAGTTCGCCCGGGCGACGGCGGGCCTGGGCACGGATCTCGTCCTGCTGCACGGCTGTCCCCACCACCGCCACGCCGCCCACCTCGCCGGCCTCTTCCCGCACGTCTACGCCGACTCGGGCGCCGCCCTGGTCCGCACCGGCGCCCGCGCCGCGGCGGTCCTCGCCGAGATCCTGGAGCTGGCGCCGTTCGGGAAGGTCCTCTTCTCCAGCGGGGCACACGGACTGCCCGAACTGCATGTGGTGGGCGCACACCTTTTCCGGGAGGCCCTGGAACGGGTGCTCGGAGGGTGGGTCGCCGAGGGCGCCTGGTCCCCCGCCGACGCACAGCGCGTGGCGGCGATGGTCGCGGCGGAGAACGCGATCCGGGTGTACGGGCTGGGCTGAACGCCGGGGCGGCCGGGGCGACCCCGGGACGCCCCGGGGTGGTCCGGCCTCAGGCCTTCGCCAGTGTCGCCTCGGTGGCCGGACCCGGCAGATCGGCCACGGCCTCCGGCCGCTCGCGCAGCGACAGCAGCACGCGCAGCACCCAGATCCACATGACGCACGAGCCCAGCATGTGCAGGCCGACCAGGACCTCGGGCAGATGCGTGAAGGACTGGACATAGCCGATGACGCCCTGGCCCAGCAGGATCAGGAACAGCTCGCGGGTCCGCGCCAGCGGGCCCCGCGGCGCGTCGACGGCCTTGAGGATGAACCACAGCGCGAACGTCAGCGTGACCACGATCCACGCCAGCACGGCGTGCAGCTTGGCGACCGTCTGCCAGTCGATCGGGATGCGGGAGACCTCCTGGGAGTCGCCCGCGTGCGGACCGGCACCGGTGACCACCGTGCCCACCGCGAGCAGCAGCACACTCGCGAGGACCAGGAACCCGACGAGCTGCCGGATCGGCTTGCCGACCAGCGGGCGCGGCTCGGCGTCGCCCTCGCGGGTGCGCTGCCACATCACCGTGGCGACCGCGATCAGCGCCGAGGAGAGCAGGAAGTGCGCCGCGACGGTGTACGGGTTCAGGCCCACCAGGACCACGATGCCGCCGAGCACCGCGTTGCCCATGACCACCCAGAACTGCGCCCAGCCGAGACGGGTGAGGCTGCGCCGCCACGGCTTCTGGGCACGCGCGGCGACGATCGCCCAGCCCACGGCGGCGCACAGCACGTACGTCAGCATCCGGTTGCCGAACTCGATCACGCCGTGCACACCCATCTCGCGGGTGGTGGTCAGCGAGTCGTCCGTGCAGGTGGGCCAGGTCGGGCAGCCGAGGCCCGAGCCGGTCAGGCGGACGGCGCCGCCGGTGACGACGATGATCACCGCCATCACCAGCGCGGACAGGGCCGCCCGCCGGACGGTCCGCGGGTGCGGGGTCCAGCGTTCGGCGATGAGGGCGAGCGGGTTGCGCGCGGCGGCCACGGCGTCGGCGCGGGTCAGGTTTGCCACGCGATCCATCGTAGGCGTCCGCTTGTGCACCGTTTCACGAGGGTCCATCGCGCCCTACTCCCAACGGAAGAACTTTCCGGCGGCGGCGAGCCCCGCCACCGCCCAGACGGCGAGGATCGCGAGGGCGCCCCACGGCATTCCGGCGCCGTGCTGGAGCACGTCCCGCAGCCCGCCGGAGAGCGCCGAGATGGGCAGCAGGCCGAGCACGTCCTGGGCGACGGGCGGGAACTTGTCCAGCGGTACGACCACCCCGCCACCGACCAGCAGCAGCAGGAAGACCAGGTTGGCGGCGGCCAGGGTGGCCTCCGCCTTCAGGGTCCCCGCCATCAGCAGGCCGAGACCGGAGAAGGCGGCCGTGCCGAGGACCATCAGCAGCAGCACGGCGAACGGGTTGCCGTGCGGCGACCAGCCGAGCGCGAAGGCGATCACGGTCAGCAGCACGACCTGAAGCACCTCGGTGACCAGCACCGACGCCGTCTTGGCGGTCATCAGCCCCCAGCGCGGCAGCGGCGAGGCGGCCAGCCGCTTCAGCACGCCGTAGCGCCGCTCGAAGCCGGTCGCGATGGCCTGCCCGGTGAACGCGGTCGACATCACGGCGAGCGCGAGGACGCCGGGGGTGAGGAAGTCCACGGCCCTGCCCGCGCCGGTGTCGACGATGTCCACGGAGCTGAACAGGACCAGCAGCAGCGTGGGGATGACGACGGTCAGCAGCAACTGCTCACCGTTGCGCAGCAGCATCCTCGTCTCCAGTGCCGCCTGCGCCGCGATCATGCGGGCCAGCGGGGCCGCACCCGGCTTCGGGGCGTACGTACCGGTGGCGGTGGCGGTGGTCATGAGCGCAGCTCCTTGCCCGTCAGCTCCAGAAAAACGTCCTCCAGCGTGTGCCGCTCGACGGAGATGCGGTCCGGCATCACGCCGTGCTGGGCGCACCAGGACGTCACGGTCGCGAGCAGTTGCGGGTCGACCTTGCCGACGACGCGGTACGAGCCCGGGGTCAGCTCGGCGGCCGAGGAGTCGGCGGGCAGTGCCTTGAGCAGCGAGGCGACGTCGAGTCCCGGGCGGCCGGTGAAGCGCAGGGTGTTCTCGGCGCCGCCGCGGCACAGCTCCTCCGGGGAGCCGTGGACGACGACCCGGCCGGCGTCGACGATCGCGACGTCGTCGGCGAGCTGCTCGGCCTCCTCCATGTAGTGCGTGGTGAGGATCACCGAGACACCGTCGGCGCGCAGGTCGCGCACCAGGTCCCAGGTGGCCCGGCGGGCCTGCGGGTCGAGTCCGGCGGTCGGCTCGTCGAGGAAGACCAGTTCGGGCCGGCCGACGACGGCCATGGCGAGCGCCAGCCGCTGCTGCTGGCCGCCGGAGAGCCGGCGGTAGGAGGTCCGCCCGCAGCTTCCCAGCCCCAGCCGCTCGATGAGGGCGTCGACGTCCAGCGGATGGGCGTGCAGTCTGGCGACGTGCCGCAGCATCTCGTCGGCCCGCGCGCCGGAGTACACGCCACCGGACTGGAGCATCACGCCGATACGGGGCCTGAGCTGCGCGGACTGTCTCACGGGGTCGAGGCCCAGGACGCGTACCGTGCCGGAGTCCGGCCGCCGGTACCCCTCGCAGGTCTCGACCGTCGTCGTCTTGCCCGCGCCGTTGGGGCCGAGCACGGCGGTCACGCCCGCCCGGGCCACCAGGTCGAGGCCGTCCACCGCGGTCTTCGTGCCGTACCGCTTCACCAAGGCCTGGACCTGGACCACGGGCTCACTTCGCATGAGGCCAAAGTCTAGGGACGCGCCGGACCGCTCAGGCGGCCGGGTGAGGGAAGTCATCCTCCCGGGGCCGGTGCACCGCGAGCCACCGCTTTGCGTACGCCACCGCGTCCGCCACGGGGAACAGCCGCGACGGGGCGGCGCCCACCGTGCCGCGGGCCACCGGCCGGTCACGCTCGAAGTCGTGCCCGAGCTCGTCGAACTTCTCGGAGGTGACGGAGACGTCGGTGACGATCTCCCAGCCGTGCGGCCCCGGCCGGCCCTCCCGGGCGAGCGGTGCGGGGATCCGGTACTCGGCCAGGTGGAAGCAGGTGCAGGAGCCGTACCCGGCGCCCAGCAGCAGCACCCGGGCCCCGAGCGCCTCCAGCCGGGCGAGCGGGCTCCGCTCGCCGAACCGGCAGTCGGTGGCGTGCCCGCCCACGACTTCTGCGGCGCGCGGCCCGATCGCCGTGAACGAGGCGTCCGGGTGCGCGCTGCGCAGGGCGCCCGGCCAGGTGCGCACGGTCTCCGGTATCACTCCCACCCCGAAGGAGGGGGTGATGCGGGCGTCGTAGGCGGGCATCGTGGCCCGTATGGTGTCCCACCACTCCTCGGGCACCGGAGGCCTGCTCCAGTGCGCCGGGTCGGAGAGGTCGCCGGAGTGGGTGGGGACGACGAGCGTGCCCTCGGGACCGAGCGCCTCGAGCAGTCCCCGGACGACCGCCACCTGGCCGCCGCAGACCCAGCCGAGCGAACTGAGGGAGGAGTGGACGAGGAGGGTCTCGCCGGGGCGTACGCCGAGGTCGCGCAGTCCTTCGGCGATCGTGTCCCGGGTGACGAGCGGGCCGGTCGGCGGGGGTGTGGGCATGGTCGGGGAGTCTGGCGCATCGTTTGCGGGGGGTGCCACTCATTTGATCGATCGGAGATCGTTTCCGCAGGTCGGATTAGGTTTGCCTAAGTGACGCAGGGCACCACCCGTCCGGATCAAGGCCGCTTGTCAGTCCGTGAGGAATTACGCAACAATGGCGTTGTGAAAAACGTCGGCGAGGCTCGGGAGACCCCCAGGGGGGTCCCGCAGGAGGAGTTCGCGGCCGGGGTGCGCTCGGATCGTTCCACGCGCAACCGGGTCGCGCGGTCCATCCTGGACCACGGCCCGTCGACCGTCGCCGAGCTGGCCGGCCGGCTGGGGCTCACCCAGGCCGCCGTACGGCGCCACCTGGACGCCCTGGTCGCCGACGACGTGGTGGTGGCACGGGAGCAGCGGGTGTACGGGGCGCGGACGCGCGGCCGGCCCGCCAAGGTCTTCGCGCTCACCGACTGCGGGCGGGACGCCTTCGACCAGTCGTACGACAAGCTCGCCGCGGACGCGCTCCGCTGGATCGCCGAGCGGGAGGGCGGGCCGGAGGCGGTCGCCGCCTTCGCCCGGGCCCGGATCGCCGCCCAGGCGAGCGCGTACCGCAAGGCGATCGAGGCCGTCACCCCCGAGGAGCGGACCGAAGCGCTGGCCAAGGCCCTGAGCGTGGACGGGTACGCTGCTACGGCGCGCAGCGCGCCCCTCCCGCAGCGGGGTGAGCAGCTCTGCCAGCACCACTGCCCGGTCGCCCATGTCGCGGAGCAGTTCCCGCAGCTGTGCGAGGCGGAGACGGAGATCTTCGCCGAGCTCCTGGGTACTCACGTCCAGCGGCTGGCGACCATCGCGCACGGCGACGGCGTCTGCACGACGTTCATCCCCAAGATTTCCCAGACCGATCACCAAAGCCACAACGCATCCGCAAGCACGGCCGGGAGGAACCCCGCATGACTCTCCCCACGGAGACTGCCCACCCCGAACTCGAGGGCCTGGGCAACTACGAATACGGCTGGGCCGACTCCGACGAGGCCGGTGCCTCTGCCAGGCGTGGTCTGAACGAGGAGGTCGTCCGCGACATCTCCGGCAAGAAGTCGGAGCCGGAGTGGATGACGAAGCTGCGTCTGAAGGGCCTGAGGCTCTTCGAGAAGAAGCCCATGCCGAACTGGGGCTCGGACCTGTCGGGGATCGACTTCGACAACATCAAGTACTTCGTGCGGTCCACGGAGAAGCAGGCGGAGTCCTGGGAGGACCTGCCCGAGGACATCAAGAACACGTACGACAAGCTCGGCATCCCCGAGGCGGAGAAGCAGCGCCTCGTCGCCGGTGTCGCGGCCCAGTACGAGTCCGAGGTCGTCTACCACCAGATCCGCGAGGACCTGGAGGAGCAGGGCGTCATCTTCCTGGACACCGACACCGCGCTGAGGGAGCACCCGGAGCTCTTCAAGGAGTACTTCGGCACGGTCATCCCCGCGGGTGACAACAAGTTCGCGGCGCTGAACACCGCCGTGTGGTCCGGCGGCTCCTTCATCTACGTCCCGCCGGGCGTCCACGTCGAGATCCCGCTCCAGGCCTACTTCCGCATCAACACGGAGAACATGGGCCAGTTCGAGCGGACTCTGATCATCGTCGACGAGGGCGCCTACGTGCACTACGTCGAGGGCTGCACCGCGCCGATCTACAAGTCGGACTCGCTGCACTCCGCGGTCGTCGAGATCATCGTCAAGAAGAACGCCCGCTGCCGCTACACGACCATCCAGAACTGGTCGAACAACGTCTACAACCTGGTCACCAAGCGCGCCGTGGCCTACGAGGGCGCGACCATGGAGTGGATCGACGGCAACATCGGCTCCAAGGTGACGATGAAGTACCCGGCCGTCTACCTGATGGGCGAGCACGCCAAGGGCGAGACCCTGTCCATCGCCTTCGCGGGCGAGGGCCAGCACCAGGACGCCGGTTCCAAGATGGTGCACATGGCGCCGAACACCTCGTCCAACATCGTCTCCAAGTCGGTGGCGCGCGGCGGCGGCCGCACCTCCTACCGCGGCCTGGTCGAGATCGGCGAGGGCGCCGCGGGCTCCAAGTCCAACGTGCTCTGCGACGCGCTGCTCGTGGACACCATCTCCCGCTCCGACACGTACCCCTACGTGGACGTCCGCGAGGACGACGTGTCCATGGGCCACGAGGCGACCGTCTCCAAGGTCTCCGAGGACCAGCTCTTCTACCTGATGAGCCGCGGTCTGAGCGAGTTCGAGGCGATGGCGATGATCGTGCGCGGCTTCGTCGAGCCGATCGCCAAGGAGCTGCCCATGGAGTACGCGCTGGAGCTCAACCGGCTGATCGAGCTGCAGATGGAGGGCGCGGTCGGTTAAGCACCGACCCGGGCCGGCGTGAATCGCCGGCCCGCAGTCCGCCGTCCAGCCCATACGCAAGAAAGCGAGCATTACGACAGCCATGGCTGAGGCCCAGAACATCCCCGTCGGTTCGACGACCGCGGGCCAGATCGCGGTCGCCGCCGAGTCGACCGTCGCCACGCGCATGAGCGCGCCGCCCTCCTTCGACGTGGCGGACTTCCCCGTCCCGCACGGCCGCGAGGAGGAATGGCGCTTCACCCCGCTGGAGCGGCTGCGCGGTCTGCACGACGGCACCGCGACCGCCGACGGCGAGGGCGTCAAGGTGGACGTCCAGGCCCCCGAGGGCGTCACGGTCGAGACCGTCGGCCGCGACGACGCCCGGCTCGGCAAGGCCGGCACCCCGGTGGACCGCGTCGCCGCCCAGGCCTACTCCGCCTTCGAGAAGGCCTCGGTCGTGACCGTGCCCAAGGAGGCCGTCCTGACCGAGCCGATCCGCATCGCGGTGCACGGCCAGGGCGGGGTCGCCTACGGCCACCAGGTCATCGAGCTCGGGGCCTTCGCCGAGGCCGTCGTCGTCATCGACCACACCGGTGACGCGGTGCTCGCCGCCAACGTCGACTTCCTGCTCGGCGACGGCGCCAAGCTGACCGTCGTCTCCATCCAGGACTGGGACGACAAGGCCGTGCACGTCGCCCAGTACAACACGCTGATCGGCCGGGACGCCTCCTTCAAGTCGGTCGTCGTCACCTTCGCCGGTGACGTCGTCCGCCTGAGCCCGCGCGTGACCTACGCCGGCCCCGGCGGCGAGGCCGAGCTGTACGGCCTGTACTTCACCGACGCCGGCCAGCACCAGGAGCACCGCCTTCTGGTCACCCACAACACCCCGCACTGCAAGTCGAACGTCGCCTACAAGGGCGCCCTCCAGGGCGACGACGCGCACGCGGTGTGGATCGGCGACGTGCTGATCGAGGCCAGGGCCGAGGGCACGGACACCTACGAGATGAACCGCAACCTGGTGCTGACCGACGGCGCCCGCGTCGACTCCGTGCCGAACCTGGAGATCGAGACCGGTGAGATCGTCGGCGCCGGCCACGCGTCCGCGACCGGCCGCTTCGACGACGAGCAGCTCTTCTACCTGATGGCCCGCGGCATCCCGGAGCAGGAGGCCCGCCGTCTGGTGGTCCGCGGCTTCTTCGCCGAGCTGGTCCAGCAGATCGGTGTCAAGGACATCGAGGAGCGCCTCATCGCCAAGATCGAGGAGGAGCTGGAGGCGGCGGTCGGATGACCCACACCTTCGTACGCGTCTGCGGGCTGAGCGAGCTGGAGGAGGACACCCCGAAGCGGGTGGAACTCGACGGCACGCCGGTCTCGGTCGTGAAGACCGAGGGGGAGGTGTTCGCCATCAACGACATCTGCTCCCACGCGAACGTCTCGCTCTCCGAGGGCGAGGTCGACGACTGCCACATCGAGTGCTGGCTGCACGGCTCGCGCTTCGACCTCCGTTCCGGCAAGCCCGACGCGCTTCCCGCGACGCGCCCTGTCCCCGTATACCCCGTAAAGATCGAAGGGGACGACGTGCTCGTCTCCCTCACCCAGGAGTCCTGAGGCACCCATGGCAACGCTTGAAATCCGAGACCTGCACGTCACCGTCGAGGCCGACAACGCCACGAAGGAGATCCTCAAGGGCGTCGACCTCACCGTGAAGCAGGGCGAGACGCACGCCATCATGGGCCCCAACGGCTCGGGCAAGTCGACCCTCGCCTACGCCCTTGCGGGCCACCCCAAGTACACCGTGTCCAGCGGCTCCGTCACCCTCGACGGTGAGGACGTCCTGGAGATGTCCGTCGACGAGCGCGCCCGCGCGGGCCTGTTCCTGGCGATGCAGTACCCGGTCGAGGTCCCCGGCGTCTCGGTCTCCAACTTCCTCCGCTCCTCCGCCACCGCCATCCGCGGCGAGGCGCCGAAGCTGCGCACCTGGGTGAAGGAGGTCAAGGAGGCCATGGAGCGGCTCTCCATGGACCCGGCCTTCGCCGAGCGCAACGTGAACGAGGGCTTCTCCGGCGGTGAGAAGAAGCGGCACGAGATCCTCCAGCTCGAACTGCTCAAGCCGAAGATCGCGGTCCTCGACGAGACCGACTCCGGCCTCGACGTCGACGCCCTGCGCATCGTGTCGGAGGGCGTGAACCGGGTCCGCGAGAGCGGCCAGGTCGGCACCCTGCTGATCACCCACTACACGCGCATCCTGCGCTACATCAAGCCCGACCACGTCCACGTGTTCGCCGGCGGCCGGATCGTCGAGTCCGGCGGCCCCGCGCTCGCGGGCAAGCTGGAGAACGAGGGCTACGAGGCATACGTGAAGGGTGGCGCATCCGCGTGACACAGCTGCCGGGCCTCCTCGACACAGAGGCGATCCGCAAGGACTTCCCCGTCCTGGACCGGCTGGTCCACGACGGCCAGAAGCTCGTGTACCTGGACAACGCGGCGACCTCGCAGAAACCGCGCCAGGTGCTGGACGCCCTCAGCGAGTACTACGAGCGCTACAACGCCAACGTCCACCGCGGTGTGCATGTGCTCGCCGAGGAGGCCACGGCGCTGTACGAGGGCGCGCGCGACAAGGTCGCCGCGTTCGTCAACGCTCCGAGCCGCGACGAGGTGATCTTCACCAAGAACGCCTCCGAGTCGCTCAACCTCGTGGCCAACATGCTCGGCTGGGCCGAGGAGCCCTACCGGGTGGACCACGAGACCGAGATCGTCATCACCGAGATGGAGCACCACTCCAACATCGTTCCCTGGCAGCTGCTGGCGCAGCGCACGGGCGCGAAGCTGAAGTGGTTCGGCCTCACCGAGGACGGCCGCCTCGACCTGTCGAACATCGACGAGGTCATCACCGAGAAGACGAAGATCGTCTCCTTCGTGCTGGTGTCCAACATCCTCGGCACCGTGAACCCGGTCGAGGCGATAGTGCGCCGCGCCCAGGAGGTCGGCGCGCTGGTCTGCATCGACGCCTCCCAGGCCGCGCCGCACATGCCGCTGGACGTCCAGGCGCTCCAGGCCGACTTCGTGGCCTTCACCGGCCACAAGATGTGCGGCCCGACCGGCATCGGCGTGCTCTGGGGCCGCCAGGAGCTGCTGGAGGACCTGCCTCCGTTCCTCGGCGGCGGCGAGATGATCGAGACCGTGTCGATGCACTCGTCGACGTACGCCCCCGCCCCGCACAAGTTCGAGGCGGGCACGCCGCCGATCGCGCAGGCGGTCGGTCTGGGCGCGGCGATCGACTACCTGAACTCGATCGGGATGGACAAGATCCTCGCCCACGAGCACGCGCTCACGGAGTACGCGGTGCGGCGGCTGGCGGAGGTCCCCGACCTGAGGATCATCGGCCCGACCACGGCCGAGGACCGGGGCGCGGCGATCTCCTTCACGCTCGGTGACATCCACCCGCACGACGTGGGCCAGGTCCTCGACGAGCAGGGCATCGCGGTGCGCGTGGGCCACCACTGCGCGCGGCCGGTGTGCCTGCGGTACGGAATTCCTGCGACCACGCGGGCGTCGTTCTATCTGTACTCCACGCCGGCCGAGATCGACGCACTGGTGGACGGCCTGGAGCACGTACGGAACTTCTTCGGCTGACGGGACGAGCGATCGCATGAAGCTGGATTCGATGTACCAGGAAGTCATCCTGGACCACTACAAGAACCCGCACGGGCGTGGTCTGAGGGATGGCGACGCCGAGGTGCACCATGTGAACCCGACGTGCGGCGATGAGATCACCCTCCGTGTGAAGTACGACGGCACAACGATCAAGGACGTCTCGTACGAGGGCCAGGGCTGCTCGATCAGCCAGGCCTCGGCCTCCGTACTCAACGAACTGCTCGTCGGCAGGGAGCTGGCCGAGGCGCAGAAGATCCAGGAGACCTTCCTGGAGCTGATGCAGTCCAAGGGCCGGCTCGAACCCGACGACGCGATGGAGGACGTCCTGGAGGACGCGGTCGCGTTCGCCGGGGTGTCCAAGTACCCGGCCCGGGTCAAGTGCGCCCTGTTGAGCTGGATGGCCTGGAAGGACGCGACGGCCCAGGCGCTGGGCGGCGCCGACGCCGAAAGGAAGACCGCATGAGCGAGACCGTGGAGATGAAGCCGGCCTCGGAGGAGGAGCTCCGCGAGGCCCTGATGGACGTCGTCGACCCCGAACTGGGCATCGACGTCGTCAACCTCGGCCTGATCTACGGCATCCACGTCGACGAGTCGAACATCGCGACCATCGACATGACCCTGACGTCCGCGGCCTGCCCGCTCACCGACGTCATCGAGGACCAGGCCAAGTCCGCCACGGACGGCCTCGTCAACGAGCTGCGCATCAACTGGGTCTGGATGCCGCCGTGGGGCCCCGACAAGATCACGGACGACGGCCGCGAGCAGTTGCGGGCACTCGGGTTCAACGTCTGAGACCGACGAGCACAACGGCGAACGGCGAGGGCCACTCGGACCTCGCCGTTCGCCGTTCGCTCGCCGGTGCCGCCCGTTTCTCTCGCCGGTCCCTGGGCGTCAGCGCACGACCAGCCCTCCGATCAGGCCGAACAGGCTCACCACGCCGAAGACGGCGATACCGATCCCGAGCGCCTTGCACAGCCCGCTCACCGCCCGGGCGATCCCCGACGACCGCATCGCGGCGCCGATCCGGCGGCCCGTGCGCGGCATCACGGTGCAGAACGCCCCGCCGAAGGAGGCCAGGCCGCCGAAGAGACACAGCACGCAGAAGCAGATCACGGACAGCCGCCAGGCCGTCGGGGTCACCCCGACCGTGTAGCAGTGGCCCCGGGCATCCCGCTGGACCGGCAGCACCGCCCCCTTCCTCTGGGGGCCGCCGATGGACGCGTACGTGTCCACGACACGGTGGTCGTCGGACCGGAAGGCGCCGACGCAGTCGGTGTGGCGCTGCTTGCCGGTGCCCGAGGTGACGCATCCGTCGATCCTCAGCAGCCCCGGGGTGCCGGAAGCACGCGTGGAGTACTTCAGACCATCGGCGAGATGCGCGGTCGCGGCCACCCCGAAGGTGCAGAACAGCACCCCCATGAACAGCATCACCAGCACCAGGCAGACGCGGCCCAGCAGCGACTTCGGCGGATCGGTCGGCTTCGGTGTGTCGTCGGCCCTCACTCGCGGCGCCCCTCCAGGTCTGTGCCGTCACTCGCCGCAGCATTATCGACGGTGATCGAAGACTCGTTGTGTACGGTCGTACACATCGGCGGATACGCTCGCCCGCATGGGATACGTGATGCTCGCCGGGGCCATCGCCGCGGAAGTCGCGGCCACGACGGCCATGAAGTACAGCGACGGCTTCAGCAGGTTCGCGCCGTCGCTGGTGACCGTCGTCGGGTACGTCCTGTCCTTCGTGCTGCTCGCCCGGACCCTGCGGACCGTGGCCATCGGCACGGCCTACGCGATCTGGTCCGGCATCGGCACCGCGGCCGTCGCCGCGCTCGGTCTGGCCCTGTTCGGGGAGGCGCTCGGACTCGCCAAGGTCGCCGGGATCGTACTGATCATCCTCGGGGTGGTCGTCCTCAGCCTGGGCGGGGCCCACTGATGGCCCGGCGGTACGACCCGGAGCGGCGGCAGCGGATCATCGACGCGGCGCTGCGCGTGGTGGGCGCCAAGGGCCTGGCCGGACTGAGCCACCGCACGGTGGCCGCGGAGGCGGACGTACCGCTCGGCTCCACGACGTACCACTTCCGGACACTGGACGAGCTGATGATCGCGGCCCTCGGGCAGGCCAGCGAAGGCTTCGCCAAGGTGATCGCCGCGCGGGGCGGCCTCGACGACCCGCGCACCGACCTCGCGGAGGCGCTCGCGGGCTGGATGGGGGAGTGGCTCGCCGGTGACCGCACCGGGGTCGAGCTGGAGTACGAGCTGTACCTCGCCGCCCTGCGCCGCCCCGCGCTCCGTCCCGTCGCCGCCGAGTGGGCCGAGGACGTCGCGGCCCTGCTCTCCCGCCGCACCGACCCGACCACCGCCCGCGCCCTGGTGGCCCTCATGGACGGCATCTGCCTCCAGGTCCTGCTGACCGGAACCCCCTACGACGAGGGCTACGCGCGCGAGATGCTGAGCCGGATGATCAGGCCGTCCGCGGACGCCTGACCCGGCGCGGCGCGGGCGCCGCGCGGGCCCCCGACCGGCACATGAGACGCCCACCGCACCGGTTCGCCGGGGCGCGCCGCCTCACGTTAGGTTTCCTTCTATGACCGACACGACTGCTCCCCGCACCACCGGCGCCGTGGCCGCCGGACTCGCCACGATCGCCGCCGACGGCACCGTTCTCGACACCTGGTTCCCCGCCCCCGAGCTGACGGACCAGCCCGGCCCGGCCGGCAGCGAGCGGCTGTCCGCCGAGCGGGCCGCGGAGCTGCTCGGCGACGGCGCCACCGCGGCGATCGGACCGGACGCGCGCCGGGGCGTCGAGGTGGTCGCGGTCCGCACGGTCATCGCCTCGCTCGACGAGAAGCCGATCGACGCGCACGACGTCTACCTGCGCCTCCACCTGCTCTCGCACCGGTTGGTCAAGCCGCACGGCCAGAGCCTGGACGGCATCTTCGGCCACCTCGCGAACGTCGCCTGGACCTCGCTCGGCCCGGTCGCCGTGGACGACATCGAGAAGGTGCGGCTCAACGCCCGCGCGGAGGGCCTGCACCTCCAGGTGACCTCGATCGACAAGTTCCCGCGCATGACCGACTACGTCGCCCCGAAGGGTGTCCGCATCGCCGACGCCGACCGGGTACGGCTCGGCGCGCACCTCGCCGAGGGCACCACCGTGATGCACGAGGGCTTCGTGAACTTCAACGCGGGCACCCTCGGCACCTCCATGGTCGAGGGCCGCATCTCCGCGGGCGTCGTGGTCGGCGACGGCTCCGACATCGGCGGCGGCGCCTCCACCATGGGAACGCTCTCCGGCGGCGGCAACGTGATCATCGCCATCGGCGAGCGCTGCCTGGTCGGCGCCGAGGCGGGCGTGGGCATCGCGCTCGGCGACGAGTGCGTGGTCGAGGCCGGCCTGTACGTCACCGCCGGCACCCGCGTGACGATGCCCGACGGCCAGATCGTCAAGGCACGCGAGCTGTCCGGTGCGTCCAACATCCTCTACCGCCGCAACTCGGTCACCGGCGCGGTCGAGGCCCGCCCGAACAACGCGGTCTGGGGCGGCCTGAACGAGATCCTGCACAGCCACAACTGACCACGTTTTCTGACCTGCTGTTGAGCTGTCGACGTCGGTCATCGCTGAGCGCCCTTCCACGGCCCCAGGCCGGCCCGGGAGGGCGCTCGCGCATGAGCACGGCAGGGGGAGTTCGGCACCGGCCTGCTCAGCCAGCTGCCACCGAGGTCACCACACCACGTTCATTGCAGGCAGGAGCCCACGTGGCAAGTGCCTCCGCAGCACCGGGAGATCCCCCGCATGGTCGACTACTATCCGTACCGAATCGCGGCCAGGACAGGGGACCTGACGCTGATCTGGCGACCCGGAGAGGACGATGCCGCCGATGAGCTCGTCGTTGACGAACTCGGAAGGCTCCTCGGGTTCCATGATCTCGAGACGCTGCAGGAACACCGCGATCGCAACGGCTGGGAGCTCGTCCGGGAGGACGAAGGCACTCTCGATCTGGTCGTTGTACGGCGGTGGGTCGAGCACCCTGGCCATGGCTCGGTCCCGGCAGGACTGCTGCTGGACGCGTGGAACTTCTTCGAAGACCTCTCCCACAGTCTGAAGGCCGGCCCACGCCTTCCCGCCCAAGGATCGGTCCACGACAGCGCCTACGAGAAGATCTTCGGCGGCGAAGCTCTCGAACCGACCGCCGGTGACGGAGCCTGGACGGCGGAGGAGACCGAGGCCGTACGTGAACTCCTGCGCGCGGGGCTGGACCTCTGGGAACACGCCGTGCACAGATCCAGCACCGGCTGATCGACTCTACGAGCCTTCCACGCCTGTGCGTTTCCTTGGCTGGGACCAACTCGCCGACGGTGTTCCCCACGGGGCCGCCATGCTTCGACGGGCGCTCGACGACTACCGAGCCACGTGCCGCCCGGAGTTCGTCGTGGAGGTGTCGTGACTGCGGGCGCGTAGCCGCGATCACGCGGCTCGCAGGCGTTCGTATGTCGCGCGCAGGGCAGCGGTCGTTTCACGGGGGGCGGGGAGAAGGGGCGGGCGGACCGGGCCTGCGGGCAGGGTCAGGTCGTTCAGGAGGGCCTTGACGGTGACCGTGCCGGGGAGGCCGGCGGACATCGTCGACTCGATGAGTTCGGTGGCCTGTTGCTGGAGGCGGGCGGCCCGGGCCGTGTCGCCCGTGTCGAACGCGTCGAGGATCGAGCGGAGTTGGCGCGGGACGAGGTTCGCGACCGTGCTGACGTATCCGGTGCCGCCCACCGCGTACAGGGCGAGGATGTGCTCCTCGCAGCCCGCGTAGTACGCCAACTCGGTGCGGGACAGCACCTTCTGGGTGCCGAGGAAGTCGTAGGCGCAGTCCTTGACCGCCACGATCCGGGGGTGTGCGGCCAGCCGCAGCATGGTGTCCGGTTCGATGCGGGTGCCGGTGCGGCCGGGGATGTCGTAGAGCATCACCGGCAGCCCGGAGGCGTCCGCCACCGTACGGAAGTGCTCCTCCACGGCGTCCTGCGGTGGCCTGCTGTAGTACGGCGTCACCACCAGCACCCCGTCCGCGCCCGCCTTCTCGGCCGCCAGTGCCAGTTCGACGGTGTGCCGGGTGTCGGCGGTGCCCACGCCCGCGACGATCGAGGCGCGCTCGCCGACCGCCTCGCGCACGGCCCGCACCAGCGCCGACTTCTCGGCGTCCGTCGTGGTCGGCGACTCGCCCGTCGTGCCGCTGAGCACGACTCCGTCGCACCCTTCGCTCACCAGACGGTTGGCGAGCCGCTGGGCGCCGTCGAGGTCGAGCCCGCCCGAGGCGGTGAAGGGCGTGATCATGGCGCACAGGGCGCGGCCGAAGGGAGGGGCGGGAGTGGTCGCTGTGGTCGTCGTCATGGAAGCAGTTTCGGCAGACCCGACAGTGAAGCTCCACTTAATTTTTCTTCCGGTTATGGGTAAGTGATGCTGGAGAAACGGTGTCCTGTGTCCAAGTCGGGCGTGATGCGTCACCATGGGCAGGAGGTCACCGACGGCAGGCACGGGAGGCGTCATGAAGCTCGGCAAGGCACTGGCCACCGGGGTCGCGGAGGAACGGCCGACGGTACGCGAGGAGGAGGCCGGACTCCCCGAGGCGGTCCGGGAAAGCCAGGAAATCCAGGAACCGCGGGTCGCCGCCGCGCCCGAAGAGGCCCCGGCCGCCCGATGAGGCTCCGGCTGCCCGCGGAACGCCCGACGGAGCCGCCGACCGGATACAAGATCGCCCACCCGGTGCTGTCCCACGACGGCACCCGGGCCCGCTTCACCGGTGTGTCGCTCGGCGGCGCGCTGCCGTACGGCGTCGTCGCTGACGCGGCCTGCGTCTACGGCCGCCGGCACCGGCCACCCGCCCGCCTGTGCGACTGCGGCTTCCACTGCGTGCACGAACGTGCCGCCGCCGAGGCGCTGCTGTGCACGACCGAGCACCGCGGCGCCGTCCTGCTGGAGGTCTCCGTCCTCGGCGCCTACATCCGCTACGAGCGCGGGTTCCGCTACGCCCGCCAGCGGGTGCACACGGCGACGGTCGGCCCGTGCGCGTGCGGCGCGCCCGCCTCCGCCCTGGCCGACGCGGGCTGGGGCAGGCCCGGCTGGCGGGCGCTGACCGCCGCCTGCGCGGGCTGTCTGCACGGCCGTACCTCCGTGACCTGCGCCGGCTTCGCCCGGCTGGCCGGGGCCGGACTGCGGGTCGTGGCCGGCGGCAGCGGGCCGGCCCTGATCGCCCCGGCGGTCGCCGCGTCCGGGGCGCCGAGCGGCCCGCTCGCCGGACCCGAGGGGCTCGGGGTGCCCGAACTCGCCGCGGAGGCCGCCCTGTTGCAGGCCCGCCTCGACTGGTTCCAGACCCAGCTCGCCCGGCTGGGCGAGCGCGGTCCTGGTGGTACCGGCCACGGGTAGTCGCGGGGTCCCGGGGTACCCGGATGGTCCGGACCGAGAGGAGGCGGACACCGTGACCGGGACGATCGATGTGAGGCCTGCGCCCGACCAGCGCCGCCCAGTGCGCGACCGCTCGCCGGGCGACCGTTCACCGGACGAACGTTCGCTGGACGAACGGCTGCCGGCCGAAACCTTGGTGGGCGACCGTGCACCGGCCGTACCTTCGGCGGGCGAGCACTCGGTGGGTGAACTCGTCCACCGGGCCACCGAGCAGCTCTCCCAGCTCGTACGGCAGGAAATGGCCCTGGCCAAGCTGGAGCTGACCGAGAAGGGCCGCCGCATGGGACGCGGCGGCGGACTGCTCGGCGCGGCGGGCGCCGTCGGCTATGTCGGACTGATCGCGCTCGCCGGCGCGGCCACCGCCGCCCTCTCGCTGGCGCTGCCCGTGTGGGCCGCGGCGCTCGTCGTGACGGCCTTGCTGTTCGCGATCGCCGGCGTGCTGGCCATCGTCGGCCGCGCCCAGCTGCGCCGTGCAACACCGCCCACGCCGGAGGAGATGCTCGGCAGCGTCAAGGCGGACGTCGAGGCGATCAAGGAAAGGGCACACCACCGATGACGGACAGGACACAGGGGGACGGCGGCGCGACCACGCCGACCGGAGCGAAGGGCCCCGACGAGCTGAGGCAGCAGATCGAGCAGACGAGGAGCCAACTCGGCGACACCGTCGAGGAACTGGCGGCCAAGGCGGACGTGAAGGGCCGCGCGAAGGCCCGCGCGGCGGACCTGATGGACAAGGCCGGCGCCCTGACGGTCCAACTGCGCAGCTCGGCCGCGCACGCCGGGCACCGCGTCCAGGAGAAGGCCACCCATGCCGGTCATCGGACCCAGGAGGGGGCGGGCCGGTCCGGGCACATGCTTCAGGAGCGGGCCACGCACGCGGGTCACCTGGTCCAGGAGCGGGCCACGCGTGCCGGGCACACGGTCCAGGAGCAGGCGTCCCGGGCCGGGCATTCCGCCCCGGTGAGCAACGCGGTCGAGGCGTACCGGCGCAATCCGCGCCCGATGGTGATAGCGCTCGCGGCGGGCGCGGCGGTGCTGGTCGCGGGCGGACTGCTGATACGGCGCAACCGCCGCCGCTGAGCCGCGGGCCGTCCGGTTCCGCGCCGGCGGCCGCCGCGCACCGGGACCACCGGCACCCCGAGGGCCGCCCCCACCCGAGAGGTGGGGGCGGCCCTTCTGTTGCCGGAACGTCCCGGAATGTCCCGGAACGCGCGGGTGTTACGGGTGGAAGCGCAGCACCTGCGGGTCGTGGTCGCTGGTCTGGTCGTGGAACTCGGCGTTGACGTGCACGCTGTCGTAGTCGAAGTTGCCGCCGCGCTTGATCGCCGGGCTGATCAGGATCTGGTCCAGAACCTGAAGGTTGCCCTGGTAGTCGTAGGTGTAACGCTCGTTCGCGGGCAGCGACTTGATCGCCGACCACAGCTCGCCGTCACCCTCGAGGATCTTCGCCGTGCCGGAGAACTCGAAGTCGTTCATGTCGCCGAGCGCGACGACGTCCGCGTCCTTGTCGATCTTCAGGATGTCCTTGACGAAGGCGTTCACCTCGGCCGCCTGAAGGTGGCGCTGGACCTCGGAGCTGCGCGGCACCGGCTGGTACTGCGAGGTCAGGGCCATGTCGCCGCCCTTGGAGGCGAAGTGGTTGGCGATCACGACGACCGTGCGGCCGCGGAAGACGAACTCGCCGGCCAGCGGCTTGCGGCTGTTCTTCCACGCGTCGCTCGTGGGGTTGATCCGGCCCGGGGAGACCGTCAGGGCGGCCTTGTTGCCGTTCACCTTCTTGACGCCGACCGCGGTGGTCGAGTCGCCGCCCGGGCGGTCGGTGAAGGAGACCCGAGCGGGGTTGAACAGGAACACCTGGCGGATGTTGCCGCCCGGCTCGCCGCCGTCCTTGTCGTTGACCGGGTCGATGGAGCGCCAGTCGTACGTCGGACCGCCGGCCTTCACGATCGCGTCGATCAGCTTGTTCACCGTCACGCTCGCGTCGACCGTGCCGTCGTCCACGGCGCCGTTGTTGTCCTGGATCTCCTCCAGGGACACGATGTCGGGCGACTGGAGGTTGTGCACGATCGCGGCGGCGTGCTCGTCGAAGGTGGCGTCGGACGGGTCGAGGTTCTGGACGTTGTAGGTGGCCACCGAGAGCTCGCCGGGGGACTGCTTGGCGGTCGTCTCGCGCTTCAGGCCGCCGCTCTTGAGCGTGCCGAGCTGGTTGGCGACGATCGTGTAGCCGCCGTAGGAGTTGAAGTCCATCGGGCCGGTGGTGGCGCCGGCGAGGGTGTCGCCGACGTCCGCCACGGGGAAGTCGGCGGTGGAGCCCAGCGACTCGATCTGGAGGCGGCCGGTGTTCTGGGAGTCGTAGGAGCCGTAGACCGTGCCGCCGCGGGTGCTGCGGTTCTCGTCCGGCTTCACCGTGACCCACAGCTCGCTGTAGGGGTTGGTGGCGGTGACCACCCGGGCGTCGGCGATCTGGACGTTCATGCCCTCCAGGGACTCGTAGTAGTCCAGGGCGTACTTCGTCGGCTCCAGGGGCAGACCGTTGATCGAGTTGTTGGCGGCGGGGTTGCCGGCCGGGGCGTAGGCGGCGGGCACCGACTTGGCGTCGATCACGACCGGGGCCGGGACCGGGTTGCCCTTGGAGACGACGGTGACCGTCGGCTTGGTGATCTCGGTGACCGACTGGTTGCCGGAGGTGGTGCCGCCCGGGACGTACTCGGAGACCGTGCCGGTCACCGTGACGGAGTCGCCGACGGCGACCGTCGGGGTGGAGCTGGTGAAGACGAAGATGCCCTCGCTGGTGGCGGGGTTGTTGTCCGGGTTGGCGTCCTGCATCCAGAAGCCTCTGGTCGAACCGTAGGTGCGCACGGCGGTGACGATGCCGGGCACGGCCGTGACCTGCTGGTTCGCGTAGGGCGATATCCGGGTGGCGCCCTGGATGTCGTGGATGCGCACGGTGTCCGCGTGCGCGGGAGAGGTGAGGACGACGGCGGACGCGGCCGAGCAGACGGCGGCGATGGTCAGCGCGGCGAGACGCGCGGAGGACTTGCTGGGCACAGTGGATCCCTTCGGGCATGACGGAGTACGGCGACGGGGGTGCGACGCGGGAACGCGGGACGCGGGCGGGAGGCACCGGTCCACGCGCGTAGACCGTGACGGGAACGAGCCGCCTCCGCATTTCTACGCGCGTCAATCTGCTGCGCGGCCCGGTCGGTTGTCAAGGTCTCTGTCATGGACTTGGGGTGACGGAAAGGTGAACCGGACGGGATGGGTCGAAATCCGTCTAGGCTGAGCTTTCGAGTCGTCAGGCTTACCGGCCCGTGGGCTTCCCACCCTCCGGGCCCCGGTCCTAGGAGAAACCAGCCGATGTCAGACAGGTCCTCGTTCCCGCCGGTGCGGATCACCTCCGAACCGGAGCTGGCCCGGTACGCGCTCGCCACACCGCTGCTGTCCCGCGCCGCGCGGCTCGCGCGCTGGGCCGGGGACGGGACACGGGTCGACGCCGACGGCGGGCTCGCGCAGGAGCAACTGCCCGCCGCGGCCGAAGCGCTCGGCCTGACCGGCGACGACGCGGCGGCCGGGGCGAGCGAGGCCTGGCGGGCCGCCCTGGACACCGGGCTCGTCCGGATCGTCGACGAGGAGGAGGGCGCCGTCGCGCCCGGGCCCGACCTGGAGCTGCTGACCGGCGGCTCGCCGCACGACGTGCTCGCGGTCTGGTCGAACGCCCTGGAGACCGTGCTGGCCGACGCGAGCGTGCCCGATCTGGACACGCTGGTCGAAGCGGTGGGTCAGGGCGGCGCGGTCGACCTCTCCGGGCTGGACTGGGACCCCGAGGCGGAGGCGGAGTTCCTCGACGGGGTGCTCGCCAACCTCTACCGGCTGACCGCCGGAGCGGAGGGGGCCGGCGCGGGTCCGGTGCCGCTGCCCGTGCTCGCCGCCTCCATGATCGTGCCCAGCGACATGGGGGAGCCCACCAACGACATACTGGAGCAGGTCTCCGAGGCGATGATGCGGCTGGACGACCAGTTCCGGCTGCTGGAGCCGGCGGGCCTGGTCGAGTACCGGCCGGTGGACGAGGAGTTGATGGCGGAGTCCGAGAACGAGCCGTCCACGCCGGTCGAGGACGTGGACGTCGCCCGCTACGGCATGGTGCGGCTGACCCCGCTCGGACTGCACGGGCTGCGGACCCGGCTGCTGGAGGCCGGCTGCCGGGCGCCGGTGATCGGCGAGCTCGCGGACAAGGGTGCCGACGCGCTGCTCGACGGCACCGCCGGGTTTCCGCCCGCGGCCACGCACGCGGAGACCGAGCAGTGGCTGACCAGCCGCGAACCCCTGTCCGCCGCACGGGAGTTGCTCGCCGCGGCGCGCGGCACGGACGCGGGTGCGCCGCTGCGGCGGCTGCGCTGCCAGCAGGCGCTGTCCCTGGTCGGCGCGGAGGCCGAACCGGCGCTGCGGGAAGTGCTCGACGACGCCGAACTGGGCGGTCTCGCCCGGGTCTGGCTGACCGAGCGCGGTCTGGCCGACGTGCCGGCGCCGTCCCAGGAGATGATCTTCTGGCTGACCATCGACACGGTGGCCGCGCAGCTGGCCGCCGAGGGTGACTCCGAGGAACTGCACGCCCTCGTCGAGGGTCTCGCCGAACAGCACAGCGGCTTCTTCGCGGCGGCCTGGCGGGTGGACCACCCGCAGACGGCGGACGTACTGGAGGCGATGGGCCGCCTGCACCCGGACAAGAAGACCGCCAAGGAGGCCCGCAAGGCGGCCTTCAAGGCGCGCTCCGCGCACGGCGGTTGAGCGCGGCCGGAGCCGAGCGGGGCGGTCGGGCGGAGGAACGGCGTACGCGGCGATCCGGGGCGCCGGGCGCCGGGGAGCGCGGCGGGTTCGGCGGCCGCCCCGCCGCCCGGGTGCTGCGGGGCGGTGCTCGCTCGGCGTCTACGAAGCCTTCAGCCGCACGTTTGCGCGCGGCCGGGCGGTAGGTCAGCGCGGTCGTGGTCCCCGGTCGGGGCGGTGGCTGTCCTCCGGGCGCGGACGTGGCGCGGTGGGAGCGGGGCGGTGGCCGGCCGTGGCCCGCGCTCGTGGTGCGGGGCGGTGGCTCGTTCGGTGTCGGTGAGGCGTTCGGCGGCACGCTCGCGCGCGGCCGAGCGGTACGTCAGCGCGGTTGCGGTCCCAGGCCGGGGCGGTGACCGTCCTCCGGGCGCGGGCGCGGGCGCGGGCGTGGCGCGGCGTGGCGCTGGCTGGCCGTGGCCCGCACTCGTGCTGCGGGGCGGTCGCTCGTTCGGCGTCGACGAAGCCTTCAGCCGCACGCTTGCGTGTGGCCGGGCGGTAGGTCAGCGCGGTCGTGGTCCCCGGTCGGGGCGGTGACTGTCCTCCGGGTGCGGACGTGGTGCGGTGGGAGCGGGGCGGTGGCCGGCCGTGGCCCGCGCTCGTGGTGCGGGGCGGTGGCTCGTTCGGTGTCGGTGAGGCGTTCGGCGGCACGCTCGC
>NZ_JBIBWH010000001.1:563784-637032 GCF_043081205.1 Streptomyces sp. NPDC014889
CGCGCGGCCGAGTGGTACGTCAGCGCGGTTGCGGTCCCAGGCCGGGGCGGTGACCGTCCTCCGGGCGCGGGCGCGGGCGCGGGCGCGGGCGCGGGCGCGGGCGCGGTGGGTGCGGGGTGCTGGCCGGCCGTGGCCCGCGCTCGTGGTGCGGGGCCCGGCCGGTCGGTCACGTGGCGGGGTGCGTCATTTGCTGACGGCGAAGCGCATCAGGGCGTGCTCGTCGCCCTGCTTGATCTTGCCCGTCTCGTTGATCACCTCGAGCTTCCAGGAGCCGCCGACCCTCATGGCCTTGGCCACGGCGCAGCCGTTGTCCTGGGTGAGCAGGCTCGGCCAGATGTCGGCGACCTGCTGGGAGGTGCCCCCGGTCGCGTCGTAGACCTTGAAGCTGATGTTGCGCGCCTTCTGGAAGGAGCTGCCCTTCTTGAACGCGGCGGCGATGAACACGATCGAGGTGATGTTCTGCGGTATCCGCGCGAACTCCACCGTCACCGTCTCGTCGTCGCCGTCCCCGCGGCCGGTCTGGTTGTCGCCGCTGTGCTGCAGCGAGCCGTTGCCCATGGGGTCCAGCGAGTCCAGGCCCGCCAGGCGCACCGGGTCCGCGCCCTGCATCGCCACGGCGATCAGGTCGAGGTCCGTGCCCATCTTGCGGCGGAGCATGCCCATCACTCCGCCCGAGGTGCCCCCGGTGGGGTCCCAGGACACGCCGATGGACATGTGGGTCACCCCGTCCAGGTCCGCCGGGCCGTCTTCTTTCGTCAGCGTGATCATGTGTGGTTCATCCTCTGGTGAAGGTGACTGCGACAGGCGAATTCTGTCCTACAGCGCCTGGGCCGCGGGCTTCACCATGTTCCGTACGGTGCGCGCCTTGATGAAGTCGCCCATGGCCGTCATGTCCCACTCGCCGGTGAACTGACGGACGAGCTTGGCCATCATCACCCCGGTCTGCGGCTCGGCGTGGGTGAGATCGAAGCGGACCAGCTCCTCCTCGGTGGTGGCGTCCACCAGACGGCAGTAGGCCTTGGCGACCTCGGTGAACTTCTGGCCCGAGAAGGAGTTCACGGTGAACACCAGGCCGGTCACCTCCTGCGGCAGACGCCCGAGGTCGACCACGATCACCTCGTCGTCGCCCGCGCCCTCGCCGGTGAGGTTGTCGCCGGAGTGCTTCACGGCGCCGTTCAGGATGGTGAGCTTGCCGAAGTAGCAGCTGTCGATGTGGTTGCGCTGCGGGCCGTAGGCGATGACCGAGGCGTCCAGGTCGATGTCGGCGCCGCGGTACGCCGGCTCCCAGCCGAGGCCCATCTTGACCCGGGTGAGCAGCGGGCGGCCGCCCTTCACCAGGGACACGGTCTGGTTCTTCTGGAGGCTGACCCGGCCCTTGTCCAGGTTGACCTTCCCGGCGCCGGGGGCGGGGGCGGCGGCCGGCGGGGCCGGGGGAACCGGAGGGGCGACGGGGGACTGCGCGGCCGGCGCCGGGGGCGGCGGAGTGAGCGGCCGGGGCGGGACGGCCGGCTGCGGCGGGGCCACCGGGGCGGGGGCCGGTTCCTCCACCGTCACGCCGAAGTCGGTGGCGATGCCCGCGAGTCCGTCCGCGTACCCCTGGCCGACGGCCCGCGCCTTCCACTGGCCACCCCGCAGATAGATCTCCACGACCACCAGCGCCGTCTCGGCGCCGAGTTGCGGCGGGGTGAACGTGGCCAGCACCGAACCGCTGTCCGCGTCGCGGACGGTGGCCGTGGGCTCGATGCCCTGGAAGGTCTGCCCGGCGGCGTCCGGGCTGGCGGTGACCACGATCTTCTCGATGCCCGGCGGTACCGCGGCGGTGTCCACGGTGATCGCGTCGGGCGCGCTGCCGCCGCCCGAACGGTAGGTCACGCCCGGCCCGGACGGCTGGTTGTAGAAGATGAAGTCGTCGTCCGAGCGCACCTTGCCGTCGGCGGTGAGCAGCAGGCCCGATACGTCCAGCCGCACTGGAGCGGCGACGTCGACCGTCACACGCGCTGCGGCCAGAGGGATGTTCGAGCCGGGGGTCATAGCTGTCATGTCGGAGGTAACGAGCGAGGACGCTTTGCCGTTCCCTTACCCGGCGAACGGGTGAGGCGGTGCGGCGCCCTCGCCGGCCGATCCGAACGAAAGGCCCTAAGGGACCACCACGATCTTCCGGCCCACCCCGGAGGCGAACTGGTCCAGCGCCTCCGGGTACCGCTCCAGCGGGATCCGGTCACTGATGAAGACCTCCGGGTCCAGCACGCCGGCCGCGAACAGCTCGGCGGCGCGCTCGAAGCTGTGCAGCACCGCCATGGAGCCGGTGATGGTGATCTCCTGGTTGTAGATCCGGTACGGGTCGATCATCACCCGGGTCGCGTAGTCGGCCACGCCGAACTGGAGGAACGTGCCCGCCTTCGCCACCCGGTCCAGACCGTCCTGGATCGCCGCGGCGTTGCCGGTCGCGTCGATCACCACGTCCCAGCCCTGCGGCCGGTCGAGTTCGTCGGCGTTCGCCGCGGACGCCGACACGCCCAGCCGCCGGGCCGTCTCGAGGCGGGCCGGGTTGACGTCGACCACGTCCACACTGGCCGCGCCGGTTCGCTTGGCCAGTTCCAGCATCATCAGGCCCATGGTCCCGGAACCGTAGATCAGCACGTGCGAGCCCAGCCGCGTGCGCAGCACGTCGTAGCCGCGCACCGCGCACGACAGCGGCTCGATCAGGGCCGCGTCCTCGGTGCGGATGTGCTCGGGCAGCTTGACGCAGTTGGCGACCGGGGCCACGGCGTACCGGGCGGCGCCGCCCGCGGTGGTCACGCCGATCGCGGCCCACCGCTCGCACATGTTGTTGTGCCCGTCGCGGCAGTAGCGGCACTCGTAGCAGTACAGCGACGGGTCGACCGCCACCCGGTCGCCGACCGACACCTCCGTGACCTGCGTGCCGACCGCGGCCACTTCGCCGGCGAACTCGTGCCCGGGCACGATCGGCAGCTTGGGCGCGAACTCGCCCTGGAGGATGTGCAGATCGGTGCCGCACAGCCCGCAGGCCGCCACCTCGACGACGACCTCGCGGGGCCCCGGCGTCGGGTCGGGGACCTCGGTGACGACGGCGCGGCCCACGGACTCGATGACGGCGGCCTTCATTTGACGGCTCCCAACGACAGGCCCTGGACCAGTTTGTCCTGGGCGGCGAACCCCGCGGCGAGCACCGGCAGGGAGATGACGAGCGACGCGGCGCACACCTTCGCCAGGAACAGGCCCTGGCTGGTGATGAAGGTGGTGAGGAAGACGGGGGCGGTCTCGGCGACCACACCCGTCAGGACCCGCGCGAACATCAGCTCGTTCCAGCTGAAGATGAAGCAGATCAGGGCCGTCGCCGCGATGCCGGGCAGGGCGATCGGGGCGACCACGCGGCCCAGCACGGTCGGTAGCCGGGCGCCGTCGATCTGGGCGGCCTCGATGATCGCGACCGGGACCTCGGACAGGAAGGACTGCATCATCCAGACCGCGATCGGCAGGTTCATGGCCGTGTAGAGGATGACCAGCGCCCAGATGTTGTCGAGCAGGCCGGTGTTCTTCGCGAACAGGTAGATCGGCAGCAGGCCGGCCACCAGGGGCAGCATCTTGGTGGACAGGAAGAAGAACAGGACGTCGGTCCACTTCTTCACCCGCCGGATGGACAGCGCGTACGCGGCGGGCAGCGCGAGGAGGAGGGTCAGCAGGGTGGAGACCAGCGAGGCGGTCATGGAGTTGATCAGCGCGGGCCAGGGACTGGCCCCGCCGGTCAGCCCGAAGAACTGCCGGTAGCCGTCCAGCGTCAGCGCGGCGGCCACCGACGGCGGGTTGGTCGCCGCGTCGGCCTCGGAGTGGAAGGACGTCAGGACCATCCACAGCAGGGGCAGCACGAACACGAGTCCGGCCAGCCAGGCGAGGACGCCCAGGGCTGCCCCCCGCAACCGGCTGCGCGGTTTGCCGAGCCGCGGGGCGGTGGTGGCGACGGTGGCCATCAGCGGGACACCTCCTCACGGAACAGCGACGACACCACGCGCAGAGCGAAGGTCGCCAGGATGATCGAGCCGATCACGACGACGACGCCGGCCGCGGAGGCCAGGCCGTTCTCGTGCGCCTGGTAGAAGGTCTGGTAGATCGTGTACGGCAGGTTCGCGGTGCCCAGGCCGCCGGAGGTGATGGTGAACACCGCGTCGAAGTTCTGCACGATGTAGATCGAACCGAGCAGCACGCCGAGTTCGAGGTAGCGGCGCAGATGCGGCAGGGTGATGTGCACGAAGATCTGCCAGTTGCTCGCCCCGTCCATCCTGGCCGCCTCGAGCAGTTGTGCATCGCGGCTCTGCAGTCCGGCCAGCAGGATCAGCATCATGAACGGGGTCCACTGCCAGATCAGCGCGGCCTCGACCGCCATCAGCGGCATCTCGGAGATCCAGTCCGGCTGGACCGCCCCGTCCCCGCCGATGGCGTGCAGGATGCCGTTGAACAGCCCGTACTCCGGGTTGAACAGCAGGTGCTTCCACATCAGCGCGGCGGCGACCGGCACCAGCAGGAACGGCGCGATGAGCATGGTGCGCACGGCGGCCCGGCCGCGGAAGCGGCGGTCGAGGAGCAGCGCGAGGAGCAGGCCGAGCAGCAGGCTGACCAGCACCACGGTGACGGTCAGCAGGATGGTCGTCCACACCGAACCGCGCAGTTCGGCATCGCTCAGCACCTCGCCGTAGTTGGCGAATCCGGCGAAGTGGCGCCGGTCGGGGTACAGCGCGTTCCAGTCGAAGAACGAGATCACCAGCGTGGCCACGAAGGGCAGCTGGGTGACGACGATCATGAAGATCAGCGCCGGCAGCAGGGGCGCCCGGGTGGCCCAGGCGTGCAGGCGGTTGGGGCGCCCGGCCGCCGGCCGTCCGGAGACGGCGGCGGCGGGGGCCGGTGACGTCAACGTCATGATCCCTCGTACTTCGCGGCGACGGCCTCGGCGAGCTTCTGGCCCTTCTTCAGAGCGCTGTCCACCGACTGGCGTCCGGCGATGGCGGAGCTGATCTCCTGGGAGACCTTGGTGCCCAGGTCGGTGAACTCGGGGATGCCGACGAACTGGATGCCGGGCGCGGGCCGGGGCTGCACTCCCGGGTCCTCGGGCTTGGCGTTCGCGATGGCGTCCCGGGTGACGTCCGCGAACGCGGCGGCCTCCTTGCGGTACTGCGGGATGTCGTAGGTCGAGGCGCGCTTGCCGGCCGGGACGTTGGACCAGCCGGCCTTCTCGCCGGCGAGCTTCTCGTAGTCCTTGCCGGAGGCCCAGGAGATGAACTTCCAGGCGTTCTCGGAGTTCTTGGACGCCTTCTGGATGCCCCACGCCCAGGTGTAGAGCCAGCCCGAGCCGTCGGTCTTCTCGACCGGGGCCGGGGCGTAGCCGATCTTGCCCTTGACCGGGGAGCCGTCGGCCTCCAGGGAGCCGGCTCCGGCGGTGGCGTCGTACCACATGGCCGTCTTGCCCTGGGTCATGTTGTTCAGGCACTCCGCGTAGCCGGACTGGGCGGCACCGGCCTCACCGTGCTTGCGGACCAGGTCGACGTAGAACTGGGTGGCCTCCTTGAACTCCTTGGAGTCCAGGCGTGCCGTCCAGTCCTTGTCGAACCAGGTGCCGCCGAAGGTGTTCACCACCGTGGTCAGCGGCGCCATGACCTCGCCCCAGCCCGGCAGTCCGCGCAGGCAGATGCCCTTCATGCCGGGCCGGGAGCCGTCGATCTTGGCGGCCAGGTCGGCGACCTGCTTCCAGGTGGGCTTGTCCGGCATGGTCAGGCCCTCCTTCTCCAGGACGTCCTTGCGGTACATCAGGAAGGAGGACTCGCCGTAGAACGGCTCGCCGTACAGCTTGCCGTCCTGCGCGGTGAGCGCCCGGGTCATCGGGGGGAGGATGTCGGCCTGGTCGAAGGCGGTGTCCTTCTTGACGTAGGCGTCCAGGGCGTGCAGCCACCCGTTCTTGGCGTAGATCGGGATCTCGTAGTTGCTCAGGGTGGCGACGTCGTACTGACCGGCCTGGTTGGCGAAGTCCTGGCTGATCTTGTCACGGACGTCGTTCTCCGGCAGGACGGTGAAGTTCACCTTGATGCCGGTGTCCTTGGTGAAGTGGGCGGCGGTCAGCTTCTGCAGCTCCACCATCTGCGGGTTGTTCACCATCAGGACGTTGACGGAGTCGCCGCCGGCGGATCCGGACCCGCCGGCGCCCGAGCAGGCGGCGAGCGGAGCGATCAGCGCCCCTGCTGCCGCCACGGCGAAGAGGGTCCGTGGTGAGCGTCGGCTCTGGGTTGGCATGGGTACTCCAGGAGAGGTTGACAGCAATGGGGACTTGCGGGGAACGAGGGCGCCTCGCGGCGCGGGTGAAGGGCGAGGTTCTGGGGGTGCCGGGCGGCTCGGCGGTCAGACCCGGATGACCTGCGGCCCGAGCAGGGAGTAGCGGTGCGCCTCGGTCGCCGGGAGCAGAGTGCTCGTCACGATCGCCTCCAGCGCGCCGACTTCGGCGAACCGGCAGAAGCTGACCGCACCGAACTTGGTGTGGACGCCCGCGAGCACCACCCGGCGCGCGGCTCTGACCGCCTGCGCCTTCACCTCGCTGACCGCCGGGTCGGGCGTGGTCAGACCGTGTTCGCGGGAGATGCCGTTGGCGCCGATGAACGCCAGGTCGATGACGAAACCGGACAGCATCCTCGTCGTCCAGTGGTCCACGGTGGCGAGGGTGCCGGAGCGGACCCGGCCGCCGAGCAGCAGCACGGACATGGTGCCGGTCTCGGCGAGCGCGCCCGCGACCGGCAGGGAGGCGGTGACCACGGTCAGCGGCCGGTCCCGGGGCAGGGCCTCGGCGATGAGCTGCGGGGTGAAGCCCTCGTCGACGAAGACCGTTTCGGCGTCCCCGAGCAGTTCGGCGGCGGCGGTCGCCACCCGGCGCTTCTCGGGTACGTGGCTGGTGGCGCGGAAGGCCAGGGTGGTCTCGAAGCCGGCGCTCTCCACGGGGTAGGCGCCTCCGTGGGTGCGGCGCACCAGACCGTGGTCCTCCAGGGCGCGCAGGTCCCGTCGTACGGTCTCCTTGGCCACACCCAGGCCGGCGGCGAGCGCGGTGACGTCGACCGATCCGGTGGCGCGCGCCAACCGCACGATCTCGCGTTGCCGTTCCTCGGCCGTCCCGTGGCTCATGGGTCGACCACCCGCTTCCTGGTTTCGATGCCCGTTCGGGCCCGGTGCGGCCCTTGCCGGATGTTCTACAGCGGGTGCGCGGTTCTGACCAGGCTTGCTTTGGTTCTACTCCTGCCCGTTTACGCCCGTTCGGCTCGGGTGGTGCCCGCCTCGGACCTGCGCGGGGGCGACCCGGGGCGTGGGAACGGGCAGCGTGGATGCCCGAATACGAGGGCGGGCGGACCCGTTCGGTGCCCGCCCGCCCTCGACTGCGTCGATTTTCCGCCGCTTCAGTATGGCCAGATGGGCGGGTCCGTCACGAAGGGGCCGCCGATGTGGACATGGGCCTTGTTGTCCGGGTCGAGCTCGCCCTGCTCGGCGATCAGTTTCCCGGCGTACCGCTCTGAGTCGTCCTGCGGTTCGTAGCCGAGCGCCCGCGCGCTGGTCAGGTCCAGCCACAGGCGGGTGTTGGCGGAAGCGCCGTGGACGACGGTGTGGCCCACGTCCTCGGCGGTCAGGGCCGCGTGGAAGAGGCGGGCGCCGTCGGCGGGGCTCATCCACAGGGAGAGCATCCGCACATTGGTCGGTTCGGGGAAGCAGGAGCCGATGCGCACCGAGACGGTCTCCAGGCCGTGCCTGTCCCAGTAGAGCTGGGCGAGGTCCTCGCCGAAGGACTTGGACAGGCCGTAGAAGGTGTCCGGGCGGCGGGGGGTCCCGATCGGCAGGGGCGGCTCGCCGGGGCCGGGGGGCGGGGTGTAACCCACCACGTGGTTGGAGGAGGCGAAGACGATCCGCCGCACGCCCTCTTCGCGGGCCGCCTCGTACAGGTGGTACGTGCCCTCGATGTTGGCCTTGAGGACCTTCTCGAAAGGGGCTTCCAGGGAGATGCCCGCGAGGTGGATGATCGCGTCGACGCCCCGGACGGCCTCGCGCAGGGCGTCCTGGTCGGAGAGGTCCGCGACGATCGCGTCCGGCTCGTCCTCGATGGGCCGCATGTCCAGCAGGCGCAGCGTGTAGCCGTAGTCGGGCAGCAGGCCCCGCATCAGGGTGCCGAGCCCGCCGGCGGCGCCGGTGAGCAGAACGGTGCGGGGAGCGGGCATCCTCGGTCTCCTTGGGTGGGACGTTCCTGTGCCTGGACACGATTCACATGGATGGACACGCTATGAACAGTGTCCGTACCCCGTCAAGTGTGTCGTGCGTGCGTGAAATCCGCTCCCGTGTTGCCGGTTTGCGCGCTTGACCTGCCCGAATGGGGGCTCCTAACGTGATCGCGTTCATGAACATGGACATTGCTCAGAAACATGCACTCGCCCGGCTGATCGAGCGCGGCCGCGCGCTGCTCGACGAGGAGGAAGCGTGAAGACCTCGGCCTTCGTCTACCCCTGGGACGTCAACGGCGACCCCGAGGCGCCCGGCCGTCTGGCCGCCCTCGGAGTGGAGCAGGTGACGCTCGCCGCCGCCTACCACTCCACGCGCGCGCTGACCCCCCGCCATCCGCGCCACCGCGTGGTCACCGCCGAGCACGCCGCCGTGCTGTATCCGGTGGGCGACCGCTGGGAGGGCCGCTCGCCGCGCCCGTACCCGGCAGGCGACTGGGCGGCCGGCGACGCGTACGGCGAGGCCGCGGCGGCCCTGGCCGGGACCGGTCTCGAGGTGCACACCTGGGTCGTCCTCGCGCACAACTCCCGCCTGGGCGCGGAGCATCCGGACACCTCCGTCGTCAACGCCTACGGCGACCGCTACCCGTGGGCGCCGTGCATCGCCCAGCCCGCCACGCGCGCGTACCTGACCGAACTGGCCGCCGAGGCGGCCGTCCGCCCCGGCGCGCACGGTACCGAGCTGGAGTCCCTCGGCTGGTACGGGCTCGCCCATCTGCACGCCCACGACAAGACCGCAGGGGTGGGCCTCGGGGACGCCGGACAGTACCTGATGTCCTTGTGCTTCTGCCCGGCCTGCCGCACCGGTTACGGCGAACAGGGCCTGGATCCCGACGAGTTGGCGCAGGCCGTACGCTCCGCTCTGGAACCGGTGTGGCAGGGGGCGCCGTCCGGCGGCGGCTGGGCCGGTGTGGCCGGACTGCTCGGTGAGAGCAGGGCGGACGCCACCCGCGCATGGCGCGACCGGACCGCGCGCACCCTCCAGGAGGCGGCGGTCGCGGCGGTCCGCGCGGCGGCCCCCGACGGCTTCCAGGTCCTTCTGCACGCCGACCCCGTCTCCTACCACTGCGGCGCCAACGCCGGTGTCGACCCCGCCCACATCCTGTCCGTGGCGGACGGCGTGGTGGTCCCCTGCACGGGCGGCTCCGGGCTGCTGGCCCCGTTCGCCGAACAGGGCCGTCCGGACGCCGTCCTGGCCGCCAACTTCACGATCGTCTCCGGCATGGGCGGCAGCCCGGGCACCCTCGCCGAGGACGCGGGCCGTGCGCGGGACCTCGGGGCGTGCGAACTTCGGCTGTATCACGCCGGGTTGGCCTCGGACGGCGACCTGGCGGCGGTGCGGTCGGCGTTGCGGGGCCTGTGAAGCAGCATCAGTGAGGTGGCCAGCAGTCCCAGGGCCATGAGGGTCAGGAGCACCGGGAGGGAGGCGGCGCCGACCAGGGCGGCGCCCGCGGCCAGGCCGACCACGTTGGGCACGAAGAGCAGCGTGTTCGCGGTGGCGGACGTCCGGCCGAGCAGTTCCGCCGGAGTCTCGCGCTGTACGGCGGTGAACGCGGCGATCAGCACGCACGGCAGTCCGGCGCCGCTCGCCAGGCTGCTGACCAGGGCCAGTGGGTCGGACGGGATCGTGCGCAGGGCCACGCCGGCCGCCGTCAGGGCGATGCCGAAGGCCGCGAAGCGGCGGCTGCCCAGGCGGCGCAGGGCGGTGCCCGAGGCGAGGCCGATCGTCACCGAGCCGGCGCCCTGGACGGCGTACAGCACCCCGGTGTACGCGGGCGCGTGGCCGAGTCTGCCGACGACGGCGTAGATCAGCGCGCCGGTCACGCCGGTGAACAGCATCGTGGCGCCGCCGGCCAGCACCAGGAGCCGCAGCCGCGGGTGGGACCACAGATGGCGGGCGCCCTCGGCGGTCTGCGCGCGCCAGGAGCCCGCGGGCCGGCGGGGCTTGTCCTCGGGGACCCGCAGCATCGCGTACAGACCCGCGGCGAGCAGGAACGTGACCGCGTCCAGCAGGGCCACGCACCGGCCGCCGTACGCCGCGTACAGGCCGGCGCCCGCCAGCGGGGCCAGCAGCTTCATGCCCTCGTTGGCGGTCATCCGCAGCCCGTTGAAGTCGCCGAGCAGCTTGGCGTCGACGGCGGTCGCGACGAGCGCCGACTGCGCCGCGTCCTCCACGACGCCCGTGGCGCCGTAGAGGAACAGCACCCCGTACAGCACCCAGACGCGGCCGGGGGCGTCCACCGTGAGGAGGATCGGCAGCAGCGCCGCCAGCAGCAGGTTCGTGCCGATCAGCACCGGCCGCCGGCGGGTCCGGTCGGCGAGCGTGCCGAGCGCCGGGCCGACCAGGGTCGGCGCCCACATCGCCAGCAGGCACAGCGCGGCCAGCCCGTCCGAGCCGGTGAGGTCCTTGACCCACACACCCGAGGCCAGCCAGAGCGCCGACGTGCCGAAACCGGACACCACCACAGCGGCCAGACACACCCCCGCCGCACGGTCGCGCAGCACCCGCACCAGGGTCCATTCAGTCGTCATACGGCCCGATCGTCGCCCTAAGGTCCCGTCCCACGGATCCGGCAGATGCCGTAGAGCCCGGGCCCGCCCGGTCGCCAATCCTCGGGTGGGGGTCGGTCATGTCACGGGGTGACGGGCGGGCGGCTCGTGTCGGTGGGTGCCGGGTTACGGCCGGGCCGCACTCCGGCGGGAACCGGGGGCGTGCTGCCGGGGCACGGTCGGGTACCGGCGGTCCCGTTCCGGGACGGTTCGCGGCGCTGGGTTCGCTGCCGTGGGGGCGGGGCGGCCGAGCCTGTGCCTCGGCCGCCGGGCGCCGTGGTGTCGCGCGGGTGCCGAGCCCGGATCGGGCGGGAGTGTGCGGTCGTGCTGCCGGGCGTGGCTCGGTAACGGCGGTCATGTGCCAGGGACGGCCGTCGCGGATGGTCCGAGTCGGCGGGGGAGCCGGGTGTGCGGGCGCGCGTCCCGCCCGGCCGCCGGGCCTCCGTCTCGCGTGGCGATGAGTTCCGGGGGCGGCGGCGGTCCACCCCTGTACGTGAGAGCAGGACTGGAGGAACGATGAACGACACGATTCTCGATCTCGGGCCGCAGGCTCGTATCGTGGCGCGGCTGGCCGAGGGGGTGCGCGAGGAGCAGCTCGGCGCGGTGACACCGTGCCCGGACTGCGCGGTGCGCAACCTGCTGGGGCATCTGCTCGGCCTGGCCGCGGCCTTTCGCGACGCCGGCCGCAAGGACCTGGGCGTCACCACCGACACCGCCCCGGACGCCGCCGCGCCCGGCATCGGCCCCCGTTGGCGCGAGGAGCTGCCCAAGGCCCTCGACGAGCTCGCCGAGGTCTGGCGCGACCCGGCCGCCTGGACCGGCACGACCCGCGCCGGCGGCGTGGATCTGCCGGGCGAGGTCGCCGGGGCGGTGGCCGCCGACGAACTGGTGATCCACGGCTGGGACCTGGCCCGGGCCACCGGCCAGGACTACGCCCCCGATCCCGCCGCGCTCCGGGCGTCGTACGGCTTCCTGCGCGCGGCGGCCGACGACCCGAACCGGGGCGACGGTCCGTTCGGACCCGTCGTCCCCGTCCCCGAGGACGCTCCGCTGCTCGACCGCGCGGTGGGCCTGAGCGGCCGCGATCCCGGCTGGAGGCCCTGAGCGGGCGAGGGGCGGCAAGAGCGAGCCCGAACACGAGCAGCACTTCCCGGAGTTGCGGCGGCACACGGCCCGTGGCCGGCGTCCGGCGGATTTTCCTGTGCCGGAGGCATTGACGAAACCCCGAGCCCCTCTTACCTTCATCGCGTCGTACTTCGTACGTCATATATGAGACGCGATACGCGAGATCAGAAACTCGCGATCCGAGCCGTGATGTGATCGACGAGATCCGAGAGGCGCGCATGACCTCTGTGCCCACGCCGATCCCCTCCCGCACGCAGGTCGTGCTGGAGGGGATCAAACACCGCATCCTCACCGGGCGGCTGACGCCCGGTCAGGCCCTGGTCGAGACCGAACTCGCCGCTCACTTCGGGGTGTCCAAGACCCCGGTGCGCGAGGCGCTGAAGACCCTGGCCGGCACCGGACTGGTCGTGATGAACCAGTACAAGGGCGTCACGGTGCGCGAGGTGGACGCGGACATGGCACGCGAGGTCTACGACGTGCGGCTGCTCCTCGAACCGGAGGCACTGAGGCGCTCGGTGTGCCGCGGCGCCTCCCTGGACGCCGCCCGCGACGCGCTGAAGCGGGCCGACGAGGCCGCGGACACCGCCGAACGCTCCCTCGCCAACCGCGAGTTCCACCGCGCCCTCTACCTGCCCTGCGGCAACCCGCTGCTCGGCCGGTTGCTCGACGAGGTCCGCGACCAGGCCGCCCTCGTCTCCGCCGTCGCCTGGTCCGCCGACCCCTCCTGGGACCGGGAGGCCACCGAGCACCGGGACATCCTGCGGCTCGCCCTGGAGGGCGACGCCGACGGCGCGGCCCGCGCCCTCCACGCTCACATCGCGTCGTTCGTGCAACGAGCCTTCCCCTCAGCGGAGTCGAAGGCCCAGGGAGAGGATGGTCAGGCATGACAACGGCGTTCGAGACCCAGCGGGCGGCCCTGGCCGACGTGGTGGCGATCCCGGTGACCCCGTTCACCGAGGACGGCGGCGTCGACGGCGCCACCTACCGGGCCCTGCTGCGCCGTCTGCTCGACGGCGGCATCACGACCCTGACGCCCAACGGCAACACCGGCGAGTTCTACGCCCTCACCCCCGAGGAGCGGCAGCAGGTCACCGAGATGACCGTCGAGGAGGCCGGGGACCGGGCGAGCATCCTGGTCGGCGTCGGCCACGACGTGCCCACCGCGATCGCCTCCGCCCGGCAGGCCCGCGAACTGGGCGCGCAGATGGTCATGGTCCACCAGCCCGTGCACCCCTACGTCTCCCAGGCCGGCTGGGTCGACTACCACCGCGCGATCGCCGAGGCCGTGCCCGAGCTGGGCGTCGTCCCCTACATCCGCAACGCCCAGCTGCCCGGCGCCCGCCTGGCCGAACTCGCCGACGTCTGCCCGAACGTCATCGGCGTCAAGTACGCCGTCCCGGACGCCACCCGCTTCGGCGCCTTCGCCCGGGACGCCGGCCTGGACAGGTTCGTGTGGGTCGCCGGCCTCGCCGAGCCCTACGCCCCCTCCTACTTCTCCGCCGGCGCCACCGGCTTCACCTCCGGCCTGGTCAACGTCGCCCCGGCCGTCTCCGTCAGCATGCTCCGGGCGCTCAGGGACGGCGACTACCCGGCCGCGATGAAGGTCTGGGAGCGGATCCGCCGCTTCGAGGAGCTGCGCGCGGCCAACGGGTCGGCGAACAACGTCACCGTCGTCAAGGAGGCCCTCGCCGCGCTCGGCCTGTGCCGCCGGGACGTGCGCCCGCCGAGCAAGCCGCTGCCGGAGAGCGAACGCGCCGAGGTCGCCGCCATCGCCGCGGGGTGGGGGATATGAGCACCCGGCCGGACGAGAGGCGCCCGGAGGACCTGCGCAGCCACCAGTGGTACGGCACCGACGGCCTGCGCTCCTTCAGCCACCGCGCCCGCACCCGCCAGCTCGGCTACCTGCCCGAGGAGCACCTGGGCAAGCCGGTCGTCGCGATCCTCAACACCTGGTCCGACATCAACCCCTGCCACGTCCACCTGCGCGACCGCGCCCAGGCGGTCAAGCGCGGGGTGTGGCAGGCGGGCGGCTTCCCGCTGGAGTTCCCGGTCTCCACGCTCAGCGAGACCTTCCAGAAGCCGACCCCGATGCTCTACCGCAACATGCTCGCCATGGAGACCGAGGAGCTGCTGCGCTCCTACCCGGTCGACGGCGCGGTCCTGATGGGCGGCTGCGACAAGTCCACCCCCGCCCTCCTGATGGGCGCCGCGAGCGTCGACCTGCCCACCGTCTTCGTGCCCGCAGGGCCCATGCTGCCCGGCCACTGGCGCAGCGAAGTCCTCGGCTCGGGCACCGACATGTGGAAGTACTGGGACGACAAGCGTGCCGGGCTGATCGGCGACTGCGAGATGGCCGAGCTGGAGAGCGGTCTGGCCCGCTCGCCCGGCCACTGCATGACCATGGGCACGGCCTCCACGCTGACCGCCGCCGCCGAGGCCCTCGGCGTGACCGTCCCCGGCGCCTCCAGCATCCCGGCCGTGGACTCCGGGCACGACCGGATGGCGGCGAGAGCGGGCCTCACGATCGTCGAACTGGTCCGCAAGGACCGGAGACTGAGCGAGATCCTGACCCGCGAGGCGTTCGAGGACGCGGTCACCACCGTCCTCGGGCTCGGCGGCTCCACCAACGCCGTGATCCACCTGATCGCCATGGCGGGCCGCGCGGGCGTCCGGCTCACCCTCGACGACTTCGACCGCATCGCCCGCACCGTGCCCGTCCTCGCCGACGTCCGCCCCGGCGGACAGAAGTACCTCATGGAGGACTTCCACTTCGCCGGCGGCCTGCCCGGCTTCCTCTCCCGCATCCCGGACCTGCTCCACCTGGACCGGCCGACGGTGTCGTACGACACCCTGCGCGAACAGATCGACGGCGCGCGGGTGCACGACGACGACGTGATCCGGCCCCGGGACAACCCGGTCGCGGACGAGGGCGGCGTGGCGGTGCTGCGCGGCAACCTCTGCCCGGACGGCGCCGTCATCAAGCACATCGCCGCCGAACCGCACCTGCTCGAGCACACCGGGCCCGCCGTCGTCTTCGACGACTACCGGACCATGCAGCGCACCATCAACGATCCCTCGCTCGGCATCACCGCCGACAGCGTGCTCGTGCTGCGCGGCTCCGGCCCCAAGGGCGGACCCGGAATGCCCGAGTACGGCATGCTGCCGATCCCCGACCACCTGCTCAAGCAGGGCGTACGGGACATGGTCCGGATCTCCGACGCCCGCATGAGCGGCACGAGTTACGGCGCCTGCGTGCTGCACGTCGCCCCCGAGAGCCATGTCGGCGGACCACTGGCGCTGGTGCGCACGGGCGACCTGATCACCCTCGACGTCGAGGCCCGCAGCCTGCGGCTCCACGTGGACGACGAGGAGCTGGAGCGCCGCAGGGCCGAGTGGACACCGCCGCCCGCACGGTACGAGCGCGGCTACGGCGCCCTGTACTCCGAACAGATCACCCAGGCCGACACCGGCTGCGACTTCGAGTTCCTGGCCCGGCCCGGAAAGGTGCCGGACCCGTACGCCGGGTAGCCGGCAACGCCCGGGAGCGGGAGACAACTGCTCCACCCCCCTGCCCACTTGGCCGAAGCGCTTCACCCACGTGTACGTAGCAAGCGCTTCCTATGGTCGCTGAACTGCCCCACTGCGAACGGAGAACAGTCATGGCCCAAGCCGCAGCCGTGGCGAAACCGCCCGCGCCACCCCGGCGGCGCCGTGCCTCCGCCACGCCGCGCAGGCTTCCGTACCTGCTGATCGCCCCGGCCGCCCTGCTCATGCTGGGCTTCATCGCCTACCCGGTGCTCAGCGTCTTCTACTACAGCCTGCAGAACTACAACCCCACCAAGCCGTGGCGGAACGGATACGCGGGCTTCGACAACTTCGTCCACGCCTTCACCCAGGACCCGCAGTTCTGGGACACGCTGATCTTCAGCGCCAAGTGGGTGGTCGTCGAGGTCGGGCTGCAACTGCTCTTCGGACTCGCCCTCGCCCTGATCGTCAACCAGACCTTCGTGGGCCGCGGGCTCGGCCGGGCCCTGGTGTTCTCCCCGTGGGCCGTCTCCGGCGTGCTCACCTCCGCGATCTGGGTGCTGCTCTACAACTCCCAGACGGGCATCACCCGTTACCTCGCCGACATGGGCATCGGCTCCTACGGCACGAGTTGGCTGTCCGACACCTCGACGGTGTTCCCGGCGGCGGTGGTCGCCGACCTCTGGCGCGGGGTGCCCTTCTTCGCCATCCTCATCCTCGCCGACCTCCAGTCCGTCTCCAGGGACCTGTACGAGGCCGCCGAGGTCGACGGGGCGAGCCGGCTCAAGCAGTTCTGGCACATCACCCTGCCCCATCTGAAGGACGCCATCGTCCTGTCCACGCTGCTGCGCGCGGTGTGGGAGTTCAACAACGTCGACCTGCTCTACACCCTCACCGGCGGCGGACCGGCGGGCGAGACCACCACCCTGCCGCTCTACATCGCCAACACCAGCGTCGACGCCCACAACTTCGGCTACGCGTCCGCCCTGACCACGGTGGCGTTCGTCATTCTGCTCTTCTGCTCGATCGTCTATCTGCGGCTGAGCAAGTTCGGAGGTGAGAAGTGATCACCGAGATCGCGCCCGCGCCCGAGCGCGCGGTGTCCGAACCGGCCCGGCCGCGCGGCAGGCGCCGTGCCTGGGACGAGGTCCCGCGCCGGCACATCTATCTGCCGCTGGCCGTGTACCTGCTCTTCACGCTGATCCCCTTCTACTGGATCCTGCTGTTCGCGCTGCGCCCGGCCGGCTCCACCTCGCTCGTGCCCTGGCCGATGACCTTCGACCACTTCGAGAAGGTGTGGACCGAGCGGAGCTTCGGTCTCTACTTCCAGAACAGCGTGCTGGTCGGCGTCGCGACCCTGGTCCTCACCACGGTCGTCGCCCTGGCCGGCGGCTACGCGCTCGCCCGCTTCGACTTCCGGCTCAAGCGCGGCTTCATGCTCGCCCTGCTCTGCTCGCAGTTCGTGCCCGGTGCGCTGCTGCTCGTACCGCTCTTCCAGATCTTCGCCAAGCTGTCGATGATCAACTCGCTGGGCAGCGTCATCATCGCCGAGACGGTCTTCCAGCTCCCGTTGTCGATGATCCTGATCAGCGGCTTCATCAAGAACGTGCCTCCGTCCCTGGAGGAGGCCGCCTGGGTGGACGGCTGCAACCGCTTCTCGGCCTTCCGGATCGTCGTCCTGCCGCTGCTGAGGCCCGGGCTGATCGCTGTCGGCTCCTTCGCCTTCGTGCACGCCTGGAACCACTTCCTGTTCGCGCTGATGTTCCTCTCCGACCAGAGCAAGCAGACCATCCCGGTCGGCCTCAACACCCTGATGAGCGCGGACAGCGTCGACCTGGGCGCGCTGGCCGCGGGCGGCATCGTCGCCGCCGTGCCCGTGGTGATCGTGTTCGCCTTCATCCAGAAGTGGCTGATCACCGGCTTCAGCGCGGGGGCGGTGAAGGGATGACGGCCACCACCCCGCCCCTGCCGGTCGTGCTCGCCGGGGCCCGCGGTCACGGCCGCTGGCACCTGGACAACATCCGCCGGCTCCAGGACCGGGGCCTCGTACGGCTCGTGGGGATCTGTGAACTGACCCCGCTGAGCGAGGACGAGATCCCCGACGGGCTCGGCACACCGGCGCAGTCCGCCGACTTCGGCGCCCTGCTGGACGCCACCGGCGCCCGGATCGCGGTGATCTGCACGCCCATCCCGACCCACACCGACCTGGCGCTCACCGCCGCCGGGCGGGGCGTCCACCTCCTGCTGGAGAAGCCGCCCGCGCCCTCGTACGCGGAGTTCCGCCGCATGGCCGACGGGGTCGCCGAGGCCGGGGTCGCCTGCCAGATCGGCTTCCAGGCGCTGGGTTCGCACGCGATGCCCGCGATCCGGGAACTGGTCGCCGAGGGCCTGATCGGGACGGTCACCGGGGTCGGCGCGGCAGGCGCCTGGGCGCGCGACGAGGCCTACTACCGGCGGGCGCCCTGGGCGGGCAGGCGCCGCCTGAACGGCGTCGACGTGGTCGACGGGGTGCTCACCAACCCCCTCGCCCACGCCGTGTCCACCTCGCTCGCCCTGCTCGGCGCCACCCGCGCCGAGGACGTCACTGGCATCGAGACCGAGCTGTGGCGGGCCAACGCCATCGAGGCCGACGACACCTCCTGCGTCCGCGTCACCACCGCGCACGGCCGGGCCGCCGTCGCGGCCACCCTGTGCGCCGAGCGTCCCGACGACCCGTACGTCATGGTGCACGGCAGCAGCGGCCGGATCACCTTCTGGTACAAGCAGGACCGGGTGCTGCTGCAACGGGCGGGCCACGGTCCCGAGGAGTTCGAGTACGGCCGCACCGACCTGCTGGAGAACCTGGTCGACCACCTGACCGGCGGGGCGGAACTGCTGGTCCCGCCCGCGTCCACGGGCGCCTTCATGCGGGTCGTCGAGGCGGTCCGCACCGCCCCCGACCCCGCCGAGCTGCGGGCCCGTTCCTGGCGGCGCGCGGCCGGCGAGGACCGCCGGGTCGTGCCCGGCGTCGACGGGCTCGTCGCGGCCGTCGCCGACACCCTCTCCCTGTACTCCGAACTGGACGTCGACTGGACGTCGCCGAAGGAGGTGAGCGTGGGATGACGGACTCCCCGGTCCTGCGCGTGGCGGGCCGCCCGGTCGCGCGCTGCGTCACCCGGCCCGAGCTGCCCGACCGGCTCTCCCCGCGCCCGTATCTGCACCCCGTCACCACCCTGGCCGGCACGGCGGTCACCGAACTGGGCCCCGCCGACCACCTCCACCACCTCGGCGTCGGTGTCGCCGTTCCCGACGTCGAGGGGCACAACTTCTGGGGCGGGCGCACCTTCGTGCGCGACCTTGGCCCGACCGAGCTGGACAACCACGGCGCCCAGCGGCACACCGGCTTCCCGCTGCGCGAGGCCGACCGGTTCACGGAGGAGCTGCGCTGGGTGGCCGCGGGCCGTGAACTGCTGCGCGAGCACCGCACCGTCACGGCCACCGGACTCACCGCCACCGCCTGGGCCCTGGACTTCGCCTTCGCCCTCACCAACGTCACCCCGCAGGAGCTGTCGATCGGCAGCCCCGCCACCAACGGGCGCCCGGGCGCGGCCTACGGCGGCTTCTTCTGGCGGGCCCGCAAGGAGGAGCGGCCCCCGCTCGTCCTCACCTCCGACGGGGAGGGCGAGGCGGACGCCCACGGCACCCGCGCCGACTGGGTGGCGCTGGTCGGCAGCACCTGGACGCTGGTGTTCGCCGGCGCCACCGACGCCACCCGCGAGGACGCCTGGTTCGTGCGGGCCGCGGAGTACCCGGGGGTGGGCTCGTCGCTGGCGGCGGAGCGGCGGCTCGTGATCGAGCCGGGCGGGACCGTCCTGCGCCGGGTCGTCACCGTCGTCGCCGACGGACGGCTCGGCCGGGACGAGGCCGGGGAGCTGGCCCGCCGGGCGGTCCCGTCATGAGGTTCCCCATGAGGACGTCCATCAGGACATCCAGCAGGACGCCCATGAGGGCACCACTCGCCCCCACCGTGCTGTGACCACCCGTAGCCGTCAGTCGGGAGCCGCCGTGGCACGCCCTTCGAGTAAGCGCTTACCGGAGAGTTCCCCCACGTCCCGAGACCCAAGCACCGTGCTCCACCTCCGAGTTGGATCCAGAAGAAGAGAGCCGATCAATGAAGATCAACATCCGTAGAAGCAGGCGCGCCGCCGTCGCCGTCGTCCTGGGTTCCGCGCTCGCGCTGACCGCCACCGCGTGCGGTGACGACGGCAGCGGTTCCGGGAAGGGCAAGGGGGCCGAGGGCTCCGGCAAGGGCGAGATCACCTTCTGGGACAACAACGGCGGTGTCCGCACCGACGTCTGGAAGCAGATCATCGCGGACTTCGAGAAGAAGTACCCGGACATCAAGGTCAACTACGTCGGCATCCCGGCCGCGAGCGCCCAGTCCAAGTTCGACACCGCCATCCAGGGCGGCGGTCTGCCGGACGTCGGCGGTGTGGGCACCGCGATGCTCGCCGAGATCGCCGCCCAGGGCGCGCTGGAGCCGCTGGACGGCCGGCTGGCCAAGAGCGAGCTGAACGGCAAGCTCAGCGAGAACGTGCTTGGCGTCAGCAAGGCGGCGGGCGGCGGCGACACCCTGTACCACGTGCCGACCTCGGTGAACAACGGCACGCTGTGGTACCGCACCGACCTGTTCAAGAAGGCGGGCCTGGACGCGCCCACCACCTGGGGCAAGTTCTACGAGGCCGCGGACAAGCTCACGAACAAGGGCAAGAACGAGTTCGGCTTCACCTTCCGCGGCGGCGAGGGCTCCATCGCGCCGGCCCTGGACGCGGTGTACGGGCAGAGCGGCATCACCTCGTTCTGGGACGGCGACAAGACCACCGTCAACGATCCGAAGAACGTGGCGGCGCTGGAGAAGTACGTCGCGCTGTACAAGAAGGACACCCCGTCCGCCGACGTCAACAACGACTTCACCAAGATGGTCGCCCAGTGGGACAGCGGCACCATCGGCATGCTGAGCCACAACCTGGGCTCGTACCAGGACCACCTGAAGGCCCTCGGCAAGGACAAGTTCCGCGGCGTCCCGAACCCCACGCTGGACGACGGCACCCGCGTGCAGGTGTCCAACCCGGTGGACGGTCTGGGCCTGTTCAAGGCGAGCAAGAACAAGGCGGCCGCCTGGAAGTTCATCGAGTTCGCCGCCTCGGCCGCGGAGAACTCCAAGTTCAACGAGTCCGCCGGGCAGGTGCCCACCAACGTCGACGCCGCCAAGGACGACTGGATCCAGCAGGCCGAGCCGACGAAGCTGGCGGCCGAGGCGCTGAACGGGACCGACACGAAGATCGTGCAGCTGCCGTACTACCTGCCCGACTGGAACACCATCTCCAAGGCCGACAACGAGCCGAACTTCCAGAAGGTGCTGCTCGGCAAGATGACCGCCAAGCAGTTCCTGGACACGCTGGCCGACCAGCTCGACAAGGCGCAGGCCGAGTGGAAGCAGAACCAGGGCTGACGCCGGTCGGCGCAACGAAGGCGGACGGTCCGGGGGCCCGAGGTCGCATCCGGACCGCGGACCGTCCGTGGCTGGGCGCGCGGTTCCCCGCGCCCCTTCTCGCCCAACCCCCCGTGGAAAGAGGATTCGTACAGTGCGTACTTCGAAGTGTCATGCACGCGTCATCACGGCAACCGTGTGCGCGGCGCTGGTGCTCGCCGTCACCGGCACCACGTCCGCCGCCGCGGCCCCCGGCACCGACGACCCCGCCCGCCAGGTGCTCGGCGCCAAGGACGGCTGGGGCTCGTACGGCACCGGCACCACCGGTGGCGCCAAGGCCGACGCCGCTCACACCTACACCGTCACCACCTGGGACGGCTTCAAGGCCGCGCTCGCCGCGGGCGGCAGTGCGCCGAAGATCATCAAGGTCAAGGGCATGGTCGACGCCGACGGCCCGAGCTGCTCCGCCTTCGAGGTGCCCGGCTACGACTTCGGCGCCTACCTGGAGACCTACGCCCCGGAGACCTGGGGGCGCGACCGGAACCTCGACGGCGAGTCCGACGACAGCCCCGAGGGGCTGCGCCGCGCCTCCGCCGCCCTGCAGGACAAGTACATCAAGGCGAACATCCCCGCCAACACCACCATCATCGGCGTCGGCAAGGGCGCCGGGTTCAAGGGCGCCAGCCTCCAGATCAAGAACGTGGACAACGTCATCGTCCGCAACCTCACCCTGGAGAGCCCGCTGGACTGCTTCCCGCAGTGGGACCCCACCGACACCGCCGACGGCAACTGGAACTCCGAGTACGACAGCGCGGTGGTCACCGGCTCCACCCATGTGTGGATGGACCACAACACGTTCACCGACGGGGAGCACCCCAACAGCAGCCTGCCGTACTACTACGGCCGGATCTTCGAGCAGCACGACGGTGAGCTGGACATCGTCAAGGGCGCCGACTACGTGACGGTCTCCTGGAACGTCTTCGAGGACCACGACAAGACCATCCTCATCGGCAACAGCGACAGCGCGTCCACCGCCGCGATCGACCGGGGCCACCTGAAGGTGACCCTGCACCACAACCTGTTCAGGAACCTCGTCGAGCGGGCCCCGCGCGTCCGCTTCGGGCAGGTCGACTCCTACAACAACCACTACGTGGCCGAGGCCGGCTACGGCTACAGCCTCGGCATCGGCATGGAGTCCCAACTCGTCGCCGAGCACAACGCGTTCACGCTGGCGCGCGGGATCGGCGCGGGCCGGATCCTGAAGAAGTGGAAGGACTCGCCGGTCACCGAGTCCCACAACTACGTCAACGGCAGGCTCACCGACCTGATCGCCGTGCACAACGTCCAGGTGCCCGACGAGACCCTCCAGCGCGGCGGGGACTGGACCCCGGCCCTGCGCACCCGGATCGACAACCCGAAGGCGCTGCCCGGGATCGTCGACCACCAGGCTGGCGCCGGCCGTCTGCGCTGACGCCCCCCGGCGGGCCGGGGCGCACCCTCCGCCCCGGCCCGCCACCGCAGTCGACCCGACCGCCCAGCGAAGGAGCACCCGTATGCCCTCGCCCCACCTCCGTCCGTCCCTGCCGTCGCCGCCCGGAAAGGGGCTGACCAGAAGGGGACTCCTGCTCACCGGTGCCGCCGCCGGCGTCGCGCTCGGCGCGGCCGCCCCGCCCGCATGGGCCGCCGCCCGGCCGCACCCGTTCGGCCGCCACGGCTCACCGGCCGCCCGCCGCACCCCGCGCACCCTCTACGTCGACCCGCACGGACGTGGCGACTTCACCCGGGTGCAGGCCGCGGTGGACGCGGCCGCCGGCGGCGGCTGGACCCTGGTCCTCGGGCCGGGCACCTACCGGGAGACCGTCTCCGTGGACACCACCCGCACGGACATGACCTGGATCGGCGCCACGGGCGACGCCCGCGACGTGGTGATCGTGTACGACAACGCGGCCGGCACGCCCAGGCCCGACGGCAGCACCTACGGCACCAGCGGATCGGCCACCACGACCGTCCAGGCGGACGGCTTCACCGCCCACCGGATCACGTTCGCCAACGACTGGCTGCGCGCGGACCACCCCGGCGTCACCGGCACCCAGGCCGTCGCCCTCAAGGCGCAGGGCGACCGCTCGGCGTTCTGGCGCTGCCGCTTCCTCGGCCACCAGGACACCCTGTACGCCGACACCAGGTCCCTGTCCGCCTTCGCCCGCCAGTACTACGCCCACTGCCACGTCGAGGGCGACGTCGACTTCGTCTTCGGCCGGGCGACCGCGGTGTTCGAGCACTGCCGCTTCCGGGCGCTGGACCGCACCGACCTGGCGGCGCCACCGTACGGCTTCGTCTTCGCGCCCTCCACCGCGGGCGCCAACCCGCGCGGCTACCTGGTCACGCACGGCCGTGTCACCAGCCGGGCACCGGACGGCGGCTACAAGCTCGCCCGCCCCTGGGTCCCCAGCTCGGACACGACCGCCCGGCCGATGCTGACCGTCCGTGACACCTGGCTCGGCGCAGGCGTGGACGAGGCTGTGCCATACACCAATATGTCGGACATGTACCCCTGGCAGGACCAGCGTTTCGCCGAGTACCGCAACTCCGGGCCCGGCGCGCGGATCACCGTCCCGGCCAACCGCCCCCAGCTCACCCGGGCCGAGGCCCGGACGGCGACCCGGGAGGCGTACCTCGGCGACTGGACTCCGTGGCGGGAGCGCTGACGGTGCGTGACCGGACGAGGTGAACGGCGGGTGGCGCAGGCGAATTGTCGGTCACGTCAGATATCGATAGGGCAAAAGGTGCCCCGCACGGTCTCGCGCTTCCGAGGGTGACGCGCGTAGAAAACGACTCATGCACAAGCCACTGCGTATCGCGGCCCTCGCCGCCACCTGCGCCCTCACCGGTGCCGTGATCTACGGCGCCGGTGCGGCCACGGCCGGCCAGTCGACCGCCAACTCCACCCGCGAGCCCTACAACATCGGGCTCCTCACCCAGGACATCGACACCTACTACGGCACCAAGCTCGACAGCAACGGTGTCTACCAGGCGTCCCCGGACAGCCAGTACGCCAAGGACCTCGCGGCCGTCGACGCCGAGGCCAGGAAGTGGATCGACAAGGCGGCGGACAAGGCGGGCCACAAGGGCCAGAAGAAGCCGGCCGTCGTCTTCGACATCGACGACACGCTGCTGCTCAGCCTGGACTACGAGAAGAAGAACAGCTACGGCTACAACAGCGCGACCTGGGCGGCCTACGTCAACCGGGCCGACCGTCCGGCCGTCTTCGGCAGCCCCGAACTCGTGCAGTACGCCGCGAAGAAGGGCGTCACCGTCTTCTACAACTCCGGGCTCAGCGAGGCACAGCGCTCCGCCGCCGTGGAGAACCTGAAGAAGGTGGGCGCCGACGTCAACCTCGACGCCGCGCACATGTTCCTCAAGGACGCGGCCAACCCGCCGTCCTACCTGAAGGACTGCGCCACCCCGGGCTCCTGGACCTGCACGACCGTCCAGTACAAGTCCGGCACCCGCAAGCACATCGAGGACCTCGGGTACGACATCGTCGCCAACCTCGGCGACCAGTACTCCGACCTCGACGGCGGCCACGCCGACCACACCTTCAAGCTGCCGAACCCGACCTACTTCGTCAGCTAGTCAAGGCCCGTGCCCCGCCCGCTCCACGAGGCCGGGCGGGGCACGCCCTGTGCGCGCCCGCCGTCATCCGGCGTCGGCCCGCAGCGTCAGCACCACCTCGTCGATCTCCTCGCCGCGCGCCTCGGCGAACCCCCGGGCCCGCGCGGACTCCCGGAAGCCGCACTTGGCGAGCACCCGCAGCGAACCGGCGTTGTCCGCCGCCGCCCGCGCGTACAGCGGGCGTTCGGGGACCTCGGCCAGCAGGGCGCGCAGCGCGGCCGTGGCGACACCCCGGCCCCAGTAGGCGCGGTCCACCCAGTAGGTGACCTCACGCTCGCCCGGTTCGCCGTAGACGGCGGCGCTGCCGACCACGTCACCGTCGAGCAGGACGGCGCGCAGCACCACGGACGAGGCGCGCATCCGGCGCCAGTGCGCCGCGAAGGCCTCGTGGTCGGCCGGGTCCTTCGGGGTGAAGGCGGCCATCCGCAGCGCCTCCGGGTCGTTCATCTGCCGGTAGAACACCGGCAGATCGCTGTCGTGGACCGCGCGGAGCACGACCTCCATGTCTCACAGCCTCCGGGTGGCGAGCGTCAGTCGGTCGCGGGCGTCGAAGAGTGCATCCTTCACCATCTGCTCGTGCGCCGGCGTCAGGCGCGCCACCGGGACCGAACAGCTGACCGCGTCCCGGGCCGGGGTCCGGTACGGGATCGCCACGCCGAAGCAGCGCAGACCCAGGGTGTTCTCCTCGCGGTCGACGGCGTACCCCTGCTCACGGATCCGGCGCAGCTCCTCGATCAGCCGCTCGCGGTCGGTGATGGTGTGCTCGGTCAGCGCGGGCAGCGTCTCCGGGAGCATCTTGCGCACCTGCTCGTCGGTGTACGTGCTCAGCAGCGCCTTGCCCAGCGAGGTGGAGTGCGCGGGCAGGCGGCGGCCGACCCGGGTGAACGGGCGCAGATAGTGCTGCGACTGGCGGGTGGCCAGGTAGACGACGTTCGTACCGTCCAGACGGGCGAGGTGGATCGTCTCGGTGGTGTCGTCGGACAGCCGGTCCAGCGTGGGACGGGCCGCCGCTACCACCTCGTCGCCGTCGATGTAGGAGGTGCCGACGAGCAGCGCCCGCACACCGATGCCGTAGCGCGTGCCGGTGGCGTCGGTCTCCACCCAGCCCAGCTCGACGAGTGTGCGCAACAGCATGTACAGGCTGGACTTGGGATAGCCGACGGCCTCCTGGACCGCGGCCAGCGAGTGCATACCGGGGCTGCCGGCGAAGAACTCGAGCAACTCCACGGTCCGTACCGCGGACTTGACCTGCGCACCGCCGCCTGCGTCGCCTGCCGACATCGCCCTGGACCCCTTCGTTCGACGAGAAGCTGGAGATATAGTCTCCGGCAGAGTATTCACCATCAGAGACAGCGTTCAGCATATCGAACGCGCTGGTGGTGACCCCCATGCGGCCGACCGTAGGGACCGGCCGGATACTGCGGCAAGACATGTGGAGGGATCCGCGGTGGCAGCACCAGTCTGGAGTGTCGACCCCCGTACCGGGAAGCAGCGGGAACAGGTCGCGGTGGAGGCCACGGCGCAGGAGGTGGACGCCGCCGTGCGGGACGCGCACGAGGCGCGCGCGGCGCTCGCCGACCGCGCCGTCCGCGCGGCCTTCCTGCGCTCCGCCGCCGACCGGCTCGAAGGAGCCCGGGACCGGCTCGTCGAGGCCGCCGATGCCGAGACCGCGCTCGGACCGGTCCGGCTCACCGGCGAACTCGCCCGCACCTGCTACCAGTTGCGGGCCTTCGCGGGCATCGTCGACGAGGGCGCCTTCCTCGATGTGATCATCAACCACCCCGACGCCGACGCGGCCCCGCCCATCCCGGACCTGCGCCGCTACAAGGTGCCGCTCGGGGTCGTCGCCGTCTACTCCGCCTCCAACTTCCCCTTCGCCTTCTCGGTCGCCGGCGGCGACACCGCGAGCGCGCTCGCCGCGGGCTGCCCCGTCGTCGTCAAGGCCCACCCCGACCACCCGGCCCTGTCCGAACTGGTCGCCAGGGTGCTGCGCGGGGCAGCCGCGCACCACGGCGTCCCCGAGACCGTCATCGGTCTCGTCCACGGCTTCGAGGCGGGAGTCGAGCTCGTCCGGCACCCGCTGGTCGCGGCCGCCGGATTCACCGGTTCCGTACGCGGCGGCCGGGCCCTGTTCGACGCGGCGGCCGCGCGGCCCGCGCCGATTCCGTTCCACGGCGAACTGGGGTCGCTCAACCCCGTTCTCGTCACCGAGGCGGCGGCCGCCGAACGGGCCGAGACCATCGGGTCCGGGCTCGCCGGTTCGATGACGATGGGCGTCGGGCAGTTCTGCGTGAAGCCCGGACTGGTCCTCGTGCCGTCCGGAGCCGCGGGCGACGGACTGGTCAAGTCGCTCACCGACGCCGTCAGCGACACCGACCCGGGCGTCCTGCTCGATCACCGGATGCGCGACAACTTCCTCGCCGGCGTCGCCGAGCGCTGCGCACTGCCCGGAGTCGAGTCGCCGGTGACCGCGGGCGCGGGCGGCGAGCACTCGGTCAGCGCGGGCTTCCTGACCGTCCCGGCCGAGAAGCTCACCGCGCAGGGGGAGCACGACCTGCTCCTCGAGGAGTGCTTCGGACCGGTCACCGTGGTGGCCCGCTACGACGACGAGGCCGAGGCCGAGGCCGTCCTGTCGCGGCTGCCCGGCAACCTCAGCGCGACCGTGCACCTGTCCACCGAGGAGGCGGCCGGCCAGGGACGCGGCGCCGAACTGCTCGCCCGGCTGACCCCGCTCGCCGGACGCGTGCTCGTCAACGGCTGGCCGACCGGCGTCGCCGTGGCCGCAGCCCAGCACCACGGCGGCCCCTACCCCGCGACGACCTCGACGTCCACCTCCGTGGGCGGTACGGCGATCGAGCGGTGGATGCGTCCGGTGGCGTACCAGAACGCCCCGGAGGCGCTGCTGCCGCCCGAACTGCGCGACGACAACCCGCTCGGGCTGCCCCGCCGCTTCAACGGCCGCCTGGAGCGCTGACCCCGCACCGCACCGCACGGAACCGGATCGCCGGGCCTCCGCGTCCTTGCTCGCATGATCGACGACACTGCGCGCGGACGCCTGGTGATCCGTACGGCCGTGCCCTGCGAGGCGGAGGCCGTCGCCGCTCTGATGGTGCGCGCGCGGTCCACGTACTACCCGGACGGCATCCCGGACGCCGACGCCGACTGGACCGCCCGGTGGCGCGAGGCCATCGCGCGCCCCGACGGCCATGTGCTGTGCGCCGTCGGCCAGGGCCGCATCGTCGGCATCGCCTCCTTCCGCACCCCGCCCGAAGGCCCCGCGGACACGGTCGCGCTGCTCCAGTTCCACGTCGAACCCGGCCACTGGCGCTCGGGCATCGGCACGGCGCTGCACGCGGCCTGCGCCGAGCAGTGGCGCGCCGACGGCAGGCGGACGGCCGTCCTGGAGGTGCACACCGGCAACGAGCGGGCGCGGCGCTTCTACGCCCGGCAGGGCTGGACCCCGGATCCTCGGCGGCCGGCCGCCGCGGACGGGCACCATCCGGGGCTGCGCTACACGGTGACCGGGGAATGAAACCCGCTGCTTGAACGTTCACGGACCCGGCGGAGGGCGTCCACCTCCGCGTCCGTACGAGCGGGAGAGAGCCGAGAGCATGCGCGTCGAGATCTGGTCGGACATCGCCTGTCCCTGGTGCTACGTCGGGAAGGCGCGCTTCGAGAAGGCGCTCGCGGCCTTCCCGCACCGGGAGCAGGTAGAGGTGGTGCACCGGTCGTTCGAGCTGGATCCGGGGCGGGCCAAGGACGACGTGCAGCCGGTGCTCGCCATGCTCACCAAGAAGTACGGGATGAGCCAGGCGCAGGCGCACGACGGCGAGGACAACCTGGGGCGGCAGGCCGCCGCCGAGGGCCTCGACTACCGCACCCGGGGCCGGGACCACGGCAGCACCTTCGACATGCACCGCCTGCTGCATCTCGCCAAGGAGCACGGCAGGCAGAGCGAGCTGCTGGACGCCCTGTACCGGGCGAACTTCGCCGAGGAGCGGTCCGTCTTCACCGAGGGGGACGAGCGGCTGGTGGAGCTGGCCGTCGCCGCCGGACTCGACGCCGAGGCCGCCCGGAAGGTGCTCGCCGACCCCGACGCCTACGCAGCCGAGGTCCGCGCCGACGAGCGGGAGGCCGCGCAACTCGGAGCCTCCGGAGTCCCGTTCTTCGTGCTCGACCGGAAGTACGGCGTCTCCGGCGCCCAGCCCGCCGAGGTCTTCACCCAGGCCCTTACCCAGGCATGGGGCGAGCGCTCCCCGCTGACCCTCCTCCAGGGCGGCGACACGGACGGGGACGCCTGCGGCCCCGACGGATGCGCGGTGCCGCGAGACTGAGCGGCGAGGAAGAACCGCAGGTCGCGGCGGATCCATAAGGGATCCTTCGGAGACCTGCGCAGAAACGCGCGATGGACGGGGGCCGCGACGGGCCGCACAGTGGACCCATGGAAACCTTCGAGACCCTCGTCCGCGCCGAGTTCGCCCCGAAGACCACCTATCTGAACAGCGCGTCCCTCGGTCTCCTGCCCGCACGCACGGTGGAGGCCATGGGCACCGCCGTGGCGGCGGCCGCCGCCGGGCAGCCGACCGACATGTTCGCCGACGTCGAGGCCGCCCGCGCCTCCTTCGCCCGGCTGATGAAGGTGCCGGAGCGCCGCGTGGCGGCCGGGGCCTCCGTCGCCGTCTACACCGGGCTGATCGCCGCCGCACTGCCCGAGGGCGCCGAAGTCCTCACCGCGGAGGGCGACTTCAGCTCCGTGGTGAACCCCTTCCACGTCCGCCGGGACCTGAAGGTGCGCAGCGTGCCGCTGGAACGGATCGCCGAGGCGGTCCGGCCGGGCACGGCCCTGGTCGCGGTGAGCGCCGCGCAGTCGGCCGACGGCCGCGTCGCCGACCTGCCCGCCATCCGCGCGGCCGCGCGCGAGCACGGCGCGCGCGTTTACGTCGACGCCTCGCAGGCCGCCGGCTGGCTGGACCTCGACGCGAACGACTACGACTACGTCAGCGCCGTCGCCTTCAAGTGGCTGCTGTGCCCGCGGGGCGTGGCCTTCCTGGCCGTGCCCGACGACCTCGGCGGCCTGAACCCGCTGTTCGCGGGCTGGGTGGCGGGGGAGCGGCCCTGGGACAGCTGCTACGGCCCCGTCGAGGAACTCGCCCATTCCGCGCGGCGGTTCGACGAGAGTCCCGCCCTCCTCAGCTACACGGGCGCCCGCCGCTCGCTCGAACTCGTCGAGGAACTCGGCGTGTCCGCCGTACGCGCCCACGATCTCGCGCTCGCCGACCGCTTCCGCGCCGGGCTGCGCTCCCTCGGCCACGAACCGGTCCTCGCGCCGGACTCCCCGATCGTCGCCGTGCCCGGACTGGGCGGGCGCCAGGCCGGGCTGAGCGCCAAGGGCATCGAGGTCTCCCAGCGCGCGGGCAGTCTGCGGGCCGCCTTCCACCTCTACAACACGCCCGCCGACGTCGACCGGCTGCTGGACGCGCTGGCCGGCTGAAGCCGCCGCCCGGACACGGACACGGGCCGGGGCCTCCCGTCCCACACAAGGAGGCCCCGGCCCGCACCAGCCGTCTCCGGCCGGTTCGTCTCACCGCACGGGCGTGAAGTCCCGCGCGCCGATGAACTCCGGACGCCGCACCGGCGCCGCGAACGGGTCGACCGCCGTGTTCTCCACGCTGTTGAACACGATGAACACGTTGCTGCGCGGGAACGGCGTGATGTTGTCGCCGGAGCCGTGCATGCAGTTGCAGTCGAACCAGGTCGCCGAACCGGCCTTGCCGGTGAACAGCTTGATGCCGTACTGCCCGGCCAGGGCGGTCAGCGCCTCGTCGGACGGCGTGCCCGCGTCCTGCATCTGCAGCGACTTCTTGTAGTTGTCCTCCGGCGTGGCCCCCGCGCAGCCGAGGAACGTCCGGTGCGACCCCGGCATGATCATGAGGCCGCCGTTGGTGTCGTAGTTCTCGGTCAGCGCGATCGAGACGGACACCGTCCGCATGTTCGGCAGGCCGTCCTCGGCGTGCCAGGTCTCGAAGTCCGAGTGCCAGTAGAAGCCGCTGGCCCCGAAGCCCGGCTTGACGTTGATCCGCGACTGGTGGACGTAGACGTCCGAGCCGAGGATCTGCCGGGCCCGCCCGACGACGCGCTCGTCGCGCACCAGGCCGGCGAACACCTCGCTGATCCGGTGCACCTCGAAGACCGAGCGGATCTCCTTGGACTTCGGCTCCACGACGGCGCGTTCGTCGGCCAGGATCCCCGGATCGCTCACCAGCCGGTCGAGCTCCCGCCGGTAGACGGCGACCTCGTCCTCGGTGATCAGCTGGTCGATGGCGAGGAAGCCGTCGCGCTCGAACGACTGGAGGCCGGCGGAGTCGATCGGTCCGGGCGTGTCCGGGGAGCCCCAGACGACCGGGTCCTGCCGGGGAGTGGTCACCTCGGTGGCACCACGGGTCGGGTAGAGGTCGGTGACGTCGCTCATGGTGGTGCTCACACCTCCTCGGGCTCGGTGAGCAGGGGATAGACGCCGTTCTCGTCGTGGTCCTCCCGGCCCGTGACGGGCGGGTTGAACACGCAGATGCAGCGGAAGTCCTCCTTGACGCGGAGCGTGTGCCGCTCGTGGCCGTCGAGGAGGTACATGGTCCCGGGCGTGATCGTGTACGTCTTCCCGGTCTCGCGGTCGGTCAGCTCCGCCTCGCCCTCGACACAGACGACGGCCTCGATGTGGTTGGCGTACCACATCGACGTCTCCGTGCCCGCGTACAGGACCGTCTCGTGCACGGAGAAGCCGACCTTCTCCTTGGCGAGGACGATGCGCTTGCTCTCCCAGGTACCGGACGCGGCCTTCACATGCCGGTCGGTGCCTTCGATGTCCTTGAACGAACGGACGATCACGGTGCTGCGTGCCTCCTTGCGTGGTTGTTTCCGGTTCTCTGTGGCTCTGTGGCTCTGTGGCTCTGTGGTCAGGCGGTCTCGCGGACCGCGCGGGCGAGGGTGCTCATGCCCTCGTCCAGCTCGTCGGCGGTGATGGTCAGCGCCGGCAGCAGTTTGACGACCTCGCTCTGCGGGCCCGACGTCTCGACCAGCAGCCCGAGGTCGAAGGCGCGCCGCGCGATGCGCCCGGCCCGCTCCGGGTCGTGGAACTCCATGCCCCACACCAGACCCCGGCCCCGGTACTCCTTGACGTCCGTGAGGTTCTCCTCGGTGATCGAGATCAGCCACTGCTCCAGCCGCTCACCGCGGGCGCGGGTCTGCTTCTCCATCGCCGAGCCGTCCGTCCAGTAGGCCTCCAGCGCGGCCGTGGCCGTGACGAACGCCGGGTTGTTGCCGCGGAAGGTGCCGTTGTGCTCGCCCGGTTCCCACACGTCCAGCTCCGGCCGGAACAGGCAGAGCGACATCGGCAGGCCGTAGCCGCTGATGGACTTGGAGACGGTGACGATGTCGGGGACGATCCCGGCCTCCTCGAAGGAGAAGAAGGCCCCGGTGCGCCCGCACCCCATCTGGATGTCGTCGACGATCAGCAGCATGTCCTGCCGCTCGCACAGCTCCTTGAGCGCACGCAGCCACTCGGGCCTGGCGACGTTGATGCCGCCCTCGCCCTGCACCGTCTCGACGATCACGGCGGCCGGCTTGTTCAGACCGGAGCCCTGGTCCTCCAGCAGCCGTTCGAACCACAGGAAGTCCGGGACCTTGCCGTCGAAGTAGTTGTCGAACGGCATGGGCGTGCCGTGCACGAGCGGGATGCCGGCGCCGGCCCGCTTGAAGGCGTTCCCGGTGACGGCCAGGGACCCCAGCGACATGCCGTGGAAGGCGTTCGTGAACGACACGATCGCCTCGCGGCCCTTGACCTTGCGGGCCAGCTTCAGCGCCGACTCCACGGCGTTGGTGCCGGTCGGGCCCGGGAACATCACCTTGTACGGCAGGTCACGGGGGCGCAGGACCAGGTTCTGGAAGGTCTGGAGGAACGTGCGCTTGGCGGTGGTCGACATGTCGAGCCCGTGCGTGACCCCGTCGCGCTCCAGGTAGTCGATCAACGCCCGTTTCAGCACCGGGTTGTTGTGGCCGTAGTTGAGCGAGCCCGCGCCCGCGAAGAAGTCGAGGTACTCGTGGCCGTCCTCGTCGTACATGCGGCTGCCGCGCGCCTGGTCGAAGACGGTCGGCCAGCCACGGCAGTAGCTGCGCACCTCGGACTCCAGGGTCTCGAAGACGCTCAGGTCGGGCTGGGTGATGGTCACGACGAATCGCTCCTCGGTGGGGGGAGTGAAGGGGAGGCGGAGAGATGGCTGGGACCGAAGGCCGGTACGGGCGCCGCGGTCAGAAGGAGAGCGGACCGATCCGGTGGAGGACCTCCGGGTCGTGCGGCCCGTCCGGGAACTGCTCGGCCCCGAACAGGACCTCACGCTCGACCGTGGCGCCGTGCCGGGCGGCGTAGGAGGTGAAGAGCCGCTCGGAGGCGGTGTTGCCCGGGCTGATCGTGGTCTCCAGGGAGGTGAGCCCGCGCTCGGCCGCGACCCGGGCGGTGAGCGCGTCGAGCAGCCGGGCGGCCAGGCCCTGGCCCCGGTGGCCGGCGTCGACGGCCACCTGCCACACGAGCAGGGTGTGCGGACGGTCGGGCCGCACGTACCCGGTCACGAAACCGACCGGCTCCCCGTCGGCGCCGCGTGCCACCGCGGACGTCGCGGCGAAGTCGCGGCACCAGAGGAGATAGCTGTACGAGGAGTTCACATCCAGCGTCCCGGATTCCTTCGCCAGTCGCCAGAGAGCGGCGCCGTCGGCGGGGGATGGACGCTCGATGCGAGGCGCCTCCGGCAATTCTGTGCGGGGGGAATGCAGGTCTGCTTGGGCGGCAGTCATGTGGAATGAACTTACCGAGCAGAATTCAAAAATGCATCGCCCAAGAGCCTTACGTGAACCGGGCGCATGTGTTATCGCGCGGGCGTGGGGTTGCGCGAGGGGGCGACCGTATGGGCGGGTTTGCCCCTTAATTACCGGGCAAAAGGGTCGCGCCTGTGGGGTCCGTCACAGTCGCATAACGCTCCCGGCAGCCTCCGAATTGTGTCGCCGAGCGTTCGGAAAATCTCTGCGTTTAGGCCCGGAGAAACGGGGCAGGAGAGATTGGGTAGGTGCCCAGAATTTAATTACTGAATTCTTTCGCCGATAAGCCCCGAGAGAGATAGCCCCGAGAGATCCGTGAGCCCTGTCCGTCCGATTCCGGAGAATGCGGGCCCGCCGCCCGCGCGCCCGCGCCTATCGCTGCCAGGCATCCGACGCCGCCTGCCGGGCGGCCTCGGCGTCCCCGGTCGCGCCGTGGACGCTCAGAGCGGCGGCCAGAGCCGTCAGGACGGCCTCGACCACGTCCCTGCCGGCGTGAGGCCCGTAGTGGTTGACGCGGATCATCTCCTTGGCGAGCGGGCCGCCGCCCGCGGCCAGCGGGAGGGCGGGGTCGGCCTCCAGGGCGCGGGCGACCAGCTCGGAGGCGTCGACGGCCGCCGGGGCCCGCAGGGTGGTGGCGACCGGAGCCGCCTCCGACGCCTGGTGCACGTACGGCTCCAGGCCCGCGCCGAGGGCCCGCGCACCCGCGCGGGTCGCCGCGGCGGCGCGCTGGTGGCGGTCCATCACCGTGTCCAGGCCGGCCGTCTCGATGCGCTCGAGACACGCCTCCAGGGCCAGCATCTCCAACTGCGCGGGCGCGTGCGGCAGCGCCTTGCGGCCGCCGTCGAGCCAGCGCTCCTTCCAGTCGAGGAGGGACAGGTAGGAGCGGCGCGGTGCGTGCGGGTTCGCCGCCATCCGGGCCCAGGCGCGCTCGCTGACCGACACCGCGGACACCCCGGCCGGGCCGCCCATCGCCTTCTGCGCGCCGATCACGCAGAGGTCCACACCCCACGCGTCCGGCAGCACCGGCTCCGCGCCCACCGAGGCCACGGCGTCCAGGTAGAACAGGGCGCCCTGCTCCGCCACGGCCTCGCCGATCTCCGCGACCGGGTTGGTGTTGCCGGTCGCCGCCTCCGCGTGCACCAGCGACACGAAGTCGATCTCCGGGTGCTCGGCGAGCGCCTCTCTGACCTGGGCCGCCGTGACCGCCGTGTGGTACGGCACGGACAGGTCGTACACCGTCGCGCCGCAGTCGCGCAGCCAGTTGCCGAACGTCTGCCCGTACGGTCCGGTGATCACGTTCAGCGCGGTCGTGCCGGGACCGGCCGTCCCCTTGATCGCGCCCTCCAGCGGCAGCAGCGCCTCGCCCTGCATGATCACGACATCCTGCTCGGTGCCCAGCAGCCGCGCCACCCGGTCCTCGATGGAGGCGAAGCGGTCGGCGCTCAGCGGAGCGAGGTCCAGGAACGGGTGGGTCACGGCGGTGCTCTTTTCGTACGGGCAAGGACGGACGCATCGAGGGTAGTCGGCGGGTCTGCCCCGCTTTCACCCGGCGACCTCGGACCGGGTGGTCCGCCGCGGGCGCGGGCTGATTAGGGTGCGGTGCATGAGCGATGACGCGGTGCTGCACGTGAAGGGTCGGGTGCTCGTCGGCCCGGACGAGGACCAGGTCAGGGACGAGCTGTGGGTGGTCGGCGGCCGGATCTCCTACGACCGTCCCGCCGGCGCCACCGATGTCAGGACCGTCGAGGGCTGGGTGCTGCCCGGCCTGGTCGACGCGCACTGCCACGTCGGCCTCGACGAGCACGGGCCGGTGCCCGACGACGTCTCGGAGAAGCAGGCGCTCACCGACCGCGACGCCGGCACCCTCCTCCTGCGGGACGCGGGCTCGCCCTCCGACACGCGCTGGATCGACGAGCGCGAGGACCTGCCGAAGATCATCCGCGCGGGCCGCCACATCGCCCGCACCCGCCGCTACATCCGCAACTACGCCTGGGAGATCGAGCCGGAGGACCTGGTCGCGTACGTCGTCCAGGAGGCCGGGCGCGGCGACGGCTGGGTCAAGCTGGTCGGCGACTGGATCGACCGCGACCTCGGCGACCTGTCGGCCTGCTGGCCGCGCGACGCGGTCGAGGCGGCGATAACGGAGGCCCACCGACTCGGCGCGCGCGTGACGGCCCACTGCTTCGCGGAGGACTCCCTGCGCGACCTGGTCGAGGCGGGCATCGACTGCATCGAGCACGCCACGGGCCTGACCGAGGACCTGATCCCGCTGTTCGCCGAACGCGGCGTCGCGATCGTCCCCACCCTCGTCAACATCGCCACCTTCCCCCGCCTCGCCGACGGCGGCGAGACCAAGTTCCCGCGCTGGTCTGCCCACATGCGCCGGCTGCACGAACGCCGCTACGACACCGTCCGGGCCGCCTACGACGCCGGCATCCCGGTCTACGTCGGCACCGACGCCGGCGGCTCCCTGCCCCACGGCCTGGCGGCGGCCGAGGTGGCCGAACTGGTCACGGCCGGCATCCCGCCGCTCGAAGCCCTCTCGGCGACGACCTGGGCCGCCCGGACCTGGCTGGGCCGCCCCGGCCTGTACGAGGGCGCCGCCGCCGACCTCGTGGTCTACGACGAGGACCCGCGAGCGGACGTACGGGTGCTGGCGGCACCGCGGCGGGTGGTCGTCAACGGCCGGGTGGCCGTCTGAGGGCCCGGCCCCGGGTGAGGCCGTCGAGGTGGGGGTGCGCGCTCCGGCGCGGGCGCTCGTGCGGTGACCTGTGCGCTCGCACGGAGGAGGGGCACGCGAGGGACGCGTGGGAACGTTCGTGCCGGAAGAATCGAATGAATGGCCGGAAACCCCACGAAGGGGTGAAGTAACGCAGGATTGCTGACCATTCACTCTCAGTGCGTAATCCTTTCGGGGTCCCAAGCATTCCTTTCTGGGGGTCCCACACCTTGAACGGCAACAACTTCCGCATGTCCGCCCGTCGTTGCGCCACCATCGCCGCGGCCACCGTGCTGGCCGCCGGGCCGGCGACGCTGGTCGGCGCGGGATCCGCGCACGCGACCGGCGGGCAGGAGGGCCACGCGAGCGCCTCCGTCCTGCGCACCGGGCTGGACGTGTCCCTGCTCAACAAGACGGTGAACGTCCCACTCGCGGTCTCCCTCAACGAGGTCGAGGCGCCGCGGAGCGCGCGGCAGACCGCACTGACCGCGCGGCTCGACGGCGTGGACGGCGGGAAGCCCTTCAGCGTGATCCGCGCGGACGTGGCGAAGACCGACGCGACCGTATCCGCGGACAAGGCGGAGGGCGTCGTCGAACTGGCCCACGCCCGCGTCCACGTCCCCGGCCTGCCCCTGCTGTCCCTGATCGAGGTCGACCAGGTCACGTCCAGGGCGACCTGCGAGACCGGCGAGGCTCCCGTCGCGAGCAGCAACGTCCTGGGCTCCGTGAAGGTGCTCGGCAAGAAGGTGACGCTGAGCGCCGGCGGCACGACCGACGTCCGCGTTCCCGGCGTCGGCGACGTCCGCCTCGACCTGTCGAAGCGGGAGACCACCTCCAGCACGGCCGCGGCGACGGCCCTGGAGCTCAAGGTCTCCGTCAATCCGCTCAAGCTGAACGTGGCCGAGGTGGAGGGCACGGTCACCCTCGCCAAGGCGACGTGCGAGTCCCCGACGGCACCGGAGAAGGCCGCCCCGCCCGCCGGCCAGGGCGGCGACGACAAGCCCCAGGGCGCCGAGGACAAGCCCGGGAGCGACGACGTGAAGCCCCAGGACGCCGCCGACGTGAAGCCGCAGACCGTCTCCGAGAAGAAGACCGTCGACCTGGCGGAGACGGGCGGCAGCTCCCTCACGCCGTACCTGGCGGCCGGCTCCGCCGTCCTGCTGGCGGCCGGGGGAGGCGCGCTGGCCGTGGCACGACGGCGCCGCGGCTGACGGCCGGGCCCACGCGGGCCGGCCGGCGAGTCCCCGACCGGCGGGACTTTCCGGCGCGGTGAGTCAGGGAACGGTGGGCGGCGTCAGCGCCGAGCCCAGGGCGCGCACGAAGCCGTCCACCGTCTCCCTGTCCCGCACCGCCAGCCGCAGCCAGTCCCCGCCGAGCCCGGGGAACGTGTCCCCGCGCCGCACCGCGTATCCCAGGGCGCGCAGCCGCCGCCGTACGTCCGCCGCCCCCGGCACGTGCACCAGCGTGAAAGGGCCCTCGGCCGGTCGCACCACCCGCACCCCGTGCCCCGCGAAGGAGTCCAGGGCCGCCACCAGGTGGGCCCGGTCCGCCGCGATGCGGCGGGCCGCCTCCTCCGCCTGAGCCAGCGCCCGCGGCTCCACGCACGCGACCGCCGCCGCGAGCGCCGGAGTGGACACCGGCCACAGCGGCTGGGCCCGCTCCAGCTCGGCGATCACCTCGGGCGACGACAGCACATAGCCGATCCGCAGCCCCGCGAGGCCCCACGTCTTGGTCAGACTGCGCAGCACCACAAGGCCGGGCACGTCCGTCCGCCCCGCCAGCGCCTCCCGTTCGCCCGGCACGGCGTCCATGAAAGCCTCGTCGACCACCAGCACCCGTCCCGGACGCGCCAGTCGGGTGATCACCGAGGCCGGGTGCAGCACCGACGTCGGGTTCGTCGGGTTGCCGACCACCACCAGGTCCGCGTCCCCGGGCACGGCCGCCGGATCGAGCCGGAAGCCGTCCTCCGCCCGCAGCAGCACCCGGTCCACCGTGTGCCCCGCGTCCCGCAGCGCCGCCTCCGGCTCGGTGAACTGCGGGTGCACGACGACCGGCCGCCGCACCTTCAGCGCCCGCGCCAGCAGCACGAACGCCTCCGCCGCTCCCGCCGTCAGCAGCACCCGCTCCACCGGCAGCCCGTGCCGCGCCGCCACCGCCGCCCGCGCGGCCCGCCCGTCCGGGTAGGCGGCGAGACCGGTCAGCGAGGCTGCGATCCGCTCCCGCAGCCACACCGGCGGGGTGTCCGCCCGCACGTTCACGGCCAGATCGACCAGTGCCGCCCCGCCGTCGCGGACCTCGGCGTCCCCGTGGTGCCGCAGATCGTGCCCGGCCGTGTCCTCAGTGCGCATGGGAGTGAGCGTGCCCTCCATGGTGGTGCCCGTGTCCGTGCCCGTCGTCGTCCGGGTGGAAGTGCGGCTGCTGCGGCAGCCCCACCTTGTCCTCGAAACCGGGCAGCGCGATCCGGTACACGCATGAGTCGCAGTTCATCCGCAGATCGCCCCTCACCGCCTCCTCGTACCGTTCCATCACCAGGTCCAGCAGTTCCGGCTCAGGCCCGATCACGTCCGCCGAGCGCACCTCGGTCTCCGGGCGCGCCGCCGCCCAGTCCGCCGTCTGCCGCCGCACCCGGTCCGGCAGGATGCCGGTGAACAGGAAGTACGGCAGTACGACGATCCGCCGCGCACCAAGCCTCGCGCACCGGTCGAGCCCGCTCGGCACGTCCGGCGCCGCGAGCGACACGAACGCCGTCTCCACGCCCGCGTATCCGCGTCCCTCCCACAGCAGCCGCGCCGCCTTGTGCACCTCGGCGTTGGCGTCCGGGTCGGTCGAGCCGCGCCCGACCAGAAGCACCGTCACCTCGGAGCGGTCCCAGGACGGATCGACCGCCTCGTCCAGCCGCCGCTCCAGCACGCTCAGCAGTGAGGGGTGCGGTCCCAGCGGCCGCCCGTAGGTGTACGAGATCCCCGGGTGCCGTTCCTTCTCACGGGCCAGCGCCGCGGGGATGTCCCCCTTGGCGTGCCCGGCGGACACCAGCATCAGCGGTACGGCGGCGAACCGGCGCACGCCCCGCTCCACCAGTTCGCCGACGGCCTCGCCCAGCGGCGGCGGGGACAGCTCGATGAAGCCGCCCGCGACCGGGAGTTCGGGGTGGCGTCGCCCCAACTGCCGTACGAAGTCGCGGAAGGCCTCGGCTCCGGCGTCGTCCCGGGTGCCGTGACCGGCGACGAGCAGGGCGGGCGGCGGCGGGGTGATCACAGGTTCTCCTCGAGCGAAGTGGGGTGGTAGAGCAGGGCGTTGAGCGCGGCCGCGGCGACCGCCGAACCGCCCTTCTCGGACACGTTGCTCACGGCGGACAGCCCGCTCTCGCGCAACGCGGCCTTGGACTCGGCCGCCCCGACGAAACCGACGGGCAGACCGATGACGAGCGCGGGGGAGGCGTCCAGCTTCAGCAGCTCCTCCAGGGCGGTCGGCGCGCAGCCGATCACCCACAGGGCGCCGGGGCCGACGTCCTCGTACGCCAGCCGGACCGCGTGCGCCGAGCGGGTCATCCCGGGTCCTGACCTGGCGTCCCTGAGTCGGCAGACGCTCTCCCGCCGGGTGATCCCGGCGGCCACCATCTCCACGTCCGCGACCACCGGAGCCCCCGCGTGCAGCGCGGCGTGCGCCGTCACCAGCTCCTGTTCGGCCATGACGAGGTCGGAGGCGTACTCCAGGTCGGCGGAGGAGTGGACGACCCGTTCCACCACCGCCCGCGTCAGCGGCGCGAGGTGGGAGGTGTCCAGACGGGCGCGCAGCCGCCGGAACGATTCCTGCTCGATCGGGTGGACGACGCGGTTCACCGGGCCTCCTCCTGCCAGCGGTAGCCCCTCGGCGTCACCATGCGTCCCGCGATCTCCCGGGTCGCCGTGTTGCCCACGGTCACCACCGTCATCATGTCGACCGTCGCCGGGTCGAGCGCGGCCAGCGTCGTCACCCGGCGGGACTCGTCCGGCCGTGACGCGTTGCGTACGACACCGACCGGCGTCGCCGGCTCCCGGTGCTCCGCCAGGACCGCCAGCGCCTTCGGCAACTGCCAGTCCCTGCCCCGGGAGCGGGGGTTGTAGAACGTCACCACGAGATCCGCCTCGGCCGCCGCCCGCACCCGCCGCTCGATGACCTCCCACGGCGTGTGCAGGTCGGAGAGGCTGATCGAGACGTGGTCATGGCCCAGGGGAGCGCCGAGAAGGGCGCTCGCGGCGAGGGCGGCGGTGACCCCGGGGACCCCGACCACGTCGATGTCGTCGGACGCCTCGGCGAGCGCGGGGGAGGCCATGGCGTACACCCCGGCGTCGCCGCTGCCGATCAGGGCGACGGCGTGCCCGCGGCGGGCCTCGGCGACCGCCGTGCGCGCCCGCTCCTCCTCCGCGCCCAGCCCCGACTGGAGGACGCGGGTGCCGGGCCGCAGCAGGTCGCGGATCTGGTCGACGTACTGGTCGAGCCCCACGAGCACGGAGGCGCGCCGCAACTCCGCCCGCGCGCGCGGCGTGAGCAGGTCCCGGGCGCCGGGACCCAGCCCGACGACCGCGAGCCGCCCGCGCCCCGGCCGCCGTACGACCGCGCAGGTGGCCATCGCGGGCGTCCCGTCGGCGCGCTCCGACTTCCGTTTGGGCACGAGGAGTTCACCGCCGCGCACGAGTGCGGCGGCCTCCGCGACGGACGGGGTGCCGACGGCGGCGAGCGGCGCCCGCGACGGGTTGGGCACGTCGACCGCCGCCAACTCCTCGGCGCGGTACGTCACCAGGGGCACCCCGAACCGCCGGGCCGCCTCGACGACGCCGGGCTCCTCCGCCTTGGCGTCGACCGTGGCCAGTTCGGCGAGCGAGAGCGCGGACAGCCCCTCCTTCGCGAGCACGCCCTCGACCAGGCCCACCACCTCCTCGACGGGCGCGCCCCTGGACGCGCCGACGCCCACGACCAGCGTCGGCGGCCGCAGGACCACCTCCTGCTCGGCGGGTGCGGCGGCACGGTCGGTGACCCGGATCGTGTACGCGCCCTCGACGGCGACCGGCAGCGGAGGCAGCGGCCAGCGCACCTCCGCCTCCAGCACGACCGGCTCCCCGTCGAGCAGCGCCCGCGAGACCCCGGCGACATCGCCCTCCACCGGCAGCCCGAGCGTGTCGAGGCCGGGCAGCCCCACGGCGTCCGTCGCGGTCGTCACGACCGGCTCCGCGCCCAGCACCTCGCCCACCGCGCGGGCCAGTTCGTTCGCCCCGCCCGCGTGCCCGCCCACCAGGGACACCGCGAACCGGCCGCCCTCGTCGACGCACACCACCCCCGGATCGGAGGCCTTCTCGCCCAGCAGGGGCGCGATCAGCCGTACGACGGCCCCCGTCGCCAGGAAGCACACCAACTGCCCGCACTCGGCGAAGGCGGCCCGTACGGCGTCCCCGACGGGCCCGTCGTACACCCGGGTACGGTCCGGCCAGGCCGCGGCCAGCCGGTCCCGGGCGGCCGCGCCCGCCGCCGTGGCGGAAATGAGGCCGATCACTCAGCGACTCCTTCTTGTCGCACCGGGGGCCGCGTGCCCCACAGCAGGAAAACAGGGTTGGTGGCGGCGAGCCGGGTCACGTCGCCCGGCAGCGGCGCCAGCCGCGAGGACTGGAGCAGCACGCCGTCGCACACGAGCCCGGCGGCGGTCAGCGCCTCGCGCACGGCCGGCACCCGGTCCAGCGCCGCCACGGCGACCACGACGGTCCGCCGGGCCCGCAGCGCGCACGCGGTCACGACCGCGGGCAGCGCGAGCCCGCCGCCGCCGACGAACACCGCGTCGGGGTCGGCGAGGGAGGCCAGCGCCTCCGGTGCGGTCCCGTGCACCACCGACACGTCCACGGCGTGCGCCGCCGCGTTGGCGCGGATCCGCTCCACACCGTCGGCCGTCCTCTCGACGGCGGTGACGGCTGCGCCCAGCCGGGCGCACTCCACGGCGACCGAACCGGAGCCCGCGCCCACATCCCAGACCAGGTCGCCGAGGCGCGGCCCGAGCCGGGCCAGCGCCAGGGCGCGCACCTCGAACTTGGTGATCATCGAGTCGCGGTGGGCGAACTCGCTCTCCTCCAGGGCCCACCGCGACGGGCCGGCCGGCGGACCCGCGACCGTGCGCGGGGGTCCGGGCGCGTGCGCCCCGTCCAGGCACAGCACCACGTTCACCGCCGTGCCCCAGTCGCGGGCGGCGGCCTCGGCCGGAGTGAGCCGTTCCACGCGCTCCCCCGCCGGATCACCCAGCGCGGAGGCGACGACCAGCACCCGCTCGCCGCAGGTGCCGGCCAGCGCGGCGCCCAGTTCGGCGGGCCCGGCCCCCGGCCCGGTCAGCACGGCGGCCTTCGGACGCGCCCGGCAGACGTTCACGGCCGTCCGCAGGTCCCGCCCGTGCGCGCTGACCACCACCGCGTCGTCCCAGGGCAGCCCGATCCGCGCGAAGGCGGCGGCCACGGAGGAGACACCGGGGCGGACGTCCAGCAGCTCCGGTCCGAACCGCTCGGCGAGCGCCCGTACGATCCCGAAGAAACCCGGGTCCCCGGAGGCCAGCACGAGCACCGGCCGCTCCTTGCCGACGTACTCGCCGATGGTGTCGAGCGCGGGCGCCAGCGGGCCCAGGACGACCCGTTCGGCGCCCTCCGGCAGCCGTACGGCGTCCAGATGCCGCCGCGCGCCCACGACGAGCCCGGCGTCCGCGGGCAGCCGGGTGCCGTACGCCCCGGTGCCCGTGCCGACGACCGTGATCACGTGCTCGCACCCCGCGCGCGCAGGGCCCTGCGGGCCTCGGGGTCGGCCCTGCGGTGACCGTGGAAGTGGCCGGGGTGGTAGAGGTGCGAGCGGGTGCCGTGGGCGGCGAGGGCCGGTCCGACCAGGAACAGCGTGTGCTTCCAGAGCTTGTGCTCCTTGACCGTCTCCTCCAGCGTGCCGACCGTGCACGTGACGATCAGCTCCTCCGGCCAGGTCGCCTGGTACGCCACCACCACCGGCGTGGACGTCGGGTAGCCGCCCTCCAGCAGCTCCCGCACGAGCTGGCCGCTGCGGGCCGCCGACAGGAACACCGCCATGGTGGTGCCGTGCCGGGCGAACTCGCGCACCTCCTCACCGGGCGGCATCGGCGTTTTCCCGCCACCGAGCCGGGTCAGCACGACCGACTGGGCGACCTCCGGGATCGTCAGCTCGCGCCGCGCCAGCGCGGCCACGGCGGAGAAGGACGAGACACCCGGCACGACCTCGGTCCCTATGCCGATGTCCGCGCACCGGTCGAGCTGCTCCTGCGTGCCGCCCCACAGCGCCGGGTCGCCGGAGTGGACGCGGGCCACTTTCAGCCCCTCGGCGTGCGCCCGCTCGTACACGGCGACGACGTCCTCCAGGGACAGGGCCGCCGAGTCCAGGATCTGCGCGTCCTCCCGCGCGTGCTGGAGCACCTCGGCCTGCACCAGGCTGGCCGCCCAGATCACCACGTCGGCCTCGGCGATCGCGCGGGCGGCGCGGAACGTCAGCAGGTCGGCGGCGCCGGGGCCGGCACCGACGAAGGTCACCTTGCCGGTCGGGGCAACGGCCATGGATTCGGGTCCTCTCGTGCGAAATGTCCTGGTGTGGGCGGATGTAGGGGTGGCCGGATGTGCGCGATCGGGCCCTGATCGGATAGCAAGGGCACATGGCGGTCCTCGTCGCGCTCGGCGCGTTCCTGATGACGCTGGCCGGCGGCTGGACGGCACAGCGGGTGACCGACCGCCGCCATCTGGTCCTGGGACTGGCCGGCGGCCTGATGCTGGGCGTGGTCGGCCTCGACCTGCTGCCCGAGGCGCTGCACGCGGCCGGCCGGGAGGTTTTCGGCGTACCGGCGGCCCTGCTGCTGTTCGTGGCCGGCTTCCTCGTGGCCCACTTGGTGGAACGCCTGCTGGCCGCCCGGCAGGCCGCGCACGGCGGCGACGAGCGGCACAACCACCGCGCCCCCGAGGTGGGCCTGACGGCCGCGGCGGCCATGGTCGGTCACAGCGCCATGGACGGCGTGGCCATAGGGGCCGCCTTCCAGGTGAACCACGGCATGGGTGTCGCGGTGGCGCTCGCCGTCATCGCCCACGACTTCGCCGACGGCTTCAACACGTTCACCATCACCAGCCTGTACGGCAACGCGCGCCGCAAGGCCGTGGCCATGCTCGTCGCGGACGCCCTGGCCCCCATGGCGGGCGCCGCGGCGACCACGTTCGTCACCATCCCGGAGTGGTTCCTCGGCGGCTATCTCGGCCTCTTCGGCGGGGCCCTGCTCTACCTCGCCGCGGCCGAGATCCTCCCCGAGGCCCACCACGAGCACCCCGCACGCTCGACCCTGCTGTGCACGGTCGCGGGGGTGGCCTTCATCTGGGTGGTGGTCGGCCTGGCGGCGTGACCGGCCCGCCCGCGCCCGGGTACGGCTCACAGCTTGCCGCCCCGGCCGCCCTCGCGCCGCGCGGGCGCGATGAGCGTCGACAGGTACGGCAGCGGCGCCCCGTCGAGCCCCGAGGCCGGCCGGATCGACTCCTCCGGCAGCCCCAGCGCCGACCCCCACACCGCGTCGCCGATCCGCCCGCTCTCCCGCAGCGCCTCGGCCACCTCGCGCGCCTGCCGCCCGAACTTGTACGCCACCACGGTCCCGGGCCCGCTCAGCGCCTCCTTGAGCACGCCGGCCCCCGCGGTGACCGGAACCAGGGTCAGCGGTTCGGTGCCCTCGGTCAGCACGGCCCCCGAACGCGCCGCCAGATCCTGCATCGCGGTGATCCCGGGCACCGTCTCCACCACCGTCCCCGGCACCAGCGCCGCGACGGTCTGCGCCAGATACGTGAAGGTCGAATAGACGTTGGGATCGCCGATGGTGGCGAAGGCGACCGTGCCACGGGTTCCGAGCAGCCCGGCGACCCGCTGCCCGGCCGCGTCCCACGCGGCCTCCCGACGCGCCCGGTCCGAGCGCTCGTTCAGCGCGAACACCACCCGGACGACCTTCTCGGCGGGCACGTAGTGCAGCACGGTCGCCTCGGCACGGCCCCGCTCCCCGCCGTCCGCTCCGTCGGACGCGCCCATGACGGGCACCACGACGACGTCCGCGGCACGCAGGGCGTTGACGCCCTTGACGGTCACCAGCTCCGGATCGCCGGGGCCCACCCCGACTCCGATCAGCCTGCTGCTCATGACGTCCGGCACCTCTCGACGAACCGACGGGCGACACCGGGCGCGGCGGCCCAGTGCGTGTGCAGATAACTCGCGTGCACGTTCCGCCGTACGAAGCCCTCGACCCGCCGCTCGGGGACGCGCACACCCCAGGCGGGGGCCGCCGTTCCCGTGCCCGAGCCGGGCTCGACGGCGGTCCGGTGGAACTCGTGTCCCCGCATCCGCTCCCCGGCCCCGGCGAGCACGCTGTCGCTCACGGCCACGGCGTCCCGGTAGCCGAGCGTGAGCCGTCCGGTCATCCGCGCCGAGGCGTCCAGCACCCCGCACATGGGCCGCCCGTCCAGCTCCCGGCACAGATACAGCAGCCCGGCACACTCGGCGGCGACCGGAGCACCACCAAGCGCCAGCTCGGCGACGGCTCCGCGCAACGGCTCGTTGGCGGACAGCTCCGCCGCGTACACCTCGGGGAACCCGCCCCCGACGACCAGCCCGCGGGTCCCCTCGGGCAGCCGCTCGTCCCGCAGCGGGTCGAAGGGCACGACCTCGGCGCCGGCGGCACGCAACAACTCGGCGTGCTCGGCGTAGGAGAAGGTGAAGGCGGATCCACCGGCGACGGCGACCCTCGGCCTCTCCCGGGAGGATCCCCCGCCGGCGGAGAGCAGGACCTCGGCCGCGTCCCACGCCGCGCACGACAGCGCCCCCGCACCGCGCGCCAGCGCGACCAGCGCCTCCAGATCGCACCCGTCGGAGACCTGCGCCGCCATCGCCTCCACCGCGTCCACGGCCGCCGCCCGCCGTTCGGCGACCGGGACCAGGCCGAGATGACGGGACGGCACGTCCACCTGCCCGACCCGGCGCAGTACCCCCAGCACGGGCACCCCGACCGAGTCCAGCGCCTCGCGCAGCAGCGCCTCGTGCCGCTCGGAGGCCACCTTGTTGAGGATCACGCCTCCGATCCGCACCTCGGGATCCCACGTCACGAACCCGTGCACCAGCGCCGCCACCGACCGGGACTGCGACGAGGCGTCGACGACCAGCACCACCGGCGCCCGCAGCAGCTTCGCCACCTGTGCGGTGGACGCCAGTTCGCCCTCCCCGGCGGCCCCGTCGTACAGCCCCATCACGCCCTCGACGACGGCGACGTCGCACCCGCGCGCCCCGTGCAGGAACAGCGGCCCGATCAGCTCCGGCCCGCACAGGTACGCGTCCAGGTTCCGCCCCACGCGCCCGGTGGCGAGCGCGTGATACCCCGGATCGATGTAGTCCGGACCGACCTTGTGCGGGGACACGGAAAGCCCCCGCCGGGTCAGCGCGGCCATCAACCCCGTGGCGACGGTGGTCTTGCCGCTGCCCGACGAGGGCGCGGCGACGACCAGCCGGGGCACGGACAGCGACGTCACCACTCGATGCCCCTCTGCCCCTTCTGCCCGGCGTCCATCGGATGCCTGACCTTGGACATGTCGGTGACGAGATCGGCGAAGTCCACCAGCGCCGCGGGCGCGTTCCGCCCAGTGATCACCACATGCTGGGTCCCGGGCCGGTTCCGCAGCACGTCGACGACCTCGGCGGTGTCGACCCAGCCCCAGTGCATCGGATACGCGAACTCGTCGAGCACGTACAGCCGGTACGTCTCGGCGGCCAGGTCCCGCTTGACCTGCTCCCAGCCCTCCCGCGCCTTCTGCTCGTTGGTCGCGTTGTCACCCTGTGCGTCCCGCTGCACCCAGGACCAGCCCTCGCCCATCTTGTGCCACGCGACGGACCCGCCCTCGCCCGAGTCGCCGAGCACCCGCAGCGCGCGCTCCTCGCCGACCCGCCACTTCGCCGACTTGACGAACTGGAACACCCCGATCGGCCAGCCCTGGTTCCAGGCGCGCAGTGCGAGCCCGAAGGCGGCGGTCGACTTGCCCTTGCCGACGCCGGTGTGCACGACGACCAGCGGCCGGTTGCGGCGCTGACGGGTCGTCAGTCCGTCCTCCGGTACGACGCTCGGCTGCCCCTGCGGCATTACGCGGCCCTCCTCGAAGTCCCCTGCACGTCCCGGACGAGACCGGCGATGCTGTCCGCCCGCAGCTCGTCCAACGTCACGGCCGTACCGCCCAGTTCACCCGCGAGCTGCCCGGCGAGGCCGAGCCGCACCGGCCCCGACTCGCAGTCCACGACCACGGACGCGGTCCCCTCGGCCGCGAACAGCCGCGCCGCGCGCCCGGCGAGCGCCACCGGCTCAGGCCCACCCGTGGCCCGCCCGTCGGTCACCAGCACGACCAGCGCCCGCCGCGCCGGATCACGCAGCCGCTCGATCCGCAGCACCTCGTGCGCCTTGAGCAGCCCGGCCGCCAGCGGAGTGCGTCCACCCGTCGGCAGTGACTCCAGCCGGGCCGCGGCGGCGTCGACGGACGACGTCGGCGGCAGCGCGACCTGTGCGTCGTTGCCGCGGAAGGTCACCAGGCCCACCTTGTCCCGCCGCTGATAGGCGTCGAGGAGCAGGGACAGCACGGCGCCCTTCACGGCACTCATGCGCTGCCGGGCGGCCATGGACCCGGAGGCGTCGACCACGAACAGGACGAGGTTGCCCTCGCGCCCCTCGCGGGTCGCCTGCCGCAGATCGTCCCGGCGGACCACCAGCCCCGGCCCGGACCGTCCCCGTGCGCGCTGGTGCGGTGCGGCGGCCCGCACGGTGGCCGCCAGGTGCAGCTTGGTCAGGGAGCCTTGGGGCCGCCGCGCCCCGGTCGTGCGCCCGTGCTCGGTCCGCGCCCGCGAACGCCGACCGGCGGCGCCCTCGCCGAGGCCGGGCACGCTCAGCACCTTGGTGCGGAACGGCTCGGAGGCCCGCACGGCGGACTGCTCACCGGCGCCGGCACCGGAGGGCTGCGGCTCACCGCTGTCGCCGGCCTCGGGCTGCGCGGCGGTGTCACCGCCCTGCGGGCCGCCGTCGTCGGGGGCTGGCTGCCCGCCGCCACCGCCGGGCCCGTCGGGGCCGGGGTCGGGATCGTCGTCCTGAGGGCCCGCGGACTCCTGAAGGGTCTCGTCGAGCTTGTCCTCGTCAAGGCCCGGCGCGTCGAAGGGGTTGCGCCGCCGCCGGTGGGGGAGTGCCAGCAACGCGGCCTGCCGCACGTCCTCGGCGAGCACGTCGGTCCGCCCGGCCCAGGCCGCCAGCGCGGTGGCGGTCCGGGCCATGACGATGTCGGCACGCATACCGTCCACCTCGAAGGCGGCACAGGTCGCCGCGATCTGCCGCAGCGCGCCGTCGCCCAGCCGGACCTGCGGCAGCAGCTCCCGCGCCGCCACGATCCGCTGCCGTACGGCACTCTCCTCGTCGGCCCACCGCGCGGCGAAACCGTCCGGATCGTCGTCGTGGGCGAGCCTGCGCCGCACGACCTCCACCCGCTGGTCGGGCTCCCGCGAGGCCGCGACCTCGACGGTCAGGCCGAAGCGGTCGAGGAGTTGGGGCCGCAGTTCGCCCTCCTCGGGGTTCATGGTCCCGACGAGCAGGAAACGGGCGGCGTGCCGTACGGAGACGCCCTCGCGCTCGACGTACGAGGCGCCCATGGCGGCGGCGTCCAGCAGGAGGTCCACGAGGTGGTCGTGCAGGAGGTTGACCTCGTCGACGTACAGGATCCCGCGGTGCGCGTCGGCGAGCAGGCCCGGCTCGAACGCCTTCACACCCTCGGCGAGCGCCCGCTCGATGTCGAGCGCGCCCACGAGCCGGTCCTCCGAGGCCCCGACGGGGAGTTCGACCATCCGGGCGGGCCGCGTCGTGCCGGATCCCGGCTCGTGCGGCCCGTCCGGGCAGGCGGGATCGGGCGATCCGGGGTCACACGAGAAACGGCACCCGGGGACGACGTCCACCTCGGGCAGGAGCGCGGACAGGGCGCGTACGGCGGTGCTCTTGGCGGTGCCTTTCTCGCCGCGTACGAGCACGCCGCCCACCTGCGGCGACACCGCGTTCAGCAGCAGCGCGAGCCGCAGGTCGTCCTGTCCGACGACAGCCGTGAACGGAAACGGGGTGGTCACTTGTCCTCGCCCTCCAAGTCGCCCTCCAGCTCCAGGTAGGTGGCCCGGAGCCGCTCCAGCGTGTCCGCGTCCGGCTCCGCCCACAGCCCGCGGTCGGCGGCCTCCAGCAGCCGCTCGGTGATGCCCCGCAGCGCCCACGGGTTGGACTTCTTCATGAAGTCCCGGTTCTCGGCGTCGAAGACGTACTCGGCGCTGAGCTTCTCGTACATCCAGTCGTCGACCACGCCCGCCGTGGCGTCGTACCCGAACAGGTAGTCCACGGTCGCCGCCATCTCGAAGGCGCCCTTGTAGCCGTGCCGCCGCATGGCCGCCATCCAGCGCGGGTTGACCACACGGGCGCGGAAGACCCGATGCGTCTCCTCGCCCAGAGTCCGCGTCTTCACCTGGTCCGGTACGGCACTGTCGCCGACGTACGCCTCCGGGCTCGCCCCCGTCAGGTGCCGCACCATGGCGACCATGCCGCCGTGGTACTGGAAGTAGTCGTCGGCGTCGACCAGGTCGTGCTCACGAGTGTCGACGTTCTTCGCCGCCACCGCGATCCGCCGGAACGCCGTCTCCATGTCCCCGCGCGCCGCCCGCCCGTCTAGCCCGCGCCCGTAGGCGTAGCCGCCCCACACCGCGTACACCTCGGCCAGGTCGGCGTCACTGCGCCAGTTCCGCGCGTCGATCAGGGGCAGCAGACCCGCGCCGTACGCGCCCGGCTTGGAGCCGAAGACGCGGGCCGTGGCGCGGCGCCGGTCGCCGTGCTCGGCGGTGTCCTCGTCGGCGTGGGCCTTCACGAAGTTCCGCCCGGCGGGCTCGTCCAGCTCGGCCACCGCCCGTACCGCGTCGTCGATCAGCCCGACCACGTGCGGGAACGCGTCCCGGAAGAAGCCCGAGATGCGGACCGTGACGTCGATACGCGGCCGGCCCAGCTCCTCCAGGGAGACCACCTCGAAGCCGGTCACCCGGCGCGAGGCGTCGTCCCAGACCGGGCGGCAGCCCAGCAGCGCCAGGATCTCGGCGATGTCGTCGCCCTGGGTGCGCATCGCGGAGGTGCCCCAGACCGTCAGGCCGACCGACTTCGGGTACGCGCCCGTGTCCTGGAGGTAGCGGGCCACCAGCGAGTCCGCGAGCGACTGGCCGACCTCCCAACTCAACCTGGACGGGATCGCCTTGGGGTCGACCGAGTAGAAGTTGCGTCCGGTCGGCAGCACGTTGACCAGGCCCCGGGTCGGCGAGCCGGACGGGCCCGCCGGGACGTAACCGCCGTCCAGCGCCCGCAGGATGTGCCCGATCTCGTCCGTCGTACGGGCCAGCCGCGGCACGACCTCGGTGCAGGCGAACTCCAGCACGGCCGTCGCGTCCGGGAGTTCGGTGCCCAGCACCTCCCGTACGAGAGCCGGACCCGCGTCGGCCGCCCAGCCGCGCTCCTCCATGCCCTCGGCGATCCGCCGGCAGAGCTGCTCCAGCAGGTCGATGGCGTCCGCCGCCGTGCGCGACGGGCCGTCCACCAGGTCCGTCAGCTCCACCGGCACCTTCACCGGAGCGCCCGGCTCGGCCAGCAACTCCTTCTCCACCAGGCCGAAGTGTTCGGCGAGACACGCCCGCAGCCCCGGCAGCGCGTTCGCCTGCCCGCCCCACACCTGGGAGGCGCGCAGCACGGCGAGTACCAGGTTCACCCGGGGCTCGCCGACCGGTCCGCCGCCGAGGATGTGCAGGCCGTCCCTGATCTGCACGTCCTTGATCTCGCACAGATAGCCGTCGATGTGCATGACGAACTCGTCGAACGCCTCGTCGTCCGGCTGCTCGTCCACACGCAGGTCGTGGTGGAGCTCGGCGGCCTTGACCAGGGTCCAGATCTGGGCGCGCACGGCGGGCGCCTTCACCGGGTCCAGGTCGGAGACCAGCGCGTACTCGTCGAGGAGCTGCTCCAGCTTGGCCAGGTCGCCGTAGGTGTCCGCGCGCGCCATCGGTGGGACGAGGTGGTCGACGACCGTGGCGTGCCCGCGCCGCTTGGCCTGGGTGCCCTCGCCGGGGTCGTTGACGATGAAGGGGTAGATCAGCGGCAGATCACCGAGGACCGCGTCCGGGGCGCACCTCCCGCTCAGCCCCAGGCCCTTGCCCGGCAGCCACTCCATCGTGCCGTGCTTGCCCATGTGCACGATCGCGTCGGCGCCGAAAGAGTTCTCCAGCCAGCGGTAGGCCGCCAGATAGTGGTGGGACGGCGGCATGTCCGGGTCGTGGTAGATCGCGATCGGATTCTCGCCGAAGCCGCGCGGCGGCTGGATCATCACCACGACGTTCCCGAACCGCAGGGAGGCGAGGACGATGTCGTCGCCGTCGACATACAGGCCGCCCGGCGGTTCGCCCCAGGCCTCCAGCATGGCGTTCCGCAGCTCCGGGTCCAGGGTGTCGAACCACGCCCGGTAGTCCGCGAGCGGCACACGCGCGGGCGCGGCGGCCAGCTGGTCCTCGGTCAGCCACTCGACGTCGTGGCCGCCGGCCTCGATCAGCCGGTGGATCAACTCGTCGCCGCCCGCAGGGTATTGGGTGAGGGAGTACCCGGCGTCCCGGAGCGCGTCGAGCACCCGCACCGCCGAGGCGGGGGTGTCGAGACCGACGGCGTTGCCGACCCGGGAGTGCTTGGTCGGGTAGGCGGTGAAGACCAGCCCGAGTTTCTTCTCGGCGTTCGGCTTGTGCCGGAGCCGCGCGTGCCGTACGGCGATCCCGGCGACGCGGGCGGCGCGCTCGGGGTCGGCCGCGTACACCGGCACGTCGTCCGGGCCCTGCTCCTTGAAGGAGAACGGCACGGTGATCAGCCGCCCGTCGAACTCCGGGATGGCGACCTGCATGGCCGCGTCCATGGGGGACAGCGCGGCGTCGGACTCGTCCCACGCGGCGCCCGAGGAGGTCAGGCAGAGCCCTTGCAGTACGGGGATGTCGAGGTCCGCGAGCGCCCCGATGTCCCAGGCCTCCTCGTCACCACCGGCGGAGGCCCGGGAGGCGTGCGTGCCGCCGGCCGCGAGGACGGTGGCGACCAGGGCGTCGGCGCGTCCGAGGATCTCGTACAGCCCGGCGTCCGCGCCGCGCAGCGAACCGCAGTAGACGGGAAGGGCGTTGGCTCCGTGCGCCTCGATCGCGTCGCACAGGGTGTCCACGAACGCGCTGTTGCCACTCAGTTCGTGGGCGCGGTAGAAGAGCACGCCGACGGTCGGGCGGCCGTCGACGAGGGCGCGTTCGCCGTGCACGCCGTACTCGGGCATCCTGTGCGGCTGTTCGAAGCCCTCGCCGGTCAGCAGCACCGTGTCGGAGAGGAACCGGGCGAGTTCCGCCAGGTTGTCGGGCCCGCCCTCGACGAGGTACTTCAGCGCCTCCGCCACGACCCCGGCGGGCACCGACGACTCGGCCATCAGCTCCGCGTCCGGCACGGCCTCTCCGCCCAGCAGCACGGTCGGCACGCCGGACGCCTTCAGCGCGGCGAGCCCGTCCTCCCAGGCCCGCTTGCCGCCGAGCAGCCGTACGACGGCGATGTCCGCGCCGTCGAGCAGCCCCGCGAGCTCCTGGCCGGCGTCCACGCGGGTCGGGTTGCCGATCCGGTAGGAGGCGTCCGAGGCTCGGGCGGCGAGCAGATCGGTGTCGGCGGTCGACAACAACAACACTGTGCTCATGCGGGCGCTCCCGGTGGAATGAAAGGCAGTCCTTGCGGCGCGCCCGACTCGATGAGCCGCCGGAGCGCGTCGGTGTCCGCGTGCTGTTCGATCAGGTCGCCGAGCCGGTCGAGCTGCTCCTCGCGCAGCGCGGCGAACGAGGTGTCGGGCGCCGGCACGAAACGGCGGCCGGCGGCGGCCGCCACCTCGCGCAGGAAGGCCCGCCGGAAGCCGTCCGACTCCAGCGAGCCGTGCCAGTGCGTGCCCCACACGGCGCCGACCCGGCAGCCGTCCAAGAAGGGACTCCCGCCGGTGACTTCGGCGACCCCGTGGTGGATCTCGTAGCCCTCGACCCGCTCGCCGAGGGCCTCGCCCTGCGGCCGGGTCAGGGTCTTCTCGCGGGCGAACCGGACGCGTACGGGCAGCAGTCCGAGGCCGTCCACGCGCCCGGCCCGCGACTCGACGTCGTCCTCGATGTGCTCGCCGAGGATCTGGAAGCCGCCGCAGACGCCGAGCACCGGCCGCCCCTCGGCGGCCCGCCCCGCCAGGGCGCGCGAGAGGCCGCGCTCCCGCAGCCACTCCAGCGCCCTGACCGTGCCGCGGGTGCCGGGCACGACGACGAGGTCGGCGTCGGTCAGTTCCTCGGGCCGGTCCACGAACCGCACGACGACGCCGGGTTCGGCGGCGAGCGCGTCGACGTCGGTGAAGTTGGACATCAGCGGCACCGCGCAGACGGCGACCCGCAGCACGTCCTCGCCGACCGGCGCCGCCACGGCGGACTCCCGCACGGCGCCCCGCAGCGAGACACGGAGTCCGTCCTCCTCGTCGATGCCGAGCCCGTGCCGGAACGGCAGCACGCCGTACGTGCGCCGTCCGGTGAGCCCGTGCAGCATGTCGAGCCCGGGTTCGAGCAGCGAGACGTCGCCGCGGAACTTGTTGACGAGGAACCCGGCGACGAGTTCCTGGTCCTCGGGCGACAGCAGGGCGAGCGTGCCGAAGAAGGAGGCGAAGACGCCGCCGCGGTCGATGTCGCCGACGACGAGCACGGGCAGCCGCGCGCCGCGCGCGATCCCCATGTTGACGATGTCGGTCCGGCGCAGGTTGATCTCCGCGGGGCTGCCCGCCCCCTCGCAGATCACCGCGTCGTACGTGCTCCGCAGCTCGGCCAGGCAGTCGAGGACGGTGCCGAGGAGCCTCTGCTGCCGCCCGCCGTGGTAGCCGCGGGCGCTCATCTCGCCCACCGGTCTGCCCAGCAGGACGACCTGGCTGCTCTGTTCGCCGCCCGGCTTGAGCAGCACCGGGTTCATCAGCGCGGTCGGCTCGATCCGGCACGCCTGGGCCTGCATGGCCTGTGCCCGCCCGATCTCGGCGCCCTCCCGGGTGACGAAGGAGTTGAGGGACATGTTCTGCGCCTTGAACGGGGCGACCTTCACGCCCTGGCGCACCAGCCACCGGCAGATCCCGGCCGTGACGACGCTCTTCCCCGCGTCGGAGGTGGTACCGGCGACGAGCAGTCCGCCCCTCATGACGTCCGTCCTCTCTTCAGCAGCCGTGCGCCCGCGCACACGCCGAGCGCGAGCCAGCCCACGCGGCGGGAGAGCCGTACCGCACGCTCGATGTCCTCCGGCCGGACGGCGCGTCCGGCGCCGTTGAGCACCGGACGGTGCTCCACGCGCCCGGCGTACGAGAGCGTGCCGCCAAGCCGCACCCCGAGCGCCCCCGCGAACGCGGCCTCGACCGGACCGGCGTTGGGGCTCGGGTGCTTGCCGGCGTCGGCGCGCCAGGCCCGTACGGCACCGCGCGGGTCGTCGCCCGCCACGGCCGCCAGGGCGGCGGTCAGCCGCGCCCCCGGCCATCCGGCGAGGTCGTCGAGACGGGCCGAGGCCCAGCCGTAGCGGCGGTAGCGGGGGGACTTGTGCCCGACCATGGCGTCCAGGGTGTTGACCGCGCGGAAGCCGACGAGCCCCGGCACACCGGCGGCGGCGCCCCACACCAGCGCGCCCACCACCGCGTCGGAGGTGTTCTCGGCGACGGACTCGACGACGGCCCGGGCGATCCCGTCGGCGTCCAGCGCCTGCGGATCACGCCCGCACAGATGCGGCAGCCGCTCCCGGGCGCCGTCGACGTCGCCGGCCTCCAGCGCGCGCCCGATCTCCCGCGCCTCACGGGCGAGGGAGGTCCCGCCGACGACGGCCCAGGTGGCGGCGGCGGTCAGCGCGACGGACGCGGCAGGCGAGGACCGTACGGCGGACGCTGCCAGCGCGGCCGAGGACACGGCACCCCCCACGCACACGGCGGTGTGCAGGGCGCCCCGGCCGCGGTGGTCCCGCCACAGCGCGCGTTCCACGGCGCCCGCGGCCCGTCCGAACGCGGCGACGGGGTGCCCGCGGCGCGGATCGCCGAGGAGCAGGTCACCGAGGAGGCCGGCGGCGGCGCCGTACGCGAAGACGCGATCGGCACCCATCGGGTCAGCCGGTCGTGCGGTCGGTCAGTGAGTCGCTGATGAACCTCGGTCGGCAGCCGCGCATGGCGATATGTCCTCACTCAGGGTGTCCACGCCCTGGTTCGACGAGACCGGCGGTGAGAGTTCCTGACTCCCGGGGACGTTCTTCCCCGGTCACAGTGGCGGGACCGTGCCGGATTCGCACCGGACTTCCTCTCCTGCCGCCGTACTTGGCCCCGGAAGTCCACCACGCACCGCGAACACCCGTCAACCTGCCGTTGACCTGCGCAGGCTTACTGAGATGAGGCCCACACCGCGGGACGCGCGGGACGGCAAAAGCCCGCCCTTCCCGGGCGCCGTCGCGGGGACGGTCCGGGAAGGACGGGTGAGGGGAGGGGACGGGCCCGGTATCGGACCCGGTTGCCGGGTCCCGGTCGGGTCAGGCCACGATCAGGTAGATCCCGTAGGCCACGGCGGCGGCGCACGCGGCGAAGCAGGCGTAGGCGCCGGTGACCGCGAGGGCCCCGCCGCCGTCGCCCTGGGCCACGGCCCGCTCGCGGCGGGAGAGTCCGGCGATGCCGAGGGTGAACAGGGTCACGAGGCCCACCGTGACGGCGAGGCTGACGCCGAAGACGGAGCCGAGGGCCGCCCAGTCGATATTCATGCTGCTTCTCTTCCTTCTGCCGGGACGCCGGCTCAGACGGCGGCGGCCGGCGGCGTCGCCACGGGCGCGGGGTCGGCGGCGGGCGCGGAGGCCGGGGTGGGGATCGTGGCCGTGAGGTCCTCGGTCACCGGGGAGGCCGGGGGCGGGGTGACGGCGGCGATGGCCTGGGTGACCACGCCGGCCGGCTCCTCGGTGCCGTTGACGTTGGTGTGGTCGACGACCTCGCGGCGGGAGATCTTCCAGATCGCGGCGCTGGAGGCCACCAGGAACGCGGCGACGAGCCCGGTGCCCCAGTCGCCAAGGCGCGTCACGGCCTCCGCGCCGGCCGCGACCAGGGCCGCGGCGGGCAGGGTGAGGGCCCAGGCGACGGCCATGCGGGTCGCGGTGGACCAGCGGACCACGCCGCCCTTGCGGCCCAGGCCCGCGCCCATCACCGAACCGGAGACGACGTGCGTGGTGGACAGGGAGAAGCCGAGGTGGGAGGAGGCCAGGATGGCGGTGGCCGCGCTGGTCTGGGCGGCGAAGCCCTGCTGCGGCTGAAGGTCGGTCAGACCCTTGCCCATGGTGCGGATGATGCGCCAGCCGCCGATGTAGGTGCCGAGCGCGATGGCCAGGCCCGCGGAGAGGATGACCCAGGTGGGAGGGTTGGAGCCGGGGGCGAGGGCGCCGCCGGCGACCAGCGCGAGGGTGATGACGCCCATCGTCTTCTGCGCGTCGTTGGTGCCGTGGGCCAGAGAGACCAGGCCGGCGGAGGCGATCTGTCCGGCGCGGTGGCCCTTCTCGGCCGCCTTGCCGTGCGAACGCGACTTGCTGCCGATGCCGTACGACAGCCGGGTCGAGACCAGTGCCGCCAGACCGGCGACGACCGGGGCGGCGACCGCGGGGATGAGGACCTTGGTGACCAGGGCACCGCCGTGCACGGCGCTGAAGCCGGCCGAGGCGATGGTGGCGCCGATCAGACCGCCCATGAGGGCGTGCGAGGAACTGGAGGGGAGTCCGACCAGCCAGGTCAGCAGGTTCCAGAGGATCGCGCCCACCAGGGCGGCGAAGATGACCTCGGGACGGATGCCGTTCTCGTCGACGAGACCCTTGGAGATCGTGTTGGCGACCTCCACGGACAGGAAGGCGCCCACCAGGTTCAGCACGGCGGACATGGCCACCGCGACCTTGGGCTTGAGTGCACCGGTCGAGATGGTCGTGGCCATCGCGTTCGCTGTGTCGTGGAAACCGTTCGTGAAATCGAACGCGAGTGCGGTGACCACCACCATCGCGAGGATCAGCGAGAAGCTTTCCATTTACCCAGGCAATCGTTCGAGCGTCATTGGCGCGTTGAACGTAGGTAACCCGAGTGAACAGAAGATGAACTGAGTCGGTCATCGCGGTGTCCGTTCCCGGGGTTCGCCGGGAAGGCGCGGTCCCTCGCGCAAGGCGTCCTGGCAGGATCGGCACATGACCGAACTCGGGGAGATGACGCGCGCCTGGCAGGCGCTGGTCGCGGCGGCCCGTCGCACGGTGACGGACGGACTGGTCGTCGGCACCTCGGGCAACGTGTCCGTACGCGTGGGAGACACCGTACTGGTCACCCCCTCGGGCGTCCCCTACGACCGGCTCACGGACGACGACGTCACCGGAGTCGACCTGGACGGCCGGCAGGTGCTCGGCACCCTGGTGCCGACCAGCGAGCTGCCCATGCACCTCGCGATCCACCGCAGCACCGACGCGGGCGCCGTCGTCCACACCCACGCCGTCCACGCGACGGCCGTATCGACCCTCGTCACCGAGCTCCCGCTGATCCACTACATAGCGGGCGCGCTCGGCGGTCCCGTCCGGGTGGCCCCGTACGCCCCCTACGGCACCGAGGAGCTGGCCGCGAACATGCTCCGCGCCCTCGCCGGCCGCACCGGCTGCCTGCTGCGCAACCACGGCACCGTCACCTACGGCGCCACCCTCGACCAGGCCTACGACCGCACGGCCCAACTGGAGTGGATGTGCCGGGTGTGGCTGGCCGCGTCCGGCGTCCCCGGCCTGACCCCGGCTCTGCTGACGCCGCAGCAACTGGCGGAGGCGGGGGAGCGACTGCGGGGGTACGGGCAGCCGGGGCCCGGGAACGGCGAGGGACCGTAACCGCGTGCGGACGGCGGCGGCATGAACTCCGCTCTTCATGGAACCCGCGCGGACATGTCACCCCGACCCTCCGTCCCACTGGCCGGTGACCGGGTGCGCCAGGACACTGGAGCCGTGCCCACAGTCAAAGCGACGGCCGCGGCCGTCACCGCTGCCCTCGCGGCCGGCGCGGCGAGCGTCGCCGCGGGCCGGCTGGCCAGCGACGCCGCGCTCAAGGCGCTTCCGGGCCGGCCCCTGCCCACCGAACCCCGGCTCACCGTGCACGGCACCGCCGCCGGCCAGATCAGCCTCACCCGGGACCTGGCCTCCCTGCGCCCGGGGACCTACGGCCTGGCGGGCAACGGCTCCCACGCGGTGGTCGGCCCCGTCCTGCCCACCGCCCCGCACCGGCCCGACACCGTCGTACGCCGCCTCGAGCGCGTCACCCACGGCGTCCTGCACCGCGGCGACAAGGTGTGGCTCACCCCGAACCTGCACGTCGGCAACCCGCGCACCGCCCTCGGCATCGAACACGCCGACGTGGACGTACCCGGCGAACTCGGCCCCCTGCCCGCGTGGTTCGTGCCCGGAGTGCGCGAGACCTGGGTGATCGCGGTGCACGGCCTGGGCGGCACCCGCGAACTCCCCATGAACATCCTGGGGTTCCTGCACCGCCGGCACTTCCCCGTGCTGGTCCTCGCCTACCGCGGCGACCTCGGCGCGCCCCGCCCGCCGGACGGCCTCAACCACCTCGGCGAGACCGAGTGGCGGGACCTGGACGCGGCGATCCGCTACGCCGTGCGGTACGGGGCCGAGCGGATCGTTCTGCACGGCTGGTCCACCGGCGCCACGATGGCGCTGCGCGCCGCCACCCGCTCGGCGACGCGCGACCGGATCACCGGGCTGGTCCTTGACTCCCCGGTGCTCAACTGGGAGGTGACGCTGCGGGCCCTGGCCCGGGCGCGGCACACCCCGGGCCCGCTGCTGCCGCTGGCGGTGCGCGCCGCGCAGGGGCGCACCGGCCTGTACGGCGACCGCCTGGCCGCGGCGACGGACCCGGAGGGGCTCACGATGCCGACGCTGATCTTCCACGGCCCGGGCGACCAGGTGGCCCCCTGGCAGCTCTCCCGCCGTCTCGCCGACCGCCGTCCCAACCTGGTCGCGCTGCACACGGTGCCGGGCGCTCCGCACGGCGCGATGTGGAACGCCGATCCCGAGGGCTACGAGGAGGCCCTGCGGCGCTTCCTCACGCCGCTGATGTGAGGCGGCGGCACGGTTCCGTTTCACCCCCTGTCACCCACCGGGGACCGGTCTACGGCCAGGTCCCGGGGACCCTTGCGGAACCGGCCGGAAGGTGACTTGCGGGCGTCCCCGCGACCTTCCCTTGGCCTTCTCCATCGCCCGCCGTGACATTCCGTTTGGGTTTTCGGACCGTCAACCGGAAGACTGCACCCGTGACGTCCCGTATCCCGCGCGACTCCAGGCTTCGCATCGTCCGCCCACGACCCCTGGCCGCCGCCCCCAGAGCCGTGAACCAGCGGCAACCGCGCCGCCCCGCCCCGCGTCCCCCGGAGGGCACTCCGGCACCCGCGGAGCTGGCCAGAATGGCGCGTTCCCTCCTGTCCGGGGCGGCCCGCGTCGCCCGCTGGGCGGACGCCGCCCTCGGGCCCGGCCGCGGGGGGCCGACCGCCGACGACAAGGCCACGCTCTCCGACGCGACCACCGAGCGGGCAGCCGCCGATCTGGGCCTGACCGCCGCTCAGGTCCGCGCCGACTGGGACACCGCCCGGCTCTCCGGCCTCATCGAGGTGCACGGCGACAACGCCCGCCCCGGCTGGCGGCTGCGGGCCTGGAACCGCGACGACAGCGCCGTCCTGCGCGGCTGGGTGGCCCTCTTCGACGCCTGGTCGCTCGCCTGCCCGGAGCCGGAGGGTCACGAGGCGGCCGCCGTCGCCGAGGTCGTGTCGGCCATGCCGCAGGTCCTGTCCTTCCTCCAGCTCTCCGCCGGTCCCGTCCCCGTGGACCAACTCCTCGACCTCCTCCGCCAGCGAGTCACAGAACTGCGCACCGACCGCTGCGAGGTCTCCTACACCCCGGACCCCACCCCACCCGGTGCCACGGGCCCCGCGCCGGACGCCGCCCCCGACGGCGAGCCGGGCCTCCGCGCGGCCCCTGCCGCCGTCGCCGGCCCCGAGGGCGCTGCCGCGCCCGGGGCCACTGGGTCCGCCGCCGCTGCGCTGGGCGCCGTCCCCCCCTCGGAGGCCGGCCTCCGCGCGGCTCCTGCCGCCGGGTCGGCCGTCGTCTCCGACCCCGACGGCGGCGTGGCGGCCCCGGTGCCGGAGGGCGCGCGGCCCGCCGTCGCGCTTGGCGCCGTAGCCGGCCGGGGGAGCGGACTCCGGGTGGCCACCGCCGTCTCCGGCCCCGATGACGCTGCCACGCCCGAGACGTCCGCGTCCCCGGACGCGGCCACGGGGCCCGCAGCCGAGGCCGTCCTCCGCGTGGCCCCCGCCACCCCGCCCCTCGCCGACTCCGGCGCCGACAGCGCGGTGGTCGCGACGGCGCACGCGTCCGGGACGCAGGTCCAGGGGCCCGGCGTCGAGGGCGACTCACTCGCGCCGCTGCTCGGCTGGGCCCTGCGGGCGCTCGCCGCGGTGGGGGCGCTGACCGTCGGGGACGGGCAGGCCACGCTCACCCCGCTCGGGAGCTGGGCGGTGTGGGTGAAGCTGGAGCAGATCTGCGTCGCCGCGCAGAGCCCCGCCGGGAACATCGAGCAGTCGGCCGAGGACATGCTCCGCGGCTGCGCCCAACTGCGGCCCAACGCGGCCCGGGCCGAGTACCGGGCCTGGCTCGCCGCCCGGCCCGTCGGCAGCGCCGTCACCGAACTGCTCGGCGCCGCCCGCGGCGAGGACGCCCTGCTGCGCGGCCTCGCCTTCGAGGCGCTGCGGGTCGTCGGCGCGCCCGCCGAGCCCGACGTGCGCGCCGTGCTCGACGAGCCGGCGCTCAGGCCGTACGCCCTGCTGTGGCTCGCCGAGCACGACGGCGTCGACGCCGAGGACGCCCACGAGGTGCTCACCCGCGAGGAGGCCACCTGGCTGTGGGTCGACACCGCCGCCGCGGTCACCGACCACGGCGAGGCCTCGATGCTCGTACGGCACCTGGAGGCCGCGGTGCAGCCCACCGTCCCGATGCTGCTCGACGAGGTGCGCACCGTGGGCCACCCCCGCACCGTGCAGGTGCTGGTCGCGCTCGCCGCCGCGCATCCCGACCCGGCGCTGGCCAAGGCGCTGCGCCGGGCGGCGTTCCAGGTCCACACCGGAGGAAACTAGTACCTGTCCGGGCACCGGAGCCGCAGCGGTCAGCCCTCGACGCGGGGTGCGTACGTGCCGAAGCTCCAGATGTTGCCCTCGACGTCCCGGGCCATGTAGTCGCGGGAGCCGTAGTCCTGGTCGGTCGGGGGCATCAGAATCTCCGCGCCGTGGTCCGCAGCGCGCCGGTGGTGGGCGTCCACGTCGTCCACCACGACGTACACCCCCGCGGGGCCCGCGCCGCGCATCGCCTCGTCGAAGCGGCCGCCGCGGCCCCTCGAGCCCAGCATCACCGCCCCGTTGCCCTGCACCAGCTCGGCGTGGTGCACGAGGCCGTCCTCACCCTCGTACACCGCGAGCTCCGTGAAGCCGAACGCCTCCGTCAGCTGCTTGACGGCCGCCTTGGCGTCCGCGTACAGCAGCGTCGGGTAGATGCTCGGGCGTTCGCCGGCCGTGTCCGCCATGCCGATCACTTCCTTGTGAGTCGGTTCGCACCGAGGAGTCCGGTGCGCCGCCCAGTCTGGCACCGGCCACTGACAACGCCCCGGCGCGAACACACCCGGAAAAGCGCTTGCCCAGCCCCGTTAGAATGTCCCGCATGGCCATTCTCCTCGTGCATTAGACGGCGGGTACGTCCTCAGCCGCCCACCCGCCTCCCCTCCCCCGAGCTCTGCGAGCAGGGGGCACCCCAGCCCTGGAGTCTGTCCGTGATCTCCGCCTCCGGCATCGAGCTGCGCGCCGGTGCCCGCGTCCTCATCGAGTCCGCCACCTTCCGCGTCGCCAAGGGCGACCGCATCGGCCTGGTCGGCCGCAACGGCGCCGGCAAGACCACCCTCACCAAGGTCCTGGCCGGCGAGGGCATCCCCGCCGCAGGCACCGTCACCCGGTCCGGTGAGGTCGGCTACCTCCCGCAGGACCCCCGCACCGGCGACCTCGACGTGCTCGCCCGCGACCGCGTCCTGTCCGCGCGCGGCTTGGACACCCTGATCCGCAAGATGCGCGACAACGAGCAGCGCATCGCCACCGGCAAGGGCTCCACCCGCGAGAAGGCGCTCAAGCAGTACGAGCGCCAGGAGACCGAGTTCCTCACCAAGGGCGGGTACGCCGCCGAGGCCGAGGCCGCCACCATCGCCGCCGCGCTCAACCTGCCCGACCGGGTGCTCGGCCAGCCCCTGCACACCCTCTCCGGCGGTCAGCGCCGCCGCATCGAGCTGGCCCGGATCCTGTTCTCCGACGCCGACACCCTGCTCCTCGACGAGCCCACCAACCACCTCGACGCCGACTCGATCATCTGGCTGCGCGACTACCTGAAGACCTACCGCGGCGGCTTCATCGTCATCTCCCACGACGTCGACCTGGTCGAGACGGTCGTCAACAAGGTGTTCTACCTGGACGCCAACCGAGCCCAGATCGACGTCTACAACATGGGCTGGAAGCTCTACCAGCAGCAGCGCGAGGCCGACGAGAAGCGCCGCAAGCGGGAGCGGGCCAACGCCGAGAAGAAGGCCGCCGCGCTCAACGCGCAGGCCGACAAGATGCGCGCCAAGGCCACCAAGACGGTCGCCGCGCAGAACATGGCCCGCCGCGCGGACAAGCTGCTCAGCGGCCTGGAGGCGGTCCGCCAGTCCGACAAGGTCGCCAAGCTCCGCTTCCCGGATCCGGCGCCCTGCGGCAGGACGCCGCTGACCGCCGAGGGCCTGTCGAAGTCGTACGGCTCCCTGGAGATCTTCACCGACGTCGACCTGGCCATCGACAAGGGCTCCCGCGTCGTCATCCTCGGCCTGAACGGCGCGGGCAAGACCACGCTGCTGCGCCTGCTGGGCGGGGTGGAGCAGCCCGACACCGGCCGGGTCGTCGAGGGCCACGGCCTCAAGCTCGGCTACTACGCCCAGGAGCACGAGACCCTGGACCCGGACCGCACGGTGCTGGAGAACATGCGCTCGGCCGCTCCCGACATGGACCTCGTCGAGGTCCGCAAGGTGCTGGGCTCGTTCCTGTTCTCCGGCGACGACGTCGACAAGCCGGCCGGGGTCCTCTCCGGCGGCGAGAAGACCCGCCTGGCACTGGCGACCCTGGTCGTCTCCTCCGCCAACGTCCTGCTGCTCGACGAGCCCACCAACAACCTCGACCCGGCCAGCCGCGAGGAGATCCTCGGCGCGCTGCGCACCTACAAGGGGGCCGTCGTCCTCGTCACGCACGACGAGGGCGCGGTCGAGGCGCTGCAACCGGAGCGGATCATCCTGCTGCCCGACGGCGTCGAGGACCTGTGGGGCGCGGACTACGCGGACCTCGTCGCCCTCGCTTGACCGAACAGGCGATCAACGGCGTATGGATCATTCGGCCCATTGGTGATCCACCATCTGTGTGAGATCTCCTCGTATCGAGGTGTGTCCTCCACCGATTTACCGGCCGAGCCCTTATGTGCCAAGGGCTCGGCCGTCGTGCGTCGCTGACCAGGTACTTCGCGGAAGAACCCGATCGGCGGTACGGACGCCGAGGCGCGGAATGACGAATTCCGCTTGTGGGGATGTGCTCCTGTCGTCACGGGTGGGTCTCACGGACCTTGCCGAATGGGTGGCCATCGGGCCCCGGAGGGGTGATCATGAGGGGACCAGAGCGCACTTCCCATGAGGAGGCACGGGTGGCCGAGACTCTGAAGAAGGGCAGCCGGGTGACCGGCGCCGCGCGCGACAAGCTCGCGGCAGACCTGAAGAAGAAGTACGACGCCGGTGCGAGCATTCGGGCGTTGGCCGAGGAAACCGGCCGCTCGTATGGCTTCGTTCATCGGATGCTCAGCGAGTCGGGTGTCACGCTCCGTGGGCGTGGCGGGGCGACGCGGGGCAAGAAGGCCCCGTCGGCCTGAAACGGCGGGCGGCCCATCGGCTTTCGATGGTGACCACCCGGTCGGTTCTCCGATCGGCCGGGTGGTTACTGTGCAGTCACTTATGATGCCGCAGGGCATCCATGATGACCGCACCCGTCGGAGGCGCACGATGGTCCCGCCCGAGCACGACCTCGACCCGGTACTCGACAAGGACGGCGTACGGCTCACCGTCGACGACTCGATCGCCACGGTGACGCTGACCAACCCGGCCAAGCGCAACGCGCAGAGCCCGGCTCTGTGGCGGGCGCTGACCGAGGCAGGCCGGCTGCTGCCGGGCTCCGTCCGCGTCGTGCTGCTGCGCGGTGAGGGCAAGTCCTTCTCCGCGGGGCTCGACCGGCAGGCGTTCACGCCCGAGGGGTTCGACGGCGAGCCGTCGTTCCTCGACCTGGCGCGCGGTTCCGACGCCGAGCTGGACGCGACCATCGCCGAGTACCAGGAGGCGTTCACCTGGTGGCGGCGCAACGACATCGTGTCCGTCGCCGCGGTCCAGGGCCACGCCATCGGGGCGGGCTTCCAGCTCGCACTGGCCTGTGATCTGCGCGTCGTCGCGGACGACGTGCAGTTCGCCATGCGCGAGACCAGTCTCGGACTGGTCCCGGACCTCGCCGGCACGCATCCGCTGGTGGGGCTCGTCGGCCATGCCCGCGCGCTGGAGATCTGCCTCACCGGCCGGTACGTGGGCGCCGCCGAGGCGGTGAACACCGGGCTGGCGAACCTCGCCGTGCCCGCGGACCAGCTCGACGCGACCGTACGGGACCTGGCCGCGGCGCTCCTGGCGGCGCCCCGCGACGCCGTGGTCGAGACCAAGGCGCTGCTGCGCGGTGCCCGGGAACGGTCGTACGAGGAGCAGCGCGCCGCCGAACGCGAGGCGCAGGCCCGGCGCCTGCGCGACCTCGCCGGCACGGGCGACTGACGGTGGCGCCGCACCGGGCGCGCGATCCTGCCCCTCCGCCTACCGTGGTTCGGGACGGCGACCGAAAGGACGTACGGCGATGGCCATGGAACAGGACCGGACGAGGGCCCCCGAGGGCGAGCCCGAGGTTCCGGAGACCACCGCGACCCGCAGGGCGCAGGCGACCCGGCGCGGACTGGGAGACCCCGCCACCCGGGGGCGGACCACCATCGCCGACGGGGTCGTGGAGAAGATCGCCGGGATGGCCGCGCGCGACGTGGTCGGGGTCAGCGCCATGGGCAGCGGGTTCTCCCGGACCTTCGGGGCCGTGCGCGACCGTGTCCCGGGCGGCGCGAAGTCCGTGACCCGGGGGGTGAAGGCCGAGGTCGGCGAGGTACAGACCGCGCTCGACCTGGAGATCGTCGTCGACTACGGCGTGTCGATCACCGACGTGGCGCGGGCGGTCCGGGAGAACGTCATCGCGTCGGTGGAGCGGATGACCGGTCTTGAGGTCGTCGAGGTCAACATCGCCGTCAGCGATGTGCAGTTGCCGGAGGAAGAGGAGGAGGAGATCGAGCCGCGCATCCAGTGACCCACTCGCCACCACGGTGGCGAGGGACCGATGACGGGGGCGACCTGAGGACGGCCCGGCGACGGCCGAGGAGTTGAGGAGCGCGCAATGAGCATGGCCGTGGCCGGCATGATCGCCGGTATGGCGCTGGGCTTCGCCGGGTACTTCGGCGGCTTCCCAGCCTTCCTGCTGGTGGCGGCGCTGGGCGCCGTCGGCTTCGTCGTCGGCCGGTTCCTGGAGGGGGACCTGGAACTCGGTGACTTCTTCCGCCCCCGCGACCGCCGGAGGTGATCCGCGGTGAACGGTGGGAACGGCGGGCCGGGCGCCACCCCGGTCGACCTGCTGCCCGGCGAGCGCGGCGCGACGACCATCGACGACCGCGTCGTCGCCAAGATCGCGGCCCGCGCGGCCCGCGAGGCGCTCGGCGCCCTGCCGCCGGACGCCGCGCCACCGCAGGCCACGGTGGTGGTGCGCCACGACGTCGCCCGCGTCCGGATCGTCCTCGACCTCCCCTACCCGAGCGACATCGGCGCCTGCTGCGGTGCGGTGCGTCGCCAAGTGGTCGAGCGGGTAGGCGCGTTGGTGGGAATGCAGGTGCCGGAGGTCGCGGTCCGGGTGGAACGGCTGCACCTGGCACCCGCGTACGGCACGGCACAGGGGAGGACGCGATGAGCGAGCCCCAGGGCTCCGAGGGCACCACACAACGCCTGCCGGTCATCGAGAAGGACGACACACTCGGGTGGCCCGCCGCCCCCGACACCGACGGCTCCCCGCCCGTCCAGGACGGCGCGGACGGCCGCGGCGGCCGGTTCTGGTCGGTGCGGCGGGTGCCCGCGGGCATCGTCGCCCTGCTGCTCCTGATCGCCGCGGGCGCCTTCCTGTACGACATCGCGGCCGTCCGCGCCGGCCGGCCCGGACTGCGCTGGCGCCGGGAACTGGCCCGGCAACTGGCCGCACGGCCGCTGGACGACACCTGGGTCCTCGTCGGCGCGGGCGTCACTGCGGTCCTCGGCCTGTGGCTGCTCGTACTGGCGGCCACTCCGGGACTGCGCCGCCTGCTGCCCATGCGGCGCGGCCATCCCGACGTACGGGCCGGGCTCCACCGGGACGCCGCAGCGCTGGTGCTGCGCGACCGGGCCATGGAGATCGCCGGGGTGCGCTCGGCACGCGTACGGCTGCGCCGCCGCAGGGCCGACGTCCGCGCGGTCGCGCACTTCCGGGCACTGGAGGAGGTGCGCGCCGATCTGGACACCGTGCTCGCCGAGGCGGTCGCGGGGCTGGGCCTGACCCGGCCGCCCGCCCTGTCGGTGCGGGTCGCACGGCCCGGGCGGAAGGGGTGAGGACATGCTCAGGATCGTCAACCGGGTGCTGACCGGTCTCGTCGGTCTCGTGCTGCTGGTGGTGGGCGGGTCGGTGCTCGCCGTGGGGACGGGCGTACGGCCGCCCTCGTGGTGGATCCACCGCGGCCGGCACGAGGTCCTGCTGAGCGCCGCGGAGCGGACGCGGTGGCGGGAGGCCGGCTGGTGGTGGCCCGCCGTCCTCGCCGCCCTGGCCGTCCTGGTGCTGCTGGCCCTGTGGTGGCTGGCCGCGGTGGTGCGCCGGCGGCGGCTCGGCGAGGTGATCGTCGACACCGGGGACGGCGAGACGGCCCTGCTCCGGGGCCGGGCCCTGGAGGACGTCCTGGCCGCGGACGCCGAGCAGCCGGACGGTGTCGCCCGCGCCCGGGTCCGTCTGACCGGCCGCCGCGGCGCCCCCAGGACCCAGGTGCAGCTCCTGCTGGAACCCCACGTGAACCCGGGAACGGCCCTGGACCACCTCACCGGCCATGCCCTCAGCCACGCCCGCGCCTCCGCCCGCCTCGCCGCCCTTCCGGCGGAGGTGCGGCTGCGGGCGGTCGGGCACCGCGCGGAACGAGTGAGCTGACCCCGGAGCGGGCCCCGGTGTCGTGCCGCGCTCAGAAACCGTGCCGGGCTCCGCCGTCCACGGGCAGCATCACACCGGTGACGTAGGACGCCGCGGGCGACAGCAGGAACGCGGCCGCCCGGCCGAACTCCTCCGGTGTGCCGTACCTGCGCAGCGGCACCCGCGACTCGGCGGCGGTCCGTGTCGCCTCCGGGTCCGCGGACAGCGCGTCCAGCTCGCGCACGCGGTCCGTGTCGATACGGCCCGGCAGCACACCCACGACCCGGATGCCCCGCGGGCCCAGCTCGTCCGCGAGGGACTTGGCGAACCCGGCCAGGCCCGGCCGCAGCCCGTTGGAGATGGTCAGCCCGGGGATCGGCTCGTACACCGATCCGGACAGCACGAACCCGACGACCCCGCCCGGCTCCAGCTCGGCCGCCGCCGCGCGGGCGAGCCGCACCGCGCCGAGGAACACCGACTCGAACGCGGCCTGCCACTGTTCGTCGGTGTTGTCGGCCACGAAGCCCGCCGGCGGTCCGCCGACGCTCACGAGCACGCCGTGGAAGCCGCCGAAGTGCTCCCGCGCCGCCGCGATCAGCCGCGCCGGCGCGTCGGCGTCCGCGTTGTCCACGGCCACCCCGACGGCATTCGGCCCCAGCTCGGCCGCCGCGGCGGCGACCCGTTCGCCGTCCCGCCCGGTGACGACCACCTTCGCGCCGTCGGCGACCAGCTCGCGCGCGGTGGCGTTGCCCAGTCCCCGCGTGGAGCCGGTGACGACGTACACCCGGTCCTTCAGTCCAAGATCCATGGCCCCCATCCTGCCCGGTCGCTCCGGCACGGGGCGAGGCCGGCGGGGACGTCCCCGCTACACGGCGGCGGGCTCCGCCTCCGGCGCCGCTTCCTTCGCCGCCGCCTGCGCGCGCTCACGCGCCTCGCGGCGCAGCAGGACCACCCAGCCGACCGGGACGCCCGCCGTGAACAGCCACCACTGGATGGCGTACGCCAGGTGCGGGCCGATGTCGCTGTGCTCCGGGTCGGGCAGCAGCTGCGGGCTGCCGCCCCGCGGCGCGGGCGAGGTCAGCTGGATGTAGCCGCCGAGGACCTGCTTCCCCAGCCGCTCGGCCTGCTGCGTGCTGCTGATCAGCATCACCTGGCGGTCGGGCAGGCCCTTGACGTCCTTGATGCCGCTCGCCGCGGTCGTCTCGTCGGGCATCAGCCGGCCGGTGACGGTGATCTCTCCGCGCGGGGGCGCCGGGATCTCCGGGAACGCCGTCTGCGAGGCGTCCGTGGGGACCCAGCCCCGGTTGACCAGGAGGACCTTGCCGTCGTCGAGGACGAAGGGGGTCAGCACGTGGTAGCCGATGTCGCCGTCGGCGTTGGTGCGGCGGCGCACGACCTCCTCGTCCGCGGTGTCGAAGTGCCCCTTGGCGGTGACCCTGTGGTACAGGTCGGCCTGGTTCACCGTGGTGCCGGGCGAGGTCAGCGACTCGGCCGGCACCGGCCGCGCGGCCAGCGACTCGGTGATGACCTGGTTCAGCGCGACCTTGTGCTCATGGCGGTGCAACTGCCAGAAACCCAGCCGGATCATCGTCGGGATCAGCGCGATCGCGAGGATGGTGAGGATCACCCACTGGCGGGTCAACAGGAAGCGGTACACCCCACGACGGTACCTCCGCGGCCGTGGGGTGTTTTCGGCAGGGGTGTCCTCAAACGCGGTCGACGATTCCGGCCCTCCCCTCGGCGCGGGCGCAGTGCGCGCCGCAGTACCAGTGCCCGTCGACCTCGACGCCCTGACCGATGATCTGGACACGGCAGTGCTCGCAGATCGGTGCCATGCGGTGGATCGCGCAGGCGAAGCAGTCGAAGACGTGCACCGAGCCCTGGGCGTGCACCTCGAAGGTCATTCCGTAGTCATTGCCGCATACTTCACATCTCGCCATGCGCCACAGGGTGAGCCGTGGCCGCGGCGCGGGCGAGCGGACCGTGGGCGAGTCGCCCGGCAATCACCCGTACGCCCGTCAGCGGCTCTCCGCCGGTTCCACGTCCCTGAGCAACTGCCCGAACGCCGCCTCGTCCACCACCGGAGTGCCGTACTGGCGGGCTTTGACCACCTTCGACGTGCCCGAGTCCGGGTCGTTCGTGACCAGCAGGCTGGTCAGCCGGGACAGGCTGGCGGACACGTGCAGCCCGGCCTCGGTGGCCCGGTCCTCCAGCAGTTCGCGCTCGGTGGAGGTGTCGCCGGAGAAGGCCACCCGCATGCCCTGTTTGAGGCGCCTGCCGTCCTCGTAGCGGCCCGGGTTGGGGTACGGGCACGCGGGCCGCTTGCGCGAGGGGCGCCAACTGCCCGCGCGGTAGCCGCCGTAGCCGCCCGACTGCTGCCGGGGCACCGGCCGGTCCGACCACTCCGTCAGCGGTCTGCACTCCAGCAGCGGCAGCCGCACCCCGCCCGCCGCCGCGGCCCGCAGGCTCGGCCGGAAGGCCTCGGCCAGCACGCGCGCGTCGTCCAGCGCGTGGTGCGCGCGCTGCTGCACGACGCCGAAGTGCGCCGCGAGCGACTCCAGCTTGTGGTTGGGCAGGGGCAGCGCCAGCTCCTTGGCGAGCGCGATGGTGCACAGCCGCTGCCGCACCGGAGCCTCGCGCTCCGCGCGCGCGTACTCCCGTGCGATCATCTGCCAGTCGAACACCGCGTTGTGCGCGACGAGCACCCGGTCCGCCAGCCGCTCGGCGAACTCCTCGGCGATGTCGGCGAACAGCGGCGCCCCCTCCAGGGCCTCGCTCGTCAGCCCGTGGATCCACACCGGGCCCGGGTCACGCTCGGGGTTGACCGTCGTGTACCAGTGGTCCTCGACCTCGCCGCGCGCGTCCAGCCGGTAGACCGCCGCGGAGATGATGCGGTCGTCGCGGGCCAGGCCGGTGGTCTCCACGTCAACGACCGCGTATCCCTTCGGATACGCGGCCGGCCACGGTGTGGGGGGCAACCCTGCGAGCGTGCGGTCTTCGAGCATGGTCACTGAGGATACGGGCCGCGGCCGGCAGCCTGGCCCCCCGGGCGTCCCGCGGAGCCGGCGAACGGCCTCCGGGAGGAGCACGGGTGTGCCTTACGGGACATCAGGACCTCGCGGGGACAGGACGGATGAACCGTGCGATCCTCCGTCCTGTGACGGAACCAACGCATGACGAGCCGCACGGCGGCGCGCTCGGCACGCGGCTCAACTGGCTGCGGGCGGCCGTGCTCGGCGCCAACGACGGCATCGTGTCCACCGCGGGACTCGTCGTCGGTGTGGCCGGTGCGACGGACTCCCGCCCGGCCCTGCTGACCGCGGGCCTGGCCGGTCTGCTCGCCGGATCGATGTCGATGGCGGCGGGGGAGTACGTGTCGGTGTCGACCCAGCGGGACTCGGAGATGGCCGCGCTGGCCGTGGAACGACGTGAGCTGCGCGAGCAGCCCGAGGCGGAGCTGGGGGAGCTGACCGATCTGCTCCGGGCGCGCGGGCTCTCGCACGACGTGGCCAGGGAGGCGGCGGAGCAGCTCACCGAGCGGGACGCGCTGCGGGCGCACGCGAGCGTGGAGCTCGGCATCAACCCCGACGAGCTGACCAACCCGTGGCACGCGGCCGGGGCGAGCTTCCTGGCGTTCACGGTGGGGGCGCTGCTTCCCCTGCTGGCGATCGTGCTGCCGCCGGCGGCCTGGCGGTTGGGCGTCACCGTGCTGTCCGTCCTGGCCGCCCTCGTGCTGACCGGCTGGAGCAGTGCCCGGCTGGGAGCGGCCGCGCCCGGCGGGGCGGTGCTGCGGAACGTGGCCGGCGGGGCGCTGGCCATGGGGGTGACCTATGTGGCGGGCACCCTGCTCGGCGCGGTGGGGGTCTGAAGTCCCCTGCGGGTTCGCTCACCAGCGGATCGGCAGGGGCAGCGCCGTCAGCAGTCCCGACACCGCGACGACCGCGGCGAGGGCGGCGACCTCGGCCCGCGCGGGGGCGCACGCGGTCAGCGGGTCGGGTGCCCGGCGCAGCCGGGTCCGGGCCCACAGGGCGAGCAGGGCGACACCGGCCACGAGGACCGCCTTGGCGAGCAGGGTGCGGCCGTAGGCCGTCGCCGTGAGCTGGTGCAGCACCGTGTCCGCCGGCATCCGGCGCAGCGTGCTGCACACACCCGTCGTGGTCACCCCGGCGAGCGCGACGGCCGCCACGCGCGCGTAGCGGCCGAGCAGGGCGGCGCCCGCCGCGGTCCCGCGCCACAGCCGCAGCGTGCGCAGCACCTGCAGCAGACCGCCCACCCATAGAGCGCCGCAGACCAGGTGCACGACGGTCAGCGCGGAGCCGGCGAGCGGGGTGCTCTCGGTCCCGGGGTGCGCGCGCAGGGCCTCGGCCACGACCACCGCGGTGAGCGGCCACAACTGTGTCGCCGGGCGCCGGGAGAGCGCGCACAGGCCGGTGACGAGGAACGCGTTGACCTCCAGCAGGGCCAATGCCCCGTCGCGGGTCCGGTGCAGGCCGCCCACGTCGATCTCGGCGGGGCTGTGCGGCACCAGGTTGCCGTTGGCCACCACGGAGGCGAGGCCCAGTGCGGCGAGGAAACCGGCGGTGGCCGCGTAGAGGGCCCGGCTGCGCGGACGTCCGGCAGGGGCCCCGGGTACGCCGTCGGCGAGCCGGTTCACGAACAACTCGCCCACGGGGACGCAGAGGGCCGCGAACAGCACCGTCCGCAGGACCGCTGTGCCGCCGACGCCGGGTGCCGCCGCCTCTCCGGTGCCGTGCAGGGCGGCGGACGGACCCAGCAGGGGTATGAGCGCGGCGAGCGCCACCAGGACGAGGACGGCGACGGCACGGACCGTCGCTCCGCGCCGCCCGGTCGCGCGCGCTTCCCCCGTCCCGGCGGCCGGTCGTATGAGCGTCACCCAAGGATCCTCACCAACCACCCCGAAAGGGGCAAGCGCGCACGACCAAGTGGGGGAGCACGATTCCGCCCACGCCGTCATGGCGTGCGCCGTCCCAGCCGGCACCGTGCGCCCCACCCAGGAGGCTTCGCGGCCCGTCCCGGACGACCTCGCGCGGCCACCTCCCCGGCGTCACACGCCGTCAGGTGCCCTCGGGCCCGCGCGCCATGCCCGTCACGCCCGGGGCACGGCATACCCGCGCGGGCCCAGCCCCCGCCGAGCGCGGTCACGTTCAGCGGGGGGCGTCCGTGCCTCAGGGCCCTGGTGGCTGGGGCGAGTCGGGCGGGGCGTGGGTGCGGGCGGCGGGCCGGTGCGGCGTGGGTGGCTGGTTCTGCCGGCTGGTGGGCCGGACCGTGGGTGGGCGGTCGGACGCCGAACCCCGCGCGGCGTTCGCGCGCCCGTGTCGCCGGGCGCGGTCACGTTCGGCGGGGGGCGTCCGTGCCTCAGGGCCCTGGTGGCTGGGGCGAGTCGGGCGGGGCGTGGGTGCGGGCGGCGGGCCGGTGCGGCGTGGGTGGCTGGT